>DAHUXN010000027.1 GCA_027307115.1 Acidobacteriota bacterium
CGTCCATGTCTGAATCGCGTGCGCACCGGCAGCGAACACACAATCTCCGTGGCAGTCGTTTCCCATCATGCCCCAGTTCGTCAAGCCCGCAGTCCAGTCGACGGCCTCAGGTGCCGGCGGCAGATCAGTCTTGAGGTATGCGGCCAAGCGAAGTTTTCCATGGCGCGCCGGCCCTTTCCCGAGCTTACAGTGGGCTGGGTCATGGAGCATTAGTGTATCTCGTACTGCGCCAGGTCACCCTGTAACACAATCACGTTGTATGAAGCTTTGAGGGCTGCTGGTGATGGCGGCCGGACCTGCACGACGGCTTTAGGGCCCGCTTTTGCGGTCGGCACCAGCGTCTGAATTGCCAGCAACGTGCCTTCTGCCAGCGTCACAATTCCCGTGATGGTCGCCTGGAGCTGCGGATTCATAACCCAGGCCGCAGTCAAAATCTGCTGCAAATTCGCCTGCACTGCGGTTAGTCCGGTATCAATCTGGCCGAGGATGGTCGCTCGCTGCGCGGACGGCGCGGCGTTGTAGGAATTGACGAGCGACTGCACGGCTTCGAGTCCTGTCTTCGCGGTGGCCGCGACAGCCTGAATTTGCGTTGCGACTTGCGTATTTCCCGATTGTCCCTGCGCTGCCGCCAGAATTGCGGCGATGTTCTCTGCGATCTGCACTAAAACGGGCAAGTCAGCCAAGGCGGTGGAAATCCAATACGTGTTGCATGCAGTCATGACCATTGCGGCCGAGAGCGCGATTGCTACGAACGGTGTCCAAATTCTGCGTCGAATCATAAGTCTCCTTTTTGGTTCAAGAACGTCAAGTTCCGCGAGAGCAACAAATCGCGCGGTGTGTATCTCCAAACAGCGGCCGAAGGCCGTGTGCTCAGCAGCGGAAAGCCAACATGTTCGAAACTGGCGACGATTAGCTCCGAGCAAAACCACTTCGTTTCGTCGCGCCAATTCCGGTCCACCGCGATCCCTGCGATGGCAGAGAAGTCATACGGCTTGCCGAGTTGCGTTCGTGCCCATTCGTATGCCTGCAAAATTCCTGGGGCTGTGAATTGCTCGACGCGACTGTAGTGGTCCTTCCCGCACGGCCGTACTTTCACTCCGCCAATCGAGCGCGCGCCGACAGTGATCCGGCGATCGGTATCAACGAACTCCGCGTGTGATGCCCACGAGCGCGTCGAGAAGCGAATCGCCGCTGAGATCGGATTCCACCTCTCCGTGACGATCTGCACGCGAACTGGCATCTCAGAGCCCGATCTCCGGATCCGTCACAACGCCGGGCTGGCCCGAATAAGTAATCGTGATTCCCTTCTCCGCCTTAGTCAGTTTCACCATCAATGCAACGAACGCGCTTCGCGTGCCGCCGCCAATAAAATCCTCGGAGTGCGAGTTCCCTACCATCAGACACGCTTCTGTGTCGCTTGGGTAATCGCCCCAATGAATTTCCACGTTCGAGAATCCCGGCACATCCTCGATATGCGGCGTCAGACATTGAAACTTCGGCGACCATGCCAGCACGACGTGATACGTCCCCAGCGGAATCGCGTATGGCTTCCCTTTCAATTGATCCAGACGCGGCTCCATGGTGTATGCCTGGAACACGCCGTCAATATCCAGCATTCCGCACGTGGAAATCGGCGTGAACCAGTGGCGCGTGACTGTAAGATTCATGGCTTCGCAAAATCTTTTGAGTCCTAAGTGGCACAGGCTTTAGCCTGTGCGCTCTTGCTTTGCGCCAGGGGAAAATGGCAACGGCAGAGGAACTGCTTTCGCGCGCTTATTTTTTTAGGTGAGGAGCGCGGTAGAAGAAATAGCGGGGTGTTTGAATTTCTTCAGTTCGACGGACCTGGCGAAACTCTACAAAATTCCGGCAATGCGCCTTATGCTTTGCAGTCTGCGGGGCTCGGCGCTGCTTGCTTGCTGAGGTGCAGATCGACGGCTGGCAAAAAGTTCGGCGAGTTCTCGACCTTCGTGTTGTATGCGCGCGCGATGTTGGCCGCAATCGTGTTCAGGAACTTAAACGCCCACTGATAGAACGGCGACGACTGGGCCGTCGGCGCAGGAAGCGAACCCACGGCCGCGCTAAACACCCACCACGAGAAAACCAGTACAAACGGATGCGCATGAACGAAGTCCATCATCCCGTCCTCCTCAGTGGATTACCATCCCGCGCGGCGTGCGAATCACGTACGCGTAAACTCCGTAGCCCGCCGTCCCGGTCGGCGTATCGTTCCACGTGTCGGTGAAGGTGTTGCCGCTCAGGGTCAGCGTCCGGCCCGCGTTCAGCACTTCCACCTGCGTTGCACCCGTTGGCGGACTCACCAGCGTGAATTGCACCGTAGGCGTCGAATTGCACAGGTTCTCCGCGAAAACGTACTGGTCAACAAGGTTCGTATTCGGCACGGTGTAATTCACCGTGAAGAACCGCACTTCGCCGAACGGGAAGTTCGTGGTATTGGCATAGGCGCTGGCCGCGCCGCAGTCAGCCGATACGGTCGAGCCTGTGATTTTGACGTTCGAGAGCACTTGGCCTCCCGTCACCGTCTCGCCGCCCACGCCGTCCACCTGCCCTGACCCGCCGCTCAGAATCGGGCTGTCCGATGGCGTGGTCATCAGCACGGGGGCCAATGAGTTCATTTGCGACGCCATCAGGTAGAAGTCAGGAAGCGCCTGCGTGTTTTGTTGCACGAACCACGCATTCTCCATGCCGCTTACCGACACCCAGCCCCACCAGCCAAGACCGCCCATGTTGCCCCAGTCGCGTTCGCTGATCAGCGCCGATAGTCCCATCTGGTAAAGCACCGGATAGGTCATGCCGTGATGCACGCCACGGGCGAATAGCTGAAGCACTTCCCAGACAGGCCGCGTCCCGCCCGTCTCGCGCTCCGCGTTGTCCACCCATGCCGGAATGCGCTGCACAAAGCAATCAATCCCCGCCGTCACGGCGTTGAATGTACCCGTGTAATCATTGCAAGTGCGTGCGGTCAAGCCAGGTGCCACCGCAATGTCGTCCGGGTCAGCCGCGATGCCCAGTGGATAAGGGTCGTTGTTAATGATGCCGCAAACGTCGCGCCAGAATTGAACGGCGGTCGAGTCCACCAGCGTGCACCAGACAGGGTCTCCATTCGCCAGTGGAGTCATTTGTTGCCCCTGATACCACGCGGGTTGAATCGCATCGAGCAGCGGCTCGTCGCAGCAGTAAATCCCGCCCGAGCCTGCTGCGTGGGCGCTTGCCCCAAGCGTTGTAGCCAGCGTCTGCCACACGCCGCCCACGCCAGAGTCGGCTTGCACTGTGGTCTGCCACGTCGGGCTGGAGGAGTCCGAGTTGTCCATCAAGGTTACTGTGCCGCCGCTCGAACTGGTGGCTGTGCCGGATTGTGTATAGGTGAAGCTAAAAAGGTTCACGACCGCTGGGCCTGCATTTATGTTCGGGAAGTCGGTCGTATCCGTCGGGGCTACGGCTACCAAGTAGCCTTTCAGCACAGGAAATGGCGTCGCCGCCGTGACCGTCACGACCGTGCCCGTTCGCGAGATGCTGCTAATGGTTGCCGAGGTTCCCGGAGGCGGTATGCCTGTCGCCAGCAGCGAACTGAACGTGATGGCTGTCGAGCACGGCGTTGGCTGCGTCTGCGTAAATGCTCCGGCCAGAGGCGTGTATTGCCGCGTATAGGTCACATTGTCGGTCGAGCTGTACAAGTACCAGCCAATCTGCCTCGGCGAGACGCACGTTGGAGTTGTCAAGGACACCGAGCAGTTCACGCCCGCGCATGGTTGCGCCGACAGTGCAATGGAGACAGCGGTCGAGGGCAGCGTTTCCTGCTGCGAGGGGTACTGAGCCGAGCCGGAGGGCGCGGTGTGATATGCCGCTGTAGCCTTTATCCACAGCGTTGCCGTCGAGATGCTTCCCGTCCCTGCCGTCAGCGTTGGCGCGAAGGTAGGCACCGGGCAAGTCGTGATCTTGTCCTCGCCAATCAGGCAGTGATACCAGTTGTTGACAATCTGCATCTGCGATGCGCCAACGGTCGAGAGTGCATCGAGAAACGGAGATAACTGGTCGCCTATGCAGATGGATACCGACGGGCAGACCGTGGACATTCCCACAATATCGCCCATGACGAAGTTGAAGCGCGCCGCCCCGTAAGTGGCGATATTCGCTGGGCCGTGGACACTCAGCCCCGAAAGTACATTCTGCGAAGGCGGAACGACGCTGTTCCCTCCCGGCCCTTGAATGTCATTCAGGTAGCAGGCTTCGGCAGTCGCTTGCGCGGGTGAGCAGCCTCCCGTGGACCAAAGATTCCCTGAGCCGCGATTCCCCGAACTCAGCCTGTCATACGCGCCCCACGGGAACTGCCGCACCCCGCCATGCATCCATGAGCCATCCGGCTCGAACCAATTCGCCAGCGCGTTGCGGAAGGTCGCGCCCTCGAACACTAGTTTCAGCGCCGGGTAAGCGTCAATCAGCGCCCCGCCGCTGGTCACCGTCAGCTTCGCGCGCAGGTAGTCCACCGTGCCTGCCGTCGGCACCACTCCGCCATTGTAGTCAGTAGGCGTGAAGCTCCACGGCTGCTGCGCCAGCGGTGAAGCGAACGTCTTCGTCGCCAGCACCCCGGACGAGCAATCGCTCACCGTGCAAATCTGCTCTGTCAGCGTCACGGTCGAGAGCGTCTGCCCCGTCGGCGGGTCGATCTCCGCGAAGCCGCACACCATCCCCACGACTGGCGTGTTGCACAAATCGAGCGTTGCGCCGCCCATGAAAGCGCCATGCAGGTTCTTCTCAATCGGAGCTAAGTCCGTCCAAACGTAGTTCGAGTTCGGGAAGGCGGCGTAATTGCGAATCGGGTACCAGTCGTTGCCCATAAACGCATCATCAATCCATGCGTTCCCTGCCGTCTGCCCCACCATGTTCAGGCGAATGTTTAATGTATCGTTCGCGTGCAGCGCCTGATTGGGGAAAAACTCCCCGCCGATTTGCACCCAATCGGAGCTTGGGCCGACCTGCGTGGTCACTCGGCTGGATTGTATAAGCAGCGCCCCTGAGCCGTGCGTATTGTCGAACAGGTTGATGGTGAATACGCCGTTGAACGCCGCGTCCGTCTTCACCCAGAATGTCGCTGCCACGGCTTCATGCGCGCCCACGGTGACGTTTTGCTGCGCGATAACGCTCGTTCCCGAAGTGCAGGCTACTTTCTCGGAGCCTGAGCCGTCCGCCGTATGCGTCACCGTGCCGTCCCACGTGGCGCAAGTCGTTGTCCAGCCTGTCAGGCTTGCGGCAAAGGTTGGATTCGCGGCTGCATTCGTTCCGAATTGGTCAGGAAATGGCGGCGGCGCAGTCGCTCCACCAATCGCGCTCTGAGCAAACGCAGGCCACGCGAAAAGCAGCAGAAGCAGTAGCAGCCGTTTCATTATTGAATCACCTGATAGTTCGTCCCGTCTGAGTAAAGAAATCCGCTCGCGCCAGTGGCGAAGGTAGCTGTTGTTCCCGCTGTGCCGCTACCAAGAGGCGTGATGGTGCAGCCCGATACCGTGATCGTCACTGTGCCAGCGCCCAAATTCTTGAGAGCTTCACGCCAGCCATTCTGGAACGTCGGCGGTGGGCCTGCGGCTGGGCACGCCAGCGTGACTGCAATCGCGGCGGCGTTGGAGAAGGTCGTCAGGCTATCCTGGTCTGCACTGGCTATCGTGTACGTTGTTCCAGTCTGTGCATTCACGCCACTGTGGACTTGAAGCGAGTTATTAGCATCGGAACCGGGTGTTGAGGAAGACAGACACATCGCGCCGCCTTGCTGACAAGCAAATATGTATGCGTTAAAGCCTCCTCCGGCTGAACTGCTAGCCTCATAATAGCCAGGCCCAGTAGAAGCTCCATTTGACTTTACCCAAACGTTCCCCCGGCTTGTCGTGCCGTCGCCCAGCGTCAGCGAGAACTGGTTCGTCAGCGTCAACGAACTCGCCGTAAAAGGCCCGGTGATCGTCAGCGCATGCGTCGCGGTCGTGTAGAAGAAGTTCGTCGCATCCCCGGAGAGCGCTCCGGCCACGCCAAATCCGACAGCAGTTGTCGCCAGCGACGCCGTACCCGTAGGAATGCACGACGCGCCAGCGGAAGTGTGGCAGTCAAGCAGGTGCGTGGTGCTATTTAGAAACAGCCTGTCGTTCCCCGCCGATGGATTCGCTGGCGCGGCAATCTCGGTCGCATCCTGGAAGCTACTGCCCAGCCCACCCGCGAACGCACCACTGCCAGCCCCGCAAGCTGCTGCCACAGTTGTCAGCAACCCGCCCGTTCCAGCCTGCACGCAATCTCCTGGCGTCAGCGTTGAGACCGTCAGGTTCCCTGTTACTCCCAGTCCGAAAAATACCGGCGTTCCCGGCGTCAGCGCCGTGCCATTCAAATCGCTTTCGACGAACCCCGTCGTCGACGTCGTCCACGACAGCGGCGCGGCGTCGGAAATATTTCCCAGCACTTTGATCGTCGCTCCCGCGCCCGCGAAATTCGCGATGATGTTCTGGTTGCCGCACTGCGAAAACGAATTCTTCTCGATATCGATCGACGCTGCCGCATCAATCACAATTGGCGCCGGCGGATATGCCGTCAGGTTGCACTGCATGAAATTGCCGTTGATGAAAATCGCTCCCGGCGTGGGCGTGAATCCCTGCGGTGGAATCGACGTGTCGCCCACTTGCACGTTGTAGGAAGGCGGGTTCGTTCCCTGCTGCTCGAAGTAATTTTCGCTCAATGTGTAGGGCGACCCATATAGCATTTTGATGTTGCCCACCACGTTGCCTTCGAAATCATCGCGCGTGAAATTGATGTCCGCGCCGTTCACCACGAACGCGCCTACGTTGTTTGACTGAATGTAGCTGTCCGTCACCGAGAAATCGTTGTTCGCTCCCGCGCCCGCGATTCCCACTCCAAATCCCGCCACGTACACTTCGTTTAACTTTCCGCAGCATCCAAAACTTGTGTACCCGTTGGCCATGTTCGCCGTGCCCGCCGAGTTCGCCGCGTTCGTGAACAATTTCACGCCCTCGAGCTGCGCCCCGTTGTTGTCGTAAATCGCCGAATACGCGGTCGTGTTGAATGGCGGCCGGTACGCCAGGTTCACCAGCGTGCCGCCAAACGTCCACGAAGTTCCGATCGCCAGCGGCGTCGCGTTCTGTTTCGTTTCATTGTTTGGATTCGCCGAAACGTAAAGGTTCCATCCCGTCGCGCCTGCCACCGACGGCGGCGATTGCACCTGCAAACAATTTCCGCTCGTGGTTGTGAATGTAGCTTCCGCGGAGTCCGAAGTCTCGCCCTGCGGATTCACATACGTGGTTTGCACGTAGTAGGGTTCCGCCGGACATCCCGTTCCCGCCACTTGCGTCAACGTCGGCGCGACTGGCGGCGCCAGCGGTCCGCCAATCGTCGTGGGATATTTCACGCCCACGTCTTGCATCTTGAATCCCTGCGCGGAAACCAAGATCGCATTTCCCGTCGTGCCTTGAAAATCCAAATACGTCACGGGAGCATTTTGCGTGATAAATTGAAAATGGCCTTTGCCCTCGATGGTCACGTCCGGCTTGTTAATCGTTAGTGTCGAACTAAATTTGCACACGCCCGGAATCATCACCAGCCCGCCTGTAGCTGGAATCGCCGCGAGCGTCGCCTGCAACGCAGCGGTATCGTCCGTAGCATCGTCGCATTTCGCGCCAAACGCTTTCACGTCAAACCACGGCTCGCCCGACTTAAAATAAGCGTCCGCGCCAAAAGTATTTGTGCCCGTCCACGTATTGTTTTGGCCCGTTCCCGTCGAGCCGCAACCTGCCGCCGTCGCATTCGGCACGCAGCCAAGTGTGATCGTCTCCGTGAACGGTTCCACCGCTTTTTCCGGCGAATAGAACTCCACGAAATATGTTCCCGGTGCGGCCCAGAACGAGAAATTCCCATTGATGTCGGCGGGAATGGGATTCGACGCGGTCGTCAATAGAGTTGCGTCCGTGTAAATCGTCGCAAGCGGCTGGCACGGTTCGCCCACGTTTCCCGGATCCGTTGGGTTCGCCACGCACACCGCCACTTCGCCGTTGCTCAGCGGACGGTTGTCCTTTGTGCGCGCCACGTCGTTGTAGTGAACTCCTTGCGCCATCGCCGGCGCCGCGCACAGCCCCAGCGCCGCCACCACACACACCAGCACATTTTTTTGAAGTATCTGCTTCATTTGTGTCCTTGGTCTGAAGGAAATTCGGAAATTCCGATTCACGTCGCGCGAATCGTCGCGTTATCAATTCATCGCGCCTTGCCGTTCAAATCAATCCAGCAAATCGGCGGCGTGGGAGGCCGCGTAACTCCCTTCTGATCGCACAGGCGCGCCAGCAAATCGTAAATGTGCGGCAAATGACTCGTCGCCATATCCGCGACAAACGCGTGCATCAGCTCATCATTTCGAACCCGGCGATACAGCCAGCGCAAAAATAGGGCGAACTGCACCGCCGTCGCCGCAATAATGGCCAGACTCGAAGGTTCCAGAATTTTATTCAGCATGTGTGTCCGCCAGTGACAAAGGCGCGCTCCCCCGTTCTTTCGAAGTCGTCCAGCCTATCCAAACAGCGAAGCCGCACCCAAACCCAAGCCTCCGAGGAACGTTCCGATGCCCGGCCCTTTCGACGCTTGCTCCTGCACGTTGAGCAATTCCGGCGGCACACCCATCGCGCGTCCCAGTAAATTCGTATCGACGCCGTAGGTCTGCCCGAGAGCGTTCAATCCCGCCATGCGCTGCCCGATTTGCTCATTCGCAAACTGAATTTGGTTTTGCCTCGCCTGCTGCGACAGATTCTGCGCCTGCTGCCGCCCGAGTTCAGAGTCCAGCGCGCCATATCCCGCGGCATTGTTGGTGCGTGCCACGCGATTCGCCGCCGTTTCACGCAACGCGTCAAACGCCGTTCGCGCCGTGCCCATTCCCTCCTGCGTGATCGCCGATTGCTGCGCTGGCGTGTAACCGGGATTGTTGATGAGTTGCTCGATTCCCGGCAGCAGCGCCGAACGGTCCTGTTGCCCTTGCTGATTCGCCTGCGAAATCAGTTGGTTCTGCGACGCGAGCTGCTGCTGCGTCAGTTGCTGCGTTTTCTGCTGCGCCCCACGGCTCATAGTTCCCCCCAGTCTATTTTGCGAATTAATTTCTCTTTGTAGTTCAGTTCTCGGCTCCCCTGTTTATCCTGACGCACGAAGGAACGCAGGAAGGGTTCGTGCCGCTTTTGCGCGAACTGACCTGAGGCTTGTCTCAAAAAAATATGCGAGGCACTTATCCCGTGTTTTACCGCAACCGTTTGCAATACGGCGTCCAAGCGTCGTCGCGCATCCATCCCATCCCTTCCAGCCTGCGCCCAAAGCGTTTCGCAATCGGCGGAGGCAGCCACGCATGCGCATCATCAAGCCCGCGCGCGCGCAAATCCGCAGCGCCAGCGCGTTGCAATTCCACCAGCCGCGCATAACGCTCGCGAGGCGTTCCCGCATTTGGGTCGACCAGCAAATACATTTCGCACGTCAGCCGCGCGAGCGAAGCCATCACGATTTTGTCCGCGCCCTTCGCCGCACTGCCGGATTCTTGGTTTTCTAGGACGAGCTTGCTGACGAAAATCGGATCCGCCAAATCCGGCAGCGCATAGTCGAATCCCTGCGCGCGATGCATTGCGATCAGCGCATCCAGATCCGCGTCGTTGTATTCGCGAATTCTCATAAAGCGGGCTGCAAGTAGCCGCGGCGCGTTATCACCGTATTGTTTCATCACGGAGGTCGCAAATCAGGCGCCAGGCGTCTTGCGCGAATCCTTCAGTCGGGCCGGTGGCCTCTTTCAGGATGACGATCCTGGCCGGATCGTCAAAACACGCGATGGCGCAGCAGCGGATTCACACGCGCCAATTTCTCAGCAACAGTAAATGTGTCGTCGCCATGCGCAACGCCAAATTGCACGAGAGCCGCGCTCACCCGCTGCGACACAACCGTGCGCGCCAGCGGATGCGGCAACGCCTCAAATTCCGCGTCATTCTCCATAGCGAGATGCGCGCCCTCGTCCGCATCGATCAGCGCGAGAATCGGCGTCGCGTCATCAGTGGCACAGTCCTGCTCGCCGAGGCGGACTTCATCCTGCGTGTCCTCGCAGTCAGTGGCACAGGCTTTAGCCTGTGTTTGCTCAACCGGAACGCCATTGCAGCCATTGGTCGCTTCTGTCAAATGCGGCCCAACGCAGCCATCCCTGCTCTGCGCTCCCGGTCCATTCAGGGCCACAAAATGCGTTTCCGCGCAGTGCCCCGCATGCCGCCGCCACGCCCCAATCGTCGTAAGGTAATATCGTCTTCCGGTCATCTAAGTTCCTAAGCCTGGGTGGTTTAACTTCACTTTCTGTGTTTGTGCGCTCGAGATACTTAATAAATGTAATGTAGTTATTGACATTATTAAGTCGATTGGCGTAAATATTCATATCGAGGCCAGAACAAATGGATATTTCTAAAGCTGTCTGCCCCGATTGCAAGCAACCGCTCAAGCTTTCCAAGGCGGCTTGCCCGAAGTGCGGCATCACTATGGACGGCGAATTCGAGGTCTCGCCGCTGGCCAAACTCTCGCTCGACGATCAAGCATTTGTGATCGCCTTCGTGCGTCACCACGGCTCGCTGAAGAGAATGGAGACCCTGTTCGATATCAGCTACCCGACGGTGAAGAACCGCCTGAACGCAATCGCTGCCGCGCTGGACAAGAATTTCGACGCGCCTACGCCAAATGTTTACGTCCTCGAGCAACTCGCACGCGGTGAGTTGACCGTCGACGAGGCCTTGGAGCGGCTCGGTTAAAGTTTGCAAGTAATGACGAAAAGGAGAATGGAATGTCCGCCGAAACAAAAAAAGTCCTGGAATTGCTCGCCGCCGGCAAAATCTCGCACGAAGACGCCGAGCGTCTGCTCGATAAACTGACCGGCACGGCATCGTCTCCGGGCCAATCCAGTTCACAAACAGGGGGGACCGCAGCCAATCCCGCCGGTGGGCCATGCGGTTCCAGAAGGCCACGTTTTATTCGTGTCCAAGTTGAACGTCCGGGCCGCGAAGGCGTCAACGTTCGCGTTCCGCTTTCGTGCGCGCGCGGCGGGCGCCACTGGATGGCGTTCCTGCCCACGCGCGTTGCGGAGAAACTTCATGAGCACGGGATCGACTTTGGTGCGCTCGACGCGATGAACGACGAGGACTTTCAGAAAGCAATGGAGCGCATCAACGTCGATATCGAAGGCCGCAGCGGAAGGAAAGTCCGCATCTTCGCGGAGTAAGCATCACGCGAGCGTATCTCCCGCAGGCGAAAAACACATATGCAAACACCAGGCGCATTTGATTACATCGTGCTCGCCGTGCTTATTATTGGTCCTCTCTTAGAGTGGCTGGTATTTTGGCCGCGCAGCGTTCGAGCCATTCGCGCAGGCGCGCCCGGCGCGCGTGTGCGGACTTACTGGATCATGGCCGCCACCGAATGGCTTGTTACTCTGTATGTTTTCGGAGTGTGGATGATGATGCGGCGTTCCTGGAACGCGCTGCGGCTCGGCTCCTCTGGGTACCTGCGGTTGGACCTCGGTCTCCTGCTCGCGGCAATTATCATCGGGCTGCTTTGGTTACAAGCACGGAAGATTCTGGCGAAACCAAAGGCAATCATGCGTGTACGTGAAAAAATGGCCTTCGCGGATCCTTTAGTGCCTGAGACGCGTGCTGATCGTCGCGGTTTCTGGTTATTGTCGTTCACCGCAGGCATTTGCGAGGAAGTTGTTTTCCGCGGATTTCTGATGTGGTTTATCGCTGCGTGGACTGGCCTGATTGCTGCAGTAATCATCAGCTCGATCCTCTTTGGCCTGGGGCATATTTATCTAGGTTTCGCGCAAGTTCCACGAACGGCGTTCGTTGGTCTTGTGCTTGCAATCATTGTTGTCGCTTCCGGTTCGCTGTGGCCGGCGATTGTCATTCATGCCGCGTTGGATCTGAACTCCGGCGAGCTCGGGTTTCGTATCAGGCAAGCTCCTGTTACAATCTCTGAATCTGCGCCATCTCTTATGAGCTGAACGTGTAATTGTGCGTTAGCACCGACGCGGCAATCTTCCCTGCATAGAATTCGTGATCCGGCTCGCACGTCATCGTCACTTTTGCGCCCTCTTCCACAATCAGCTCGATCCGTTTCAGCGTCAGCAGGTTATACCGCCCCACCAAAATATCGCCCAGGCACAAACGTTCCGCGCGCACTGGCGCGCCGTCCGCCACCGTAAAAACGTGATGCGGAGTCACGTCGAGCGTATCTTCATTCGAAAATTGCAGGCGCACAAAAGTATCCGCCGGATGCACTTCGTGCCGCACGACACTCGTCCACGTATCGCGCCCCAGTATCCGATCGCCCACGTGCAGTTTTTCAATTTCCATCGTGCCATGCTCCCGCGTCAGCACCATCATTCCCGCGCGCACGCACGAACCTGATCCCCCGCCTGAGCCGCCGCCTGTACCTGACGAAGTCGTCGCCGCGCTGATTGCGCCCGCCGACAGCGGAATGCGCCCTTGCAACGCCTGCTGCTGCGCCGCAACAATTGTTTTTGCCGCCTGCGCGTTCGCCGGATTCCCCGCCCCGCCCAGCACCCACACTAACCTCAGCGCTGCTTCATCCCAGTAAGGATAGAAGTAATACGTCGTGCCTGCCGCGAGCCCCGCCACGGCGAGCGATCCATTTGTCATCGCCGTCGTAGTTCCGTCCGCTCGATAAATCACCAGTCCTGACCACGCCCACGTGATGCTCGAAGTGGTGCTCGTGTACGTGAACGCGCCGGACCACGTCGGCGGCACCGACCCTTTCATCATCACGCCCGTTTTCGACGGATCAACTTTATTTTCCGTTAGGGCCTCTGCCGAAACACGCGCGAAATCCGCGCCGTCCGTTACGCCCGAGTCCATCGACAGCTTCAGATTGTTCACGCCCGCAACCACGCGCTTCAATGACTCGTACAAGTGCGTGTTGATTTTCTTCAGCGCTTCAATTTGCGGAATCGTGATCATTTGTGCGTTCGTCTAGTTATGTCCGCGGACGAGCGACCACGGCGTCGGTTTCGTCCACGGCACGAATTTCGTCACCGAGAACCACGAGCCGAGAGCGTTGGTGCCAAACTGGTAGCCGACGCGCTCGGCATTGAGATTCGTCATCAGTTCGAGATCCTGCGGCGCGGGCGAACTGAGTGCCAGCGCGCCCAGCAGCGTTTGCGTCGCGTCGCCCGGCGTGAACGCATTCACGTTTAACGTCCCTGCTCCCTGCGCATACGTCGTCAAATATCCAAACAAGTTCCTGCCCGTCGCCCCGGTTTGCGACAAGAACGCCGTGGTGTAATACGAATTGATCGCCACTCCGTCGTCGGAATACTGCCCCTCGGTCAGCTGGTAGATTTTCCCGTTGCTCGCATTGTTGCCAAGAAAAAACGCAGCCGCGCCGTTCGCCCGTTCAACCAGCGCCGCGCAATTCGCGGAAATAAACCACGGCGCCCACTTCCGAGCCCGCGACGGCGAATACAGCATCATCAGCAGCGGATCCGCGAAGCCTTCCGTATAATCGAGCGTCAGAATTTCGTTCGGCGTCGTCGCTGCGCCCATCGGCACGCCAACGTAAAGGCGTTTGTGCTGGGTATCCACCGTCACCCAAATCGTGCTGCCGTATTGCCAGTTGATTGCGTCCCACGTCGGCTGAATTTCCTGCGAAATCTTTTGCGGCTGCCCTCCGTCGAAATAATAAAGCCCCGATCGCGACGCAATCACCACCCAATCTTCGCCGATTCCCACGCCGTGCACCGAAGGCGTCCCCACGGCATTCGACACTTCTTCCACATCCCAAAAAGCCGGTTCCGTCGAACCATTGTCCGCCGTGACGTAAAGGCTTCTCTCTTTCACAAAATACAAATTGCTTCGAATCACAAACGCCGCGCGGACCGCCTGCCCGTTGTTCGCCGCAACTTCCACCAGTCCCTGCACGCCGTCGTACGCTTCCGGATCGGAATTGCGCGAAGCGCGAATCACGGAGGGATTTTGCGCCGCGTTCGTTTCGAATATCTCGATGTTATCCACCAGAAACGATTCGCCGTTCGGCGCCGGCGTGCCGTCCGCGTAAATCTGCAGCATCAAGTCGCTCGGCAACGGGCCCGTTTGCGAAGGCATCAGTTCCGCCGTGAATTCCTGATACGTCGCAGAAGCGCCCAGCGCCGAAATCGCCATTCCGGTCCCGAAAAATCCTCTCGTCACGCTGAAGCAATTGATGCGAAAAGTTCCCTGCGTCAAATTCGCCGTGCGTTTCACGCGCGCGCGCACGGAGTAATCCGTGTTCGCTTGCAGCAGCGGATTCCCGTCTGCGTCCGTCAGCGCAGTCTGCTGAATCACTCCGCGCGAAATCGTCGCGCCGTCCGCCGTAATTCTGTACGCGTCTCCCCACACCACATCGCTCGACTCGCGCGATCCTCCCGCGCTAAACGTCGCGCCAAACTGCCATCCGAGCGGCCTTCCGTTTCCGGATGCATCCCATCCGCCGTCAAACGACAAATTTCGCCAGTTCGGCATCTTCGCGCGCTCGCCCCACCAGAAAAGACGGTCCGAATATGCGATTACGCCCAGTTGGTCGGGCAGCTCGACATTCGCGAACAAATTATCCATGCTCACGCCGGCGAGCAGAATCGTGTCGTCGAAATCCACTTCAAGCGACGTAGTCACGTTGTCGTTGATCGTCATCGTCGCGGGCACCTGATAGAATTTCGCGCCGCCCGCGCCCGTGAATGCGAGCAAGCGTTGCACTACGTTCGACGGTCCCGTCGGAATATTCGTGAGGTTCACTTTTTTTCCGCCCGCGGCGGTCCACGTCACCGGCGGAGAAGGCATTGTCCAATACCCCTGGCGCGTCACGAAAATCACCGCGCATTGATGCGCACCCGGCGAAATATTCCCTGCGTCAGTGGCATCCGCGACGCTCGGGCCCTCGGCCGGTCCAATTTGGCTGACGCGATCGAAATGAATATCGTCGTACTGCCGCGGCATGTCCTCCCCGAGCGTGGTATTCGAAAACGTCATGTACTCGCGCCCGAAATGCGTCGTCGATGCCAGAAACAGCCCCGGCGAAATCACGCTCGCCACAATCGACAGTTGTCCCGGCGACGTTTCCTTGAACAAATTCCCAAGCGAATCGAGCGCCAGCAGCCGCTGCACCAGATTCGTCGTGATGTATGTCTTCAATCCGTTGATGGAAGGCGTTCCGCCCAGCGCCGGATAAATCGAAACCAATCCCGGCCGCGTCCGCACTCCGCCGGGGAAAAATTCCACGTCGCGCGCGTCCGGCGACATTCCCGGAGACACGTCCGACGGATCCAGCAGCGTCATCCACGATCCAAACGTTGTCAGCGGTATTGGCGCAAAAGTCTCAACAGACATGTATGCGTACCTTCGTGTTCAAAGTATTTTTGCGAAAAGTAAATCCGGCGCGAGATCCCACGGCACGGTTCTACGCCGCACAATTCCGCCAGTCGGCGTGAAGCCGTCAGCGCATTTTGCTATGATTTTCAGGTGGGCACTTCGACCAACACGGAAAAGCAGCCTTGGCGTCCGAGCGCGGCCAATCAGCCTGGGCCCAATCCCCGTTTGCGCGCGCAGCGCAAGCGTCGCAGGCTCAGCAGCCTAATTTTCCTGCTCCTGCTGATTCCCTTCGTTGCTTATGAATTCAACCGCATGTGGCGTGAACCGCAGATGCGGCCCGCCCACGTCGCGCTGGCCCTCGCTCTTGGCGTGCTGATTCTCTTGGGCGCACTTCTACTTACCGGCCTGCTGCTGCGCAGACCTTCAAAGCGCGAAGACGACAAAAGCATTTTGCGTTTGTAAATGGAAGTTACTTCGGCCGGTACATCGGATTCGGTAAATCCAGTTTTTTCTTCCCGCCCAGCAGGCTCGCGGTTCCCCGCAAAGGATTCACGAATCCCGACGGAGGATTTGTGTTCGCCGCGCGTTTTGGCGCTTCCGAACCATCGTTCCGCTCCGCCGCCGTGACTTCCTCGCTCTTCGCCGTTGCGCCGTTTCCGGTAATCACGGGCTCCGGCAAAGGCTCTTCTTCCGCGGGCTCGCCGGAGGAAATCATGTCTTCCCACCCCGGAGGAATCGGACGCCCAACGTAGTCCGTCGGAATCTCGCGCTGCTTTGCGATTTTCTCGAGCGCGCTGGCGATGCGGCTGATATCGCGCGCAAGCTGGTCCGTTTCCTTCGTTTTTTTGAGTATGATGAATCGCTGACGCGAACCGCTTCCCGCCATCCAAATCAGAACGATTATGACCGCGATCACCGCGGCGCTGACCGCCACAGGATGCGTCCAATAAACGTTCACCAAATAATCCAGCATTCCACGGCTCCCATTTTGCCGCCACCAGTATACCAATCACCAGCCGCCACGCCAAAACCTGCGTAGCCCGTGTGCCCAAAAGGAGCCAGCCTGCGCTATTGCAGTCGCGGGAAGATGCCGTAGAACGTGATCGTGTCACCGGAAATCGCCGCAGGATAAGCCCCGGCCGCAAGTTCGCTGAACGCGCCCGCGCTGCTGGCCTGCTGAAACACTTTCACTTTGTTCGCGTTGATCGCCGCGCCCGGCGAGAAAACGTAATCATATCCCGCGAGCCCGTCCATCCACGCCGTGCCCTGGATGGGCGGTTTTGTCGACGGAACGCCCAGCGCCCCGATGCTGGTCAGGTCGAGCGTGTCCCCGCCTGTCGCGTAATTCCCTGACGCCGCGATTGTTCCGGCCACGTGAATGCGCCTCCCGTCGTCCCACGAATCCACCAACGTAAATGCGAGTGCCATGAATTTCCTCCTAGAATTTTCAATTGCCAATCTGTTTTGTCGTCAGCGAGATATTTCCGGAAAGTTGGAAATGCGTTAGACTAGTTCCACAACTCCAGCCCCTGAACCGCCTGAGGACGCGCCCGCGAGGAGGTCCCAAATGAGAGCGTATGTTCTGGTGACTGCAGGTCCCGGCAAAGCCCGCGACATTGCCAGGAAAATCTCCGCCCTACCCGGCGTCAAAATGGCCAATGCTTGCTGGGGCGATCCAGACGTCTACGTTGTGGTCGAAGTCGCCAACTCCGAGGATCTGAATTCCCTGGTCATCAGCAAAATTCAGGCAATCGACGGCGTCGGCCGCACCAGCACGCACATCGCCCTCGACTAAGCCCGGGCTTTTGCTTTTTCGGGTGCCCCATCCTGAGCGCTGTTTGCGAAGGGTGGGGTCTTTAGTAACGGGTCTGACTGCCGGCGACGCGCCTGAGGCTTGCATGCGGTTGCCCGCGGGTGCAACCCCTCTACCTTCAACGTCATCGCATGTGCCGTGGTGTGTCGTGGCCTGACATGCAATTCAAACTTTCTGCTTCCGTGTTATGATTTAGAACTTTGCATCACGTTCGCTCTTGTTCTGCATTCTTAGGGGGGAATTTGCGTCGTGTTCTAACCGTGCTCGCGCTTTTTGCGGCGCTTCTTTGGATTTTCGCCCACGCACCAGCGCCGGCCCATGCCCAGCACATTGTCACGCCGGGCCTGCATGCCCCGGCGCAGCCAATCGTAATTGCCTCGGGCGAGCAATTTGCTGGAGTCCGTGGCCTGGCCGTTGACGCAACTGGAAATCTTTACGTCTCGCTCGTAGCGACTCCCGCGCCCGCGAATTGCGTCTCCCGTCCCGGCAGCAGCCAATTCGATGGTTCTTCGCACTCAGCCGCGAACGTCAGAATTGCCATCACCGTTTTCTCGGACTGTGCTTCGACTCCCACCGAAGAGCCCTCTGGAATCGCCCTGACTCCCGAAGGCCGCGTCTTTCTCGCCAACCAGTTGCAAAGCCGCATCCGGTCGCTCGACATGACCTCGGGAAAAGTTACCGTCGTCCCGGCCTCAACCTCAAAAAACGCCGCGCATTCCAGCACCAGCAACCTGGAGATCTTCCAGCCCGCCGGGCTTGCCGTTGATGAGATGGGTCGGAACCGGAATCTCTACGTTGCCGATCGCGGCAATCATCGCGTGCTCGCCCTTGCGCCGGGCGCTGCTGACTTCACTTTTGTCGCACACGTTCTCGACGCCGCCGCCATCGCCGTCAGCGCCGCTACCGATCGTCTCTACGTCGCTTCGCCTGCATCGAATCGCGTTTTCGCCGTTGACCTGGCCTCCGGCCATGCCATTCCATTCGCGGGCACGGGAGCGGCTCCCGACCTGGCTGCCGCGCAATTCACAGTTCCTGTTTCTGCCCTCAACGCTGCAATCGCCTCGCCGGAGGGTGTCGCCATCGACGGCGCCGGAAATATCTTCATTGCCGACACCGGCGCGAATGCAATTTTGCGCGTTGATGCAAAAGCGAAAATGCTGACGCGCGTTTCGCTCGCGTCCAGTCTGAACTCTCCGGCCGCGCTCGCCATGGATCGCCGCGGAAATCTATTCGTCGCCGACCGCGGCAACCAACGCGTCGTCGAATTTCCCGGCGTCGGCGCGCCTGCTCCCGTTGCCGCCGTTACGATTTCCCCGGCGCAATTTGATTTCGGCGATGAGCCAACGGGCGGCACGGCTCCCGCTCAGTCTTTCACGCTCACAAATAACTCGGCTGGCGCGCTCGCGCTTTCCACCACGGATTTCACTTTTGCGGGCACGAATCCCAACGATTTTACCCAAACCAACAACTGCGTTCCCCAAGTGCTCGCCGGAGCCTCTTGTCAGATCAATGTGACGTTTGCTCCGCGGGCCACGGGTGCGCGCACGGCCGTTTTGCAGGTCGCTGACGCCGATCCTTCGAGCCCGCAAACAGCACAACTCTCCGGCACCGGCGACGATTTCCAAATTACAGTCGCTTCAGGCGGCTCCACAAGTCAAAACGTCGTGCCTGGCAAATCGGCAACCTTCAATTTGCAGATTAGTCCAGACGCAACCTTCAGCGGCACGGTCACGCCTGTCTGTCCGCTGCAATTGCCGAACAATACGCTCACCTGCACAATCAAGCCCACAACCGTCAGCGTCACAGCCGGACAGCCGGCGGCCTTCACCGTCACGATTGGCACCGGTGGTCCCAATGCCACTGCGACGGGCTTCCTCGTCCCGCTGCTTCGGAATTTCCCGCGCGGACCGATGCGCCCGCTGTCCTTTTTGGCTCTCGCCGCGATGCTCCTAATGTTGATTTCCGGAATCTTTCTGCGTTCACCGCGCGCCCGCTTGTTCGTGAGGATGTTCGTGAGGACGTTCGCGCGGAATGCACCAAGGCGGCGCGCTTTCGCGCGGTTCAGCTTCGCGGTCGTCGCAACGTGCGCCGCCATCACGCTGGCCGGCTGCCGCGGTTACTCCGCGCCCTCCAACCCCAATGAGACGCCTCCCGGCATCTTCACGATCGACATCTCGGCGACGGCGCAAAATGCCTCGCGCGCCATCACTCTCACCGTCAACGTTGACTAGGAGCGCCGCGCCCGTCGCCTAGCCTCTACAAATAAATCACGCTTCGCCGGTACCCATAAGGCTTGCGTCTTCGCCCTTTGAATTGTTCCGGCCGCACATATCTCTCAATCAGTTTGTCGATCGCCGCCTGCGCCGCCAACAGCATATCCTCGGCCAGAGCGCGTGCTCCTCGCGAACGCGCCGCCATCGCCGCCACAAAATACGCCAGAGGATCCACCGAAGAACGTATCTGCACCGGATCGCTTCCGAGCACCAGCGCGGGCAGTTGTTTTTCGTATCGAATCCGAACCGTGACTTCCTGCGTCGCTCCCACCAGTTGAATCGTATCCTCGCGCCATTCCCACATTCGCAAATAGCTTCCCGGCTGAAAATTCGGCAGTCCTCCCGTGATTTTCTCCATCGGGACAAAAATATCGCTCGACCCGCTCGCTTGTTCCCACAGTTGATGCGGCGCCAGCAAATCGGTGGGTAGTTGCGGCGTGCTCACGTCGCTGATTTCCGTGCTCGTCACGCCGTTCGTCAGCGGCAGGTCAACGTCCTGCTGACTCACCAGCACCGACACGCCCGATTCGGCAAGTTGCCGCTGCAGCTCGCGATACCCGGAATTCAAAAACGGCATCAGCACCGCGTCCGAGAAAACTCCCCCCGCTGCATCGTTCACCAGCGAACGCGCAAGGTTCAGCGCGTCTTCCGCTTGATCGTAAGCCGTCGTCGAAACTACAGGCATGGATGTGCCTCCAAAGAAATCCAAAATTGTGAGTAACTGCTCGGCTTGTGCGTTTTTCGTTGCTGGTTTGCTGTGGCATAGGCCTGCCTGCCGCAAGCAGGCTTCAGACCTCTGTGACAACATCAGTTTCCGCGTCAGGGCACGGTTTCAACCGTGCCGTAACCGCCGTAGCATCACCGCGGCTTCAGCCGCTGAGGTGACGATTTTGCAGTTTTCATACAGGTTCTTCAGCCTGTGTGCTTCTCCCCTACTGATTCGCTTGCTGTGGCACAGGCTTCAGCCTATGCGCTTCTCCATTACTAATTTGCCCTGGCACAAACTTCAGCCCGTGTGCTTCTCCCCTACTGATTCGTCACTCCGCCCGACGTCGCAAACGCGCTCGTCCCGTCAAACACGAAACTCTGCGCGCTGCACTTCCCTGCCGTCGTCCCAACGGTCATGCCGCCGCGTACGCTGCCAGGCCAGTTGAATGTAAATGGCCCTCCCGAAGACGGCTGGCATACGATGAAGTGCAGCCACTGTCCCGCTTGCGCGTTGATCAGGTTCGTCGTGCTCACGTTCGCATTCAGCGTTACCTCAAACGTATTTCCCAGTCCCGCGTCGAACGCCATTGTCCCGCCCGATTCAATCACCGCCACGAATCCCGCGGCCATCCCGTAGTTGTCCACCATGCCCGCATAGGATTGCCCGCCGAACGGCGTCAGTTTCAGCGTCGTTTCCCCTAGGTGTCCGTTGAAATTCCAGCTGAACGCGGAGGCGCTCGCATTCTCCGTCCACACGGTCGAGCCGCTATTCCGGTAGGTTAGCCCGCTCGCTCCCGACGCCGAGTCGACAATCGGCGCAAAGAACGTCGGCGAAGCCAGTGGCGGCGCCACCAGCTGATCGCTAGCGTTCTTGGAGATCGTCACGTCGCCGCTATTCGCATGATTCCGCCATGCAATCGTATCGCTGTCTCCCAACCGGAAAATCCCGCTTTGCGCCGGATTCGCCGAAAGTGTTTCAAAAGCGCTGCCTTCCACGGCCTCGCCGCGCAAGCCGCACACGTTTCCGGTAGCGCAACTCGAGTCGTACGTCTTCAGCGCATTTCCGTACGCCGCAATTTCATTGGCACTGAGAGTTCCGGCGGGAATATAATTCATCACCGGTGCGTACGCTTGAATCGTGAACGTCAAATCGAACGGCGCGAAAAAAGTTAATGTCGCCGGACTTGTCGCCGCGCCCACAACTTTGTAAACGCACGAGTCCCACGTCCACTCACCGTCGCCCACCACCGCGTCCCCGCTGCATCCGCCGCTGAGCGCATTGCCTGTGCCTCCGACGGTTATCTGCAGCGCCGTTGTTGTACTGCCGGAGTATCCATTCGCCGTCGCCGACCGCACCCACGCGCCAGCCACGATGTAGTCCCCCACCGCGAGCGCGTGATTCTGCTGATAGAAATCCAGAGTCTCAAACGTCGAATTGCTTGTGTTGGACGCTTGCGATGCGTTCATCGTCCCATCCGGCGCCAGAATCCCACTCTGAGTGAAAGTAGTCGTTCCCGCGAATCCCGACGCGAGCCAGCCCGTCGGCCCCGTCGCCGCAAGATTCGGGAATCTGACTGGCGCAAGCCCGAAATTTCTCTGCACGTCGTCCCGCTTGCCGAATAGCCATCCGTTCACCGTTCCCACCTGGCCGTATTGCGCGGGTGATACCGTTTGATTGCCAAGATTATTTACGTACTGCGTGTCGGTGTGCACCGGTCCAATGATGTTTATTCCGTTCCCTTGGATATGGTTCGCCAGAATGTTCAAGCCCGGCACGTCCACTTGAACGCCCGGTGTCGTCGCTGTTGCGTCCGCCACTTCCACACTGTCAACCGTCGCGTTGACGTTCTTGTCCCCGGAGCTTCCGGCTGCCGCAAACCACACCGCGGGCTCTCCTCCCGTCTGGCCTTCGCTTGTGAAATCCCGCACATTCACTTCCGCCACGTTTGTTCCCGCGTAAACCTTGACGCCTCCATTGTTCGATTCGAAGTCGTAAATATCCACCAGTCCCACGCCCGCATTCGTGCGTCCATCAATCAGAACCGCGGGCGTCAAATCCCCCAACGGCGGATTCACGTTATCCGTTCCGTTGCCCCCGCAATCGATCATCCGCACCCAGAACGAAGCGCCCGTGATGTCCCACGTCGGTCCGTCCCCTGCCGCGGAGTTCACGTTCGCCGTCACGTTATAAAAAAACGGCGGCGAAGTGTTGCATGTCCCCGTACGCGTGTTGTTCGAGCATTCTCCAATCACCACGCCGCGCCCGGGATACTGGATCGCCATATTCGCAAAATAAATCGGCGCATTCGTCCCGGAAAGCCAGATCCCTGGATGATTCCGATCCGCGCCGCTTCCAGCCACAATCAGCGCCCGCGGCAACTGGCCGCTCGGCCCGTGCGCACTCGCCCCGATTCCAATAATCGCGATGGCGTCTCCGCCATTCTGCACTTTCATCCAGCACGGCGGTGGCGAAGCGTAGTTCGGGTCAATTGGGCCCATCAGCTCGATCCCGCAACCGGCCGTCGTGCTCGCTGCGCTCCCGTCAAAATAATAAATGGTTCCGTTTCCCGCCGTGTTCGTCGCGCAGTTCCCCGATGGCAGCGAACACAGCGCATGGTCAATCGTCGCCATGGCCGTGCCCTTGCTCTTCCCGTCATTCGCATCCGACCCGCTCGGTGACACCCAAAGCTCCGCGTCCCCGGCAAACGGCTTCAACGCCGCGTTGCTGCTCCCCGCCAGAGTCGCGTTGAAGTTTCCCGCCGTCAGCGTGCCCGTGACGTTTGCGTTCCCTCCCACGGATAAATTTCCGCCCAGGCTCAACGTCAGTGCGCTGATCGCGTTCGTGGCCGTCAACGATCCAACCTGCGCATTCGCCGGATTCATCGGCAGAATCACGTCTGGAGTCGTGTACGTGTGAATTCCCGCTCCGTACACCTGCATCGTGTACATTCCCGGCGCCGCGTAGAAATGAAAATTACCCAAGCCGTCGGATGTGAGCGGATTCGGCGCGGCAACGGTCAGCGTCGCATCCGTAAAAAGATTCGCAAGCGGCGTGCACGGCGTCACCGTCACATTCGCCGGCTGCGTGCAAACCACAATCGTCGCTCCCGCCACCGGCTTGCCTTGCTCCCCCAGCGCGACGCCATCATGTCGGGACCCTTGCGCCCGCACAGTCGCTGTCACCAGCAAAAGCACAAACAAGAACACGAAACCCCTAAGAAACGCTCTCATGCGATTATCGCCTCGCAGTTTTGGTTGAACCCAATTCTCCAACTCGGTCGATTACTCGCCGGACTTGCGGCGAGCACTCGTCACGGAAGATTCGCGCTGCGCCGCAACGCCGTACTTCGCAGCGCGCTCCACATCCAGAATTGCCCCGCAGTGCCTGCACAGCGCCACGCCCACCTTCACTTTTTCCCCGCACACAGGACACTCCACCGAACGCTGCGGCACATACGCCCACTCGCGCTCGAGTCCCATCGCCTGTGCCGCGCGCCGGTGCATGTCCGAAATCTCGCGGTACGAGTGCCCTCGCGCCCACATCTCATCCGCGTCCGTGACAAGCTGCTTATACCACGCGTCCCGCCGCGCGCCCGCCGCCGACATTTCCTGACTCGCGGGACGCGCATCGGCGCAGACAAAAACCCCGTGATTTTCCAGGTCCTGCACAATATCCTCGGCGATTTCACGCGGCGTAATCGTGAATGGGAATCTCCGGTTGTCGCCCAGATCAATCGCATCGCCGCGCGGCGTCACAATCAACATCGCGCAAGCCTCGCCCTTCGCGCACGCGGGAATGTGAAACACGCCGTAGGTCCGGGTCACATACCAATCCTGGTCGGAGATCGACGCGATCGTCGCCGTCCTCTCCGCTGCCGCCGGATCACTCGCGGATCCTCGTATTTCTCGAATCATTGTAGTCATGGCCTTCCCTTTCTGTTTTTTGAGATCGATTGTGGCCTGCAGCCAGGGCTGTATCCCACAAATTCGCCGCGGTTCCTTTTAGGAGGTCGGAGCTTTAGCTCGACATAAATGCCGCAAGATCAAGGGGCTTCAGCCCCTGAAGCTACGAATACTGTTGCGGGTATTTCCGGGACAGCGCACCAGAGGCGCGGCAAAACAATTTGTTTTTCACGTTGCGGCCACAAACGGAACGCCGTGAAACGCACGCCCCGCGTCATCCAGCACAGCATCCGCGTGCGACTCCCATTTCCGTTCCCGCCGTTCTTCCCTTTTTTCAATTGCCGCGCGGTGTTCTTGCGCCGGACGTGCCCTCGCAAATTCCACCGCATGCACAATTCCCTCGCAGACCGCCGGCGACAACGGAACAAATTCCCCGCCAGCGCCCTGCAGCGTGAAACAGTGCTCATACTCCCCGCGTCGCGGATACGGCCCTAGCGCCGGAATCAGAATGCCGTCCTCGCGTTCGACTGTCTGCGAATACCACAGCTCCGGCGACCCATACGTTTCCGGCGGCATCCACCGTTCAATGTGCCACCGGTCAAACGGAAAATATTTCGGCTGCTCCCGCATCTCAATGCGCTGACGAATCACGTTTCCGCTCGCATCTGTGTCCGTCCACTTCCCGCCGATCCACGCCAGCCGCGACCATCCCCACACCACCCGGAAATTCGCCTCGCCATAGCGATTCACGCCTCCCGCTCGCGCCAGCCGCGCCTGCAGCTCCGCCGGCGCCTCGTGATTTTCTCGCGTTACTTCAATCATGTGCGCTCGCCGTCGCATGCCTTGACACTGCAACAGAACTCGCGTAAGGTCTGCCTGACACAAATTCTCCACATCACCCAACCAAGCTAATCAAAGTTTTACCTTTACGCGTCATTGCAGCAGACCTCCGCGGATGCGGACAACTACGAAGGGGAGGAATAAATGTTGAATCGTTTTTGTATGGTTTTGGCCTTGGTGTCTGCGCTGACCGCGGGCATGTTGTTAACGCCGAAAGCGGCGCTCGCACAGGATCAAGCGCAAACCTATTACACGTATGTTTCCGAATGGGCCGTTCCACGCGCGCAGTGGGCCGCGTTTGAAAAACAGGACGAATCCAGCGTTGCGAATATGAAGAAGAACGTTGCCGACGGGCTGCTGGTGGCCTGGGGCAACGAGACTACCCGCGTGCATACATCGGACGGCTTTACGCATGCGGAGTGGTTTACCGCAACCAGCCGCGAGAATCTACTGAAAGTGCTCGAAGAACAATGGACCGGTGCAACGAATGCCAGCTACGTCGCGGCAACGAAACACGCGGACCTGTTTCTCCACACCATCGCGCACGGAGGAAAAGCGGGTGCGAGCGGCACTGGCTATTTGCGCGTCGCTTCTTATCAGGCCAAGCCGGGACAAAGCGATGAACTTGAGAGCGTTTTGATGAGCAAGCTGAAAACGTTCTTTGACTCGGAAGCCGCCAAGGGGAATCTCACGCTGTACAACATTGACGAAGAGGACATTCATACGGACGCGCCCGGCGGATACGATCTCGCTATGCTTTTCCCGGATGGCGCGGCAATGGACAAGTTTTACTCTGATTTTGCGGCTCTGGAAAAGTCGGACCCAACAACCGGCCAGGCGTTTGCAAGCCTCACAGTGGAAAAAGATCACCGCGACGACTTCGGTCGAGTCACGGCTTACCAGAACAAGTAACCGCTGCTCTGTATGTAGCCGTCTCCGGTGCGCGTAGTGCGTCTTCAACGCCCGCAACATCGGGACGTTGGGGATCTTTATTTTTGTCTTCGCGTAGCTCACGTCCGGTTGCGGATAATGTTTCCGCAACTGACGTGAGGCTCCCTGTTTTCCGCTTCGCATCCAAAGAACTTCTTGGGTGGGTCCCGATAAAATGCATCGGGACCCAAATCTAAGTTGCGTCCGTTTTGCCTTAGTACCCTGTTGGTATCGCAAGTGAATCGATGTACGCGCCGCTGCGCGGCGACTCATTCCACACCTGGAAGCCAGTCACGAAGTAAAAAATGTACGCTGCGGCCAGCCCTCCGCTCGCCCCGTAAATCGGAAACACGGTTTGTCCGCCCACGTCGTAAAAATCGATCTCCTGCATCACCGCGCGTCCCCAGTGCGACAAATCGAGAAAATCAATTCGCGCCTGATTGGCATTGATCGACGACTTGATCGGCACCCCAGCCATCGTCAGCTCGCCCGTGAAGAGCAAGTCGAGATCGCTCGCGCGCCCGCCCGCTCCTTCCTTGATGATCTGCGAGATGGAAATGCCCAGCTGCTCCCACGCGTTTTCCTGCTCCAGCGCCGTGTACGCCACCAGCTTGCCGATTTGATTTGTACCCAGCGCTTTCCGGACCTTGTTGATCGCCAGTCGCACAACGCCCGGAGTGATGGCGGCATTGTTCCCCGCAACGTGCGGCGTCGCCAATTCGACGGGATACGTCGCGCGGTTCAAATTCAACCACGTCCCCGTCGTCGCATTCGTCTGGTGATACGGCACGCCAAAGAGCGAAACAGGTTGCGCGCCGGTGAGCCCATCGTGAACCACCGCGTCCCCCGCCACCACGCCTGCGGGAATCGCGTCGATCTGGATGAATTTGTTGAACGGATCCACCTGCACCACGTTCGACGTCACGCTTCCCGCGATGTTCCGGTTCGTCGTCAGCGTCGTGTCGTAAAACTGGATGGTCTGGTTGTAGTAAAAAAGCGCTGCGCCCGGCGGCGTGGTCAAATTGATCTGCGCCGCAACGCCCGCAGGCAGTCCCGTCGTTACGATCGACCCTACCGTGCCCAGCACGCCGTTGCCGTTCGTCTGCATCAGCTTGTCGAGAAAAGCGCGAAACTGCCCCATCGCGTTCTTAATTTCACGCTTGGCCGCATTTTCGATCGCTTTCTCGGGCGCGTTCGTCGAATACTCCACCAGCTTCGTGATTTCCACCGCGTGACGGAAGAATATCGGACTCACCTGCGCCACGTCGTAGGTCGTTCCCGAACCGCGCCCCAAGTCCCCGCCGTCGAGATTGGCAAGCCCCGCCTTGCCTCCCGGACGAATCTGAAGCGGCAGCCGCATGTTGCGGCTCGAGACGCGTTCCACGTCGCCGCGCTGCTGAATCATCGTCAATAAAATATCGTCCCGCTCATACAGCAGCGGAAGTTTATCCCGCACTTTTTCGAGCTGCAATGCAACCGATTGGCTGTTTTGCATCTGTGCCATTTATTTTTCTCCCTTTGGGAATGAATTCGGCGATGCCTCTCGGCTGCCGTCAACTGCGCGTGAAAATCCACGCACGAAATGGAAGTAGTCTGTGCCTTGTAACGGAATGTCCCGCCTGGTTTTCCGTGCAGGTTTGCGAAAAAAGGCCCACAGGGGCGGCGTTACCCCTCGTAGTACGTTGGTACTAATGCCAAAGTGCTGCAAGTACTGTCAGAATGTGACCCTCGCGCTATATCGTTCGCACGGGGGAAATGCCAAAATTCATCATTATCGCAGCCAGCTTCGCGGAGACTCGCGGCGGCTGCTTTTAAACCGAGGTGGGGATGATGGGAAATTTGACCGACGTTATCGGCGCAATAGAACAGACTTCAAGTGTTGAAATGACAGAACAGCCTTCCGAGCGCCGCCGCCGTTTGCGCACCAAACTCTCTGCGCCGGTCCGCGTCCGCCTGAATTCAGGCAGCCTTCAGAAAGCCGAAGTCTGCACCACCGTTGACGCCTCGCGCGATGGTCTGCTCTTCACTACCAGCCTGACCGAGTACCGCCGTGGCATGGATCTCGTAATCACGTTCCCTTACTCCGGCGCCGCCGGTGGAGTTCAACACGAACGCACCGCTGTAGTCGCCCGCGTTTTCGAAATGCCCGAAGGCCGCTTTGGCGTCGGCGTTCGCTTCTACGAAGGCAAGCGCCCCGACCTTCGCGTCGATGGAGAGAAATCAGCGAAGGCTCCGACAGCCGGTGACGTAGCCCGCGACCTCGAAAAACCGATGCCCTTGGTCCTCGTCGTCGAAGCCGATTCCCGCTCGCGCGACACCATTCGTACCGTGCTCATCAGCGAAGGTTACGTTGTCGAAGCCGTTGAGACCGGTGCGGAAGCCGTCGAATTCCTCCGCCAGCGCACTCCCAATCTGCTCATTACCGAAATCGAAATCAGCGACATGTCCGGTTACGACCTCTGCCTCATCGTGAAATCCAATGAGCGCCTCCAGCGCGTCCCTGTCGTTATGACCACGCGCGCCGGCCAGCCTAACGACTATTCCACCGCGCATGCCCTCGGTGCCATCGTCTGCATGGCCAAGCCGTACAAGCAAGAGCGTCTGCTCCACGTTGTCCGCATGTTGGCGCCAGTTGCCGTTGCAGAAGAGCCGCCCGCAATGCCTTTCGGCAACAAGCGCGCACGCCACCACCATCGCGCAGGATCCAATGGACTGGGACACGCCGCCGCTCGTCCGCACCGCTAACGCCGTAAACTGCTTAGCTTCCCTCGCGCCTGGGGCGGATAATTTCCGCCCCTTCTTTGCTCTGCAACTTCTGGATTGCATCCCCTCTTGCGCGGTGATAATTTCCATATAACCCATGCGGCGCATAACCTCGTTAGCCATCGGCTCACTGCTCGTCTTGTTCTGCGCTTCATGTTTGCTTACCGCCGCGTCCCAGACGAAATCAAGCGCCGATTCACCGGACGCCGCCACACTCCTCGCGCGCGCCACGGCCCATCTCAACATCGAATCTCCATCGAGCGCGCCATTCGTTTTGCTCGCCAAGGCCCGTTACACGGTCAACAGGCAAACCGTCGAAGGCACGTACGCTCTCGGTTGGGCTGCCCCAAATCTCTATCGCGAGGATCTTCACTACGGCAATGTCCATGAAACGATTCTGGTTTCTGCCGGCAAGCTCTATCGCGCCGGTCGCGACACGCCGCACACGAATTTATGGTCGCAAATGATCCGGCGCGCCTTGCGCTGGTCCTTGCCCGCGGGGACTCGCGCAAAGAAGCGGCCCCAGGGCGAGCATTGGCAAAGCGCCGCGCGCCTCACTTGTATCGTCGCGGAAATCTCGGACCAGCATCAACGCATTTGCCTCGACCCCGTCAATTACGAGCCCTTCACCTATGACGTCTCTGGCCCTTCTGGCAAACAGGCCTGGACCTTCGCTGATTACACTTCACTGGCTCATGCCGCCTCTGATTCTCAGCGCTTCCCCACCGCGATCACATACAAAGACAATCGCGGCACTTCCGCCGAACTCGACATCCAATCCATCGCCGCCGTCTCCGGCTTCGCCGCCAACGAATTCACTCCTCCGCCCGGCGCTTTGGCCCAACCCTTTCCTGGCAACGCTCCCTGATCAGACTTGAAACACGCACTTCTACAAATTCAGGATATCGGCGTCTGAAAGGCGCTTGTAATTCACGTCCCGCGACGAAATCGGCTTGCGATTCACTCCGTCCGACGCTCCCGCGCCCGCAATATCCACGCGCTTCGACGCCGCTTCGTGCCGCGAGAGCTTTTCGCGATTCGCCGCCACGATGCTCTGCGTCCATTCGCCAATCACCCGTTTCGCCACCGAAGGCAGTGCCTGCTTCGCGCGCCCCGCAACCAACGTCACAATCGCCCGTTGGTGCGCCGCGTCTCCCGCGCCCGCCTGAAAAGCTTCTCGCAATTGCTTCCCGAGTTGCCGGTTCGCGCGCAGCGTCGCATCAAGCTCGCGGTAAACTTCACCGGTGATGCGATTCCGCGTTCCCGTAGGAACACTGTCCGGCAGCAATTGCTTCACCTGCGCCTGGATCGTTCCCAGTATTTGCTCGACTGCCGCTGCATTCGTGTCGTGAAAAAAAGCAATTTGCGCTGCACGTCGCGAATCATTCGCCGATGCAGCCGCCGGGTGAACTGACGCCGTCTGTGCAACGCTACGTTGCGGCGCGTGTTGGCCGCCGGCCGGCAGCGCTGCGCTGTCTTGTTG
>DAHUXN010000032.1 GCA_027307115.1 Acidobacteriota bacterium
ACGCGTCCGTAGAGATTCCATTTGCCGAGGGTACAACGTAACATGGTAGAGCACGCATGAGTCCCAAAACCAAATGGAAGATTGGCGTCGCAATTGTGCTTCTGACTTTGGCGATTCTGCTGCCGGAGGTGGTTTCGGCAGGCTGGCACATTGTTCACGGGCGAACAGTCGTATTTCGGTCATGGAAGGTCACGGTGCCGTTCGAATGGTACGCGGTGCGCCGTGGTGAAGGGATGAGCGTGGTACGGATGTCGCGCTTGTCGTGGCAAGACAATCCAGAGGCGACTTTTTTGCCCGTTCATTTCTCGAAAGCGTATCCGTTTAATTACGATACTTTTGCCGGGGTCCAGGCAAAACTCTTACGGGCCAGGGGCTATACGCCCTCAGGGCAAGAAGAGATTCGCATTGGCAACCAGGGCGGGCGCTGCTGGACATTCACGTCGACAACTCAGCGTGACCAACAGTGGATCAGTTGCGTTGCGCCGAAGGATTTGACATCCGTCGATTACAAAGGCCCCTCGGCCTACGCGAGCGAATTTCTCTCCGTCGTCGCAAACATCCGGCACGAAACTCCTGCTCGCTGATTCCGCTTAGTTGAAAATTCCGCGAAGAGATCGCGATTCTAGGCTTGTGAAACCACTTGCGAGCCGGAACGAATGGGAATCGTCAGCGGCTCCTCCTGCCGGGCCGCCGAAAGCATGTGGCAATGCCCGTCCAGAATTCCGCCGGACTGAATCACCAGACACGGCGAATGGATTTCTCCAGTGACGACGCCTTTCGACTGAATCTCGACGCGTTCTTTTGCGAAGATGTTGCCGTCGAACCGACCGGCAATGGTCACATCGTTGGCATCGATCTGGCCTTCGACGTGGGCGTTTTCGCCGAGAAGCAGTCCGTGATCCGATGCGATGCTGCCTTTTACATGGCCATCGACGCGAAACATTCCGGCGATGACGATCTTGCCTTCGATCGAAACGCCGCGATCAATAAAGCCCGCCCACTCCGATGAACCGCCAGACTTACCGCCCAGCCATTTCGCAGCCACGGGACGCCTCCTCAGAAAAGCAAGTATCCCGGATTATCGCGCAATGATTAGCTGATAGAGACGGTCGAGATCACTCTCGTTGTAGAACTCGACAATGACCTGACCGGGATGTCCTTTGGTACAGGGATTCACGGTGACGCGTGTGCCGAGGACGCGCTGCAGTTCATCAATGGCCGCGCGGGTATTGGCGTCGAGGGTGACGGGCACAGATGCGGCGCGGTGGCGTCGAGTGTGTGTGGCCAGGCGCTCGATTTGCCGAACAGTCAAGTTGCCGCGAGCGGCGCGCTTGGCTGTTTCCGTGCGGAGAGGCTGATCTTCAATTGCCAGCAGCGCACGTGCGTGACCCGCGGTGAGGCGTCCGTCTTCAACCATTTCGCGAATCGAATTGTCGAGACGTAGAAGGCGAAGTGAATTGGCGACCGTTACGCGTTCTTTGCCTGTGCGCTCAGCGGCTTCTTCTTGTGTTAGGTGGAATTCCTGAATCAGCCGATCGAAGGCTTGGGCCTGTTCGATTGGATTTAGATCCTCGCGCTGTAAGTTTTCGACGAGAGTAATCTCCATCGCCTTCTCGTCGGGAACGTCTTGAATCACGACGGGGACGCGATGCATCGACACGAGTTGAGCCGCGCGCCAGCGGCGTTCGCCGGCGAGCAACTGAAAACGAGGGCCGCGTCTGCGGACGACGAGCGGTTGGATAATTCCGGTGCGACGGATCGATTGCGCCAATTCGTCGAGCGCGGATTGCGCGAAGCGGGTCCGCGGCTGATAGGGGCTGGGGTCGATGAGATCAATGTCGACTTGGAAGGGAGAATCGACGGGATTAGCGGCGCGAGCGGGTGCGACACCGGCAGCGGTCTGGCTCGACGGCGCTGGCGACGAAGAGCCTGTGGGGTTATTCGGCGCCGCCTGCGGCGTTGCTTCGGGCTCGCGTATCAGCGCGCTCAGTCCCCTGCCCAACGCGTTTCTGGTCATTGGAGATAACCTCCTTTGCGAGTTGAATATAGCTTTCGGCACCTTTACTACTAATGTCGTAGAATATAATCGGCTTTCCATGACTCGGGGCTTCTGCAAGGCGGACGTTCCTGGGAATCACTGTGGTGAACACTTGAGTGCCGAAGAAGCTGCGAAGATCGGCGGAGACCTGTTTGGATAGCGTTGTGCGATCGTCGTACATGGTCAATAGGATGCCTTCGACGGCCAACGATGGATTGATCGTGCGACGCAATCGCATTAATGTGTCGAGGAGTTCGGCGACGCCTTCCATCGCATAGTATTCGCATTGAATTGGGACCAAGACGGAATCGCTGGCGGCGAGAGCATTGATGGTGAGCAAGTCCAGAGCGGGCGGACAGTCGATGAGAATGAACTGATAATTATCGCGAATGGACTGAACGAAGGTCTTGAGCTTGTATTCGCGACCTTCCATGCTGACCAGCTCGACTGCTGCGCCGACGAGATTCTTGTCTGCCGGAATGATGTCCAGTCCGGCCACCTGCGTTTGGAGAACGATACGTTCGGCTGGCTCTTCGAGAATTAGTGCGTTGTAGATCGTGCGGCGCGAAGGGTCCTTCGGAAAGCCGAGACCGCCGGTGGTGTTGCCTTGGGGATCGGAGTCTATAATGAGAGTGCGTTTCTCTTCCGCGGCGAGAGAGGCGCCAAGGTTAATGGCCGTGGTCGTCTTGCCGACGCCGCCTTTTTGATTTGTGATAGAGATTATTCTCCCCAACCGTATCCCCCGGGTGAAATTTGTGAGCAAATCTAGCAGAATGACGAATAAATGCGCAAGATGTTTCACGTGGAACACTCTCGGATGTGTGGCGATAGCGAAGATTTGTTTCACGTGGAACAAACTTCAAGATTGTGGGCTTCCGGATACGATTCTTCTCCTCGCTGTACCCGGGATTGAGGTTTGCACCCAAGACCAACCAGAAATTTCTGTCGTCTTCTCAGCATCTTTAGCGCCCAACCAAAGAAGAATGCGCCCATCATGGCGTAGCGCGACCTGGGACCATGACAAGAGATCGCTGATCCTTCCTAGGGCGCGAGAGGTCACGAATCCGAGTTCGTTTGCCGGAATTCTAGAAGCTTGAAAAGGAACGGAAAGGACATCGACATTGCTAAACTGCAGCTTTCTAGCTAGTTCGTTAAGGAAAGCGCATTTTTTCTTGTTCGGTTCGAGCAATGTTACGTGCAAATTCGGCCGTAGAAGCTTGATCGCCAAACCCGGAAAACCGGCACCGGAGCCAACGTCGGCGAGTCGACCATCTTCAAAATTCTCCAAAGACAGCGCAAAGATACTCTCGCCAAAATGAAATCGAATGATGTCTTCTTCGCTTGAAATCGTCGTTAAGGCAATTTTCTTTCCCCAGATAGACAGCAGGTCCATATAGGATTGCATCTTGTCGCAAATATCGAGGGGGACGGAGCGATAATACGGATTAAGAAGAGTTTGGATCGCAGATGTAGGAACTGTCAATTTGCACCTTTGCGCAGGTACAATCTTTCCGGAATGTGCAGGGAGTAGAGAGCGACGGAATTTCGTCGGAGCGGAAAGAATCTCAGTGCTGCGAGCGCGACCGAGAAATCGACCGCGAAATGGGCCACTACCGAAGGCAGCAGGCTTCCGGTCCATACTCTGGCGGCGGAGAAAATGAGACCGACGGCGAAAGTCGTGATTAATCCTTTACGGCCCTGATATAAATGGGCGGACGCAAAAAAAACGGCGGAAATGATTGCCCCAGCCAGAGCGGATCGGAAAAGGACCATAAAAAGTGCCTGAATGAATCCACGATAAATGAACTCTTCGCAGAGAGCGACCGTCAGGACAAGAAGAAATCCCAGCCATGCCTCCCCAGAAGCCCTTGGGAGGAGTTTTTCCGCAAGCTTCGGCACGATGCCCAGGCTCTCATATGGCAGCGTAGCGACCCGGCGAATGGCATAGACTTGATTGAGGACCAGAATGATCGACAATCCCGCCGCGACAGTCAAGGAACGCATCGGGTGCGGAAGTGCCACTCCTAGGGCGGCCCAGGAGAGGTGATGTGCCATGCAGCGCCATAGAATGCCGGCGACGGCTGTCCACTGAAATGCGATCGTCGATAAGTACAGTAAAACACGCTCCGATGAGGCTAACTCCGGACCGGCCAAAAGCTGGCGAATGCGCCCCAGACTTCGCCAAGGAACAACAACAGCGAGAATCGCGAGGATCAAAATATAGTCCCAGTGCATGTTTGACAGACTGCACTATGCCGCGATTCTTTCCAAGACGAAAAATGTAAACGCGACGGTTGACACTCTGCGACGCCCGTTTTATCGTGCTTGGCGAGCTTACGCATATGAAGATTCTGGTCATCGGGAGCGGAGCGCGCGAACACGCGCTGGTGTGGAAATTGCGGCAAAGTCCCGAGGCCGAGCACATCTGGTGCACTCCCGGAAACGACGGAATCGCGCAAATTGCGGAGTGCGTGGCCGCAGATCTGAGCGACGTTTCGGGCATGGCGGACATCGCGGCGAAGCTCAGGCCGGATCTGACAGTAGTCGGGCCGGAACAGCCCTTAGTGCTTGGAATTTCCGACGAATTCGCGACACGCGGCCTGTCGATCGTGGGCCCGTCGCGAGAGGCCGCGCAACTCGAGGGCAGCAAGGTCTTTGCCAAGCAATTCATGCGCCGGCACGGCATTCCGACTGCGTCAACCTACGGGATATTTGACGCCGCCGTGGACGCATACACGTCGCTGTGCGAGGTGGACTGGCCAGTCGTAGTGAAAGCGGATGGATTGTGCGGCGGAAAAGGGGTCGTCGTCACGTCCTCGCCAGACGAGGCGACCGCGTTTATTGAGCGGCTGATGGAGACAAAGGAGTTCGGCGACGCCGGCAAGCGCGTGATCGTCGAAGAAGGCCTCTCTGGGCCCGAAATATCGTACATGGTGTTGACAGACGGCGAGAAATTTGTTCCGCTAGCCGCGTCACGTGACTATAAGCGGGCCTTCGACGGTGATTTGGGGCCGAATACCGGCGGAATGGGCGCGATTTCGAGCGACGATTTGGTATCGAGCGAGGTGGAAACGGCGATTCAAGAAAAGGTCGTCCGGCCGACTATCGCGGGGATGGCCCGCGATGGCAAAGAATACAAAGGATTTCTGTACTTTGGTCTTATGATGACGCGGTCAGGGCCGAAGGTGCTCGAATTCAACTGTCGCTTGGGTGATCCGGAAGCGGAAGCGCTAGTGATGCGCATGAACTTCGACTTGGCGGCGTTACTTCGACGGGCAGTGACCGGAAATCTGGAAGGCGCGACGTTGACTTGGAAACCAAAGGCCAGTCTATCGTTAGTCTTGGCGGCAGGCGGATACCCAGGACTGCCAAAGATCGGAGCGCCGATCGCAGGCCTAGATAGGGTGAGGGACTGGGACTGTGCGATATTCCACGCCGGCACGAAGAAGGAAGGGAGTCAGTACTACGTACGTAGCGGTAGGGTATTAAATGTGGCTGCGGCCGCGGACAGTATCGCTGAGGCGCGTTCAAAAATCTATGACGCGGCGAGGCAGATTTTTTTTGAAGGTATGCATTATCGAAAGGACATTGGCAAGGAATCGACGAAGGCGGTCAATCGAGTTGCGCAGCCGTAGACCGGCTCCGGAGAAGGGCCAGGCGAGTCGCGTTTAGGAGAGCATCGGAGAACCGCTGAGAAATCCATAAAAAAGGAGTGTGAGTGGTGGCGCACGCGAAGGCGTTAGTTGGCGTCATAATGGGTTCGGATTCGGACTATCCGGTGATGGCAGAGGCCGGACGGATGCTCGCTAAATTCGGCATCGGATTTGAGGTTGAGGTGGTGTCGGCGCATCGGTCTCCGGCGCGTGCCGCGGAGTACGCCGAGACGGCCGCAGAGCGCGGGTTAAAGGCAATCATCGTGGGGGCAGGCGGAGCTGCGCACCTCGCGGGAGTGGTCGCAGCGCTGACAACACTACCGGTGATTGGAGTGCCAATGGCGGCCACGTCGTTGAACGGAATGGACTCTCTGCTCGCGACCGTGCAAATGCCGGGCGGAGTTCCTGTCGCGACGATGGCAATCGGGAAGCCTGGGGCGACGAACGCAGGCATTTTCGCGGCACAGATTCTTGCGACGTCGGACGCGCAAATTGCGCACGTCTTAGCGGAATACAAGAAGGAATTGGCCGCAGGCGTTGCAGAAAAAAGCGCGCGGCTGAAGCGCGAATTAGCAGGACAGAAATAAGTAAGAGAACGCAGCCAGAATGATTTCTATCACCGACCCGGACCCGGAGGCTTGCCGGGTGGACGTCGGAGGCTCGGGGTGCCCGACGGGCGAACCTGTTCGCTGCCTGGTTTTGGAGCTTCCACGGGCGGCGCGATAAACCAGCCGATGCCCCGCTCTTTATTAATTTCCAGTTCGATCATTCTCGCGCCCGGGTGCGCAATAGCGCGAAGAGAATCACGCAGGAATGCCGCGACGCTTTCCGCGGGTAATTTCTCAAGATCGCCATTCAGCATGGAATTGGAAGTTTCGCGCAGCCCGGGCGAAGCGGATAGAGCCGCGGCAATGCGTGGATCTCCCGATGCGACCAGGACGGAGAGATCTGCGCTCGCCGGTTCCGGCGGATAGCTGATTTCGACAAGGCCGCGCGGCTGACCTTTTTCGGGCGGCCAAAGTTGCGTGTATTGCGGCTGCAGAACGGTGGTCTGCCAGAAATCGCCCTGCTCGGGCTCTTGATCAATCGGATATCGAACGAGCCAAACTTCTGCCCCGTAATTTTGGACGTAATCTACAAGGACCATTGCGAGGAGCGGTTCGTTAGGCGCGAAATTCAGATTGCTGTGAATGTGATCGGCGATTGCCGTGAGGCGGTCATGCAGGCGCCCGGCGACCTGCTCGATATCACTCGCTTCTGCGCCCTCTTCTCCGTTGGTTGCGTCCAACGTGGGACCCTTGCGGAGACCTGCGGGCGGCGGCAGCTCGGGCAATTCGCTATCGATGCGGGCGAGTTCGCGATGTTCGCTTGGTAACCACCAATCGGCCGCGCCCAAGAGAACTGCCACGCGATCATTCGACAGTTGAACAACCATTGGCGGACTGGTCTCCGGCTCGATGGGATTTTCCATTGTCGCCACAACGATGCCATCTTTGGCCACGCCAATTACGACGCGGCCGGCGTAGAGATTGGCGACTATTTCCTCGGCGCTCTCCTGGTCAGGATTTTGCGCAAAGGAATGTCGAGAGAAAATCGACGCGGCAGCGGTTAGAGCGATGAGACAAAGGGCAAATCGGCATAGTGGATGAACGGCAGTGTGGCGACGCGGCATTGCGTTGTGAGATGCGTATGGAAGCGAAGTCGATGCCACGGGTATGTCCTGAAGCCGGGCCAAGAAACGATAGAAGCGCTGATTCAAGTTACCATAATGGTCGCTAGGGAAAGGTCAGAATTTCCCGGAAAGCGCCGTGGCAACCAGTAGATAACAAATTATCTTGACGCGCGAGTTTTGAGTAAAATCAGATGAGGGGCTTTCGAGAATCATGAAACACAATGGGAAGCGGCTAGAAGACATTTTGGAATCGCACGTGAAATTCACGAAGGGCGACGCGAGCGGAGTGCGCGCGGATTTATCGGGCGCAAGACTGGCGGGCGCGAACTTGCACGGCGCGAATCTTTCGTACGCATTGCTGCGTGAGGCGAATCTTGAAGGGGCGGACCTGGGCGAGGCGCGGCTCGGCGGCGCCGATTTCAGCGGCGCGAAAATGAAACGCGCTGATTTGCGCCGCGCCGACCTGACGGAAACAATTCTGGCGGGCGCGGATTTGCGGGAAGCGCAATTGGGCGGCGTGGAGTGTTTTCGGGCGGATTTGGGCAACGCGAATCTGCGGGGCGCCAATTTGCGCGCAGCGAACTTCCGTTATACGAACCTTCGCGGCGCGGATTTGCACGGCGCGGACGTGACCACGACCATCTTGCGCGAAACGGAGTTGGATGGCGTTGATCTTTCGGGGTTGGATCTGACCACCACCCTGATGCCGCGTGGCTGGAAAACCGAAGAAGGCAAAAAGTAGCAGAGTCGTCGGGCTGGGATCTATTTCCGCTAGCCTCCCGCCATTTATCAGTTTGCAGATGGAAACTATTTGGGCGCGATGTAACTTGCGGCGTCTGGATATTCCGCGCCGGCCGCAGCGCCGCGAATTGCCGGGTTGCGGCGCCGGGTTTCGATGCCGAGACGCTTGATTTTCTGGTTGAGAGTGGAAAGCGGAATCTGGAAGCGTTCGGCCGCTTCTGTCTGGTTCCAATTCGAATGCTCGAGCATGTCGATGATGATGCGGCGCTCGACTTCCTCCATGATTTCGAAAAGCGAGCGTGTGTTCGAACGCGAACCCGCCTCGCCCGGCATGGGCGGCAGAAATTCGGCGAGATGGAGATGCACGCCGCGGACGATTTCGCGGCTCCGAACGGCTTCGGGCAGTAAGTCCGCGTCCATCGAATCTCCATTGGAGAGGACGATCGCGCGTTCGACCACGTTTTCAAGCTCGCGCACGTTGCCGGGCCAGTCGTAATCCATCAGGACACGCATAGCCGGAAGCGAAAAATAGCGCATGGGCTTGCCATTGTCTTTCGAGAAATGCTCGAGGAAACGTTCCACGAGGAGCGGGATGTCTTCCCGGCGGTCGCGCAGCGGAGGAAGCGCGATGTTGATCACGTTGAGGCGATGGTACAAATCCTCGCGGAAGCGTCCTGCGTGGACCAGGGACATCAGATCTTCGTTCGACGCTGCAATGATGCGAACATCTACTTTAATTGTGTCGGTGCCGCCCAGGCGCATGAATTCGCGTTCCTGAATCACGCGCAGAAGCTTGGCCTGGGTTTCCGGGCTGATGGTGCTGATCTCGTCAAAAAAAATCGTTCCCTGGTCAGCGACTTCGAAAAGCCCCTTCTTGGAAGCGACCGCGCTGGTAAAAGCACCTCTTACGTGGCCGAAAAGCTGGGACTCGAGCAGATCAACCGGAATCGACCCGGTATTTACGGCGATGAAAGGCTTTTCGGCCCGCGGCGAAGCGGCATGAATGGCCTTGGCAATAACTTCTTTTCCGGTGCCGCTTTCACCGGCGATCAGAATGGTGGAGCGCGAAGGGCCCACTTGCGCCACAAGGTCAAGAACGGCGAGCATTTTTTCGCTCTTGCCTACGATGTTGGGAAAATTGTAGCGCTCTTTGAGTGCGCGCTTGAGCTGCACGTTCTCTTCGCGAAGGCGGCTGCCTTCGATAGCGAGCGCGACCTGGGAGAGAAGTTCGTCATTGGACCATGGCTTAGTGATGTAATCTTGCGCGCCATTTTTGAACGCCGCGCGAGCCATGTCGATCGAGCCGTAAGCCGTAATTAAAATGATCGAAAGCTGCGGGTCGCGGCGATGAATTTCGCGCAGCAACTCGATGCCATTGCGGTCCGGCAAACTGACATCGAGAAGTAGCAGGTCGAAAGGCTGGTCGCCCAATCGAGCCAGACCCGCCTCGCCGGTCTCCGCTTCGGTGACGGCATATCCCTCCGAGGAAAGCAGGGCCTGAAGGCCCTCGCGGATTTCTACTTCGTCGTCGATAACGAGGATGGAGCCCTTAGGCATGGACGGCTTTCCTTGCCACGGGGAATTCGAGGCGGAATGACGTGCCCTTTTCCGCGGTGGAGCGGACTTCCAACTTGCCCGCATGCTCTTTAACAATCCCATAACTGACGGAAAGCCCGAGGCCAGTGCCACGTCCTGACGCCTTCGTGGTGAAAAAGGGATCAAAGACGCGGTGGATATGCTCGGGGCGGATGCCGACGCCAGTGTCCGTGACTTCGACTTCCACCGAACCATTGTAGGTTGCAGTGCGGACTTCGAGCATGCCGCCGTTGGGCATGGCATCGCGCGCATTCATGAAAAGGTTCAGGAACACCTGCTGCAAGCGGGTGGTAGAGCCCAAAACGACCGGCAATGTGTCCGTGAAGTTGCGTATCACGTTGACTCGCGCTGCCTTGAATGGATGTTGAACCAGACTCAAGGTTTCATCCAGAACCGAATTCAGGTCGACCTCGACGAATTCTGTTCCACCGGTGCGGGAGAAATTCAGCAGGTTGTTGACGATCTCGCTAGCCCGGAAGGTTTGCTTGATGATCTTGTCAATCGTCTTCTGGCGAGTGTCCTCTGGCGGTATCTGTTTGCCGAGCATCTGAATGTAATTCGAAATAACGGCGAGGGGAGTGTTGACTTCGTGCGCGACACCGGCGGCGAGCAGACCTAGCGATGTCAGCTTCTCGTTTTGGACCATCTGTTCTTCCAGGCGAACACGCTGCGTAATGTCGTCGAGAAGAATCAAGCGGCCGAGGCGCTGTCCGCTCTTGCCCACCAGCGGAGCAAAGGAAGCATTTACGACGAAACGCTGCGCGCCCGGGCCGTAGAGCCGGAATTTGTAGATGCTGGCAACATGCTCTTCGCGGACATGGGAAGCGATTTCCGCGACCAGGTCCGCAGGAAGCACGTCCTTCAAAGCGCAGCCTACAGCTTGCTCACGCGGAATGCCGATGAGGCGCTCCATCTGCGGATTCCAGGACTCGATGCAATCTTCGAGGTCGACCGTGAGGACGCCGATATTCAGGGACTCGATGATGTTCTCGTGAAATTCCTTAAGACGCTCAATTTGCAGAGCTTTCTGCTCGAGAGAATTGTAAAGACGGGCATTTTCAATGGCGATGGCAAGGTAGCCGGCGATGGTGTCGAGGAGTTCGATGTCGTCGCTGGTCAGGTAATCACCATCGACCGTCTTGCCGAGCCCGAGAACGGCCACGACGTGGTCGCGGAAGCGGCAGGCGATGAAATAGTTCAGACCGAGCTGTTCGAGCGTGTGGCGGACCGATTCCGTTTCGCCAGCACCGCGCGCCGATTCAAAGAACAGACATGCCTGCGCGAGCGCAGGGCGCTCCGCTAGATTCAAGAAGCTCAGGTCGAGTGGGGATTGTGCCTGCACGCCGAGTGAACGCGAGAACTGGAACGTTCCGGGGTTCTCGGGATTCTCGAGAAAAACAGCGAGACGGTCGACAAGCAATGTTTGCGAAATGCGGTCGAGAACGGAGCCCAGAAGCGGCTCGATGCGTACTTCGTTGGTGAGTGTGCGGCCGAATTCAATGAGCGTGCGGCGGTAATTCAGGCGGTCGCGATAGAAGAAATGGTCGAGACGCGCCTGCATCCAATCGCGCAAGGGTTGAAAGAGAAAAGCAGCAACGACGATCGCGACCACTGTTCCAGAAGCGCCCGCGGAGCCCGTAGAGTGGAAAAGCAGCCCAATCACGGCGACCGTGGCGAAATAAACCGCGACGATCGCGGCGGTTGCGAGTGTATAGGCGATGCCGCGCTTAAATATAATGTCCACGTCCATCAAGCGGTAGCGAATGATGGCGTAGCCGAAGCACAATGGGATAAGGACCAAGGAAAATGCGGATGCCGTCATCCATCCCGAGGGGATGATGCCTGCGAAGATCGGAACAATATAAAAAGCAAGGAATGGCACGACGCCGACGAAAGTGCCAAAGGTGACCCACTTCAATTGCTGTCGCAGCAAGCCTGTGGGCGCGCGGCGATAGCTGAGCAGAAAAATTACGCCTGCCACCAGAAAGTACGCGCCCCAATAGGCGAACTCAATTTGATCGAGGCGGAAACGGCTTTCAATGGAAGGCATCAGGTCGAGTGCCGCAGTGGCCACGCTCACGTGCAAAAAAAGCAGCGCGGCAGGCACGGCATAGATGACGGCAAGCCAGAATTTCAGATTGCGGACGCGGCGTTCAGGGAAAACGAGCGCGAAATGGACAAGAAGAGCAGCCTGCAGGAGGAGCGCCACGACATTCGACCAGTAAATCGTCCAGTCGAATGAGTTCAGTTTGCCGCTGTAACGGAACGCGTAAAAAATGAAGGAGACGAGGCAGAAGATGTAGAAATGTACGGCTCGCGGCGCAGTCCAACGACGCAGAAAAATAAATACGCCGATGAATAGATAGAGCAACGAGAGAATGCCAAAGCAATTCCAGATGAGAGTGGGTTTTTCTGCAGGCGCGGTGAGGACGTTGGCTTGGAAGTCAACTCCACCGCGCGTAAGCTGATACGGCACATTTGACCATATGCCGGCACGCGAAAGTTGCTGCGTCACTTGCGTGGCGCGCTGGACGGGAACGCCGCCCACCGCCGTAACCACGTCGCCAGGCAGGATTCCAGCCTTAGCGGCAGGGGAAGCTGGCGTGACCCGCCAGGCTTGGACCCCCGAAGGACTGTCCAACCACGCAACGCCATCGTCGGGCATGGCGAATTGCGAGCGTTGGACGAAGTTCAAACAGCCAAAGACGAAGGCTGCCAGCGTGAGAAAGGCCAGCAGGGCTGCGGCTAATCGCATTCGCAAACTATCATTCATGGGCAGTGCCAGGACACAGTTACACCACTCCGTTGAAACTTGTGCACGTTGAGTTCCAGAAGATGGGATTTTGCGGAGTTCATAAGCCGCTCAGAATCAGGTCAGTACCGGAAGTCCCTTGCTGCGCTACATCTTGGTTCCATATTTCAGGAGATGGGATACCAAATCCAGTACCGTCCCCTATGGCTCAGAATTGGACACTAATGCCGCCGCGGAACGTCCTATAAGCCGCCACCATAACGATCTGACCGTCTCGAGTGGTCATGGGGACATATCCCTGAGCCAAAAGGTTCCCGAAGTCGGCCATAGCTTGCATGCGGTGCAAGCAGGGAATGGGCTGGTGGATTATGAGATTAAAATATGGATCCAAGCGGAAGAACGCCTCGCCGTATTCATCTTGTCTGGAAACGACCATGCCATTGATCCATTTGTAGCCTGTAGTGACCTGGGTCCCCAGAACTGGAATCCTGGAGGAAACTGAGCCAGCAATACTGTGGCGATATTGCGTGTCGAGCGCATCCCGTAGGCTGCTATTTGGCTGCTGATTCGTTTCTGGAGCGAGCGCCCCGGCCCAGGCATAGACGACGGTTGCCGAAAGATCCTTGGAAAACCTCTCCTGATAGGCGGCGCGAGCTCCCCAGGAGTCGGAAGTTCCTGCATCATAGGCGAAGCCGTCCGTGAAGAAGTCCTGGAGAAAGTTGGCATTGTCAATCACATTGCCCTGGCCGAAGACAGCGGTGTCATTCGAGCGATCATGGAATCCCGCGAGCATTAGCCGACTGTGATGGGCGAAAAGGCGCTCTACAGCGAGCTCTTCGTGCCAACCGTTCTCAAGTACGGGCCGCCCATCATGGAAAAGCATCGTGGGAAATGCATCGAGAGAATCCAGCGCGGATTCGAGCGGCGCAGTAGCTTCAGGACTTGCCTCCGGCCATGGGCGCGAGGCCAGCAAGAGAGAAGCCTGCCAGTCAGGAGAAATGCGAACCGCCAACTCCGCGCGAGGTCGAAGACCGGTGGTCGTTTCGCTTCCTAGGCTGGTCAGCAAATATTCGGCGCCGTAGCGAAGAGTAACTGCGTCGCTCAGAGCGAGAACACCGGTTTGGTCCAGGCGCAGACCCCGGAACATCGGGCCATCCGCACCCAACCGGGACTGGCGCACGACGAGACTGGTCGAGGGACCGACCTTTCCGTTACCTTCAGGCAGCCACAAAGTGGCGAAGCCGCCGCTGGTGGCTTGGCTTTCGTAACTGACCTGACCGGCAACGAGAAGCTGGCCGGTTGCGCCAATACCTTCGTCGAACGCAAAAGACGTGGCAGGCGAGTCAGAAAAACCCGTTGCTGAGCCCGGACGCATGCCGGACGTGAAATCGATGCGACTGCGCGGCTGGCGATTGAAAGACGCGGCTTCGCTCGTCGATTCCTGTCCTTGCGCAAGGACAAGTCGTCCATTCTGCCAGCGCAAGATGGGACGCGTGCTTGCCGATGAGCGCAGCACCCATCCCCATTCGGCCTCGCCGGGCTTTTCATTGGAGCGGCGCTGCAAATCGCTGAGCCCCGTGAAAAGGGAGCCAAGCTCAATCTGCAAGCTGGTGGTACGGCTGCTGCTGACGGGAACGTTCGGTCGCAATGACGGCAAGAATCCCGCGAGCGTGACGCGCACCGAGTAAACCCCGGGAAGAAGTGCGGCAGTGGCGAAGCGTCCGTGAGCGTTGGTGAGCAATTGGACAGAAGCCGAGGTCAACGACTGCGCCGTGACGACAACCGTAGCGCCCATTTGCGGCACGCCGCTTGGATCGAGCACAACACCAGCGATTTTTCCCGTTTCAGATTCCGCGGCGACCGGGGACGCAGCGCCAGCGAACAATCCGAGAATTAAAATCAACGCGCCAAAAAGTCGAGAGTTCATATTGCTTTTACCTCCCGTCATCATTTCGAGGGAGCCCGCACCGTGAAATTCGCCGAAGGAGCAATTGTCTGCTTGTCGTCGTTATCGGTGATCTGAATCTGGAGTTTATAGCTTCCCGGCGCCAGTGATTTGAGGTCGAGGGCCTTCTCAATCCAGATTTCCTCGCCGTGCTGATTATATTGCCGTGAATTTTCCGAGAACTTCACGACCGGAGCATTGCTTTCGTTCAGGACCTGATACTGAATTGTGGCGTCGCCCTCATGAGTCTTGGGATCAACCTTGAGATTGTAAACCTGCAGGAAAATGCCCATCTGTCCGCCCTCGTCAAAGATGGCATTGAGTTTCGGCCGGACTTTCAGATCTCCGAGGACAAATTCCCCCAGGCCAATATCTCGCGAAGAAACTTTTTGAATTTCGTCCGCCAGGATAAGAGAGCTGGCGCCGAGTTGATCGTCCTGGAAGCGCGGAACTTGCAAGCGAGTGTTGATCACGCCGAGATTGCCGCTATTGGTGTCTTTGAGAACCACATCGAGCCGATAGAGGCCGGGACGCAACGGCAGAGCCTTCTGATAAATGTTGTATCCCTTCAAATATTGCTGCATCAGCGAGTCGGGCGTATCGGCCGAGACAGTGTCTTCGAAAGTTTGGACGACGCGGCCGCTGACACTGGTCACGCGAGCAAACAGGTGCAGTGTGGCAATTTGCACGCCGTTTTTGTCCTGGAAGCTCATGTCCTTGTTGGGAATCTGAATGGTGATCGGAACGAGGTCCGTGTCATCGGTGATGCGCAGGAAGTCGGAATGGCAGTCAAAGTGGATTTGGTTCGCGGTCATCCGCGTATCCACCACTTCTTCGAGATCCTTGAATTTCACCGGAGGAGGCGTCTGAATCTTGGCATAGAGGTCCAGGCGACTAAATTCGTTCTGGCTTTCGAGCTGGCCCCCGAGCGGCTGTGCGTCATGAGTGCCATCAGTGTTCTGGAAGCGCTGGGTTTTGGAAGCCATGCCCATGGCTTCCATCTCGGTCAAGCCAGCCCCAGGGACATACAACAGAGCGTCTTTCTCGCTGGGATCCATGGACAAGTGATATTCACCGCTGCCGGAAGGATCGACGAATTCTATTTGAACATTTTCGCCGATGCCCGGCAGATAACGGTAGCGCCAATCCTCGAACGGATACGTTGACGTCTCGCCGCCCCCTTCCTCGAAAGGCCGATTGTAGGGTCCGCCAGCAGGGTGAGAATCGACTTCGTCAGGTTTGCCCCACATGATGTAGATGCGGCCGCGGTCGGTTTTCCAGCCAGGAATTCCAGAAGAGTAGTGTTCGTTGGTATAAGCAATGCGACGATAGTATTCCTCTTTGTAAGTATTTTCCGCGGATTCGGGGTCGGGATTCCGGCGCTGCCAGAAATTCTCGATGAAATTCTCGCGCTCTTCATTCGTCTCCAGATGCAGGAAGGCGGAACGTTCTTCGGATGTGATGATGTACGAAACGGGTCCATTAAGCCACTGGCGATATACGGGGAGTAGCTCTTGCTCGAGGCTCTTCTGTTTTTTCTTTTTTGCTTTTTCCAATTGTTTGGCTGAGTTATCCTGATCCTGCTGTTGCGAATCCTGGGCGCGCGCGAGTGAAACGACAAAAATAAATGCGCATGCAACCGCCAGCACCGACACTCCTAGGCTTCGCTTCATAGAAGGATTCCCCCGAACACTGGAATTCTAGTCTCGCTGCAAGCACCCGTCAAGCTAACTTACGCCGCTAGTAAGGCTTACGATTCGGATTCGCGGAGGGCACTCAAAGGTTGCCTGTGCATTCTCGAAAGCTGACGCTCTTGCTACCCTCCAATCGATTTTTTTGACGTCCTGCTCAACGAAATACTGAGTGGCGGCGTCTAAGATTAGGGGAATCCGGAAGTCAGCATTTTGAACTGAGGACAATGTCGATTAGGATAGAGGACCAAGCACAGAGACGCCAGGAGTCAGATTGTGAGGTTAAGCCGCCGGGGTGTTGTACGCGACGAAACTTTTCGTCTCTCCCTGGCGTATTAATGTGAGGGTACGAAATTGTGCTCGTTAAGGGTCGGATTCGCAGGGAAAAATGCTATGAAAACGTGGAAAAAGGTAACTTTGATCGTCGGCGCTGCGGTGGTGCTCCTCATCATCGTGGTCGTGAGCATCACGCAAGCGAATAAGGGTGTGGTCACGGTGCAAACGGGGCAGGTGGCCAAACAGAGCATCACCTCGCTTGTGACAGCCTCCGGGGAGATTCGTCCGCAGGATTATACAAACGTCCTGGGACAAGGATTCGGGAAGATCACAGACATCGACGTAAAAGAGGGCGACATCGTCAAAAAGGGTGACGTTCTGCTGCGTGTAGAAAGCATTCAGCCAGCCGCAGACGTTAAGGCGCAGCAAGCCAACCTCCAGGCGATGCAAGCCGGGGTGCAATCCGCCGAGGCGAACGATACGTCGACACAGGCCGATGTTGCGCAGGCTCAGGCGAACCTCGATAAAGCGGAACAAGATTGGAAACGGGGGCAGAGTCTTTACAAGGAAGGATTGATCCCGAAGCAGGATTTCGACGCATTGAAGGCTACGCACGATGCCGACGTCGCTGCGCTTGCAGCGAGTAAGGCGCGGGCGCAACAAGCGCGCGCTCTCCTTGCGCAATCGGGGTTTCAACAACAGCAATCCGCGGCGACGCTGATTCACCAGCGTGATGTCTTGAACAAAACAACCTATGAGGCCCCCATCAGCGGAATCGTCACTTATGTCCCGGTGAAAGTCGGCGAAAACGTTGTCCCCGGCATCCAGAACGCCGAAGGCAGCTTTTTGCTGACCCTCTCCGACATGGCGGTGGTAAATGCGGAAGTTATGGTGGATGAGACCGATATCCCCAACGTAAAGGTTGGACAATCAGCCGACGTTACGATCGACGCTTATCCAGGCCAGATCTTTAAGGGGCATGTGGCGGATGTGGGAGAAGAAGCCATACTGCGCACTTCGGGGTTGGCGACAACGCAACAGACTTCGGCGAACAGTCAAGAGGCGCGCGATTTCAAAGTGCACGTTAGACTCGACAATCCGCCCAAGCAAACGCGGCCCGGACTGTCTTGCACTGCGAAGATCCAGACGGCGCACCGTACTGACGTACTGACGATTCCCATTCAGGCCTTGGCTATGCGTTCGCGCGAAGAACTGAAAGCCGATCAGGAGAAAAACAATAAGGAATCGGGAGTAACGCTGGCGGCAGCGAAACCAGCGACCAATCCGGATGGAACGCCCGCCAATGATGACGTTCAGGGTGTATTCGTCGTGCGCGCCGGCAAGGCCGTATTTGTGCCGGTGCAAACGGGAATCACGGGCATAACGGATATCGAGGTGACCAGCGGGTTGAAAGCCGGCGACGTGATTGTCACCGGAAGCTACAAGGCGCTACGCACGTTGCGCTCGGGCACGGCGATTAAGGTGGACAACTCCACTCCAGTGATCACGGATCAATCAGCATCGTAAGCTAGCGAAATCGTAGGTCTGAGAGCAAGAAATTCGAGGAGCCATAATTTGATGGTGGTCGGGGAAGCTACATCTTCGCAGTCTTTCCGCCAGGATCTGATCGATGCGGGCATTGTGATCTGCACAGAAGACCTGTGGAAGACCTATGAAATGGGCTCCGAACAAGTGCACGCGCTTCGCGGCGTGAATGTGGAGATTCGCAAAGGTGAATACGCTGCGATCATGGGGCCGTCGGGCTCGGGCAAATCCACACTAATGAACTTGATCGGCTGCCTGGATTCACCGTCAAAGGGAAGCTACTGGCTCGCTGGCCGCTTGGTGAGCGATCTTGACGACGACGAGCTGGCTTACATTCGTAACAAGGAAATCGGATTCGTATTCCAGACGTTCAATCTGCTGCCGCGCGCGACGGCGCTCCATAACGTCGAGCTGCCGATGATTTATAACGGAACGCCATCCGAAGAGCGGCAAGAACGCGCCCGGAACGCTCTCGCGCAGGTTGAACTCACTGAACGCATGATGCATAAGCCGAATGAGCTCTCCGGCGGCCAGCGGCAACGCGTCGCGATTGCGCGCGCGCTGGTGAACAATCCATCGATCCTATTGGCCGACGAGCCGACGGGAAACCTCGATTCGCAAACCGGCGAGGAAATCATGGCCCTTTTTGCGCGGCTTCATCGCGAAGGCAATACGATCATCTTGGTGACCCACGAACCGGACATTGCGCAGCACGCCCACCGCGTCATTCGTCTCCGCGACGGTAAAGTCGAAAAAGACGAGCGCATCAAGTAGCGCTAGCCTGTAGACGCCCTCTGAAAGCAACCCTTCGGCGAAATCATGGCTCAGTTCTTGATGAACGGGACAACCACGCATTCTTGCGACACAGCTTGATTCGCAAAGGACGACGAATCCAATGACGAAATTATCGAAGCTCAGCGCAACTTTAACAGCGGTCGTTTTCATTGCGAGAGCCACGTGTGCGCAGGCACAGACAACCCAAAAGCCCACGCCGCCGACGCAGGAGGATATGGAGCAAGCAGTCGTCGAAGCCGCGCAACCAGGGCCGATTCATGCGCAGTTGATGAAACGGGCGGGGAGGTACACAACTACGATGACGTTTTCAGCGCCCGGCACTGAACCGCAGGAATCGACGGGAACTGCAACGCTGAAGCCCATCCTCGGGGGGCGTTTTCTCGAAGAAGAAAATTCCGGTCAGTCAGGGGGGCAGCCGTCGGCGGGGTTGCGGCTATATGGGTACAACAATGGCTCGAAACAGTACGAAGCGATCTGGATTTACAACGGCTCAACGGCGTTTCTTGTGCTCGACGGCTCGAGCGACGATAACGGCAAGACCGTTCGTTACACAGGCGCATTCATCGGGCCCGATGGCTCGAGGCAGACGCTGCGCGTAATCGTCGAACAGCAGGACGCGGATCATTTTGTGGTGCGGCTGCTCGGCGAAGGGCCGGGAGGCGCGACATCGACACTCGCAACGACTTACACGCGTGTCACCGCCCAGACCAGAAAGTAATCGCACGTGCCGCGCTCCCCTTCTCTGCTTGCCATTGCTACAGCCGGTTGCAACTGGCGGTGAACGGAAACGATGTGACCACGTTGCCGTTTGCGTCAAACAACGTCGCGGTTCCTTCAATCGAAAGTTGATTCAAGTCAGCGTTGAGAGACATCGGACCCACGTAGTGAAATGTGCCCAGGAAATTGCCACTCGCGGTCCATGTTTTCTGGTAGGCCTTCTGTGAGTAGGTCAACGACCCTGTCTTGGCCCAAGTTCCGACCGTAGGGCTCTCCTGCGACGGCGGAGCTGCATCATCAATCTCGGACTGTGTCCCGCCCACATGAATATTCTTTATGTCGTTAAAGGCCGGAGCGCCGCCCGCAGGAGGAATCGTGCAATTCCAGGCTCCGACGATCGGATCCGTGAAGACAGGCGCCCTCTCTTCCTGATTGTTTGATTCGCTCTCTTGCGCGCTCACAATGTACGCCACGAAAAGCAGCGCAAACACTCCAACGCATGTTACCGCAACCAACCGTTTCTTAAATGAGCTCATCTTCTCGGTCATTCCATTTCTCCTTTTCTTTGCTCGAAGCACTGTGCTCGGGGCCTCGCCGACAACACGGTTGACAGCGACCATAGTTTCCGTCGCGCATGCCGTCAACCGACCTGTTTATAACGCCCTAAGAGCTGCATTACCAGTGACTTACGCTGCCCTCTTGCGGAGACCTGACCCCGGTGATAAACTCCGTCCAGTCCCTCTTGGCAATGTCAGCGCAAGACACCAGCCCGAAACTTGTTCAGTTCGGGGCTTTCGAGCTCGACCTGCACCGTGGCGAACTGCGCAAGCAGGGAGTCAAAGTCAAGCTGCAGGAACAGCCGTTCATGGTCTTGCAACTCTTGCTCGATAATCCTGGCGAGATCATCAGCCGGGAGCAGTTACGCTCTCACGTGTGGCCCGCCAATACCTTCGTCGAGTTTGATCAAAGTCTGTACAGCGCCATGGCCCGATTGCGCGATGCCTTGGGCGACTCTTCGGAGAGCCCACGGTTTGTGGAGACTGTTGCGCGTCGCGGATATCGGTTCATCGCTCCCGTGACCGTGCCGATTGTCTCGGCTGTCTCGTCCAGCGGCGTTACGCCTGCCAAGTCTGAACCGGGCAGAGGAGGCCAGCAGCTAATTGGTCTGCGGCGGCTTCCAACCAGCTTGTTGGCTGGGTTGGTTGGTGGCGCCCTGCTGCTGGTCACGCTTCTTACTTTCGATCTGCTTGGCGCTCGGACTTGGTTGTATAGCCGCAATCACCCTATCCGCTCCATAGCCGTATTGCCTCTGGAAAATCTCTCTGGTGATCCCGCGCAGGAATATTTCGCCGATGGCATGACCGACGAATTAATTACGGACTTGGCTCAAGTCGGCAACCTGCGCGTGATATCGCGCACCTCGGCCATGTCTTACAAGGGCACGAAGAAGACTCTGCCGCAGATCGCACGTGAGCTAAACGTAGACGCGGTGTTGGAAGGCTCGGTTGTTCGCTCGGGAGACCGCGTGCGAATCACGGCTCAGCTCATTCAGGCCCAAGAGGATCGCCACATTTGGGCGCACAGCTACGAACGCGATCTGCGCAACGTGCTGGCTCTACAGGGCGAAATCGCTCGTGACATAGTGGGCGAGGTGCGGGGGAGTTTGCGACCCGCTCCGTCCGCTCGCCCGGTGAACCCGGAATCCTACGAAGCCTATCTGCGGGGACGTCATGATCTGAATAAAGCGACCTCAGAAGCGGACCTGGAGAGCAGCATTTCCAATTTCCAGCTGGCGATCGCGAAGGATCCGCAATCGGGGCTGGCGTACTCAGGTCTAGCGGTGGCGTACGCAGCTCTGGCTGACTTTTATCGCGCGCCCAAGGAGGTCATGCCCAGGGCAAGAGAGGCGGCCACACGTGCGCTGCAGCTCGACGAGACTCTTTCCGAAGCCCACGACGCACTCGGATGGGTGGAATTTGCCTATGAGTGGAACTGGCCATTAGCGGAACAACATTTGAAGCGTGCGCTGGAACTGAACCCGTACAACGCGCTGGCGCACGATCACTATGCATATTTTCTCGCCTCGCTCAGAGGTCGAGATGAGGCATTTGCCGAGAATCAGCTTGCGCGGGAACTGGATCCCTTTTCGCTGACGATTTTGGCCGACAGCAGTTTCTATTTCTACATGGGACGGCAATACGACCGCGCGATCGATCAGGGACAGAAAGCCCTGCAGCTCGATCCCCGCTGCTACACCTGTCGCACGTACGTTGCGCTCGCCGAGGTACAGAAAGGGCAATTCAGGGAGGCCACACAGGAAATTGAACCCGTCAAGTTTCCGGAAGCCGCTCCCATTGATGTGGCGACGACCGTCAGCATATTGGCGCTTGCTGGGGAAATGACACGCGCCACGTTTTTGGAAAAGAGCCTCCAGGTTCAGCTGAAGCAGCGATACGTTTGTCCTTATGAAATCGCAACCGGTTACACCGCACTGGGAAAGAAGGAGGACGCGTTCAAGTGGCTGCAAAAGTCTTATGAGGCGCGCTCCATCTGCATGATTTGGTTGAATTCGGAGCCGCGTTTCGATCCCCTGCGCTCCGATCCGCGATTTGCTGCGTTGGTCCGGCAGGTAGGGTTGCCGGAGAGACACTGATCGCGCGACGACAACGGCAAGACCGTTCGTTACACAGGCGCATTCATCGGCCCCGATGGCTCGAGGCAGACACTTCGCGTAATTGTCGAACAGCAGGACGCGGATCATTTTGTGGTGCGCCTGCTCGGCGAAGGGCCGGGCGGCGCGACTTCGACACTAGCAACGACTTACACGCGTGTCACCGCACAGACCAGAAAGTAATCGGAGGACATCGCATTAATGGCCTTCACTAAAATTAAATAGTCTGCTCAATTATCCAATGACAGGGGTTTGATGAATGCCCACGGCTGCTAGTTCTCGTGCAGCTTGCGTTGATTTGGTTTCGAAGCTATAGTCCCGCGCCAATCGGAGGTTCCAGCCATGGCGAAGCGAGTTCTCCTCGGGGCATTGGTGGGCGGCATTGTCGTGTTTATCGTGGGCGCGCTTTTGCACACGGTGTTGGGATTGGGAGAGGTTGGCGTAAAAGCCTTGTCGCAGGAAGACACTGTGCTTTCGGCGATGCGCTCGGCGATTCCGGCGTCCGGATTCTACGTCTTTCCGGCGCCGAACATGACGCCCGGGCGGACGAAAGAGCAAGTGCAGTCTGACACCGCTGCGTACATGGCGAAGTATCAGCAAGGTCCATCAGGGATTCTCGTGTACAGCACGGGCAGCGGTGTCGGGCTGAATTACGGGAAGTTGCTCGGCGGTGAATTCGTGATTGATGTCGTCAGTGCGTTTTTCCTTGCGTGCATTCTGGCGATGGGGGCGGGAGGCGTCAGATCGTATTGGAAACGAGTTTTCGCTGTCACGCTCGCTGCGCTTTTCGCGGCACTCTTTCTTGGACTTGAATATTGGAACTGGTACAACTTCCCGACGAGTTACACCTGCGCGTACATCATCATTGTCGTGATCGAATGGTTTTTCGCCGGCCTCGCCATGGCCGCTGTCATCGTGGGAGCAAGCACGGCCTAGCGGGGCGCTCGAGCGATGCGTTTGGCGCGTATTTCGGGGCGTTTTGCATTCGGGATCCAGCGAAGGAATTTGTAGAGTGTCGCGACGAAACGATGCTGCGTCGGAATCGACACGTTAGTTGCTTTGTTCGTCTTTCCACCAGTTGCTTACATAAAGATTTTCGATGACAATCGAGTAGTCGTCATCCCAGTTTCTCTGCCATCGCCAGCCCCCCGCCGTACCGGCAGCATTCCTTTCAATGTACGTCGCCGCGAGGATGGGTGAGATGAGACCACGGCAGTGCGGACACCGAGGTGTTGCGTCGGCGCGAAACGAGCCACCACAAACGCAAGGCTTCAAAAATCGCTCAACGTCCTCAGAAATTCTCTCGCAAGGTTGGAGGTGAACACGCTGGGCAGTCGTCGACAAGTAGTCTAAGAGAGCACTGTAACTGCAGCTATCGCAGTAGGCGTATGCTGAATCATTGAAGCCGTTGTGAATCAGATAGTAGCCAAACTCTTTCCCGCAGTGCTCACAGATTCCGATTTCACGTTCTCGGGTCATTTTCAAATGAGCTTACTACGCCCGCAATAAAAAAAGGGCTCCGATTTCTCGGAGCCCTTTTGCTAGGAGTAAATCCTGGCGGCGACCTACGTTCCCGCACAGTTACCCGTGCAGTATCATCGGCCCTGCGGAGCTTAACTGCCGTGTTCGGGATGGGAACGGGTGTGACCCCCGCGGTTAGACCACCAGAAAATCGCAGGCTGAAAGCTCAAGGTTGGAGGCTAGAGAAAACAGATTCAAAAGCCAAGAACCAAAAGCGCAGCCGAAAATTGTAAAGTTCGCGCCAGACCGCAGCAGCGAACTTTGAAACTGAAGGAAGCGGGCGAAATCCACAAACTCATCTGAGTAGTGAAAGTGAAGAGGTCGCTTTCCAAACGCTCCGCATTTCATTGCGGACCCTTCGCCAAACTGCGGCTCGGGATGCCAATCCTGGTCGGATCGGCACGTGTTGGGAAAGTTTTATGGTCAAGCCGAACGGCCGATTAGTACGGGTAAGCTACACGCATTGCTGCGCTTCCACCTCCCGCCTATCAAGGTCGTAGTCTACGACCGGCCTTCTTACCCCGACGCATCGGGGTTGGGAAACCTTATCTTGAGGCGAGCTTCTCGCTTAGATGCTTTCAGCGATTATCTCTTCCGAACTTCGCTACCGAGCGATGCCACTGGCGTGACAGCTCGATCACAAGAGGTTCGTCCATCCCGGTCCTCTCGTACTAGGGACAGCTCCTCTCAAGTTTCCTGCGCCCACACCAGATAGGGACCGAACTGTCTCGCGACGTTCTGAACCCAGCTCACGTACCGCTTTAATAGGCGAACAGCCTAACCCTTGGGACCTTCTACAGCCCCAGGATGCGATGAGCCGACATCGAGG
>DAHUXN010000034.1 GCA_027307115.1 Acidobacteriota bacterium
CGTGCCGGGGGGGGGGGGGCCTCATAGACAACTCGATGAACTTGCGCGGGGACAGATATCGTTATAATTACTAGTTGTATATCAGCGACCTTGGAGAAGAATGGACGTTGGGGATCATGTCCGGGAAATGCGGAAGCAGAAAAAGCTTTCCCAAGGGGACATTGAAGCGCGAACGGGCCTGCTTCGGTGCTACATTTCTCGCGTTGAAAACGGCCACACGGTGCCAGGTATTGAGACTCTAGAAAAAATCGCACGGGCGTTTGATATTCCACTCTATCAATTGTTTTACGAGGGCAATGAGAAACCATCACCTCCCGCCTTTCTAAAACCTAAGAATAAATTGGTGTGGGGCAGCTCTGGCAAAGAGGCTCGCATGTTGCGGCTGTTCCGCCGGTGCTTGAGTCGCTTGGACGACAACCAACGCGAACTACTCTTGTATTTGGCTCGCAAGATGGCACTTCGAGCTTCGGTGCTCGCCGCGATTCGGAAATGAACTATGTGGCACTTTTGCTACCTCCCGAATCGAACTTTCGGGGGTTTCCTTCCGATTTATTTGTATGCTCGGTGTGGAAGGGACCGGGGCTCCCCGAACTTCCCGCCTCAAATGGGGAACCCAATTCAAGGAAAGGCAATTTTGGTACCGCGAAATGACGATATGGGTGGCGTTACTTCGCACTATTACTCGCCGCGTTAGTCTCGGGCCGAACCATCCTTGGGCCACATGGTCTCCGGTCCCGAGCCCGAACAGATAGCGGATCGTAGAGATCGTTCCCAGAAACTGAGGACTCCTCCGGCAGCGAATGTCCCAGGGACATCCGGGAAAAAGGGGCTCCCGCTTGGGACGGGAAGCCCCCAAGGACGATCCAAGCCGATTGTGGGGTCTCCATCCTGGCATACCTCTCAGAGTGGGCAGGATCGGCTAGAATCAGGGCTTCTATATAACGCACTAGGTACGTATCTGTAAAAATAATAAACAACAGGAGCCGGGCGAGCATCAGACAGGAAAACTACCGGGACGGGAGGAGGCAAAGCATTGTGGCGTTCGCCCCGGGCCGTCGATGGCAGCTAGTGAGAGCGACGCCGCCCCAACAACTAAGCAAGATAGCTCACACTCGATCACTCCTCGAATACCCTTATTTGCGACAAGGCTATCGAAGAAAGCGCACCCTGATGTGGAAATCGACCGGGTGGAGTTCTCTGAAACATCCAAGGAATAGAGCTGGCGAGCGATTCTTTGTCGTGACCTTTCTGATGCGACGCCTCAGACGAGCGAGCCGATACAAGTTCGGCCAGCAACTTGCGCGCCAATGCGCCACTGTCAATGACGTGGACCTTCGGTTTGGGGCGCAGGAACTTTTCAGGTGAGCCAAACCTCTTCTTCATACTTGCTGTCATGCGTTTCAGCAACCCCCAATGGCAAATACGGCAGAAGCCATTTCCACCATACGTAACCGATTTCCTACCACAAAGGATGCAACCGTAGTCCTCGAACATCCAAAGCATCCTCGACATATATGCGCGCGGAATCAATCGCTTGACAGCGTAGGCTATTTCGGATGATAGAAACCAAGGCTGTAGCATCGCAAGCTCGCGGGGATCTCCTTCGGCGCGAGAACGAGACTTAGTGGAGGTTCTTCTTGTGATCTTCCGTTGTGGCTGGCGCGAGCCCGCTAGCATACGCTCTTGTTTCCTCTCGGATGACAGTGGTCAAAAACCGCTAACAGCTTCGCTCTACTGACGTGGGTATAGATTTGGGTGGTTCGTATACTGCGGTGTCCCAACAATTCCTGAATCACTCGAATGTCAGCGCCGCCGTCCAGCATATGAGTTGCAAAAGAGTGGCGAAGCACATGAGGGTTGACCCTTCCGAGGTCCGCGCTCAATCCCATCGTTCGGACAACGTTTCTAATAGTTTTCGTGTCCAAAGGACTGGGTCTGTCTAGGCAATGCAGGTTCAATTTCCGCTTGCGCTGCTTGAATTTAACTAGGGCCTCATGTCTATTCATTCGTGAACTGCGTCCGAGGTAGATTACCACCTGGTGTCCCGGATATGGGTGGGACTCGTCGTACACCCTCACTCTACCGAACCAACTTCCCTTCCACCGGAGCTTCGGTTTCCAAAGGTAAAGTGATCCTTCCGGTTTTCTCCTCCGTGTTTGGAAAACATACCCTCGGTTGCGGCCGTCTACCATAGGTCTCTAGTGTTCGCGCGGTTCTAGAATCGAATTTTACTACGCGTGGCACACGCGTCTTTCCAATTACACTGGCAGTGCGAGATTCGAGATTGATATCCGCAATCCTCAATGCGGCCAACTCAAAAGCTCTGCATCCTGTTGCGTACATCAATTCAATCAGTGCTCTGTCCCTTGAATTGGTGGCAGCACGTATTAGGCGCGAAACCTGGCTACGGCTTAACACGCGAGGAATCCCTTCGGGAGGCTGCCTCAAATGCACAAGTCGCGGTGGCGCATATCTGAGTAAACCGCCTAAGTTAAGAAAATCAAAAAAGCTTCGTAACGAGTGAAAAACGGAGTGTACTGTTCTAAGGGCGGCTCCTGCGCTGGATTTAAGAATAAGGAAATCTTGAATGTCGAATTGAGTGACCTCAGTCAACTCTCGGTCTTTCAAAGCAGCGCAGAAGCGCTTTGCGTTGCTAACATACTGCAACTGCGTCCTAGGGTGGTACTTCATCCCTGAGAGCCACGTTTTGTAGCGTTCCAACAACTCGAAGTTAAACGCGGAGCCGGAGAGCATGACTTGCGGCGTACCTCCCCACATCTAAGTACGTCCGTAAGCATGACCCAAGGCAAGCGGCATTAAACGACATTGTTATTTTGTCGCGATATGTCGTGTGACCGCTGTTGCAACCAACAGCAAGTGTAGCGGTTTTCCCCGTGGTATAAGCCTACCCCCCGCTTCCTTGACGGCAAGATATGTCGGTCCCAGAATAAATAGAGCACGGCTTGTGAATCTGTGGCCGGAGGGTGGTCCCTTTTTCGCGTCCGTATCCGCTATCCCGCTAACGAGTTGAGGGCTCCGGCTGCGTCCACCTATACTGCTCGTCCTATTGTGCTGACTGTTGCAGGCTGCCAATTAAACCGAGCGGAATAATTCTGACAACGAGATTTTGAGCGCCTTCGCAATCTTCTCGACGTTGACCAACGCGACGTTACGCTCGCCGCGTTCGATCCCGCCGATGTATGTCCGGTCAAGGCCGCACATATCGGCAAATTCCTCCTGCGACACTCGGAGTCGTTGCCGCCGCTGGCGTAGAGCTTTGCCGAATCGGATTCGAATATCTTCCATTTACCTTTGCGCGTCATGTTTGAGCCTCGCTGTTTATATGTCCACGGACGATGAGTATCATGCCTAAAGGGCCGCAAAACCTATGAAGCAACAAACCGGCACGGGGAACAGCTTGCGCCTAGTGCGAAGCTGCGTGCAATGGATGCCAAAGAACAAGATTGGTTCCGTCCCCGAAGGTATGCGAGGAATTTACACGCTGCACCGACGTCGCCCTCGGCTGAAGAAATACGACGTCGTGTATGTCGGAATGGCCGACGGCAGGGCGGGCATCCGAGCAAGGCTCAGGCGGCACGCCAACAGCAAGCGGAAGCGAGATCTATGGACACATTTCTCGGCGTTTGAGGTGTGGCCCAACATCAGCGAGGCCGAGATCGCCGAGTTGGAGGGACTGCTGCGGGAAATTTACCGGAAGGACAAACGGGCCAACAAGCTGAATCGGCAGAAGCGTTGTAGACGAATACAACAGGTCAGGGTTCGCGGGTGGGATGAGAGCAGATCGAAAACTCTGGAAGGGTGAAAGTGACATTCGACAGGAGGAAGACGAAATGGCAACGCAAACTCTCAATCCACCGACGGTTCGCAAATGCCCGTTCTGTGCTGAAGAAATTCTGGCAGGCGCGAAGAAGTGTAAACACTGCGGCGAATTTGTTGATATGCCTTCTGGAGCGAGCGGCGCATTCAGCGGTACAGTCAAACAACTGCCCCTCTACTATCAGGAAGAGTTTCGCAAGATTCAGCAATCCGGCGAGCGGTATACCGGGAAGTGGAATTGGGAAGCTTTCTTTTTTGGCGGTTTCTGGGCGATCAGCAAGGGACTATGGAAATCGGGCTTGGTATCCATCGTCGGCGCTTGCTTGACTGGCGGTGTGGTTGCCGTCATCTATTGGTTCATCTTCGGTGCTCGCGGGAATTATATGTATTACCGCAAGGTGGTCAAACGCCAAGAGCCGTGGATTTAACTGGATGCTACCCTGCACAGGATGACCGTTTTGCTAGGTCGCGAATGAGGCCCCCCGGCGTTCTTTTGGGGCTTTTATAATTGGAAGCGTTTCGACATCTGCAGTGGTGCCCTTTAGCCCGCCACCTAGTACTGGTACCCGCAAAAGCACGTAGGGCCCCTTTTGTCCCTTAAAATTGCTCGTGTAGCCCCTGCCAAACGTCCTCAGGGACGCCTGGCGGAACGCAAATTGGCCTGCTAGCCCTACTTGCCCCGTTTTAGGCCCTAGCCCCCGGCTTAGGCAAAAAGTGTTTTACAAATCGCTTTAAATATGTTATATATCTAACGTATATGCAATTGCCCGTCTCAACCCGGTTTGCGGCTAAGGCGGCGGGTATTTCGCTGATGACGTTGCAACGCTGGATAGCCAATGAAGACATACGGCCACCGGCACTCAGGATTGTAAACGGGCGGGCAACGCGGCTTTGGAACCGCGAGGATATGGAACGGCTGCGGCAAGCGAAGGAGAAAATTTACTGCCGGGGCCGAGGACGCAAGAAAGGGAAAACGAAAAACAAATGACAAAGCAGACCATATCGGCACAGGCGAAAGAAGCAGGAATGACAGCGCAGACATTACGCCGCACTGTAGCAGTGGTTGAGCGCTGTCAGCGGCAAGCAGAGATTCTCCAACATATGGCCGAGGCTGTGACAAAGGAAATCCGTAAGCGGCGCAAGGGCCTCAGTGGCGCAGTGCCAAGCCAGTGGCTGGAAGACAGAGACGGACTTCGAGAGGATGCTCAGCTTCTCAGAATCGACGCCCGAGAAACGGAGCGGTTGCTCCGCCTCGTGCTGCGCGGTCGTTTCATAGCTGCAAAGCAGATGTTGAATGGCGAGTCGTGCGACCCCTGCGGTTGCGTGTCGAAGATTTTAGGGCCTACGGTGGATCGCGGCTTCCGGAAGTTCCACAGTGACTACCGGCCCGGCAACAGCTTTCTGAGGGTGAAGCGGGGGTAAGAAACAAAATGCAAACGGCCATTTATGCCCGAGTGAGCACAAATAACGGCCAGGACCCGGAAATGCAGTTGCGGGAATTGCGTGAGTACTGCGAGCGACGCGGATGGACTCTCACGGATGAGTATGTGGATGCCGGAATTTCAGGAACCAAGGAAAAGCGGCCGGAACTTGACCGCCTGCTGACCGACGCGCACCGCCGGAAGTTTGATGCCGTGGTAGTTTGGCGGTTCGACCGTTTTGCCCGTTCTGTTTCGCACTTGCTGCGAGCGCTAGAAACGTTCTCTTCACTGGGAATCGATTTTGTTTCGTTATCGGAACAAGTCGATACATCGACGCCAGCGGGCAAGTTGGTGTTTACGGTTTTGGGTGCGGTTGCAGAACTTGAGCGCAGCCTAATTGTCGAGCGCGTGCGCGCCGGGTTGCGCAATGCGCGGGCCAAAGGCAAGCGGCTAGGCAGGCCGCGCAGCGGGGTAGACCAGGCAGCAATTAAGCGTTTGCGGGCGCAAGGCGCGTCGTGGCGGGCGGTAGGGGCAGCGCTGGGCGTGGCCCCCGCCACGGCGCTGTACGCGTCCAGCAAAGCGCGTTTAGAAAACCCTGCCCGCCGCAAAGCCGCAAGTGCTTAAGTTTGCTGGGGCAAAACGGGCGCAAAACATGTTTGTAAAACAACAGTTTATTAAACAGCTAGGCCGGTTTGGGCTGGCGCAAAAGGCGCGCAGCGCATGAAGGTGTTTTGGGTTACTAAGCGGCTGGCGTTTGGCAGCGCGGTAAAAACTCAGGGCCACATCGAAAAACTTCGCTCCCTTGGAATCACCCACATCATCAATCTGCGGTGGAGCACCAATGCAAGAGTTCGCCAATTCCCGCACATCTGGCTGCGCTTCCACGATGACGAAAAGCCCCGCCCAAGCTGGTTCTACGGTCGCGCTCTAAACTTCTATCGCAAAGCCATGAAGCATCCGCAAGCGAAGCTCTTGGTTATGTGTCACCACGGACGCAGCCGAAGCGCATCGCTCGCTTATTTCTTTCTCCGCATTTCAGAAACGAGTCCGGCTAGAGCGGATCATAGAATAAAGAAAGCAAGACTTTCTGCACGTGCCGTGCCCGCCTATCGGGAGTCTTGCGAGCGGTATCTTCGGCGAATCAAGTAATGCAAAATCCTATCAAGAATTGCGATGGTCCGTGCACGCGGCAATGATGCGCCGACAAGCGTTGGCGACTCGATCCCGCACTCCATGTTTTACAATATAATGAAACTGTGTTGACTTTGTTTTCATTTTCGTTATACTCGACGGCCTATGGATATCAGGAACCGAGCCACCGATTTGCTGCGGCAAACCGAAGCAAAACTCAGAGGAATTGTTTCTGAAGCTGCATCGTCGGGAGACTATGCCAGCGTCGTGCGAGTTGCAGCGTGGGCGAGTTCAATCAGAGACATGATGAATGGCTCTTCGGACAACGAGCGCGTGGAACGCCCGCGGTCCGCAAATAATGATCCTAAAGTGAAGACGGCCCGAAGACTATCAGTGCCTGACAATCGCAGGTCGTACCCTCGTTTTTTCCGCCATGGTGATGAACTCATCCGCCTAGCGTGGTCAAAACGGGAGAAGAAAGAGTATCGACACAAAACGTCGTACGGAAGACTGAAGTCTCTAGCGATTGCTGTCGCCGAAAAGGGTACGGACGGTCGCGTCTTTTCAACTGACGAGTTCCTGCCCCTCCACGATCCGACAGACGGAACCGAAATACCGAGTTACCAGGCATATGTTTGCATATCCTTGCTCAAAGATGCCGGGCTTCTCGAACAGCACGGACGTCAGGGCTACTCGATCTCTCAAGGCCCAAATTTTAGCGATGCAGTAGAAGCTGCGTGGAAAAATCTTCCGAGACGATGAGGGAGAAATGGACCAAACAAAACTTTCCGATCACGTCAATCCGCCGGATTTCATAAATATCGCGCGAAAAGCCACAACGAGTGCTGACGTTGAGGCTCTCCTATCTCAATTCCCAATCACATCTGAGGACGATTACATCTTTGATGAACAGATGCCTGAAAAGGGGTGGCAGAGGGGAAAGTTTCATTGGATTCCCGTAGGGGGAGAGCGCGGCAATGCGGGCCGCATCAAACAGGTCAACCAGCCTGTGAATCCCATTGCTGAGCGGGTTATAAACGGGATGGAAGCGATCATCGAGATGGCGCGACAGCGCGAGCTTGCGAAGGATTCTTCTTCCCCCGCTCCGTCCACGCCGCGAGATGCAGTCAGTCGGTATTTCGGTCTGCCGCCACTCGACAAACTGCCAAAACTCGACGAGTTTGGCCCATCGAAGGAAACGACAAAACAGATACGTGCGAGAGCAAGGGACCTGGCGCGGCAACTCCGGGTGCGCGTAGTCTTCGATAAATCCTCGCGTGAATTCGCAGTGTCCATCGAGGACGATGGGATCGGACAGCCACCCGCGCTAATTCACCGCACCCTTTTATCCTTAGGCTCAACTAACAAGGCCGATAAGTGGTATCTGATCGGTGTATTCGGCCAGGGCGGTTCGTCCGCTTATGCCTTAAGCAACTATTCGTGGGTAATTTCACGACGAGTGTCCGACCTGCTCCAAGGCGAGATCGATGGTGCAGGATGGACGGTGATCAAACATATTTTCCCAAAAGGGAGACGTGATGATTATTTCGCGTATCTTGCCTGTAGTCCGGACGGGCGGGTGCCTTGGATATCTGGCGAGGACGCAAACAAGGCAAAAATCTCTAACGGTACTCGTTTCGCCCATATTGGATATGATTTCGGGCGCGGCGGTTCCGCTATAACCTGGCAACTGTATCGGTCCATGAACCATGTTCTTTACAATCCAATACTTCCTTTTGATCTTTACGTCTCTTCAACCGAGGCTACCGTCTATGGTAATGGCTATCGTCTGTCGTCGCTTCACGGTGAACGGAAACCAGCCCTAGACAAAGAATTTCCGGCACAGCCGGTTGGTGCGTAGGAGCCGCTCTCAAATGCCAACAACAGCCCAGCTTGATAAATCCCTCGATACTGCGCTTGCTGAAGGACACGGAACGATCACAATCAGAGTGATTGTCTTGCAAAAGGGAATGGCGGCATCTCCGGCGCCAGGTTCAGGTTCGGCAGACGAATTGCCGGTAGATGCTGCGCCGGAGGAAATGTTGCCTGAAACAGATAAGAAACCTGTTTCGAGCTTCTTGGAGGAGTCAAAACGCGGACGGCAGTGCTGCGTTTTCCTTATCAACGGCCAACGGCAACACGCATGGGACAATCAATTTATCGTGCGCGATCTGGAATTGAAATACCTTCGCAATCGGATGATTGTTGTCGTCGATTGCGATGGATTAAAGCCCGAAGCACTCGCTATGTTGATGCAGGGATCGCGGCACCAATTCCTTGAGGGGAGTGTCTATTCCGCGCTCGAATCGCGCCTCATAGCGACACTGAAAGGCGACCCTGATCTGCGACGAATTGAGGAGGAGGCGGAAGACGAAATTTCCAGCCTTCAGGCTGGAGACGAAGCCGTGAAGGCGGCCCTCGATCAGCTAATCGAGTCTCACCACGATGCGGCTGCCCATTCTGCCCACGGTCGCACAGAAGGTGGGGATGCAACTCGCGTCGAGGGAATAGGGGGAACACTTACACAAACACAAGAAATTATTGTTCAAGAAGAACCTTCTGTTGGAGTAGCCGCATCGGAGCCGGTCCTCTTGCTCAGGCCGGACCTTGTGACAATTAGGCTCAAGCCGGACGAGGCGCGCCGTTGCCTCGTGTATCCGAAGCCTGAATCTACATGGAAATCACTGGAGACAATGGCCGTCACGTTTGACCCTCCGGTGAAGGAATTGCAGGTAGCGCGCATATCACAGATCGCGGGTGAAGAAATTAGCCTGAAATTTGTTGAACCAGAAGATTTCGACGATGATGAATATCCGATTGAAACTCTCCTAAGAATTACTGCAATTTTCAAGGGATTGCCAGTCCCTCGCGTCTTGGAGCGTCGTGTTGTAATTACACCCAGCAAGAAACATCCAAAGCGACCTCCCGTGCCGCTCAAGGAAGACCCGACTTTTGTAAAAGTCACAAGCCGTCTGCCAATAAAGATAGTTATAGGAGGGCCTGACGTTCACGTGAAATTGCGCTGGGACGGAAAGGATGAACTGGTTTCGGGTAGCTCACCGTCCTGGGATTTCCGGGTCTCCTGCGAGTCACCGTCCGTTGAGCCACGAACCTTTCTTACGAAACCCGTGGGAGGGCGCTTGGAATTACTGGTTCAGGCGGCCTCTGGATTAAGTGCGGGAGAGCAATTGAAGTTCGACGTGGAGGCAGTTGGCCCGGGCAAAACCTTAACGACAGCTTTTCTGGCGGATGTAGTCGAGCCGCTGTCGGCCCGAAAGGTCACAGCGAAACTTCCGGGAGGCGGACAGCGTAGACCGCCATATGATCTGCGTTACGTCAAGAAGCCAGACTGGGTAGACGCGACGTGTTGGGGGCAGTCATGGACCGCGAACGATGCGGGTTCGTTTGACGAGCCGAGCCACAAATCTCCGTTGACGATATTCATCAATCAAGATGTGGACGCGCTCTCCAGTTACCGTGAGATGCTCATCGCGAAAAAGAACGCCGAGACAACTATCCAGCAGAGAATAAATAAATACACTGCGCATGTTGCCTTTCATCTTTACCAAATGTACTTAAAAACGAAAGAGCTTAAGTCGGCAGACGGCGGCGAATCCTTGAACGAAGAACAGATGCGCGACGAAATATTTCGCGTCTCGCGCACGCTATTGAAGCTCATGGAGGTTTCGCAATAACTAGGGTTTCTCAAATCGTGCGATGGACTAATACGACTTCGCGGGACGAGTGGGTCTTGCCACCGAGACTTGCGTGCCACTTGCGATTGGGCACTTCGCGCCAAATACGGTGCCTTCCACATATGGGCAACTCCGAGAATCCGGCTTCCTGCATGTTATGGAGATATCTCGGCAGTTGATCTTCCGGTCGATTGAAGGCCAGCATCTGCACGATATGACTGCCTGTCTTCATCACTCGGCGAATCGCTTTCAGCGTGTTCAGTGAATTCCGAAAATATGTGTCGGCAGCGGCCTCGCGCCGGTCACCGAAATTGTAGAACGCTCCTCCCTGGCCGTCGTTGCAACCGGCGATCCAATACGGTGCGGGCGTTTCTCGCCTTCCATCGACCTGCCAACGATGATACAGAACGTGAACCCCGGGATAGGGCGGGCTAGTAACAACGAGCGATGCCTTTTGTGACCCGTTTTGAAAAACCGCCGATTCACAAAGCCGAGACGCGTCTGAATTTATGATCGTAACACCACCGCCGGAGCGCAGCGCACGCTCTCCGAAACCCTGAATCGATCGAAGCATCTCATCAGTCATCAAGCGCAGCTTTTCGCGAAAGTCTGCCAGTGGCGTGTGCCGTATCCGGCCATCGAGTGCCCACTGAGCTACTCGCAGCACTATGCATTTGGTGAAATCGCGACACGGCTGCGTAGGTAACTCCGTAATCGAGGCTAACGCGGCGGCGACTAGCTTCTTGATGAACCGTGCTCGAACGAGGGTGAGATTTGTGGTCTTTATTGGATCAACGAAGAACCTCAAGTCATCGATAGGTTGAAGGTAGTTGAAAGTCCGTATCTTCTTCGCAGCCCATTGTCTGACCGCTGCAATCTCACCCTTCATTAAGGCGGTCGTTTTCACACGAGTGATGAATGCGGCAAGCGAGTTCAGGTCATTTCCAACCATATGCCGTCCAGCGATCATTCCCTCAACAATAGCCGTACCCCCGCCCATATAGGGGTCAAGCACCAAATCAGATGGACGCGAAAAACACTCGATTGCAGCGGCTGCAAACCGAGGAGAGAACCGGGCCGGGTAGCGATAAAAATTATGAGTCCAGCCGCCGACCGGGCTTCGATCCAACGCAGCCTCGGCCAGAAGAGAAAAGGCGTTGGGCTGAGCTGGGCAGATTTCTACAGATGTCATCGCTTTCGATCACTCTTTGCTTTCTTCGTTATGTAATCGTCCACGGCCCATCGAATGACGGTTGCTGCCGATATGTGCTGCCGGGCGGCAATTGATTCTAACGCCCTGCGCTGCCCGCCTGCCAAAGTGATCGTTAGTCGGTCTTTCGATGCTTGAGGCTGCCTTCGCTTCACCAGATATCACCCTAGTGGTGAGACGATCACCACCCTCGGACAGTAGTATATCTGAGTCGCGATAGCAGTTTCGAAGGTATTTGTTAAGGTTGAGTGTCGTTGCTGACACCGCCGGTTGCCTCTCCACTCATACTAGGGCGAACAAAACACGAAAGTCAAACACGTTTGAGGGGGCATTCTCTGCGGACCACCCGCGCTGGCTCAACATCAAAAGTTAGTCTCATTCTGCGCGGTGAGCGGCTACAATTTGTTTACCTACTTGGTGGGAAATAAAAAGGCGAACACAGCGAGTAATCTACGATTGTTCGTAATATCGCCACAAACATTAGAGCAGTTATTTTATGCGGAATTGGAAAAACAACCACCAGGACGGCAATTACGATTGCCACCAAGTTTATTTTGGACCACTTGAGCACGTGGGACTTATGACCTCGAAAATGAATCCTATGGGAGAGGGCTCCCCAAACCATATCAACTGAAAGCAGCAAACCCAGGAAAAAGAAACTCCAGACTCCCGACCTCAGGGACAAACCAACCGCAAAAAGTAGTATAGCTTCGAGAAAGAACGTACCGAAATCCAACAACAGAGCACGGTGCACGACGGCAGCTTTCTTTTCCAGATAGCACCGGTCGAGATGGCGATTCATCCCATGCCAAAAAGGCACTACCGTTACTACAAATGCCACGAACGCCGGTAATCCTGCAAAGATCTGGCTGGCTGCCAAAAGATCACCATGAAGTGGATCTTTCAAGAGACTTTCAATAGCTTGCGCAATCGCAAGTGCGATTATGACTGCATAGATTTGCTGTAGGCTGTCAACGGCTCTCTCCTTAATCGACTGTCCAATTTCGGTCGTCATGCTCTCGTTCATCTTCTTTCTGTTGGCTACGACTCGAAAGTGCTCGACCAATTCGGTAGTGCTTGTGAAGACTGGGATCTTCAGTTGGTGTGCCAACTCAACCTCCTTGTCGGCACCGTTTGACTCGCCGGGTAAACGAAGGACCGCCGCACAGCACGGTAGGAATTCCCGGTCTAGTTCAAGCCAGAATTCATATGGGCGAGGAAAAAGTATGTGCCAGAAGTGTGTTGCGTGTGGCACAAAGGGCGCAAAACCAAGATCGGCAAGTCGATTTGCAGCCTCATACGCGGTCCGAACGTTCACCGCAACATCGCCTTTCGTGTACGGACCGGCAATGTAAATGCGAGCAACCATAACCGCTCCTTAGCGAATCTAGGCGACCCGTTATATTGCGATTGATTGACGGATATTACCACATAGCACGGAATGACAAATCGTACACATAAGTTCCGAGGTTGGGAGAGGTGTAGCGGAGTCAAACCTGAACCGCAGAATGGATCGAGCACCATGTCTCTGGGCAAGAAGATGCGTGACACCAGCGCGCGCTCCCTTGCAAGGCCCATGCGATAAACACAGGGGGGGTGCAACTTTGGCCGCTCCTGTATCCTATCCCGTCAAGACATTGAGGCTCGAATTATGCGTGACTATACTGATAGCCGCTTCTGGCAATCAAATCGAAGGAAGCAATTCTGAGACGCCCCACCTGGCGGATGACCGTTTTTTCTCGTCGTCGATGAGGACTCCCCGCGCTTCTGGACGGCCGATTTACAGGAGGTGTTTTCGGTACATCGCGACGGATGCCCCCTTCTCAGAGGAGTGCTCGGTGTACCCGCCGTGTACCTCCGTTCTGCGTTTTGGGCGGTTTTAGCGTTTTTGGCGTCACGTAAAATGAATAATTTGCAGCCGGGTGGTTCGTTGGACTTGACAACAGTGCACCGCGTTGCTAGTTTCCATTTGTTCGTTTTTCGGGAGCTCCCACGCAGTTCGAAAGTTTCACCCGAGTTGGCAAGCTGACTTTCAAACAGTTCGGTGTATACGCCCAACTCCCTATCCGCCAATGCGCGGACGGGAAGCAAAACCCGACGAGACGAACCCGGAAGGGTACCGCCAATCAACCGAACCAGCGGCAGACACCGGCGAGCGATTCTACACGCCCGCCGAGATCGCTGCGCGTTGGCGCGTTAGTGTTGATACGGTCATTCGCATTTTCCGGAATGAACCCGGCGTTCTCATCCTAAGCAATCCCGCCGGGCCTCACAAGCGTCCCTACCAGACCATCCGTGTGCCCCCTGATGTCCTTTTCCGCGTAGAGTCACGACTCTCCTTGTCTAATATTGACCAACAGGTATACAGTACGCGGTTAGTTAAGGGGAAAGGGCCGGGCAGAATCAAATGCTGAGAATCTGGCGCAGGCACAGCAGACGATGTGACGCGCGTGCAAAATGTCGGTGCAGAGAAAGCAGAAGGGAGTGCCGTTGCTGTCGCTGTGTGATTTGGGTAGACGGAATGCTGGATAATTTTCGGGTGCGAAAGAGCCTTCGCACGGGCGTTTGGAGCCAAGCCGACAGGAAGCGATGGGGAATCGAGAAGCAGTGGGACGAAGACAAATCCATTTCGAAAGATCCCGACCCGAAGCTGGTAACGGTCGAGCAGGCCTGGGATGAGCTTCTCCGTGACCTTAAGGCCCGTGGCCGTCAGGACTCGACGCTCTACAAATATCAGTTGCTTTTCGCTCAGATGACAAACTTTGCGAGAGCAAACCGCCTGCGATTCCTAGCGGAGTTCAATGTCCCCACATTGCGCAAATTCAGGGAGTCCTGGCCAAATCAGAATTTTGCCGCACAGAAGAAGCTCGAGCATCTGCGTAGCTTCTTCAGGTTTGCTCAAGCGAGTGGTTGGATTGCTGACAATCCAGCGGCCAAGCTGCAAAGTCACAAGACACGCCGCCCTCAGGTTTTGCCATTCACTCGCGAGGAGGTGGCCCGCATTTGGGCTGCTTGCGACGCCTACGGAACTCATAATGGCCGTGCTGGGCGGGAGTATGCGCGTCGCCTTCGAGGTTTGGCCCTCCTTCTTCGTTATTCGGGCTTGCGGATCGGCGACGTTGTCAGCCTTGAACGGGGGAAGATTGCAGAGGGCAAACTCTTTCTCTGCACTGCGAAGACGGGGACCGAAGTGTATTGCCCGCTTCCGGATTTCGTCCTGCTGGCACTTGCAAGCATGCCCAGTTCCAGCGGGAAGTACTTTTTCTGGACTGGCCAAGGAAAACTGAAGAGTGCCGTTGGAGACTGGCAGCGCAGTCTGAAGAAACTTTTCCGTCTGGCGAAGGTGTCGGACGGGCATGCCCACCGCTTCCGTCATACGTTCTCAGTCGAGCTATTGTTGGCAGGGGTGCCGATCGAACGCGTGTCCATTCTGCTAGGGCATTCGAGTGTAAGAATCACCGAGAAATACTATGCGGCATGGGTGCGTGAACGGCAGGAGCAATTAGAGGCCGATGTGCGCCGAAGCTGGAGCGTGCTTCCCGCAGAGTCTGGCACAAATCTGGCACACGCCAAAAGCGAGCTAGTTAACTGAATGAGACATAAACACTTAGAATGGTGGAGGCGGGGGGAGTCGAACCCCCGTCCGAGAGACCTTGTAGCCGAAAGACTACATGCTTAGCCCGTTCCCGTGCGGCCTAGCCTTGCGGCCATCCGCGTGTTCGCCGGCTGCGCTTAGAGCGGGCAAGAAACGCAGCCAACTAGCCCGATGATCTCGCCGGGCGCATTACGGGCCGAAACGCGCCAGCCAGCCCACATTGTGACGCCTCGTACTCCCCGCGTGGGCGACAGGGAGGGAGACGCGCTGCCTAGTTTTTAATTAGGCTGCGAGAGCCAACTGCGTATTGGCAGTTGTATTGTTCCACCCGATTGCGGGCAGGTGGCGCCCGGCATGCCTTCGGGCCGCGACAGTCTCCGTCGAAACCGTTTCGCCCCCGTTGGTAACTGACTCCATTCCATTTTAACACGGACGTGAAGTGGGTGCTCGGGGGCCATCGGAGAAAACTGGTAACGTCGCGCAAAGAATGAAAGCTGTCTCCAAATCAAAAGAGTCGAGAACCGACGCAAGAGTGCAATATTGCACAGACATTGCGGCATGTAACGAGTTAGATGAACTACCTGAGCCAAGCGTTTGTTCCGTGAGAAAAGATCACGGTCGTGACCCCCGAATCGGCTTGGCACCGGGGCTTCCGGCCCCCCAAGGCGGGAGCCCCAATTTATTTCTGTTGCGAACCGACAATTCAGACCGCTTGTGCGCCCACGTTTCTGCTGATTGACCGCCGTGAAACCGATGAGTCCTGCCAGACATCCAGCGCCGCCTTTCGCCACTTGCGCCTTCGCGCGCGCATCATAAATTAAGAAACTGAGAGCAAGATGAAGCTGCGGCGTACAAGGAGCGCGCGGACCCACCCTCCCCACCATAAATTCCCAGCGTGAACCGGATACTTTCGCCGATGCGCAAGGAGCGTAGTCAAGATGCATATAGGGATGATTGACTGGCGCCGAGATCTCTGGGCGGCCGGCATTCTGGCCAGTGCAATCGTCATAGCTCTGGTCGTACATTTCATTCTGTTTTTTATTCTTAAGCGCCTTGCGAACCGCAAAGGCGATGTAGTTATCAAGTCGCTCGTCCGCCACAGTCAAGGGCCGTCGCTGTGGATTCTTCCGCTTCTCGCCCTGTTGGTCGCGCTGCCAACCGCTCCTTTGCCGCAACGACTGTCGACGATACTGGAACACATCGTCGGACTGGGGTTGATCGCCTCGATCGCATGGCTGGTGATCCTGTTCAGCCAGATTCTTTCGGACATTCTGACGGCGCGGTACCGCGTGGACGTCCCAGACAATCTGACGGCGCGGCGGATACAAACACAGTTTCAGATGATTCACCGCATCATCGTGGTGCTGGTGGTAATTGTCACGCTCTCGGTGATGCTAATGACGATTCCCGCGATTAAACACATCGGAGTCAGCCTGCTGGCGTCGGCCGGCCTGGCGGGGCTGGTGGTTGGGATGGCGATGAAGCCAACGCTTTCGAGCCTGATTGCCGGCATCCAGATCGCCTTGACGCAGCCGATTCGCCTGGAAGACGTAGTCATCGTGCAAGGCGAATTTGGCTGGATTGAGGAGATAGGAACAACCTATGTTGTCGTGCGCCTCTGGGATTTGAGGCGGCTGATCGTGCCGCTCAGTTATTTTATCGAGCAGCCATTTCAAAATTGGACGCGCACGAGCGCCAACCTCCTCGGCTACGTCTATCTCAACGTTGATTACACTCTTCCCGTCGACGAAGTACGTAAGGAGCTTCGCCGCATTTGCGAATCGACGAAGCTATGGCAAGGGAACGTCTGCGAACTCCAAGCTTCCGATTCCACGGAGCACACGGTTCAGCTACGCGCACTCATTGACGCCCGCAATTCGGATGACGCCTGGAATTTGAAGTGCCTGATCCGTGAAAAGCTAATCCAATTCTTGCAGGAAAAATATCCGGGCAGCCTGCCGCGTGCGCGAGGCGAGTTGAAAGCAGAAGTGAACGCCGAGGGCCGTAACGACAGTCCCAGTACCGATGCGACGATTACTGGAGCCGCGCAACCTAACAAGATGTGACGTCGGAAAACGGCATACTTTTGCACAATCGCGGCGATTGCGTACGCTTCTCTTCACATTTCTACCAAATCACGAATTAGGATTCTATGTTTTCAGTAAGTTACAGCACTTCCTGAAATGGAACATTGCGTGCTATGTACCCTGAACATAAGGGGGTGTTCTCACACATGAACACTATGATCAAGAAAGTGATGTACGTAGTCCTCGGCTGTAGCTTGGCGCTGCTGTTTGCAGGCCGGGCCAATGCCGGGATTTGCCCAGCGGTCGGATTGGCGACTGATTGCGGCGTCCAGATTAACGTCACGGCTCAAAGTGGCGGCGTTGCGAGCGCGTTCAGCGCAACGAATGTGGGCAACGGCAATCCGTATGACGGAGTAGAAGACACGCTGGTGGGAATCACAAACAACAGCGGTGCCACAATCAACTCCATCACGCTCACTGCATCGTCCGCAGCAGACGCCTTCGGTTTCGATGGCGACGGCGCTTGCACGTTTGGTGCGGGTGGCGGATGCTCAGGTCCGACCGGTTACGAAGGCCCGAACATGAGCTTCGGCGCTGTTACCTCGGCGGCTGGCCTTGATTCCATGACGATCACCTTCACGGGTGGACTGGCGAACGGCGCAAGCACCTGGTTCTCTCTCGAAGGAACACCGAATAGCTTGGTTGGTGGCGGCATTGGCGGACCAACGCCTGAACCGGCTTCGCTCGTTCTTTTGGGCACCGGGCTCCTAGGGCTTGGCCTTTTGGCTCGCCGTAGCGCGTAGTAGTTTTTTGCTTTCTCGACTGCAAAGGCAGCTCCGCTGGGCCCAGCGGTAGCAGAGCGGCCTTTGCAGTTTTTTCATTTATCCCAGCCTCAGCCCCCTGCTTAGAAACCGCGTCTTACTGTCCGGCACCGGACAGCAGCTTCCCATTGACGCGCACAGTGGCTCCTTGTCTCCAGCCTTGGCATCAACCAAGTGGTTTAGTTTCTTCGTCAAAGAGGTTGACCCATGTTGGCCCCGTGTTTGCACTATACCGTTGCGCGATATAGTCATACTCAATTCGATGCAGTCCGCAAAAGCGGGACGAAAGTGATGGAGAAATTGACCAAGAGCAAAGATACCGAGCCGTTCTTGCCGCTGACGCCGGCGATGTTCCAGATCCTGCTGGCACTCGCCGACGGCAATAAACACGGTTACGCAATCCTGAAAGACGTTTCGCGCCGCTCCGAAGGCAAGATCCGCCTTAGCGCGGGCACGCTCTATGGCAACCTCGCGCGGCTTGAAAGCGCGGGGCTGATCGCGGAATCCAGCAAGCGGCCCGAATTGAGCCTCGATGATGAGCGGCGGCGTTATTACCGTCTGACCGATCTTGGACGCGAGGTCGCCGTAGCCGAAGCGCGGCGTATGGAAGAAGCTATTGCGCAAGCGCACGCAAAACACCTGTTCACGAAACCTGAGACCGCCTAACGAGGACGAATGAATATGCGAAAAAATCCCAGTTCCGTTTCGCAAAAATTCTTTCAATTGTTGCTCCGCGCGTTCCCTTTCGACTTCCGGACGAATTACGGTCCGGAAATGGAAGATGTGTTTCACGATCAGCGCCGCGAAGTCGAAGAACGAGGAGGCATCATGGGCTTTTTCAAGCTGTGGGCGGAAACCATCTCTGGCATGTTCCGCACTGCGCCGCGCGAGCATTGGGACATCTTCCGCCAGGATTGCGCCTACGCGTTTCGTGTAATGCGCGCCAACAGGGGTTTCACCGCGATTGCTGTACTCACGCTCGCGCTCGGCATTGGGGCGAATACCGCCATTTTCAGTGTTGTTCACTCCGTGCTGCTTCGTCCGCTGCCCTACACACAGGGGCAGCAGTTGATTTTCATCCGCCAGCAGGCGAAGAAAGCCAACATCGACGACATGGGCTGGTCGGTGCCCGAGATTATGGATTTTCGCGCGCAGAACCAGACGCTTTCGAGCCTGGTGGAATATCACGTGATGTCCTTCACGCTCTTCGGCCACGGCGATCCGGATCGCGTGAAAACGGCGGTGGTCTCCTGGAATTACTTCGACATGTTCGGCGTCAAGCCGATTCTTGGCCGCGCTTTTGTTCCCAAAGACGACGAAATCGGCGCACCCGCCGTGCTCATCCTGAGCAACGAATACTGGCGCAACAAATTCGGCGCAGACCCCAAAGTGATCGGCAAAACCTTTGAGATGAATGACAAGGTTCACACCGTCGTAGGCGTGCTTCCCCCGATTCCGCAGTATCCGCTGGAAACAGACGTGTACATGCCCACGTCGGCGTGTCCCTATCGTTCTTCCGACAGCCATATTAAACATCGCGAGATGCGCATGATGGAGGTCTTCGGACGCCTGAAGCCCAGCGTGACTCTCGGGCAAGCGCAAGCCGATCTCTCGACGATCGCCTCCCGTCTGCAAGCCGAATATCCCAAATTCTATCCGGCGGAGCTCGGCTACGGCGTCGCTGCCTCGTCGCTCAAGACCGATTTGACCCGCGACGCGCAGCCGACTCTTCTGGTGCTACTGGCCGCGGCGGGATTTGTCCTGTTGATTGCCTGCGCGAACGTTGCCAACCTCACTCTCTCGCGCATGGCGCGCCGTGAACGGGAACTCGCCGTGCGCACCGCGCTCGGTGCGGGACGCAGCCGCTTGCTGCGCCAGCTCCTCACGGAAAGCTTTATTCTCGCGTTCATCGGAGGGGTGCTGGGTTTGCTGCTGGCCTTCGACAGCCTGCAACTGCTCACGAATTTCGCCGCGCGACTCTCTCCGCGTGCCAGCGAAATCCGCATCGACTCGAGCGTGCTTCTCTTCACCTTACTCGCCGCTTTGGGCACGAGCATTGTTTTCGGCACTGTATCTGCGCTCTTCTCGCGCGTGAATCTCACTTCCGGACTGAAGGAAGGAACCGCCGGTGCCGGCCAGCACCGCAACCGCATTCGCAGCATGCTTATCGTTTCGCAGGTCGCGTTTTCGTTCGTGCTGCTGATCGGTGCGGGATTGATGCTGCGCAGCCTGTTCAAGATGCTCGCGGTAAACCCCGGGTTCAAGTCGCAGCACGTCCTCGCGATGAAGATCAACTTCAACTGGTCAAAATACGCAAATTCGGACCAATACGCGGCGGTCGGGAAGAAGCTTGTCGAGCGCATTGAGGCGCAGCCCGGAGTTATTTCCGCCGCGGTGTCTTCGAGCTATCCTCTCGAGCCCGAACTGCTTTCCGGCGGCCCGAATTCCAATACCTTCCAGATACAAGGGCAGCCGTTTGGTCCCGGCGAAGCGCCGCCGCTTGCGGATACAGTGTCCATCACTCCCGCCTTTTTCCGCACTTTGGGAATTCCGCTGATCAACGGGCGCGAATTCGCGGACACGGATAATGATAAATCTCCTGCCGTCGTCATTGTCAATCAGAGTATGCAGCGCCGCTTCTGGCCGGCCGGAAATGCACTGGGCCAGCACATCTCTTTTGACAACGGGGGCCATTGGTTGCAGGTCGTCGGAGTGGTTGCCGACGTCCACGATCTGGGCCTAGATCACGCGCCAACGCTTCAAGCGTATGCCGCCATCGCGCAGTTTGGCGGAGTGGGCACGCTGGTCGTTCGCACGGCGGCCGATCCCGCGGCCATGGGCTTGCAACTCACTCGCGCGGTACATGAAGTGGATAGCAGCACAGCGGTGTCGCAAGTCATCACGCTCGATCAAGCGCTTTCCGAATCGGTGGCTTCGCCGCGCACCACCGCCATTTTGCTCGCCCTGTTCGCCGGACTGGCGCTGTTGATTGCCACGGCGGGCATCGGAGGCATTATGGCGCTCACCGTGAGCCAGCGCGTAAAGGAAATCGGCATTCGCATCGCGCTCGGCGCGCAGCCCTCGCGTGTTCTGTACATGATTTTACGCCAGGGCGTTGTGCTCGCCATTATCGGCGTGGCCATCGGTTTGGTGGGCGCGCTGGCCCTCACGGGACTGGCGAAGTCCCTGCTGTTCCAGGTGACGCCCACCGATCCGTTCACCTACGCGGTGGTGGCCATTGTGTTCATCGGCGCCGCGCTCGCCGCCGGCTACATTCCGGCGCGCCGGGCTGCCGCCATCGACCCAATGATTGCCTTGCGCTCGGAGTAAGCGCGGCATGGACGCGCGGCGCGGCGAACCGCTTCGATTGATTCCATCGAAGCGCTCCGCTGCCGATGAAGTTTGCACAAGCTAGACCTGTGAGCGTTGGTTTTGTTCGGTGGGTCCAAAACCCGCCGCGTTGACTTTCTTGGAGGGGGGCATTCGATGAGAACTATCTTCGCGCGTTTAACGCTGGCGCTGTTTGCGATGACTGCCTTGGCATCAGCGGCCATGGCTCAGGAGCGTGCGCCGCTGCTGGTGAACTCGGCCTGGCTGGCGCAACATCTGCACGATGCCAATCTTGTTCTTTTGCACGTGAGCAATCCCATGGGCGGTACGGGCGATTTCCGCAGCGAACATATTCCCGGAGCGCAGGAGATTGGCCTGGGTGACATCTCCACATCGCACGGGACGGGAAGCGGACGCCTGTCGCTCGAACTTCCTGCTGTCGAGAAGCTGACCTCCGTGTTTGAGAGCCGCGGTATTTCCAACGACTCTCGCGTCGTCGTTTACCTCGCTTCAGGGTCTGTGTCATACGCCACTCGGGTGATTTGGACACTCGCTTATTACGGCTTGGGCGATCACGTTTCACTTCTTGATGGCGGAATGTCCGCATGGCGGGCCGCGGGCAATCCTGTAACGTCGGAGGTTAAGACGCCAACGCCGGGCAAGCTCACGCCGCACATTCATCCCGAGATTTTCGCGGACGCTGCCTGGGTCTCCGCGCACCTGCATCAGCCGGGAGTATCGATCATTGATGCGCGTTCGCCGGATTCATATGAAGGCGGAAACGACCGGGGCTTCCCTCGCGTCGGTCGCGTTCCCGGCGCGCGAAATCTCCCAATCGAATTGTTGGTGAACGGCAATAACCAACTGAAAGACAAGTCGGCCATTGCCGAACTGTTTGATAAGGCGGGCGTCAAGCGCGGCGACCAGATCGTTGGTTACTGCTACATCGGCCAGCGCGCCACGCTGATTTGGTTCACGGCGACAATGCTCGGATACCACGCCCGGCTTTACGACGGCTCATGGCAGGATTGGAGCGCCCGCACGGATCTGCCCGTTGAAAAGTCCCAATAACCGCATCGGACGATCCGCCGAAGAGCCTCGCTCGGCCTACTCTCGCGATTTTTCCAAGACGTGTGTGCTCTATCCCCGCAGCCTGAACTTCTGCTAGCCTGTTAAATTCAGCTTCATGTCGCTAGCTTAGGAACCTGCTTTTCGTAAAATGATCGCGGAGGCGTTTTGCCATGAATCAGCCAATCGGATTCATCGGGCTTGGGAATATGGGGTTTCCCATTGCGGAAAATCTGCTGCGCACTGGATATCCGCTGAAGGTATTTAATCGCACGGCTTCGAAAGCTTCCGGATTAGTTGCGGCAGGCGCGGAATCTGTTTCTTCCGCGGCGGAAGTGGCGACGCGGGGCGGCATTGTCGTGACCATGCTCGCTGACGATCATGCGATCGAGGAAGTCTCCGCGGGCGACGACTCGTTTATTACGCGGCTGGGCGCGGGAGGCATGCACATTTCAATGAGCACGATCTCACCCGCGACAGCACGGCTGCTGGCGCAGGAGCATGCGAAGTACAATGTCGCGTACGTCGCTGCGCCTGTTTTTGGGCGTCCTGAAGCCGCGGCTTCACGGCAGCTTTCGATTTGCGTCTCGGGTCCGGCGGATGCGAAGAAACGCGCTGTTCCAATTCTCGCAGCCGTCAGCCGGGCCACATTTGACTTTGGCGAAGATGCAGGCGCTGCGAACGTCGTGAAATTGTGCGGAAATTTTCTGCTGGCCGCGGCGATCGAAGCGATGGCTGAAGCATTTACGCTGGCGGAGAAAAATGGAATTGACCGCAGGCTTGCAGCTGAGATGCTAACACAAACTCTATTTCCCTGCCCCGCATATCAAGCGTATGGCAGGCGCATCGCGGAAAATAATTACGAACCGGCGGGCTTTCGACTTGCGCTCGGATTGAAGGATATCAGTTTGGTTTTGCAAACCGCGGGCTCGTCACCAATGCCGATGCCATTAGCGAGTTTGCTGCGCGATCGCTGGCTGGCCGGGATGGCCAAGCATCGCGAAAATCTCGATTGGGCCGCCGCTGCGCTGGGCGTTTCGGAGGATGCGGGAATCAAAATCGCGGGAAGCGCGTACGCCAAATGAGTCAAAATGATCGGCCTGTGCGGTTTTTATCGAGGAAACGCGCGGGAAAGATTTTGCGTCAGACTTATTAGTGGCGCAATTTACCGCGAAAAATCATGTTATAGTACGTGGATACTTTTCATCTACGGAAAAATAGCTGACGGGAGAAGAAATGGCATCGAAAAGTGGCCGGGCTGTGGCCGAACTCGAAACGGAAAAAAGCGACAACGGACGAAAAAATGGAAATGGCCGCGAGCTGATGCTCGGGCTTTACAAGATGCTGGTGAAATGCCGGATGTGCGACGAAAAGGCGCGCATTCTGTTCCGCCAGGGGAAATACGCGGGCAATTTCTATTCGGGCGTCGGCCAAGAAGCGGCGGAAGTAGGCGCGGCATACAGCTTGCGCGAAGACGACTGGATCGCACCGTCGCACCGCGACTGGACTTCGAACATCATCAAGGGCGCGCCGCTCAATCTTTGCTTTGCGCAACTTTTCGGAAAGGCCACGAGCCCGGACCGTGGCAAGTCGACTCCCGCTCACATGGGCTATCCTCCGATTCACACGATTACGCCGGCGAGCAGCATCGCCGGGCAGCTCGCGGTGGGCACGGGCGTGGCGTTCGGGTTGAAGAAACTCGGCCGCGACACGGTGGTGGTTTCGTTTTTTGGCGACGGCGCAACGAGCCTTGGCGGATTCCACGAAGCGCTGAATTTCGCGGGCGTTCATAAACTGCCGATCATTTACGTTTGTCAAAATAATTTGTGGGCCGAGTCCGTGCCGCTGCGGTTGCAGACGGCGCTGAAAGATCTGGCGGACCGCGCCAAGGCTTACGGTTTCCCCGGCATTTCCCTGGATGGCAACGACGTGATGGCTGTTTACGATGCCTCGACAAAAGCGATTGCACGGGCGCGAGCGGGCGAGGGTCCAACATTCCTCGAATGCAAAACGTATCGGTGGTATGGCCACTCGGAAATCGATCCCGCCAAGTACCGCATGAAGGAAGAAGTGGAGGCGTGGAAGAAGCGCGACCCGCTGGTGCTGTTCGAAAAAGTTCTCCGCGACAAGAAGCTCCTCACCGACGAGTCGAAAGACAAAATCGCCAAAGAAACCACGCAGGAAATCAACGAAGCCGTCGAGTTTGCCGAGCAGAGTCCGTATCCGGACGCTTCGGAACTGGCGGATCACATCTGGGCGCAAGAATAAGGGCGTCTGCGCGCAGGAATAAAAAGGGGATCGCGAAAATATGGCACGTAACATAACGATGATTGAAGCCATCACGGAAGCGATGGCGCAGGAAATGGAACGCGACGACCGCGTGTTCGTGATGGGCGAAGATATCGGCCTGTCGGGCGGCGTCTTCAAGGCGACGGCGGGGCTTTACGAGAAATTCGGCGAGGAGCGCGTGCTCGATACGCCGCTCGCGGAGGGAAACATCATCGCGTCGGCGATTGGCGCATCGATGGTGGGGCTGCGGCCGATTGCGGAGATTCAGTTTGCGGACTTCATCACGCCGGCGATGGAGTCGCTGGTGCAGCAGGCATCGAAGATTCGCTACCGCAGCGCCGGCGGATATGGTTGTTCGCTGACGGTGCGCATTTGCTGCGGCGGCGGCACGGGCGGCGGACTTTACCACTCGCAGGAAAATGCGTCGTGGTTCGTGCACGAGCCGGGATTGAAAGTTGTGATGCCTTCGACGGCGTACGACGCAAAGGGTTTGCTGCTCGCGGCGATTCGCGACCCGAACCCGGTGCTTTACTTCGAGCACAAAAAGCTCTACCGCACGGCCAAGGGCGACGTTCCCGACGGCGATTACACCGTACCCATCGGCAAAGCGGAGATCAGGCGGCAAGGGCGAGACATGACGATCGTCACGTACGGCTACATGACGGGCCTGTGCCTGGAAGCGGCGGAGCAAATAACGAAAAACGGCGTAGACGCGGAAGTGATCGATTTGCGAACGCTGTCGCCGCTCGACAAGGACACCGTGCTTGAATCAGTGAGGAAGACGAGCAAGTGCCTGGTGGTCCACGAGGACAAACGAACGCTCGGCATTGGCGGAGAAATTTCCGCGATTATCGCCGAAGAGGCGTTTGACGATCTCGACGGACCGATTATCCGGATCACGGGTCCGGACATCCCGGCGATACCGTTTGCGCCGCCACTGGAGCACGCGTGGATGGTCAATACAGAAAAGATTGTTGCGGGAATGGAGAAGCTCGCAGCTTACTAAGCAGGGCGGATGGTTTCCGGGCGGCGTCATTTTATTTGACGCCGCCTTTTTGCTTTTCGAGCATCCAAAACTGCGATGCGAGGCGTAAGCAGTCAGCGAAAACTAGCGTAAGATTCACGCACGATGAAATTGAGGAGAGCTTATGAAGAAACCTTGGTTGATTCTTGTGGCCGTATGGGTTGGTTTGCCAGTGCTGCGTGCAAACGCGAATGACAGAAGCATTGACGCTTCGCGGTGTCTTGAGACGAAGATGGAGGTCTCGCAAGAAATCGGGAACGTTTTTTCGCGCGCCGTGGCGTTTCAGGTCAACGGCTATGACCCGCTGGTGTATCGGGTCAGTGGCACAGGCATCTACAAGGTGGAACGCTTCACGCCGGATGAAATTGTTACGAACTCAACTTTTCTCTATGACGGGCGGGCAGCGAGCACGGGAGAGACGACGATCAAGGATGGCGGACGCACAATCTGCTGGAAAGGAAATTGCTCCACCGCCACGGACGCCAGCGGCGTGTCCATCAATCCGCTGTTTTGGGGAACGCCCAAAGGCAAGCTGCACGCAGGTCAGACCTGGGAAGTAGTCATCAGCGTGCCGTGGGAGCTTGGCCCGCCGGGGAAAGAGATAGTGAAGGTCATTTCGGTTGATCCGACGAACGATACGATCACGCTTGAGAGAACGGGGGAAGGCGAGGGCGAAAGTGTCAACGAGATCAAGCAATTGCATCTGGTGAAGGACAAACAGACATACGCTGTGGAGGTTTCTGCGGGAAAAGCGAAGTGGGATGGGCTGACAACTTTTCGGCGCGGAGTCATTTTGAGCGACGAGTTGCTGGTGGAGCGTCCCGTGACGGTCACTTCGAAGGAGCTGGGCCAGAGCAGCGGAATCGAACGGCAGTACATCTTGTTGAATGCTGCGCAGCCAGACTTGCTGCGCGAGTGAGTTTTTAGGTGAGGCTGCGGCCGCCGTCGACCGCCAGGATTTGGCCCGTCACAAAATCCGAAGTCACCAGATAAAAAACCGCGCCGGCGATATCCGAGCCTTTACCGGTGCAATGCAAAGGCGCGCGGCGAATGTAATCCTCGTCGGGGAGTTCGCCGGGAAACTGAATTGTGCCGGGCGCGACGCTATTCACGAGAATCTCCGGCGCAAGGGCGCGCGCCAGGCAGCGTGTCAGCATGATGACTCCCGCTTTCGACACGCAATATGCCGTGAATTTCGGCCATGGCAGCATGCCGCCGAGCGAGGAAATGTTGACGATGCGGCCGCGGCCGCTGCGTTTCAGAAGCGGAGCAGCCGCTTGCGCGCACAGAAATTGCGCTTTCAAATTGGTCGCCATAATCGAGTCCCATTGATCCTCGGTCAATTCAGCAAAATCGGCGGCGAAGAACATTCCGGCGTTGTTGATCAGAATATCGAGCCGGGAGAATTCGCGTTCGATGGTCTGAAACATGCGCTGAACTTCCTGCTTTTTCGAGACGTCGGCGGGAATGGCAAGCGCGCGGCTGCCTAGCTTGCGCACATCCGAAGCGAGCGATTCCGCTTCCGCTTGCGACGATTCGTAGTTGATGATTACGTCCGCGCCTTCGGCCGCGAGTTTCTCCACGATGCTGCGGCCGATTCGTTTCGCGCCTCCCGTGACGAGTGCAACGCGTCCTGCGAGTGCTCCTGGCAATGGGCAACTCCTTTTAAAACTGCAATTCGATAGTAACATCCTCGCAAGTTCCGCACGCCGTGTCTACGAGCAAGGTTTTGACGGAGGGAAAGCGCAGACGTTAGAATCAGATGCGAACGGCGAATGCAGGAGGCGTGATGAAACTCGATTTACTGGCGATTGCGGCGCATCCGGATGACGTGGAGCTGACCTGCGGCGGGACGCTAATCAAGGCGGCTCAGCACGGCTACAAGACTGGCGTCCTTGATCTGACACGCGGCGAAATGGGAACGCGGGGAAACCCGGAAACTCGTTTGCACGAAGCAGCGCGAGCGGCGCGAATTATGGGCGTGAAGATGCGCGCGAATTTAGGGTTGCCGGATGCGCACCTGGAAGTGAATGAACGCTACAAGTTGGCTGTCGCGGCGAAAATTCGCGAGTGGCAGCCGCATACCGTGATTCTGCCTTATTGGGAAGGCCGTCATCCGGACCATTACAACGCGGCGCGTTTGGGATACGAGGCATGTTTTCTTGCGGGACTGAAACAGTTGGGAATTCCGGGAGAAGCGTTCCGGCCATTTAAGATTCTGTACTCGACCACGTACGACGAAACCGTCCGGCCCACGTTTGCCGTGGACATTACCGCGCAATTCGAAAAACGGCGTCAGGCGATTCTCGCTTACGAGTCCCAGTTCAGTCCGCCGAAACGCCAACGGAAATCAAAAGTGCACCTGCCACTCGACCAACTGGAGAATCGCGTGAATTTGACCTCGCGACATTACGGGCGAATGATCGGCGTGAAATATGCGGAGCCATTTCTAGTGCGGGAAATCATGCAAATCGATGATGTGATCAAAATGCCCGTGAGGTCCGTGTAAAGAAGGAGTCTGGCTCAGAATTCTTCGGACTCCTGGGCGAACCGAAAGCCGGGAAGAGTCGGCGATGCGCCAGCGTGGCCGACCCTGATCCGCAGAGGAGCATCGGTTTCGGAGCCGGTCTTGCGCAGAACGGCGAATGTGGCCAGTGCTTCGTTATAGACCTTCGTCACCAGGTAGGAGTCGCCAGAGTCTTCCTTTTTCCATACCTGACCGACCTGTATTTTCTTGATAGGCATGCTAGGAAACTAGAAAGAAACCACTTTAGATGGAATGGTTGGCAGGGTCAATAGAACTTGGCAAGTTGGTTTCCGTGCCTGTCTACAGGCTGATCTTTGAGGCTGCCGCACAACGAGGCAATCTTCGTGGGACGCGGCATTCGCGATAAACAGCCTTTTGGGGGCAGGGGGCATCGAATCATTCACCGGCAAGAACCGGGAGCGGGTGTATAATCCCGGTATAGGCCAAGGGGGCACGAAAATGAAGAGAAGCTCTGCAGGTCTGGCAGCCTTCCTCCTGGCGATCGCCATGTCCGCACCCACCGCGCTCGCTCAACAGCAACCTGACAAAGTGAAATCCGGCACGGAGTCCGACGTGAGCGCCGTGGGAAACCGCAAGGTGGGCCACGGCTGGGATATGTACTCGATTCAGCGCGAAATCGCGCTTGGCAAACAACTGTCGCAGGAAGTCGAGAAGACTTCGAAATTGGTCAACGATCCCGTCATCGTCGCGTACGTGAACAAGGTGGGGCAGAACCTGGTGCGGAATTCGGACGCGCAGGTGCCGTTCACGATCAAAGTGATCGACGACGAGCACATTAACGCTTTCGCCTTGCCGGGCGGATTTTTCTACGTGAACACTGGCGTGATTTTGCATGCGGATGAGGAAGCGGAGCTCGCCGGCGTGATGGCGCACGAAATCGCGCACGTCGCGGCGCGGCATGCAACGCGCAACGCCACGAAGGGAAACATTATACAGATCGCTTCGATTCCACTGATTATGGCTCTGCCGGGAACGATGGTCGGTTACGGAATTTACGAAGGGTTGAACCTCGCCATTCCCATGACGTATTTGAAATTCACCCGCGATGCGGAACGCGAAGCCGATTACCTTGGACTCCAATACATGTACAAGGCAGGCTACGATCCAAACGCGTTCGTTGCCTTCTTCGAAAAGGTCGAAGCGGAAGAGAAAAAGCAACCTGGAACGATCCCGAAGATTTTCGATTCGCACCCGCCAACACCGGATCGCGTCGTTGCGGCACAAAAAGAAATTTCCACGATTCTACCGGCGCGGCCCGAGTACATCGTCACGACATCGGAATTCGACCAAGTGAAACAGCGACTGATTCGTCTGGAATCTGGCGAGAAAATTCAGGAAGCTCGCGACGGCGGTGGAAGACCGTCGCTGCAAACCAAGGCGGAACAGAAACAGGCCAAGTCTCAGCAACAGCAGGGGCAGCAAGGTCAAGGAGATGACAACGCGCCCGTGCTGAAGCGCAGACCCTAACGTTAGATTTTATCTCGAGGATTAACTCCGACGACGGCTCTTTTCTTCAGAGCCGTCGTTTTGTTTTTTCCCGCAAGGTGAATCCGATCGCGCGTCAGATTTTGCAGCATACAACTAGGGTATAAACCGTACAGTTTCCCTACGTCGAATTCCTTACAGCTCCACGCAGTCTATTTCTGCAAAAAAGATATGCGCCTGCGCAGTTACTGCCAACCCATGCAAGCCATTGCAGACAACTTGGAGTGGAGTTACCGGAAAAAAATCGGCCGCCAAATTTGCAGAGTGAAAGGTGCCGACTTCGACTCCGTGATTCGCTGCTAGAAATGGATTTAGCTCGTGCGAGGAAGCGGATTCCAATCGCCGCGGATTTGGCACGGCGCTTGCATGAAACAGCGCTGAGATTTTGTACAAAATCTCTCGAAGAGGAGACACTTTCAGATGTTTAAAGCAATTATGCATACCTTGTTAGCTGGTGTTTGCCTGCTGGCCATTTCCTTGTTCGTGCCACGTGCAAATGCCGGAGCCATCGATTTTGCGTGCGGCGCTCCGGCAACAAATATGTGCACTGGCACGATCACCATGGGAGGAGGTGCGGCGGTTTCCACATCCGGTATCGGGCTGCAAAGCAATTTCGACGGTACCGATGCTTTCACATCCACGTTCAGCACCAACAGTTCCGGCGTTGGCTCAATCTCAATCGTCGATACGGACGGCGACATGCTCTCCGGTAACATAGTCTCAACCACGATGAGCAGCTTCGGCGGACACGAAACGCTGGTCTTCGATGTTAATTGGACTACGCTATCGGCTTCGGTTCAGAGCGCCTTGGGCACGACAGTCGGAATCGGCCAGTCCACGGTGCAATTCCTTCTCTCGAATGACGCCGTTGTCAGCTCAGATTTCAGCGTAACTCCGGTAGCCCCGGCGCCCGAACCCGCCAGCCTGCTGCTCCTTGGCACTGGACTTCTGGGAATAGGAGCAACTCTCCGCCGTTATCAGTTGCGCAAAGGTTAGCAGTAAAACTCCAACTCGGGTGGCGCGCGATTGCGTCCCCCGGACTGGTTCCCCAAAGACAGAACGCCTTCGTGAACCTCCGAATCGGAGCCAGCGAGGGAGTTCCGTTTTTTGAATGGAATGAAAACGCGGGTAGACGAACGAAGCAGCGGTTCTTTAACGGCGATGTTCGGCGGCAAGATCGGCGACGCCCATGCGTTTTAGCGATTCCGAATAATAGCGGCGGTAAAGAATGTCCCATTCTTCGCTTCCTTCGAGAATTTCCTTCTTCTGTGAAGCGATCTTGGCGCGGACCTCGGTGTCGACTTGCTCTTCCTGCTTCAATAATTCCTGAAGGATGGTCACAATTTCCTGACGAATCGTGTCGCGATCCTCGATGAAATCCAAATCGTCAACGGTAACAAGAAAATCGATGATGCGGTGAGAGAGGCGAACCGTTTTTTCGCGGCTGAGTCGCATCAACGGAGGATCAGCTTCCTCTGGCGCGCGAGCTCGCCTTTCACTTTTTTGTACATCTCCTGATAGGACGCGCCTACTTTGCGCATTTCGTCATTATGCTGGGCGAGAATGTCGCGGACTTCTTCGTTCAACCGGTCCTCCACTGTAAGTTCGTCAGCCATCGTCTGGCGCACGCGCTCCGCCAGAGCATCGGGGGCCTTCGTTTCGATCATTTGGCGCTCCACGAGGCGCTTGACCACTTCCTTGGACATGTAGCCGACATAGTCGCGCGACAGCAACATTCTTCGTGTCTCCGGATTACTTTCTCAGTTTACTTGTGGCGCTGCGCAAGGTCAAGCAAGCGCGGTTGACGCTCGCTTTCGCTTCGGATAGCATGTTATGGGCGGTTAGCTCAGCGGTTAGAGCATCCCGCTTACACCGGGAAGGTCGTGCGTTCAAATCGCACATCGCCCACCACTTAGACAAAGAGCCTCTCCACTGTAGCGATTTTTGTAGAGAGTGTTTTCCGCAAAGGAATCTTTCCCCTGCTTTATTGAGCGATTGAGACAACCTTCTGCTGCTGTGATTTGTTGTACTCCTCGACACGGAGCAGGGCTTCACGCAAGTCGCCCTCGCTCGCGATATCGTAGCGTCGGAACATGCTGGCCGTCTTGTGCCCGGAGATGCACATTGCGATGGACTGCGGGACGCCCGAGCGGACCATGTTCCGAACGGCCGTTCGCCGGAAGTCGTGAAAAATCCGGCCAGTGTACATACGCTGCTTTTTGCACTTCGCGCAGTGCGCCGGATCACCTTGCTTCCGCGCCTCGCCACATTTTGGGCACGTCATCGCTCCTAAGCCGGCTGCGACACACGCCGACGCCCAGGATTTCCGAAATTCAGCGATGGCGTTTCCTTCGCGATGAAAAACACTATCCGTCAAAACGCCAGCTGAAAGGCGAAACTGCGTCCGCCGTTTGATGATCTCGGCCAACTCCCCGGTCAGCACAACCGAACGGGGCTCGCCGTTCTTGGAATTCTCGCCGCGGAGTCGCACAACATCGCCTTCGATATCGGACCACGAAAGCGAAGCGATCTCCGATTTGCGCCAGCCTGTGATGTAGGCGAAGCGGCAGAAGTCGTGCAAATCTACGGGAAGATGTTCGAGCAACCGAGCGAATTCCTTAGCCTCGAAGAATCCCCTGCGCTCGTTTCCCTTCTCCGACAGGTGCCGTATCTCTGGCATGCGCTTGATGTCTTTGCGCTTCAAACCCTTCTTGTACGCTTGGCCGATGAGTTGCAGCATTCGATTGATCGTGGCCGGGGCCAAACATTCGCGCTGTTTCTTGGCGATGTAGACGTCCACGTCCGCCTCTCTGAGACTATCCGCGTTCATGCTTGCCGGGAAAACCGCGCGCGCGCATTTGAAGTTGGATTGATTCCGTGCGTCCCACTTTCCACGTAGCTTGAAATCGGTTTCGAGGGCATCGAGCAACTGGCCGATAGTCACATCCCTTTTCGTTTCGTCCAATCCGACTTCCCCCTTTCCCAACTGAGTCCGATAGGCGCCCTCGATGTCGACAGCAGCCTTCCGGTTTCCCTGCTTGGTTGATCGTTGGATTCGGCGACCATTGAAGACGAACGTGTACCAGTAGACTCCACCCCTTTTGTAGACGCTCACTTTTGTTTCCTCCGTTTCTTTGCTCGCAAAATCCTCGGCTTGCGGCCGCGGCCTTTGCAGTAGTTGTCCTGTTTAAACTTCTGAATCCTCTTAACGTCGCTCGCGGTCCAATCCCGGAATTCGTTCTTCCCGAAGCGAACCGTTTTCGGCGCTCGCAGCTTTCCGCTTGCCAGCCAACGTTCGAGCGTCGCGCGACCGATCCCTACCTTTTGGGCGACTTGTTCCGTGGAGAGATTTGCCATATAAGACTAGCTTGTCTCATATTTCCATCGAGCGGTCAAGCCCCATTTTAGCTTCCGGCGAGCCACCGGCCGTTTCCGCGCAAGTGGGACAAATGAGACAAATAAGCCCGATTCGACCCGTAGTTTGCTACTAATGCAAATATTTGTTGTGAAGGCACGATTTGCGGTTGACAACATATCGCGATACAGCCTTGATACGTCAAGGAGGATATATGGCGAAGAAAATTCTTAAGGCGGCGCCCGACTTTGTAACCTGCCGAGAGGCTGGAACCATCGTTAAGTTGAGCGAAATTTCCATCCGCAGGATGCTCACCCAGAAAAAAATCAAACGGTACAAGTGCGGTGCACGAACTTTGATCTCGCGTTCTGAGCTGCTGGGGCTGATTCATATTAGCGACTGAGCATTGGATGGTGAATTTACTACGCCATTCGCTACAGTCGCGGGCAACGGCCAAGCAAACCGTTGAATGCTGGAGTTCTATCCGCATGGCGCATCCGATTGAGAATCGGATTCAGTGAGATGACCGTCAGTCGCAGCTATGGATCGCAGCAATACCTCAAGAACGGAAAGTGCCCCGGAGCGGCCGGACATTTTCGCGGATGCGCGCGCGAAATATACGGATATCTCGCCATGCTAGGGGCGCGAAACGATGGATTCGTTTTTGCCGGCCTCAAAAACATTGCCGATCACACCAAAAGATGGGCCGTAGTCATTGGCGAGCAGCATTTCTCGGTAAGACATTGCCAAAGAATTTTGAGGGACTTCCGCGACCTCGGAGTGATCGGGCCGCGAGTAAAACGGCAGGTCCGTGGATGCCTCGTTGAAGGGTTTCAACTGCGCAATCACGCGTCGTGGACTGAGCAATGCGGCGGCGATCGCTGCGAATTGCGTTTCCGGAAACGTCTGTTATTGAGAATGACACGTGAAGTTACACGGGAAAATGTCGTGGCAAATGTCGTGCCCGATGTCGTGGCAAATGTCGTGCAAAACGGCCAAAATGTCGTGGTGATGGATGACATTTCCGAATACAGGTGGCTGAAAATACGCCAGTTGCATCGAATAAAGCGCTGCTAACCTTCTTTAGCCTTTGAACCTATGAACCGAAAGGATGAACCGACGCTTCGCGTCAAGCCAGCCATTCTTTCCAATCTTCAACGAGAAGAACAAAGGCCAACCCATCCACTGCAAAAATGTTGGTTGCGCGTGAGAATTTCCTTGCAAAACTGCGCAGACTTTCCATAGGGTGCGATTCGTAGGGAGGAAAATCTCGTTGGAGAAATTAACAGTGGGCGTCAAAGACGCGGCCGGCCTGCTCGGTGTGTCATCGCGTCAAATTTATAATTTTATTTACGCGAAATCTCTGCCGAGCCGCCGCCTCGGGGGACGCCGCGTGCTGCTTGTGAGTGACCTGAAAAAATTCGTGCGTTCGGATCAAGCGGTGCCAGCGCCGAGGCGATAAAAAAATGCTCGCAACACCCAGTTTGTCGGTGCGTGGGCTCCTTTCGCGCCGACAGTTCCGGCCCCGGATTTCCCCTCAGGTTTCCGGGGCTGCGATCTTGCCGCGCGCGACTCCCCTGTCAGTTCGCGCGTGGTTTTCCGGGCGGTTACAAACGCTGAAAGCTCGCAATGAAACCGCGCGGGCGAGGCGCCCAACCATGCCGGTTGTGCCGCCCGGGAATTCTAAAAGGTGGTGAGTGATGAAGTGCTTTGGGCTTGGAACGATGGATGCCGTGCCGCGCCGAACGACGATCGATGACGTAAAAAAGTCGCTCGCCGATTTGTCCGCGCGAGTTGACCGCTTGAATAAAAAACGAGCTGCGCAAAGCGATACGCGGCCAGTTATTTACGCGGATTTCGCGCCGCATGCCAAGCGGATCCGCGCGATCAACGAAATGAATGCGAAGTTTTGGGCGGACCGCCAGTGACCTTTGCAACGGCGTCTAATTCTTAGACGGAATCGGGAGATAGCGCGAATGGCGACTAATGTCTTATCCGAATTTTTGGTCTCGATCGGTTTTCGCGTCCAGCGGCAGGAGCTGCTCGACTTCCAATCAAAAATAAAGGGTGTGGCGACGCAGTTCGCCGAGCTCGGGAAAGTGGCTGCGGCCGCCGGCGCTGCACTCGCTGCGACGATAACGAAAACTGCGTCCGAGATGGAAAAGCTGTATTTCACTTCAGAGCGCACCGGTGGCTCGATCAAAGATTTGATGTCGCTCAAATTTGCCGGAGGGCTTTTTGGGATCGAGAACATTACGGGCGCGGTTGAAAACTTGTCGGCCGCTCTGCGGTCGAATCCTGGGCTCGCGATGTTTTTCCAGCAGCTTGGAATCAAAGAGACTTCCAGCGGTACGCAAAATCTGATTAACCTCGTTACACAACTGCAAAAATTGGGTCCGCCCGGAAGCATCGGTTATGCCATCGCCTCCCAAATCGCCGGGTCATTCGGGATTAGCGAAAATCAGTTAGTAATGTTCGAAAAGTTCTTGCCGCAAATCAAAGACTTCATCACGCAATTCCAGGCAGCGCTCGCACGTTCAGGGATCAACATCGAAAAGCTGGGGAAAGATTCGTTCCAATTTATGCAGGATGTGGGGAAACTCGTGGCGTCGACGGCAATTCTGGCGATGCAATTTGAGCAAGACGTTTTGCCCGCGGCCGAAGACGTCGTGCACTTTCTGCAAAAGTGTGTCGATTTTGCGATCGAGCTGAATGTCGAAACAAAGGGATGGTCCACTGAGCTGGGCGGAATCGCGGCAACGTTGCTCAGCATCATCGGCTCCCTCGGCATTGCCAGGGGCGCGCTCAAGCTCCTGGGCGTCGGAGGGGCTGCCGTTACCGGCGGCGAGACCGTTGCTGGGGGCGCCGGCGCAGCGGCGCTGGGCACCGTCACGGCCGTTGGGGGACTTGTTCTCGGTGACGCGTTGCTGCTCTGGCACGACATCAAAGAGGGGCACAAGCTCTACGACGCCTATAAATACAGCGGGACGTTCAAAAATATCGGGAATTCGATTTCAGGCTTCATTTCGAAGTTCGAAGGATTTTCTAAGACTGCATACCGCGATGCCGGCCACTGGTCCATAGGGTACGGCCATCAAATCCGAACCGGCGAAGATTTCTCGGGCGGTGTCACGCAATCCCAAGCGCTCCAGCTTTTAGCGAGAGACACAGCATCCGCGTCTAACGCAGTTTTGCATCTGGTAAGAACTCACCTGAATGCGAATCAGTTGGCTGCCCTAACCGACCTGGTTTACAACATCGGCTCTGGTGCATTTGCCAGGTCCACCATGCTGCGCGATTTGAATGCCGGCGATTTTGCTGGCGCCGCGGGTCAATTCTCTCGATTCAATAAAGTGCTGACTCCCCGGGGGTATGTGGCAAGCGCCGACCTGAGTGCGCGCCGCGCGAGCGAGCGGGATCTGTTCACGCGGCAGGTCTCGCTGAGTCAAAAAACTGAGATCAACGTCCATGGCTCCGGAGATTCACGCGAGACAGCGCGCCAAGTAGAGCGAAGCCAGAAGCAGGTGAATGCCGATCTCGTTCGCGATATGGCAGGAGCCGTGCAGTAGCAACCACAAAGAGAGGAAAACGACGATGAAAAAACTTCTGCTCTTGATTCCAGTTTTGCTGTTGCTGGCAGTGCTGACGCCGGCGCCCGCGCAGATTTCTGAAACTTGGTTGGGCGGGATCCCGAAGTGGGAAAACAATATGGCCTCGGGAACCGAGGCCGGTTTCTCCACCGTTGCGAATCAGACGAGACTTTTCGCGTTTGTGACCAGCGGTCCCATAAGGTTCACCAATATTGTTTTCAACGTCACCACGGCAGATACCGCGGCTGGATCGCTCTGCGGCGCATTCGCGGACTGTTACGACGTCGGAATTTATAACGCCACGGCAGCACAGCAGCTCGGGCAAAACATAACGGCGGGGACGCTGCTCGCCCACTGCGCGGCTATGGCTTTGAATACGACCGGGGTGCAGGACTGCACGACCGTCGAAGGCGTCGAGATTCTTCAACCCGGGGCTTACTATTTCGGGTTCACTGGCAGTGCAGCGACGGCGGCAATCACCTACGCAGCCGGAAATATTACTTTCTTGTCCGGTGGGAACCCGACTTCGGGTGGGACCACGACGAACGGAGTGCTTAACAGCTCGGTGACTCCGCCTGTCGATACGTGGACGATGTCATCCGCAAAAAATATCATTTTCGGGCTTCACAACTAACCCGGGCGATTCAGCAAATTGGTAGGAGCGAAAGACATGAGCAACGAAAAAAACGGCGAAAGCATGGTTGAAGAAACGATCCCGCTTAAAGTGTCCCACAGCGAGATACTTGAGCAAAACCGCAAACGGTGGCCGGATTATTCGGCGGCGATGTCGGAGAAGGAATCGACCAAGAAGGAGTAGCGCATGACCCAGCAATTGGTTCTGGCGTTCGAAGGCCAGCTTGAGCAACTGGCGCTGCAAATCGCCGAAGAACGCAACCGCCTTGCCGTCATCGAAGATCGGGAAGCGGCAGCGATCGCGCGAGACAGAATCACGTCCCTCGAAACGCTTGTTGCGAAAATCAGTGACGCGCGTGCTGGAATTTTCTCCGCGGAAGCCGAGTACGATTTGAATCTTAATAATTTTGCGAAATGGCGCGACATGGTAGCTGAGATCCGCGACGCAGTTCCGCGCCAGGACAAACGCGGGCTGGAAATCAAGCGCTTGGATGAGGAACTCGAACGCGCGCGCGACATCATGCAAGTGGCGAAGGGCGAACTCGCGCGGCACGATGCGAATGTTCTTGGGCCGCTGGCCCTCGAACGCGAGAAACACGCCCACGAAAAGACACGCGAACGTCTTGTGGCCAACTGCCAAAACGCGATTCGCGATATGCAGGAGATTTCCGCGCGACGCGATCCCTTGTGGCGTGAATGGTTTGCGGAGCGAAATCGACTTGACCATTTGAGATGGCAAGAGGAAAGGCTGCGTCCGCTTCCTCTCAAAAAGCTCGTTGGCAATGCGGTGCTCACGATTCAATAGTCGTCCAGGGAATTATGGCTGAGAGCAGCGGCAAAACAGCGAGGCACATGCCCATCGGGAAACGGTTCCAACCTGGCGTTTCGGGCAATCCCGGCGGCAGACCTCGGAAGTCAAGACTGACAGATGCCTCGCGTGCGTGGCTGGAGCAAGTCGACCAGGCAAGCGGTCTAACTAACGCGGAACTTGTAGTGGCCGCCCTGGGCCAGAGAGCGCTGAAAGGCGACGCGGAATCTTTCCGCGCGTTGGCGGATCGCGCTGAAGGCAAACCGATGCAGTCACTCCAGGTTGAAAACATCGGCGCCGAGCAGATTCTCGGAGAAGATTTATTGCGGTTGAGTCGCGGTGAGCTGCGAGAATACGCGGAAACCGGTCAACTGCCGGCATGGTTTCTTCAGAAGGATGCACAACATGAAACAACCGAACAGCCGAGCTGAGGCAGCAACCTTGGAAAGCCGCGCAGCCGCGCGCGCCATGCTCAACGCACCGAGGGCACCACACCTGATAATTGCATTTCCATTCGGCCATGGTGACAGCAACTTTGCGACTGCGACAATCGGGGATCGTGCATTCACACGCGGTGCCGACGAAAGTGCGGAGGCGTTCGAGAACCGGTTACTCGACTCGTGCCCGGTAGTTGGACGTCCAAAATTAATCATTCTCGCGCGGGAAACGGTGCGCCATTAAGCGCGAGGCTCGCGCAAAGGTAGTGGAGCACCCCATTCGCGCAGATCGCCTCTAATTGCGAAGTTTTATTGCTTCGGGTTTTAAACCGGATGGTCTGCGATGGATGATTCCTTTGTTTTCTTGGAATTGGCTTCGGGATGCGCTATTGCTGTAGCGAAAAATGTAGCAGCAAAAACAAATTATGCGTCCTTCCGTGCTCGCATAGCTCGCTGCAACTGATTTGAAAACCAAGCGTGGCAACTCACGCAAAATCCTTGGCCACCATGCGTTTTGTTTTTAGTCGCGCATCGCACGCAGCCATTCAGTTCGAAAAAATCAGCGAATTTCTGGCGTTCTGCATACGTCTGCAATTTCTTGGTCGCCACAGTCTCAGCGCGACTGCGGAACCACGGCTCCAGCAGCGTTGCGTCGGAAGGCTTAGGCGCAGCGTCCTGCGATGCCTTGACTATCTTGAATTCGCTCACGGCTTGCCTCCGAAATGCGGATGGCAGCGCTCCAAGGTTTCGCGCAAGTGCTTCGGGCTGGCGTGGAGATAAATGCTTGTCGTGCTGATATCCGTGTGGCCGAGCAGATCGCGGACCGCGAGAACGTCGGCTCCGCCTTCCATGAGATGTGTAGCGAACGAATGCCTCAGCACGTGCGGGTGCGTTTTGAGTCCTGCACGGCGGGCCGCGCGGGCGATAATGTCTTCCACGGCGCGCGTGGTGAGCGGCCGCTCAGTGCTTGGCCGAATCGTCCGGATTTTCCGCATGAAGTCGTCGGCTAGGGCATTAGCCTGTTCGCGTGTCAGGTTGCTCACGTTGCCAAGATTTTTCCAACGTGGAATGAAAAAAGTTTCGCCGTCTGCTGTAGTGGATTCCTCGTTCCAACTGAGATGCCAATACAGGTGGCAATCCACTCGAAGCATCGAGAGGCAGCCGTTGCCGTATGGACGCCGATTTGATTGAAAAACGAAGCCGCGCGTGCGGCCGGCGACGACGATGCGCAACGCCTCGACCGCGCGCTTGTTCAGGGGCGCAAGACGTTCTTTATTGCCCTTGCCGATGATGCGAGCACTCCGGGCTTTCCAGTCGATGTTTTCAATTCGGAGGTTCGTCAATTCTGTCAGTCGCATTCCGCTGGCGTAGAATGTCTCGATGACGGCGCGGTCCCGCGGATTTTCGGCGGCGGCGAGCATTTTCTCGATCTCCTCGACCGTCAGCGCGTGCGGGAGTTTTCGCTGTGGTTTTTTGCGAGTGATAAGCCGCGCGGGCGACACAGCGACAACGCCGATCAATTCCAGATGATTGAAAAACGCGCGAATGGCGCTGAGCTTTTGCGCAATCGAATTCTCGCTGGCGCCCTGCTCCAGAAGCCAAGCCAAGTATTCTCGAATGTCGACCGGCCGGACTGACGCGATCGGAAGGTCGCGGATGAAATTCACAAAATCGATTGCCGTATGCCGATAGGAAATTATGGTGTTGGGCGAATGGCTGCGCTGCTCGTGGTACACGACAAAGTCCTCGATCAACCGCTGTGCGAGCGTGCTCGCTGGATTCGGTCGAATGATTTCATCGCCCACGCGCGGCCTCCTTCAGGACAACATCGATTCGACGTTCTACCACACTCCGGGGGCACCTCATATCAAGTAGCGCAATCGCGAGGCTCCCGATTTTCCGCTGCAAGTCGGGATTGAGCGCAGACTTTTTGCCTTGTTTTTGGGGAATGATTTGGGGAGAATTTCGCGTAGCTTGCATGGAGCCTAACCTCCTTGTGAGTCAGGCTCGGCATCCGGTTCGCCCCGGGTGTCGAGCCATTTTACTTACTTCTGTTTCGTTCGGGGGCGCCCGCCTCTTTTGGCCCACTTCGAAAGAGTTTTCTTGTCGTACTTTGCGGCGCGAGCCTTACCGCCCGAACGAGCTAGCTCACGTCGGATCTGCTGCCTGACCTTTCCGCTAATCTTCATGTGCCAACAATAAACCTGCTAGCAAGTATTTGCAAGGGGTTATTTGACTGTAGTGAATTTTGTAGAGAGTCAGCCCCTATCACCGGCTATCAGCGATAATCACCTGTTTTGCCGAACCTGTATATTTGATATGCTCTTAGCTGCGGTGAGCGACGGTGATATACTTCGCTTGAACCGACTTACACCGGGAAGGTCGTGCGTTCAAATCGCACATCGCCCACCAGTGTCGAATCGTTGTAGATTCACTCCACGTAGGTTGCGGGGACGTAGTTCAGCCGGCTAGAACGCTGCCCTGTCACGGCAGAGGTCGCGGGTTCGAGTCCCGTCGTCCCCGCCATTCTTTCCAAAAGCATTCTTTCTACAAGAGTGATCGGACGTGACACCGAAAACTCCAAACCTCGACTCAACCAACAAAAGCTACTGCACTGTTGCGTTCCTTCCCACGACGGCGGGAGCGCGCCGCGACCTGAGTCGCACCTGCTAAAAAAACATCAGACGGTGCATCCGCGCACGTCGACTGAAACCGTTGCCTCGCCCGCTGCCTGAAATATCCCTTGACACGTATATACTCCATAGAGTATATTATGAGAATGGAATCTGCATTCGAAATCATTGCGGAGCCGAATCGACGCGCGATATTGAGCCTGCTGGTCTCGTCACAACAGTCGGTGGGAGAGATCGAGCGTCAACTTCATATGCCGCAGCCGACCGTGTCAAAGCACCTGCGCGTACTGCGCGACGCCGGTTTCGTGGAATCCACGGTGGACGCACAGCGCCGTATCTACCGGCTGAAACCTCAACCATTTCAGGATGTGGACGCCTGGCTGGCTCCGTTCCGCCGGTTCTGGTCCGCTCACGTAGACGCTCTGGAATGCCACCTCGACCACATGGAGCGATCAAGACGAACGAAAAGGAAGACTAAGGAGAAGACGGCGCGGCCCAAACCGCGAACGTAACAAAGGAGAAATGAAATGAAGATCAAAGTGACCAGCATATACGTGAACGATCAGGACAAGGCCCTGCGCTTCTATACGGAGGTGCTGGGCTTTGCCAAGAAGACCGATTTTAGTCAGGGCCCCTATCGCTGGCTGACCGTGGCCTCGCCCGAGGAGCCGGACGGTACTGAGCTGCAACTGGCGCTGAACAACAACCCGGCGGCCAAAGCGTACCAGCAGGCGATATTTCAACAGAACCAGCCTGCGGCCATGTTCTTCACCAACGACGTCAAGGGCGACTACGAGCGGATCAAGACCCGCGGCGCTGAGTTTACCATGCCGCCCACCGACGTGACCGCTTCGACCATTGCGATGCTGAAAGACACCTGTGGCAACCTCATTCAGCTCACCCAGTTGGCACGCTACTCACATTAAGGAGCAGATGATGACCGATCGCGCGCAGTACGCACCGGGTCCGGCCAGCGGAGCGCAGGTACGAAAGGACCGCGGACAAAACGGTAAAGACAAGTGGACGCTCATTCTCGTCAGAGAACTGCGTCACTCGCCGGAAAAAGTCTGGCAGGCGCTTACCGACCCGGCCCATCTGCGGGAGTGGGCTCCCTTCGACGCCGACAGGAACCTGGGTGCGGTTGGAGCCACAGTGAAGCTCACCACAGTGGGAGCGCCCGCGCTGCATGTTACCGAAACAACAGTGACGCGAGCCGACGCTCCCAAGGCTCTTGAATACAAGTGGGGCGGCTTCGATATGCGGTGGGAACTCGAATCCTTTGGTGTGGGCACGCGCCTGACGCTGTGGACCAACATCGGTCACCGCTTCATCTCCATGGGCGCTGCCGGGTGGCACATTTGTTTCGATGTGCTGGATCGTCTTCTCAGCGGAACTCCGACCGGCCGCATCGTCGGCCCCGAGGCAATGAAGTTCGCCGGCTGGCAGCGGCTGAACGCGGAGTATGCCAAGCAGTTCGGTATCGAAAAAATGCAAAGCTAGGCCACGGTAAATGAAGCGGGATCACTCCCCGGATTACGTCGCAGGGCTTGGGCAATTCATTCGGCCGCTGCTATTTCTACGGCTCGATCGCGGCGGTCAAGTGATTCTGCTTCAGCGACGCGTTGAAGGCGCGCGTGTCGCCCTCGACGAATCGTTTAAACTCCGCTTGAATTTCCGCGAGCTGCTGCTTGAACTCATCGTTCACAGCGATTTGCTGCGCCGTGGGCGCCAGATCACCGCCGCCGCTTCCGCTTCCGGGCGTGCCGACCATCGGCCCCACCATCCAACTGATGCGCTCGTAGAGTTGCACGGGATTGCGGAATGCATCCTCGCTGCGGCCGGTATTGTGAACGTCAATCAGCTTGCCTTCGAGCGCAACGACCTTGACCTCGAAATCCTTCGCAGCCTGTATCGCGGCGGCATGTTTCTGCGCATCCGCGTTAAGCACGGTTTCAAGATCTTCGACCTGCCTCCGCGTCCATTCCAGATGATTGATCATGTCGGCAGCCTGGTTCTCCTCGGCCAGCACTTGTCGGGCGAACTGCACTTGCGCGCGGATCGATTGTTCCGTCCCCGGCGAGTGCGGATCAGGCAGCACGGTAAGTTGTGCAGTCCCTTCGTTCCCGCCTGCTTTCACATGCACCGTGTAATTTCCCGGCGGCACGACGGGACCCGCGGGCGGAATTCGCGTGCCGTACGCGGCGTAATTGTGGTGTGGCTCCGCCCACGGCGCGTCAAAGGGCGTCGTCTGCATCTTTACCGGCGAGCCCGGTTCGTAACGTAGATCCCACCACACGCGATTCAGTCCCGCGTGTCCTTCCACTTTGAGCGTGCGGATAGTCTCGTTGGCGCCGGTAAAAGTGAGTTCCACATCCTTCTCGGGAGCCTTCAGCCAGAAGTTGATGTCCGCTCCATAGGGCGGATTTTCTCCCATTACGTGTCCACCCACGTCTGACTCGCGCGCGTCATCCGTGTGCCGGAAGCGGTACGCGGGCCGCGGTTTGAATAATTGGAAATCCTTCGACTGAGCGCTGTCCCAGTCGCGCAGCGGAGTGATGTCGTCGAGTATCCACACGCCGCGTCCATGCGTCCCGATGACGAGGTCGTTGAACGTCCGCTGGATTTGCAACCAGTACACCGGCGCGGGCGGCAAATTGTTCCGCAGACGAGTCCAGTGATCGCCGTCGTCCCACGTGACGTACAGCGCGTTGTCCGTTCCTAGGAACAACATGCCCTTGCGTACGGGATCTTCGATAATGATGTGCGCGCTGCTGTTCATTCCCTTGGGGACGCTCGCAGTGATCAGTTTCCAGCTTGCACCGTAGTCGGTTGTCTTGTATGCGCGAGCGTCGTAGATTCCCACGTGCTGCAGATTCACGGTGATATACGCCGTGCCTGCGTCGAAGTGCGAAGGCTCCACATTCCACACCGTTCCCCAGGCGGGAAGATCCGGAATGTTCTTGGTTACGTTGGTCCAGTGCCCGCCGCCATCCTGCGTCACGTTCACCTGGCCGTCGTCGCTTCCCGTCCAGATGACGCCCGCTTTCACAGGTGATTCGGCGATGGCATAGATTGTGGCCCCGTCAAACGTCACGAGGTCGTCCGACGAGATACCACCCGAGTCTTGCTCGTGTTCCTTGTTGTTCGCCGTGAGGTCGGGACTGATCACTTTCCACGACTGGCCGCCGTCAGTCGTCATGAACACAACTTGCGCGCCGACGTAGACGCGGTTGTGATCATGGGGCGAGATGGCGATTGGCGTCACCCAATCCCAGCGATATTTCATATTCGCGGGCTTCCAACCGTAGCTGGTGATGGGCCAAGCAGACACATCTCGCGCCATGCCATTTCGCATATTTATGCGGTCAATGCGGCCGTTGTCGCAGCCGGACCACACAATGTTCGAGTCCACAGGATCGGGCACCGCAAAACCATCCTCGCATCCGCCCGCGCCCTGCCAGTAACCCAGCGAGATTCCATTCCCGAAGAAACCACCAGAAAGCGTCCGGCTCGGGCCGCGAAACGATGACTTGTCCTGGATATTGCCCATCACGTTATAGGGAATCTCATTGTCCGCGAATACGTGATAAACCTGCGAAATCGGCAGCAGAAACCGCTGATACGTCGCGCCGCGATTATTGCTGATGCTCACTCCGGCGTCGTTGGCCACCAGTATGCGGTTTGCATTCGTGGGATCGATCCAGACGTCGTGATTATCCCCGCCCGCGGATTCAAGACCTGTTGCCGGTGGAGGACCACTTGCTGCCTCTGCAGGACCAGCGCCACCGCCTGGGCCACGCCCCCCTGGTTGAAACACGGTGTTGCCGCCGTCGCGCGACATGCTGAACGCGACCGAAGGAAAGTAGAGCAGGTTCTGATCGTCGGGCGAAACGGCAAACCGCGTGTAGTACGAAGAGCGTTCCGTCGTCACGTGAGACTGATTGACGAGCATCCACGTGCGTCCGCGGTCATCCGAGCGATACAGACCTGGCGTCGTGTCTTGCAACAAAGCGTAAACGCGATTCGGATTGCTCGCGGCGACAGCAACGGCCACTTTCCCAATCGGATGGTCCGCGGCAGGCAGTCCATGGCCGCTGATTTTGCTCCAATTGTTTCCGCCGTCGCGGCTCACGTAGACACCGCTCCCCGTTCCTCCACTATCCAAATTCCATCGGTGAATTTCCACTTGCCACATTCCAGCATAAATCGTGTTGGAATCGCCGGCGTCCATTGCCATTTCGGAACAACCCGTGTTGTCGTTGACGTAGAGCACTTGTTGCCAGGTTTTCCCTCCATCGCTCGTACGGAAGATTCCGCGCTCATGCTGTGGGCGAAACGCCTGGCCGATTGCGCAAACGAACGCAACATTCGCGTCGTGCGGGTCCACAATGATCCGCGCGATATGCCCGGTCTGCTCGAGGCCCATGTGCTGCCAACTCCGGCCCGCGTCGGTCGATTTGTAAACTCCGTCGCCCATCGTGTAGTAAGGACGAATCAGCCACGGCTCTCCCGTGCCTGCCCAGATCTCATCGTGATTCGAGGGCGCCATCGCCAGCGCTCCTACCGCGGACACATCTTCATGATCGAAGATCGGCGCCCAGTTCGTGCCGGCGTCGGACGTTTTCCAAATACCGCCGTCCGCGGCGCCGACGTAAACCACATTGGAATTTCCCGGCTCGCCAAGAATGGACGCGACGCGATTTCCCTCCGGCCCCAGTGCGCGAAAGTGCAGCGCACCAAGCCCATTGGCTCCGCCCCCCATTTCATCTTGCCCGCCGCGGCGTCCTTGCGCGACGCCGTGCGCCGGCCACAACAACACAATCATCGCAATCAATATTACAGCGAGCATTCCGCCACTTAGATTTCTCCATGCATTGCGCGCCATCCGTGCCTCCCGTTCGAAAGAATGCGCCGCTAAACTATCGCTAGTGGCAGATAAAGCGCAAGTCGAATGCTTGTGAACTCGGCCTCCGCCTGGAGTTAGTGGACAGAGCATCGCGCGGAGTCTCGCGGACATTGGCCGCGCGAAAGCATGCCGATGGTCCCCTTGTTCGATCTGAGGTTAAAAGCTTGGCATTTCTTCCGATAGGGTCGTTTGGAGGTATCGCTTAGGGCAACGAAGTTCCAGTTCGGTACACTTGTACTATTCCTCCTCTCTCGGGCCCTCACACTACAATGAGGGTTACTTTGGCAGGGGTAGCCATCGATCTCGGGCTAATGCCGAATTTCGGCTGGCGTGCCGATTTGAGGAGGAAGAAGTCATGGGCATCGGACTGCGGTGCGCACTCAGTGCGGCTCTTGGACTGATATTCGCGGGGGGATTGGCAGCGCAAACGCAGCCGCCGCAAGTCGCGGAGCATCTCGTAACAACGCCCAATCAACCAAAGACGGTTAGCGAAGCCGTCGACCGGATCATTGCGCGAGAGCACCAGGAAGTCGCAACCCTGCGTCATTACAATCCGATCATTGAGACCTATATCCAGGACATGCGCTGGGATCCGCAGCTAGGTTCCGTACCAGAGAGAGACCACTACTTTCTCGGAGTAGCGGAGCTAAGCAAAGGCGTAGTGGATCAGTCGATGCTGCCGAAAACGAGTTCCAGCTGGAAGCACAAGCTGAATCCAATCAAGGATGTCGGCTCGTTGTTGGGGGATACGTACGTGCCCGCGGGCTTCCTCCAGATGATTTTCGTTGATCAAGATTACTTCGACAAACAGCATTACAAGTTCGCCTACGTGCGGAACGAATTCCTGGGCTCGGTCAGGTGCCTGGTGTTCGACGTCACACCATTGCCCAAATCGGGCGCGGGAAGATTCCAGGGACGGATCTGGGTGGAGAGCGAGGATTATGCGATTGTGCGCTTCAACGGCGTGTTCGTGGCAAACGCGAACTCGCTTGACTCCAGCTTGCACTTCGATAGCTGGCGGACAAACGTAGCGCCGAACCAATGGATCCCTTCGTATATCTATAGCGCGGAATCGGGAAAGAAGGATTTTCCGCTTGGTCACGCAAGTTATCGCTCGCAGACGCGGCTGTGGGGCTACAACCCAAAACTGGGAAGCCATGAGACGGAATTCAGCGACTTGCAGATTGAAGCCGCAAAGCCGGTTCAGGACCAGGCGGCCGCTTCAAACGACGCGCAGCAGGACTGGGAACGCGAAGGCGAAAATAATGTGATCGACAGGCTGGAACAGAATGGATTGCTCGCGCCTGCCGGGCCGTTGGACAAAGTGATGAACACGGTGGCGAATAACCTGGAAGTGACGAACAATCTGGATATCGAGCCAGAGGTTCGCTGTCGCGTACTGTTGACGTCGACTTTGGAAGCCTTTACGGTTGGACACACGATCGTATTGAGTCGCGGTCTGCTGGACGTGCTGCCGGACGAACCGAGCTTGGCGGCGATACTTGCGCATCAGCTTGGGGCAGTGATAGTTGGCTCGGGGCTCGGAGACGACTACTCGTTTAACGACACGACCATGGTTTCGACGGCTGACACGATCAAGCGCATGTCCTTCCGAAGCACGGAGGCTGATGAGGAAGCGGCGGCCAACAAAGCGATGGAGCTCCTGAAGAATTCGCCATACAAGAATCAGCTGGGCACTGCGGGGCTTTTCTTTAAGCAACTTGCGGCAGAACAGAAGCAGTTGCCGTCGCTGATCAGCGCCAACTTGGGCAATCACGTATTCATGGCGGCGCAGTTGATTCAAGCCGCTCCGCCGCTACAACCCATGAAACTGGACCAGATTACTGCGCTTCCCTTGGGATCGCGAACCGTGCTCAATTCGTGGAACGATGCGGTCGACATGGTGAAGAGCAAGCCTGTGCAGTTGCTTTCCGCGCGCGCCAAAATGCCGTTTGAAATTACGGCGTCGATGCCATATCTGACGCGCTATCAAAGCTCCGATGCAGCGGCCGCGGATCTGGCGAATGCGGACGTGGTTAAGCAGAATCCGAATCCCAATCCTAATCCCAAGCAGCAATAGCGAAAAGTCGTGCTTGAGGCTTCCACTTTTTGACGGGAATCAGACGCGCGATGGTGCCCTTCGGGCCCACTCCCCAAACATGGTTCGCTTCCGTGCCGGCCAGCGCATTCAGGTTGAGGTTGCCGGTACTGATCCAGTGAATCCCCATGTCGTGACTGATGTTCTCACCAGTAGGCCCTGCGGCAATTGTGACGTTGCCAATGCTCGGCCCAGGAAAAGCCACCACAGCGGAGCGGAATCCCGCAGGCCCTTGCACGGCTAGACGCCAAGTCCGCCCCTTGTCGACGGAATAAGCGGCGGTGCGAACAGACCCGCCTGTATCCTTGTAATCCCCGCCCACGGCGACAACGGTGTTTCCGGTCCGGATAATCGAGAAAATTCCCGACGATGCGTTGCCGCTGGCTAGGGGCGTCTCCGCGACCCTCCAGCTGCGGCCCAGGTCCGGCGAACGGAAAACACGCGCTACGCGACCCCCTCCGGTACCGAAATAGAGTTCCTTCTTGTGGTAAATCGCAAATGACGTTCCGCTCGCGGCAAACACACCCTCGCCCGGCAGCGCCGCGGGCATTTGCTGGTTGGAGAGCTCCTTCCAGTGTTCACCGTCCTCGGTACTCACCAGCAGGAATTTGCCATCGACTGGATCACTCAGCCCGAAGCATCTCGTTTTCGAAATGCAAACCAAATCGTCGAGAAAGAACGCAGAACGCTTGCCCGTGAATTCGAGATTCCAACTGGTACCGCCATCCGCGGTTTTGTAAATGCGCGACTGCGCGCCTGCGCCGATTGACATCACGTAAGCGGTCGTCGCGTCAAACGCCACAATGCCGCGGAAGTCGAGCGCCTCGCCACCCTGCAAGTGAAACCGCTTCCATGTCTTGCCCTGATCGACCGAGCGAAGGATCACGCCATTCGAGCCGCATGCCCACACGACCACGCCATGCGATGAACCTGACGCATTCACGACGCTGATTCCTCGCAGATTGGTGTCGAGACCGGTGGTCTGGACAGTCCACCGTTGAGCGTTAGCCGAAGCGCTGAGCAGCGCTACCAACAAAAGAAGTCGCACCTACACATTCTAGCAATAAAGGATGTCAATGGATGGAACGGAAAAACGCCTCTGAATCAGCGCGTGTGGATGACGTTGTAGGAGCCGCTGAAAAGGTACGTCGCCGTTGCCAGGGATTGCGGCACCCACCATACACGGCGCGTCCACCCCGCGCTGCGATGCATGCGGCTCGCGATGTAGTCGAGCCCGAAGGGAATCACCTGTATCGCGCCGTAGATCGCGGCTGAATGGGCAAACGGGCGCATCATTGGATCAGCTTCGGCCCGGCCTTCCGAAACGGCTTTGCGGGTAGACCAGGCGTCAAATCCGGCAGCGCTGTGCTCAGCAACGCTTAACGTGAACCACAGGCGGTCTGTGCGCTCCGTGGGCTGGATTGTCGGACGAAAAGCTGGAGGAGGGGGCAGGTAGATATTCGACAGAGAGTCTTCAGCCAGAATTTCATTTGAATTCGAGGGGTGCGAGTCCGTCACCGGCACTGCGGTAGCTCTATCGTTGAGCGCGGCAGTGGGTGTCAGCGGCGCGGGAATGGCCTTCTTGGTGTCTGCGGCCGTCGTAGCCGCACCTGCGATTGCCGGTGGCTTGGGAGAGGGCTGGGACCCCGTAGAGGCACCACCGGGGAACGCCGAGAACTGGAGCAGCAGGACTGCCGTTGCTAACACCATGGCCTAGTCTCCTCTGAACGCCTATTTCAGCGGACTGCGACCCTACGAGCAATGGTATGACCAGGCCAGAGGCATAGTACTACTGGTGTTTTGTGCAAGTTACGGGTTCAAGGAATGGGTCCTGCGCCAAAAGAGTGGAAATACTTAGCCGTTTTGCGGAACACAACTTCCACGCCCGCGTCCATCGCCGAGCGTGCCAAACAAAAAGGGCGCCTCGGTGAACACGACCGAGGCGCCCGAAAAGCCGGCTCTACGCCGACAGTTAGAATACGAACTTCGCAGCCAGTTGAATCAGTCGACCGTTACCCGCACTCAGTTCCCGTCCAAAATTGCCGGACCGGATGTTTCCCACGGGCAGATTGTATTGAGTGTGGTTAAACAGGTTGTAGAACTCAATCCGCATCTGGAACGCAGTTCTCTCTGTAATCCGTGTGTTCTTAAAGAGCGCCATGTCCCAGTTGTTAATCCCCGGTCCATGGAAGTTGTTGCGGCCAGCACTGCCGACTGTCCCAAGAGGCGCAATCGCAAAGGCGGACGGGTTGAAGAAATAGTTGTTCTTAGTCCCGATCACGTTATTTCTTGGGTTGCCGATCACAGGGGCCGACACAGCATTTGGGCGATCCCAGCACGAGTAGAATTCAAAGGCGTTGCACTGCAAAGATGTAAATCCTGAATCCGAGATCGTAATCGGGAACCCAGACTGGAACGTCGTGATTCCGCTGATCTCCCAACCGTCGGTAACACGGCTGGGTAACCAATTTAGGCCACGCAGTTTGTTCCAGCTCGGGATCGCGTACTGATAACCCATCACTAAGCGGTGCCGCGCGTCGAAAGCGGAGTCACCATACATCTGGCGGAAGTTAAACGGATTCAGCCCGACCGCTCCGGCAGAGTTTTCAAAGCTCGAGCCGAAATCCATCGAATGGCTCCACGTGAAAGCCGCATTGAAAGTCAACCCGTGAGAAAAAGCCTTGTTGGCGCTAATTTGCAGCGAGTTGTAATTCGAATTCGTCATCGTGGACTGTTCGGCCAGCGAGGCGAACACGGTAGCGTCAAAGGCATAGAAGTTGGGGTCCGTACCCACCGCCAAGTTCTGGACCGGCCTATTGCCCGCGCACGCCGGCGTTGTAGCACAAAGCGCCGAGTTCAGCAAAGGATTGAGTTCGTGGACGCCAAGCAGGTGGCGCGCTTCGGCCCCGACGTATCCCACCGACAGAATCACCTGGCCCGGTACCTGACGTTGAACGGTCAGGTTGTAGTTCATTGCTGTCGGATCTTGCGTGTTCGGGTCGAGCAAGTTCAGCGACATTGGTTCAAAGAACGAAAAGTCCACAACGCTCCCCGGCGCCGGTGGTGTGAATGGGTATTTGTTAGCGATCGACGCGGGGGTCGGGTTGCCGTTCGTATCCGTAGGACTGCACCCGATAGACGCGTTGCTCTGGTTCAGGCAACGCACGTCCGTGAAGGGCTGAAGAAAACTGGGGTTTCCATTCACGTCCGTGATTCCACCATCCGACAGGGAGAACGGAGGTGCAGTCAGGTTCTGCAAGGTAACCTCTTCCTCGCCGCGGTTATAGTAAATACCGACTCCGCCGCGGATCGAGAAGTTGCCCTGTTCACCGGAAATCCGGCCAAGATCCGGGGCCCATGCGAAACCCACTCGCGGACCAAAGTCCTTGTACTTGGTGGAGTATCCTGCGGCACTGCAGTTCGGGTCTCCGGGGAAATTCAGACCTCGCGGTGCCGTCGGGAAGACTCCCGACTGTTGAAACGGCACGAAACAATTGATCGCTCGGCGATTGTTGGCGATGTCCGTCAACGGTGTGTCAATTTGGTAGCCGAGACCGAACGTCAGTGTGAGGTCAGGGCGGAATTTGAACTCATCCTGCGCATAGAAGTAACCTTCTTTTGCCCGTCCGTCGATAAAACCGCCGCTAGACTGGCCGAAAGTGTCGGGGATACCGAGCAGGAAGTCCGCGCCAGGATCTGTGCTGGTGAAGCGGCCGCTGCCACCGAAACCGTAATTGCCGTTGTTGTTGAAGAAGAACGGATTCGTAACCCAGAAATCACGCCCCTCAAAACCAAACTTCAACGTGTGCCGGCCAATAATGTGCGAGAAATTGTCTGTAATTTGTTTGGTCTGGTCGATACGGGGTTGGGGGCCATTGTTGCTAAAACCCAACGTAAACAGACCCGTTACGCCGATTCTTGGCAAACCGGCACCGGCAGGGTCCTGCGGCGTGATCCCAAAACCGAGAGTCGACGGCAGAGTTGGTGTCTGCGGCAGTACGGCAACGAAATTCAAACGCGTATATCCGATTCGAAATTCATTGAGTGTATTGGCGCTAAATATGTGGTTCCACGCACCCGTAAACTGTTTGTCATTGCTCGTGTTGATTTGAGGAAAACCGGGCAGATTTGCTCCCGTGAACGGGGTCGTTTGGAACGTGCTGCTCGGCTGATCCAGACCCAGAAACCACACTGTGTCGTGCTGGCCAAGGTTCTGGTTAATCTGGAAAATATACTGTTTTGTGTTATTGGTCTGTGTCGGGTTGAAGCTGAACTGATTCGCGCCGAAGTTCGGCGCCGGCACAAACTTGTTGACGAGGGCCAGCGACAGCGCATTGAAGTCCTGCGTCGGGATGTTCCCGGACGCGAACAGGCCGCCGCCCAAAAGCACAGTCCCCGATTTGTTTACAAGATTGCCGTAAGGCGTCCCGGCTGCGCAGGCGGTACCGCTTGTCGGACAGGGGTCTCCAAATTCCGGGATGGCGGAGACGGTGCGCGGATCAACGAAACCGGGCTGACCTGGCTGAATTGCCGTCGCCGGCAGAACTGTGTCGAAATCACCCGCACCAAAAACTCCGCCCAGCTGCCCCGTGGGGCCCGTCGTGAATACTGTCACTAATCCGCCAGCCTGCGGTGTCGCGTTCTTTGTTCCCTGGTACGAAAAGAAGAAGAATGTATGGTTCTTCCAGACAGGTCCCCCAATTGTTCCCCCATATTGATGTTGGTGAAACACGGGCCGGCTGTTCTGAAACAGATTTCGGTTGTTAAGGAACGTATCGCGGTAGAACTCGAATGCGTCACCGTGGAACTGGTTGGTACCGGACTTGATCACCGCGTCAAGAATCGCGCCTGAATTGCGACCGTACTCCGGATTGATCGTGTTCGTGATCATGCGGAATTCCTGAATGGCGTCCGGGCTGGGCAAAATTAGCGGGGTGTTTAACGGAAGGTCGTTCGAATCCGTGCCGTTAACAAGATAGCTATTCTGCTGGCTTTGGCTGCCGTTCGTCGCAAAATTCGAGCCAAAACGATCCGAGGAGGCCACAACGCCGGGTTGCATCTGCTGCAGCTGAACCCAGTTGCGACCGTTCAGAGGCATGTCGACAATCGTAGCCGCCTCAACCGTCGTACCCAACTGCATGCTGGTGGTTTCCACCTGAGTCTTAGCTGCCTCGACAGTAACCGTCTGCGAGGAGGAACCCACCTGCAACGTCGGATTAATGACGTAAATCTGGTTGATCACCAGAACGATTCCAGTAGCTTGGTAGGTCTGGAACCCGTCTTTCGTGACCGAAATATTATACGTGCCAATTGGCAGGCTCAAGAGCTCAAAGCTGCCGTCCGCCTGCGTAGTCACCGTGCGGGTCTCATTGGTCCCCGTGTTTTTGGCGGTTACCTGAGCTCCAGGAATCGTCGCCTTGGTCTGGTCGACCACTTGACCGCGAATCGTCGCGTACTGGTTATCCGCGCGCACAACCCCAGCGGACAAGAACGCAAACACAAAAACAAGCGCGAACAGCTTAAGCGCAGTATGAAAACGCATTCCGCCACCTCACAAGAGATTTTTAGTGTTCTTCATAGCAGCAGGAGTCTAGCAAATACCGATCCCGGCACCCACCCAACAATGAACTTCCCTAGCCCCCGCCCGTTCGTCTAAACAAAGCCCACCCTCATACGCTATTAAATCGTGTGCACTCTAGATGCCAAAAATGGAATTCTCGCCTAATGAATACCAAAATACACAAAGTGGGCTGTTTACTTGATGGTATTGAGTCTCGAATAAACGCTGGGCGCAGGACGCGCTCTACCGAAATTCGTATAGTTGTATTAAAATTGGAATATTCCTTGCAGCCGGAATACTCCAGAGTGACGGGCCACGAAATTCAATCCGCGGACCCACGGCGACTTTCATACAACCATCGCGAGACCGCCGAGAGTGTCGCCTCGAGATCGGCTTCCGTGTGTGCGGCGGAAATGAACAACGCCTCGAATTGCGATGGCGCGACCAAAATGCCGCGTTCGAGCACGGCGCCGAAAAATGCGGCGAAGCGGCGCGTGTCTGACTTCTTCGCATCCGCATAATTCCGCACAGGCGCCTCGGAAAAAAACAAAGTGGCCAGTGAACCGCAGGAATTCACTCGCGCTGCGAGCCCTGCTTCCCGAATTGCGCCTCGAAGCGCCTCGACAAATCGGCCCGCTTTCTTGTTCAGCGCCCCGTAAAAGCCGGGCTCTTCGAGTTGCTTCAACGCTTCGATTCCCGCGCGCATCGCCAGCGGATTCCCCGAAAGCGTTCCCGCCTGATACACCGCGCCGAGCGGCGCGACGTGATTCATGATCTCCACGCGGCCGCCGTAAGCGGCGACGGGCAATCCGCCGCCAATAATTTTCCCAAGCGTCGTCAAATCCGGCTCGATTTTGTAGAGCGACTGCGCACCGCCGTAGCACAATCGAAATCCGGTGATCACTTCGTCGAAAATCAGCAGCGCACCCGCGCGCCGCGTGATTTCGCGCAGCCCTTCGAGAAATCCGGGCTCGGGCGGCACAACGCCCATATTCGCGGCGACCGGCTCGACAATCACAGCGGCAATTTTATCCGGGTGGGCGGCAAAGAGTTTTTCGACGGTACCAAGATCGTTGTACGGCGTGTTCAGCGTAAGCGCCGCAAGCGCCTCTGGCACGCCCGGACTCGACGCAATCCCCAGCGTTGCCAGCCCCGAGCCTGCTTCGGAGAGAAAACTGTCCGCGTGCCCGTGATAGCAGCCCTCGAATTTCAAAATAAAATCGCGCTTCGTGAATCCGCGCGCCAGCCGCGCCGCGCTCATCGTGGCTTCGGTGCCAGAACTAACGAAGCGTATTTTTTCAATGGACGGAATCGCGCGCTTGATGCGTTCGGCCAACTCGACTTCGAGCTCCGTCGTCATGCCATAACTTGTCCCGCGCGCAGCTTGCTCCTGAATCGCCGCCACAACCGCCGGATTCGCGTGCCCCAGAATCAGCGCGCCCCACGAGCCGATAAAATCGATGTATTCGCGGCCGTCCGCGTCCCACAAATGCGCGCCGGAAGCGCGCTCGGCAATCAATGGCGCACCGCCAACCGATTGAAACGCGCGCACGGGGCTGTTGACGCCGCCAACCAGCGATTTGAAGGCGCGCTCCAAAATCTCTATTGTTCGCGAGGATTTATTTTGCATTCGAGAATCAGGAGCCATCGACGCGTCAGCAAGCCTTCAGCCAGCGTGCCAGGTCCTTGGCATGGTAAGTGAGCACAATCGAAGCGCCCGCGCGCTGAATCGACGTGAAAATTTCGAGCGCCACGCGTTTTTCGTCAATCCAGCCGTTTTGCGCCGCGGCCTTCACCATCGCGTATTCGCCACTGACGTTGTACGCCGCAACCGGCACGTCAAACGCCTCGCGCACGCGATGAACGACGTCCAGATACGGCAGCGCCGGCTTCACCATAATCATGTCCGCGCCCTCTTCCAAATCGAGCGCCACTTCTTTCAGCGCCTCGCGCGCGTTCGCGGGGTCCATTTGATAGCTGCGGCGGTCGCCGAATTGCGGAGCCGATTGCGCCGCCTCGCGGAACGGCCCGTAAAACCCGGAACAATATTTCGCCGCATACGACAAAATCGCAACGTCGGTAAAATTCGCGGCATCGAGCTTCTTGCGAATCGCCGCGACCCGCCCGTCCATCATGTCCGACGGCGCCACAATGTGCGCCCCCGCGCGCGCATGCGACAGCGCCATTTCCGCGAGCAACTCCAGCGTTGGATCATTTAGAACCTGCTCATCTTTGATAACGCCGCAATGCCCGTGATCCGTATATTCACACAGACAAACGTCGGTAATCACAAGCAGTTCAGGCCGTGCTTTACGAATTGCCTCGACTCCGCGCTGCACCACGCCCGATGCAATGTAGCCTTCGCTTCCCTTCGCGTCCTTATGTTCGGGCAAGCCAAAAAGAATCACTGCCGGAATGCCCAGATCGGCCACTTCGCGGACTTCCTCGAGAAGCTTGTCCACTGATTGCTGGGCAACACCCGGCATCGAGCTCACGTCGACGCGCACGCCCTTCCCGGGGCACACGAACATCGGGTAAACCAATCCTGCCGTCGACGGACGGGTCTCGCGGACAAGATTCCGAATCGCTTCGCTGCGTCGCAAACGGCGCGGCCGGTGCGTCGGGAAACTCATGCGTGGTTCGCTCCTTCGCGCGAGGATGGGCGTGCCGAGCCTGCAAAATATTTGCCGATTGCCTCGATTAAGGACTTTGCATTTGGCTCTGCCGATTCGATCGCGCAACGAACTCCAGCGGCGCGAATGGCCGATGCGGTCGTCGGGCCAATCGCCGCCAGCGCCGAGGCCGAAGCAAATCGCTGAAGGTCGTCCGGCCCCACGGATTTTGCGAAATTTTCGAATGCCGACGGGCTTGCAAAAATAAAACAGTCTACTGCTTCGCGGCGGATACGTTCCAACTGAGGCCCGGCCAGCGACTCCGGCATGCAGGTGCGATACGCGGGAACCGCGACGACCTCTGCGCCCTCGGCGCGCAATGCCTCCATCCAATCCGTGGCTCCACGCTCGCGCAGAGCTATATCGCTGCGCGGCACCAGCACTTTCAGTCCGGCAGCGCCATGAACAAATCCCACCGCTGGATTCTTCACTTCCATTCCCGCGACGCTGCGCACGCAGTCGGTAAAATTGCCCGCAAAACTTCGGCCCGTTCCGGCGTGCGGAACAAAATCCACCGGGAATCCCTCCGCCTTTGCTGCCTCGGCGGTTGCCGGGCCAATCGCCGCAACGCGCGGGCGCGGTTCAGGCAGCCGCGCAAAGTCGAGTCCTAGCGCACGAGCGCGCCGGGCAAAAAATCTCGCGGCATTCTGACTGGTGAAGAACAGCCATGCAAACTCTCCCAGCCGGCCAATCACTCGATCGAGTTCATTCGTTTCTTCCAGTTCGCGAAACTCCACGCACGGCAATTCAATCACATGCGCGCCGGCGCCGCGCGCCAACTCCGTCCGCAAGTCCTCTCCCTGGCCTGGAGAGCGCGTGATAACGATCCGCTTCCCTGACAATGCATTCTCTGGCGACATCGCGTTAAATTCCACCAACGCTCCTTCCCGCCAGCCTCAGCAGCCGATCCGCGCCCGCCTCCAGCAACTCGCGCGCGAGACTTCGCCCAATCTCCGCGGCATTCGCCGCTGAACCCGACGCGTGCCGTGCGATGCACTCCGAACCATCAGCCGCAAGCACGCGCGCATCCAGCCGCAACGCGCCGTTCTCGATGCGCGCCCACGCGCCCAGCGGCACCTGGCATCCGCCCTCGAGCTCCGCCAGCAGTGCGCGCTCGGCCGTAACCGCGGCGCGAGTTTCGCCATCGTCAAAAGCGGCGAGCATTTCGCGCAACGTTTCATTGCTCGCACGCGCCTCAATCGCCAGTGCGCCTTGCCCCACGGCGGAGAGAATGATTTCCGGAGCGATCACTTCCGCGATTTTATCGCTTAACCCGAGCCGGTCGAGTCCCGCCTTCGCGACAACGATCGCGTCGAATTGTCCCGTTTCGAGTTTCCGCAGCCGCGTATCCACGTTCCCGCGCATTTCCGCCACGTGGAAGTCCTGTCGAAAATATCTGAGCTGCGATTGACGCCGCAAGCTGCTTGTCCCCACGCGCGCGCCGTGCCGTATTTTCCCCAGCGTTTCACCGCCTCGCGAAACCAGACAATCGCGCGGATCTTCCCTCTTCGTGACCGCCGGAAAACAGAGGCCGCTCGGAGTAGCCGTCGGTACGTCTTTCATGCTGTGCACGGCGATCTCGACGCGCCCGTCGAGCAAAGCGTCCTCGATTTCCTTTATGAAAATTCCCTTCCCGCCGATTTCCGCCACTGGCGCGGACTGAAAATTATCGCCCGAAGTCTTGATGATTACGACTTCTGATTCAACCCCGCAATCATTCGACAAACGCGCTCGAACGTGCTCGGCCTGCCAGAGAGCCAGTTTGCTGCCGCGGCTCCCGATTCGCAGACGGTTCAAGACTCGTCCTCCCTGTCACTCGGGTCAAGGCCGAAAAAATCCCGCAATGCGGCAAGCCCTTCCAGCGGACGCCGCAGCTTGCGCGCATGGCGCAAACGCTGAGAGGGAAGCTGAACGATCCTGTCGATCAGCTCCTCAGTGAGCCGCTCGAATCGCGCGCGTTCGCTTTCGGATATGCCATCGGCATTCGCGAAATGCGCCGCGAGCAGCGCCCGCCGCTCTGCTTCCAGACGCGCCCGAAAAGCGTCCAGCAATCCGGCCGCCTCGAGACTCGATTGCCAGGCCAGAAATTTCGTCACGTGTTCGTCGACAATCGTCTCGACGCGCGGCAGTTCCGCCTCGCGCGCCTTTTTATTCTGCTCGACGATTTCACCGAGGTGGTCAATGTTGAAGAGATAGACGTTGTAGAGCCCTTCCGCGTCGGGATCCACGTTGCGCGGCACGCCCAAATCAATCACGAAAATCGCGCGTCCAGATCGCGCCGCCATCGCGCGTTCCAAAAGCGCTCGCGTTAATACGTGTTCCGACCCGGAAACGGAAGTAACGATAATGTCCGGCTCGTCGAGCAGACTTTCAAAATTGGACCACTCTCCCGCTTGGCCGCCCACGCGTCGCGCCAGTTCCTCCGCTCGCGCGCGCGAACGATTCACCACGCGCAATTCGCCGATTCCGCGCAATCGCAGATGCTCGACCACTTGCTCCGCCACCGCTCCCGCGCCCACAATCAATGCGCTGTGGCCCTTCAATTCCCCGAAAACACGTTCCGCAAGTTTCACGCCCGCCAGCGCCACGGACATTGGCCGCGCGCCGATTTCCGTTTCCGCGCGTACACGTTTTCCCACTTCGAGCGCGCCCTGGAACAGCCGGTTCAGTACTGGGCCAGTCGAGCCATTTTCGAGCGCGCGGTTATACGCTTCGCGCACTTGCCCCAGAATTTCCGCTTCGCCGAGCAGCATCGAATCGATTCCCGATGCAACACGAAAAAGATGCCGCACAGCCTCGGGTCCCGCGTGGCGATACAACCGCCCGTTCAATTCGTCGGGAGAGAGCTTATGAAAATCGGTGAAGTACGAAACCATCGCCGAGGGCGCGGATTCGCTCGCCTCCGACGTGACGCCATACAGCTCGCTGCGATTGCACGTCGACACAACCACGGCTTCCTCAATCACGCCCATTTTGCATAGCTCATTCGCCGCGCGCACCGCCTGCTCCGGCGTAAAAGCCACGCGCTCGCGCAATTCCACCGGCGCGGTGCGATGGTTGCAGCCGATCAGCGCAATGGCGGCACGGCCTCGCGCGGCTGCGGCGTTGCGTTCGGGGATGGAGTCGGTAGCCATCAGAAGTAGCGGTGAAAACTCGTGAAATAAAGATTCACAATCGTATAGCTGAACAGCACAACCGCGAAATTACACACGCAAAGGAGCGCCGCGCGCGCTCCACGCCATGCCGGCGCCCGAACAATCAGCAGATACACGGCGTATATCACCAGCACGATCAACGTCACGAGCACTTTCGGGTCGGCCATCGCAAAGCGATGAGTCAAACGGTGCTCCCAAACGAAGCCCAAAGTGGTTCCAATCACCAATGCGACCAAGCCAACCCACACACTGGAAAGGCTCATTCGCTCCAGCACATCCAGCGCCGGAAATCGCCAGAAGGCCAGCCCCGGCTTCCCGTGCCGCAGCACGCGATTTTGAATCAGATAAATCAGACTCAGCAAAAATGAAATGGCAAAGGCCGCGTAGGCGAGAATCCCAATCGTGATGTGCAGCGCAAAGAGCGCCCCGTTCGCTTGAGGCTCGCGACTCGCCGCAGCCGGCGCAACGCTCATGGCCACGGCGAGCCAAATGATAACAAACGGAACCACCAGCGAACCCACGGCGCGCTGCCGGTGAAACGTTTCAAGTCCGAGATACGTTACGCCGACAAGCCACGCAAAAAGCGACATTGAGCCGTAGAGATCGTCATACGGGATCGCGTGAATCACGCGCGAGCGTTCGAGCAGCGCATAATAATGCGCCACAAGCGCGAGGATCAGGAGCAGAGTCGCAACGCGCCCCATCCAGCGGCGGTCACGATAGAGGTTCGCCGTATACCCAATGAAGCTGGCCACGTACAGGCCGAGCGCCGCAAAATCCATGGAAAGCTTCATTGCAGACTCAAAACCCCCGCGCGCGCGCCACGCCGCAAACGCACGGCCAAGAAAAGAGCGTTTATGCAAAACGGCATTCAGCAATCTTAGCGCCGATTGGGTAGTGCAACAACCGGTGGCTTCCGCGCGAGCTTGCCCGGGTCATTCCGGCCCACCGTTCCGCTATTGACTATATCATATGACCATGGTAGTTTTAATAAGTCCAATACATTATGTCGTCAGCCAAGAAAAAACCCATTCGTGAGGTCGCCATTTCCACCTTTAAGGCCAAGTGTCTTTCGCTCCTTGGCGAAGTAAATAAGGCCCGCGTTCCCCTTCGCGTAACGAAACGCGGCAAGCCCATCGCTGACGTCTTCCCTCCATCGCCGGACCCCGAACAGCACGATTGGATGGGCTCAATGTCTGACGTCATCGAGATCACTGGCGACATTGTTTCTCCCGTAATCGACATTCAGGAGATCGAGGCGCTCCGAAATTGAAGCTTTTGCTGGATACCCATATTTGGCTCTGGAGCCTGGCCGAGCCGGCCCGCCTGTCGCGCCAAGTCCGGCGCGAGTTGAAAGACGCTGGCAACGAGCTGTGGCTCTCTCCCGTTAGCACCTGGGAGGCCCTGCTCCTACATGCCAAGGGACGTATCCGTTTACACGGCGATATCCGGGACTGGGTGGCAAACGCAACCATGCACATGCGCGAAGCGCCCTTGACCCACGAGATTGTTGTCGCGGCCCAGGGACTCCCCCTTCAAAATCCTGACCCTGCGGATCGATTTTTGGCCGCCACGGCCGAACTGCTTGGTCTCACGCTTGTGACCGCGGACCAACGCTTACTGGGATTAGGGAAGATAGCCACCCTCGCCAACCGTTAGCAGTCTCTTGAAAAAAAACATTCGCTGTCATTCAGCTCGCCCTGACGCAGGAAGGGAGCCGCCATGCGGCGAGGGATCTGCTTTTTCGTCCGGTTTCTGTAACTGCGTCCCGCTCGCGATGACGGGCTTCTGATAAGATAGTGGCTGAACCGTTCACGATGCCTTCAGCGAACGCATCCTCGACCAAGAAAGAAATCTTCCTGCGTGCCGCGCGGGGCGAACGGCCAGAGCGCGTTCCCACGTGGATTATGCGCCAAGCGGGACGCTATTTGCCCGGCTACCAAAAAATCCGCCGCCGCCATTCGTTTCTCGAAGTGGCGAAGACGCCGGATCTCGCCGCCGAAATCTCTCTCGAGCCGTACCATCTGCTCGACGTCGATGCCATCATTGTCTTCTCGGACATTTTAATCGTCGCGGAAGCGATGGGCGTGCCGCTCGAAATCAATGACGACGGGCCGCGCTTGGGGAATCTCGTGCGTGATTGGAAAGCGGCTGAGTCGCTCAAGGACTTTGATCCCGAGCGCGAAACGCAATTCGTGGGCGGCGCTATTCGTGCCATCGTTCGCGCCGCCGGAGCCGATGTCCCGGTCCTCGGTTTCGCAGCCGCGCCTTGGACGCTCGCCTGCTATTTGGTCGAAGGCAGAACGCGAGGCGAGCTTTCGACGATCAAGCGCATGATGTACACGGAGCCCGCGCTGCTCCACGCGCTGCTCGAAAAAATCGCGCATGTTACGTCGCGCTATCTGAAAATGCAGCTCGAAGCCGGCGCCACTGCCGTGCAGATTTTCGACACTTGGGCGGGTGAGCTTTCCGCTCACGACTATGAAGTCTTCGAGCTGCGCGCGACCCAAAAACTGATCGCGGAATTGAACGCGGGCCAGGCACCCGTGATACTGTACGCCAAGAACGGCGCGCATTTACTTTCGGCGCTTGCCCGGACGGGAGCCAGTGTGCTGAGCGTTGATTGGCGTACCGATCTCGCCGACGCACGCAGGAAAATTGGCGCAAAAATCGCCCTGCAAGGCAATGTTGACCCTGCAATGCTTTTGAGTACGGAAGACAATGTCGAGTGGGCCGTGCGCGAAGCCATGACGAAAACCAGCGGCACCGGGCATATTTTGAATCTGGGCCACGGAATTTTGCCTACGACGACGGTCGCGAATGCGCAGGCTTTTGTCCGCGCCGCGCGCGAATTTTCACAAGCCAAGCCGCCGCAGGCCGCCGCGGCACCGGACACAGGCAACCGATGAGTTCGAAAATGCAGACCGCGAACGAAATGCCGGATCTCGAAGTCAGCGAGGATTTTCTCGCGAAATACAATCGCCCCGGCCCTCGATACACAAGCTATCCCACCGCGCCAGTCTGGGACGATAAATTTCATCAAGCCGACCTCGAGGAATTCCTCCGTAGCGCCGAATCCGCCGCCACCCCCGTGTCGCTTTATATGCATCTCCCCTTCTGCGAGAGCCTTTGTCTTTTCTGCGCGTGCAACGTGGTCATTCAAAAAGACAAGAAGGCCGCGATTCCCTATCTCGAATCGCTGAAAGCGGAAATCAATCACGTCAGCGGGTTTGTTTCGCCGCAACGCGAAGTTGTGCAATTCCACTGGGGCGGCGGCACGCCCACCTATTTGAGTCCCGCGCAATTGCAAGATCTGTTCGGCTACACGCGCGAGCGTTTCTCATTCGCGGCCAACGCCGAGATCGGCATTGAAGTCGATCCGCGCGTTACGACGCACGAGCATCTGGCAACCTTGCGAAAGCTTGGCTTCAACCGCCTGAGCATGGGTATTCAGGATTTCACGCCGGAAGTTCAGAAGACAATCCACCGCGTGCAGCCCTTCGAGTTGACGCGCGACTTGATCGTCGAAGCGCGAAGACTCGGATTCGACAGCGTGAACGTCGATTTGATTTATGGCCTGCCATATCAAACGGCCGCGTCATTTGCGGAGAGCATCGACAAAGTTCTTGAGCTCAATCCCGATCGCATCGCGATGTTCAGTTACGCCCACGTGCCGTGGCTCCGCAAACAGCAGGGCGCGTTTCAGGGGCATTTGCCCGAGGGCATGGAGAAATTTCACATCTTCAAGATCGGTGTGGGAAAATTTACGGACGCGGGCTATCTCTACATCGGCATGGACCACTTCGCGCGCCCGGGCGACGAGCTCGCCATCGCGCAAAGCAATCGCACTCTGCACCGTAATTTTCAGGGCTATACCACGAAGGCGGGCGCCGATCTTTACGGCATGGGCGTCAGCGCGATCAGCAGCATCGGCGAAGCGTACGCGCAAAATGATCGCGCGCTCACAACGTATCAATCGGCGATTGCTGAGCGTGGCTTGGCGACGATGCGCGGTTACCACCTGAACTCCGACGACCTGTTGCGCCGCGAAGTGATCACCAAGCTTCTGTGCCACACTGTCGTGCGCAAACGGGAGATCGAAAACACATTCCAGATTCGCTTCGATGAATATTTCGCCAGTGAGCTCGGCGAGCTGCGCGCCATGCGCGACGACGGCCTTGTGCTTCTATCCGACGACGAAATACGCGTCACCACTCTGGGACGAATTTTCATTCGCAACCTTGCCATGCCGTTTGACCGCTATCTCCGCGAACAGAAAATGGACTCGCGGCCACTCTTTTCGAAGACTCTCTGAGATGTCCCTGCCCCAATGAGCCCGCCACGTCAGGCAATTGTCGTTGGCGCGGGGATTTCTGGTCTTGCGTGCGCCTTGCGCCTTGCTGAAACGGGCATTGGTGTTCGAGTGCTCGAAGCAGCCGAACAACCGGGCGGAATGATTTCAACCGTCGAGCGCGATGGATTCCTTTTTGAGTCCGGCCCTCAGAGCTTCCAAATGACGCCGGACTTGCAGGAACTGATTCGCGCGGCGAACTTCGAGAGCGAGCTGATCGAAGCCGATCCCAAAACGCCTCGTTATGTATTGCTCGACGGAAAACTGCACCCCGCTCCGATGTCTCCTCCCACTCTGCTCAGCACTTCGCTGCTGGGCATGGGATCGAAGGTGCGAGTGCTCAGCGAAGCGTTCCGCCATTCAAAACCGCCGGCGCATGATGAATCATTTGCGGATTTCGTCCGCCGAAAATTCGGCACGGAAATTCTTGAACATCTCGCCGGGCCGTTCGTATCCGGCGTGTTCGCCGGCGATCCTGAGCAGTTGAGCTTGCGCAGCACCTTTCCCACCATGGCGGTATGGGAGGAAGAATACGGCAGCATCATCCGTGGCGCGATGAAGTCGCGCGGCGACGGCCCGCGCACGCGGCCGACGCTCGCCGGCTTCAAGCGCGGCATGGCAAGTTTTATCGGCGCGTTGGCGCGGAAACTTGGGACCGGCGTAACCAACGGCATTCGCATCGACTCGCTCGAATCGGCGGGAAATGTAGGATGGTCCATTCATTGCACGGGAACACGCACTCCGGAAGTGTTGCCAGCCGGCGCAATCGTGATTGCCACACCCGCCTACGAAGCCGCGCGTCTCGTAAATAAATTTGCGAAAGGCCTGTCAGCGACCCTCTCGGGAATTCCCTATGCTCCGGTCGCGGTCGTCGCCCAAGGGTACCGTCGCGAACATGTTGGACATGCGCTCAACGGATTCGGTTTTCTGGTGCCGCGAAAGGAAGGCCTGCGCACGCTGGGCAACGTTTGGAATTCGTCGCTCTTTCCTGGACGCGCGCCCGCGGGCATGGTCGCAATCACCAGCTTCATCGGCGGCGCGATGGACCCTCACGTTGTGGACATGGACGAAGAGCCGATCGCCGATCAGGTACGTAAAGAAATCGGCAAAGTTTTGCAAATCACGGGGCCACCCGTCGCGCGCCAAGTATGGCGGCATCCCAAAGCGCTGCCGCAATACAATTTGGGCCATGCGGAACGAGTTCAGGCGATTCAGGACGAACTTGAGAACTGTCGCGGCATTTTTGTCACCGGCAATTACCTCGAAGGTCCTTCCATCGGAAGCTGTATTTCGCAAGGATTCCGCGCCGCGAAATCCGTCCTCGAACATTTATCGCGATGACTTGTCGCGACAGCAAGCGCCAGCCGCCTATTCCGGCGGAAACGGCCGTTTGTAGCGATGCGCCAGCCGGATTTTGCGTCGTTCACCGGCTTCGCGCCAATGCCGCCGATCTTCTTCGGTCTCGAGAATCAGCGGCGGAATCGTATGCTTGTGAAGATCCGCGTCCACTGCGACGTAGGTAACATATGCGCTCGACGTGTGCTTGCGCTCCCGCGTCAAGATATTTTCGGAATATACTTTCACGCCCACTTCCAGCGACGTGTGAAACACGCGATTGACCTCCGCCTTCAACACGATCAGGTCGCCAATGTGAATCGGGCTGCGAAAATCCAAATAGTCCACCGACGCAGTGACCAAATAACTCCCCGAATGCCGATGCCCCGCAATCGCTCCTGCGATGTCGATCAAATGCATCACGCGCCCACCCAAAATATACCCCAGCGGATTCGCGTCATTCGGCAACACAGCTTCAAGCATCTCGGAGCGCGACGCGCTCACCGGCTTGCCCGGAAGCCCGGTGTCGGGAGGCTCCGTTGTATATGTGGCCGCTCCGCCTGCGGGACTCGCTTTTGACTTGGCCTTCTGTTTCGTCAATACATTTCCTCACTCAAGATTTGGCGTCCGCAAACGAGGTGACTATAATACGAAAATCATGAACACACCCCAAGTTTCGAAAGGCCGCAGGCAAATGCTCGAAGAATTTGTCGCCAAAAATCCCGCCGACGCATTCGGCCGCTACGGACTCGCAATGGAATGCATGAAAACAGGCGACAACGCCGCCGCCGAAGATAATTTCAAGCAACTCATCGGCGCGCATTCTGATTACGTCGCCGCATATTTTCAGTATGGACAGATGCTCGCCAAGATGGGAAGAGTTGACGACGCCCGCAAGACACTGGCGCAAGGCGTCTCGCAAGCAACAAAGACCGGCGAAGAGCATGCGCGCCAGGAATTGCAGGCCGCGATCGACGATCTTCGCCGTTAGCACAATAGACTTCCTAAATTTGCAGTCGTATTTTCGCCTCCGCCTTTGCGGGTGCCCCATCCTTCGCGTCCTTTGCGAAGGGTGGGGCTTTTCGCTTTTCGCTTTTCGCTTTTCGCTTTTCGCTTTTCGCTTTTCGCTCAAGGTGCCAGCGACACTCGATGAGTTCTAGAAAACGCAATGCGCGCCGTTGATTCTGCTATGCTAGTAACGCGGCGCCGCACAGATGAAGCCGAAGCGCATTCCACTTTTCCCGCTTGATGTCGTTCTGTTCCCGGGAGCGGCCCTCCCTCTGCATATTTTCGAGCCGCGCTACAAGCAAATGATTCGCCGCTGCTTGACCATGAAACTCGAATTCGGCGTGATTCTGGCGCACAAACAAGGTATCGCCACAACCGGCTGCACGGCGGCGATCGTCACCTTGGTGAAGCAACACGCGGACGGCAAGATGGACATTTTGACGCGCGGCCACACGCCGTTCCAGGTGAAAGAAATTTTCGACGACAAGGCTTATTACGAGGCGGCGATTGAATGTTTTGACGAACTGCCGGATGCCTATCCATCTGCATCAAACGAATTGCTGGAACTTTACGAGCAATGCTATTGGTTGCTCTTCAATCACGGGCCGGAAGTGCTGCCGCCGAAGTCGCAATTGTCTCCGGCGTACGCCATGGCGGGAGCACTGCCGCTTGAGCTCGAACAGAAGCAGATTCTGCTCGAGATGCGCGACGAAGCGGAGCGGCAACTGCATCTTTACGAACAACTGAAGGAGTGGCTGCCGCGGCTCGTTTATTTGAATGAAAAGCGCCAACGCGCGCGCGGCAACGGGCATTCGCTCAATTAACTGGCGCCGTAACCGGCGGCTATAATGACGACAAGGAGAGAACCCATCGTGGGAAACGAGGCGGCGCGGCCAACTTCGGAAAAGGACTCACACAACATGGGCGCAAAACCAGATTTGCTCGGCGAATTGAGAAAGAGCCAGTGGAGCGAAGCGCGTTACGCCACGCGCACGGTCAAGGACGAGTTGCGCGAAAATCTCCTGCGCAAATTGAGCGCGGGCGATGAACTCTTCCCCGGAATTCGCGGCTATGACGACACAGTGATCCCGCAAATCGTCAACGCGATTCTATCGCGGCACCACTTCATTTTGCTCGGTCTCCGCGGCCAAGCGAAAACGCGTATTCTCCGCGAACTCGTCGGTTTTCTCGACGAGGAAATCCCCGTCATCCACGGCTGCGAAATCAACGACAATCCCTATCGCCCCATTTGCCGCGCCTGCCGCGAACGTGCCGCTCTCGAAGGCGAAGCGATTCAGATCGCCTGGCTCCCGCGCGACAGGCGTTACGTCGAAAAACTTGCCACGCCCGACGTCACGATTGCCGACATTATCGGCGACGTGGACCCGATTCGCGCGGCCAAAGGCGGACGCGATCTTTCCGACGAACTCACGATTCACTACGGTCTTCTGCCACGCGCGAATCGCGGCCTTTTTGCCATCAACGAACTGCCCGATCTGGCGGGCAAAATTCAGGTCGGACTCTTCAACATCATGCAGGAAGGCGACGTACAGATTAAAGGCTATCCCGTGCGCCTGCCGCTAGACGTGCTGCTCGTCTTCACCGCCAATCCCGAAGATTACACCGCGCGTGGAAAAATCATCACGCCCCTGAAAGACCGTATCGGCTCGGAGATTCGCACGCATTATCCCGCGACGCTCGACGAAGGCATCGCCATCACCTCCCAGGAATCCTGGACTGCGCGCGATGGCCATCGAATCGAAATCCCGCCGTACATTCGCGAAGTGGCCGAGGAAATCGCATTTCAAGCTCGCGAGGACAAGCGCGTCGACCGTCGCTCCGGCGTCAGCCAGCGCCTGCCGATTTCGTGCCTCGAAAATGCGGTGAGCAACGCCGAGCAGCGCGCCGTCCGCAACGCAGAGAAAGTCGCGGTCGCGCGTGTCGCCGATATTTACGCCGCGATTCCGTCGATGACCGGAAAATTCGAGCTTGAATACGAAGGCGAGTTGCGCGGAGCGGACACGATTGCGCGCGAGCTGATCCGCGCGGCCATCGGCAAAACCTTCACGAAATATTTCAAGGACACCAATCTGCAATCTATCGTGCAGTGGTTCGAAACGGGCGGCGAGTTGAAAGTCGCGGCCACGGCGAAGACCACCGAATATCTCGCCGAGTTGAAAAAAGTCCAGGGATTGTTTGACCATGCCCCGGCGCTCGGCGTGGGACCCAAGGACGATCCCGGAATTCAGGCCGCCGCCGCGGAATTTGTTCTGGAAGGTTTGTGGGCGCACAAACGAATCAGCCGCAGCGAAGAGCGCGGCTACTTCGCCGAGGCCAGAAAAGTGCCCGAGCCACGCGAAGCGCAGGGACGCTTGCCGCGCAGGCAGTTCAACTGAGCAACGGGAGAAGGAAACTTTGCCGTGAGAACTTTGGCCGATGCGTTTCGGACCCTGCTTTACGCCACCGGCTTCATTTTGTTTTTCGGGTGGATTGCACTGCGGTTGCGCGCTTACGATCATAATTTCGGTTTCGCCTTCCCGGGTGGAGTGCGTCCCATTGGCGCCATATTAATGTCCGCTGGAGCCGCGCTCGCCCTTCTGTGCATCGCAACGTTTGTAATACGGGGGCGCGGGACGCCCGCCCTTTTTGATCCACCGCGCCAGTTCGTCGCAGTCGGGCCGTATCGCTACGTGAGGAACCCGATGTACATCGGCGGTTTTTTCTTGTTACTCGGCCTTGGGCTGTACGTGCGCTCACCTGCGATTGTGCTCATGGTGGCTGCGCTCATCCCGGCATGCCATCTTCTGGTGGTCCTTTACGAAGAGCCAACGCTGCGTCGCAAATTTGGGGAAACCTATCGAGCGTATTGCTCGACGGTCGGCAGATGGCTGCCACGACCGCCTCGTCCAAGCGCGAATCCGGGGCCGGTCGCATGAAATACGTTCGCTATAAAAAGTACACCGGTCAGGAAGCCGACGACGTTGATTTGCAGGAGCTGATGGACCGCCTCTCGGATTTTCTGCTCCAGAGCGGCTTCGAATCGCAATACTACGGCTTCCAGGAAATGGACTCCGAGCGTTCGATGGAACAGCTGCGGCAGGCTATTTTGCGCGCGCTCGAAGAAGGCGACCTGCTGCCGCCCGAAATGATGGAGGAGTTGCTCGAGAATCCCGACCTCGATCAAAATCAGCGCCTTCGCAACATGATTGACCAGCTCATCGAGCGCATGACGCAAGAGGGCTACATCTCGCCCCAAGCACAGGCGCAGCCTCCGCACGTCACGCCGCCGCCCGAACAAACTCCCGGAGGCCAAATCGGCCCTCCCGGAAAACAGGACATCAACGCACGGTTTGAAATCACAGACAAGGCCATCGACTTCCTCGGCTTCAAAACTCTGCGCGATTTGCTGGCATCGCTTGGCAAAAGCAGTTTCGGCCGGCACGACACGCGCGATCTCGCCACGGGAATCGAATCGAGCGGCACATCGAAACTATACGAATTCGGCGACACGCTGAATCTGGATATTCCCGAGACTCTGTTTCACGCTTTGCGGCGGCAACAGGCCGCTGGCGGCTCCATGGTCCCGCTCGACATTGATTATCAGGATTTGATGGCCCACCAATGCGAATATCAAAGCTCGTGCGCGACGGTGCTGCTGCTCGATTGCAGCCACAGCATGATTCTTTACGGCGAAGATCGCTTCACGCCGGCGAAGCGCGTCGCGTTGGCCCTTTCACATCTGATCCGCTCGCAATATCCGGGCGATTCGCTGCACTGCGTGCTGTTTCACGATAGCGCCGAGGAAATTCCGCTCGGTCAACTCGCGCGCGTGCAGGTCGGCCCGTATTACACGAACACGCGCGAAGGACTGCGGCTGGCGCAGCGCATTCTCGCGCGGCAAAAAAAAGACATGCGCCAAATCGTGATGATCACCGACGGAAAGCCCTCCGCGCTTACGCTCGAAGACGGCCGCATCTACAAAAACGCCTTCGGCCTCGATCCCCTCGTCGTCACGCAGACGCTCGAAGAAGTCGCCAAATGCCGCCGCGCCGGAATCTTGATCAACACATTCATGCTCGCAAGCGACTACAGCCTGGTGCACTTCGTGCAAAAAGTCACGGAGCTCTGCCGCGGAAAAGCCTACTTCACCACGCCGTATACCCTCGGCCAGTATCTTCTGATGGATTACCTCCAGAAAAAAACCAAGCACATTCACTGACGTGATGGCTCGGTCCGCTTGAAAACAGATGTGCCTGGCGATATACGCAACAACAGCTCCAGCATATTTCGGTGGTGACTCGGTTTCCGATAAGCGCGTTAATCGGGAGTTTGACAACGGCCAGTGCGGGACTGGGGCATTGGATCGGCAAGGCCCTCATATTCCTGCGGAACGCCCAGCTATCATCAGAATCGATGACTGATCAAGTTCGCCGTTACGGAGTCGCCTGTCGACTCATTCATCCTTGGATTTCATCACCCAGTGATACTCACAGAAAGCCAGGGCCAAAAGGATGCCGCCAAGACAAACAAGGAAGAGGGAGGGTCTTCGGCCCGAAGTAATAAACCAAGCGGGAAGACGGGGCTTCACTGCGAGAGCCTCGGTCGTAATGCCGTAAACAATCACCAGCCCAAGACAATGTCCCAGCAGGACATTTCCACGAATCAGTCGATCCCATGGAACGAGATTGAGGAAACGATTTGACGCGATATAAGGAATTAAAAAGGTGTATGCCACCATCGCGAAGATTTGGATTCCACCTGGACGGTCTACTAGATTCACCAAGAGGATGGAACCGAGCGCAAGATAGCCAAGGGTAATGAGGACAACCATGCCGCCATCTCTCTTATTTGGGTTGGGTTCGGCGGAGCCTGATTCAGGGCTGTTTGAAGTTCGCAGCAGACTAAGCGGTTCGTCGTCGGACATGGCGGTAGCCTTTAAGCATACATGGCACACAGTTTGTCAAGCCATCTACAATGCAACTCCTGGTAAGTCGCATTATCGGAAAACTACGCCACCAAATCAACCTGAGTCACCACCCATATTTCCTGCATCGTGAATGCTTTGTTACAATCCAATTACAATGAGGTTTCTGCGCGCACTTTTTGGAGGCAGGATTATGTCGAAGATTCAGGCAGGCGGAACCGCCCCTGCGTTCGCGCTCGCCGGCGTCAATGGCGAGAAGCATTCGCTGGCGGATGCGCTAAAGAAAGGGCCCGTGCTTGCGGCATTTTTCAAAGTGAGTTGCCCCGTATGCCAGTTCACGTTTCCATTCCTCGAGCGCATGTACGAAAGCTACGGCGACGGCACAGTGAGTTTCTGGGGCGTTTCGCAGGACAATGCGCACGACACGAAGGAATTCCTCGATGAATACGGCGTGAAATTTCCCACGCTGATTGACGCCGACGGCTACAAAGCGACGAAACAATACGGCCTCACGAATGTCCCGACCATTTTCTTGATTCAGCCGGATGGCACTGTCAAAACGGCGTCCGTCGGTTTCGCAAAAAAGGATTTGGAGACGATAGCCGCGCAAATCGCAAAAGCATCGGCGAAAACACCGCAGGCGCTTTTCCGTCCAGGCGAGAAAGTCCCCGAATATAAGCCTGGTTGAGGCTCGAAAGGCTAGGCTCCGGTCGGAGCCTGCAATCAACTCACAAAAGTTCCTCGTCGAGCAGTCGTTTCTTATGTTTCGGCGGTTTTGTCCGACGGTCGGGGATCACGCGCGCGGGCGGAGGTGTGCCCACATTTTCCCGCGCCATGCGCCGCGCCTCGGTTCCCTTCTCGAATTTCCGCTTTTTCTTTCTTCGCGCCACAGTTAACGTATTAGGCCACAGTGAAGCCGGCTTCCGCAAACTCGCCATCGGCATTCCGGCGCAGAATCCGCGCCTACGTCACTTCGCTCACGGTGATTCTGATCTTCGCAACGGGCGTTCGTTTGGTATTCGCGTGGGATTACGTGGAACAAAATTCCCGGCAAGCTCTCAGCGTAATTCCGTTCACATTTGAACCCGGAAACATTGCCGCCTCGATCGCTCGCGGGCAGGGTTTCAGCTCTCCATTGCGCGTGCCAACTGGCCCCACGGCGTGGATGACACCGGTTTATCCTCTGCTGCTTGCCACGGTCTTCCGCTACGTCGGGATTTACACCTTCCGCTCCTTCGTCGCCGCTGTTCTGCTGAATATCGTTTTTGCCGCGCTCACGTGCGTGCCGATCTACTGCGCCGGCGAACGAATGGGAGGCGCTGGGCTGGGCGCCGGCGCGGCGTGGCTTTGGGCTATTTTCCCTAATGCGATTCTCATCCCATTCGAAAGCATGTGGGACGCATGTCTTTCCGCCCTGCTCGCGGCCACGATTTTATGGGCCACGCTGGCGTTGGCCGAATCGCGCCGCGCGCGCGACGGATGTGCCTACGGGCTACTGTGGGGCCTCGCGCTGATGACGAACCCCACGCTCGCTTCCCTGCTGCCATTCCTGCTCGCGTGGTTGGCATATCGCACTTATCACGCTTATCGCGTTGATAACGAAGCTCGGCCCTGGTTGCTGAATCCGTTGCTTGCGCTCGGCGTGACGATTCTGTGCTGCGTTCCTTGGACCGTGCGAAACCACGACGTCTTTCATACCGTTGTTCCGCTGCAATCCACTCTCGGACTGCAACTCTCGGTGGGAAACAACGCTCAGTCAACCGACGCGCAAACGCATCTGGTGCACCCGCTCAATAACGCGGACGAACGCGCGAAGTACGTCGCGATGGGCGAAATAGCCTACATGCGCCAGAAGCAGCGCGAAGCGATTGCGTACATCGAGTCTCATCCACGACGCGTCGCAGACCTGTGGGTGCATCGCTTTATTGCTTTTTGGACAGGAGGCTCCCCTCATCCATTCGGAGACTTTGAGCAAATTCACTCCGCATGGTTCCGCTACGTTTTGATTTTCAATATCGCTGCCGGAATCGGCGCGCTGGCGGGAATCGTCCTGCTCCTCTGGAGGCGAAGCGTGTTCGCATTTCCGCTGGCGGTGTTTCCGCTCGTTTTTCCGTGCATCTACTATGCATCGGTAGCGTTGCCGCGCTACCGTCTTCCCATTGATCCAATTGTGCTTCTGCTCACCGCAATTGCGATTGCTTCCGCCTTCCACTGGACAGCACGCACGGACGCGCCAATCCCGCGAAGCGCCACGCAAACCCCAAATATCTAGGAGCCACCTGGCTCTGTGCTGACGTAAACGCCTCGCCGTACGAAACGCCTTATACACTTTCCAACAAGGCACAGGCTCCGGCCTTGTGGGCAAAACGCGCGCGGAGTAGACTTCCGCCAGAAACCTTGTACGGAGGTGGCAAATGCCTCGCATTGTCCGTTGTGGCCTGATTCAGGCGCGCTGTGAATGGTCGCCAGCCAGATTCTCTCTAACGCAAATCAAACAAGAGATGATCGCCAAACACGAGCGCCTTATCGCCGCTGCGGCAAAGCGAAAAGTGCAAGTCCTCGGTTTGCAGGAACTTTTCTACGGCCCTTATTTCTGCGCCGAACAACAAACGCGCTGGTACGAGATGACCGAGCGCGTGCCCGACGGTCCCACCGTGGCTCACATGCAAAAGCTCGCGAAACGCCACCGCATGGTGATGGTTGTTCCCGTGTACGAGGTCGAAATGACCGGCGTTTACTTCAATACGGCCGCGGTGATTGACGCCGATGGCCGCTACCTCGGGAAATATCGCAAGCACCACATTCCGCACTGCCACCCGGGCTTCTGGGAAAAATTTTATTTCACGCCGGGCAACGCAGGTTACCCGGTCTTTCAAACCCGCTATGCGCGCGTCGGCGTATATATATGTTACGACCGCCACTTCCCCGAAGGCGCTCGCGTCCTCGGACTGAACGGCGCCGAGATTGTCTACAACCCGTCGGCAACCGTCGCGGGTCTTTCCGAATATCTGTGGGAATTGGAGCAACCCGCGCACGCCGTGGCGAACCAATATTTCGTCGCCGCCATCAATCGCGTCGGAACAGAACAGCCGTGGAAAATCGGCGAGTTCTATGGAAAAAGCTATTTCTGCGATCCTCGAGGAAAAATCGTGGCCCAGGCCAGCCGCGACAAAGACGAGTTGCTCGTCGCCGATTTGAATCTCGACGAAATTCAGAAAGTCCGCGACACGTGGCAGTTCTATCGCGATCGTCGCCCCGAATCCTACGGCGAAATCACGCGCACGCGCGCCGCTGGAAATACCGAAGCGGCGGACTAGAGCTGACCGTGGCGATGCCCCTGTTCCGCAAATCCAGAAAAATCCACAGCGACGAGGTTCGCCGATTCCCCGATGAGTAACCTCCAAACCGAAGCTTTCTCGGCAGAAGCGATTCGCAGCAGCGAGCTCTACAACAAAGATCTCGCGCCCGTCCCCGCCGTGCGCCGCACTTGGGGCACGTACAACTACGCCGCGCTGTGGATTTCCATGAGCGTGAACATCCCCACATACATGCTCGCGAGCGCCATGATTGCCGGAGGAATGGACTGGAAGCAGGCGCTGTTCACGGTGTTTCTCGGCAATGTGCTGGTGCTGATTCCCATGTTGCTCAATGCGCACGCCGGCGCGAAGTACGGAATTCCCTTCCCCGTGTTTGCGCGGGCGTCGTTCGGGGTACTGGGCGCGAACGTTCCCGCGATCTTGCGCGCACTTGTGGCTTGCGGATGGTTCGGCATTCAAACGTGGATCGGCGGCGAAGCAATCAACGCCATGCTCATCGCACTCGCACCTTCGTGGGCGCAAGTTTCGTATGGCCCTGCCCTGTGTTTCGCATTTTTCTGGCTGCTGAATGTCGCCGTAATTCTTCGCGGCATCGAAACGATTCGATTCTTGCAAGGCGTCTCGGCTCCGTTTCTGCTGCTGATCGGGCTTGCGCTGCTTCTTTGGGCGCGCAACAAAGCGGGCGGCTTCGGTCCCATGCTTTCGAATCCGTCGAAGTTCCACAGCTTCAGCGAATTTTTTCGCTTCTTTGTCCCTTCGCTGACGGGCGTGGTGGGATTTTGGGCCACCGTCTCGCTGAATATTCCCGACTTCACGCGCTACGCGCGCTCGCAACGCGATCAGATTGTCGGCCAGGCGCTCGGCCTTCCGGCAACGATGACGTTTTATTCCTTCATCGGCATCGCCGTCACTTCCGCGACCACCATTATTTTTGGCGAGGCCCTGTGGGACCCAGTCAAAGTGCTGGCGCGGCTCGGCCATCCCTGGGCCGTTGTGCTGGCGATGATTGCGCTGCTCGTGGCCACGCTCAACGTCAACGTCGCCGCAAACGTCGTCTCTCCCTCGAACGATTTCTCGAATCTTTCTCCGCGGCGCATCAGCTTTCGCACCGGCGGCTTGATTACGTGCGCGGTGGGGATCGCCATGCAGCCTTGGAAACTGATGGCGAATTACGGCAGCTACATTTTCGGTTGGCTGGTCGGCTACTCCGGATTTCTTGGGCCGATTGCAGGAATTTTGATTTGCGATTACTTTGTTTTGCGCGGCAAAGTGCTCGCACCGCAGGATCTTTACAGGCGCGGCGGCCAGTACGAATATGCGAGCGGCGTCAATTGGCAGGCAATCGTTGCGCTGGCTCTGGGTGTGGGCGTGGCTTTTATTGGTTTGGTTGTTCCGCCGCTGCGCGTCTTGTATAACTACGCGTGGTTCGTCGGATTCGCAGTCAGCTTCGCCGCGTATTTCGTTTTGATGAGCAGTTTTCGGCGGCTCAACGAAGCGGCAAACTGAGGAAGGCGGCAATTCATGGACTTTGGCATCACAATCAAACCGGACATGTCAATCGAACGCATCGTCAATCTCGCGAAGCAAGCCGAGGCCGGCGGATTCAAGTACGGATGGGTGTTCGATTCGCATGTGATTTGGATGGATCCATTTCCCTTGTTAACGCTGATGGCCGCGAACACGCGAACCATGCGGCTCGGAACGTGCGTCACAAATCCGGCGGTGCGCGACGTAACAGTGGCCTCGAGCTTGTTCGCCACATTGAATCTCGCTTCGCATGGACGCATGCAGCTCGGCATCGGGCGCGGCGACAGCTCGCGGCGCGTGCTGGGCAAGAAACCCACGACCATCGAAAATCTCGAAGAGTTCGTGAAAGTTTTCCGCGCATTGAATTCCGGAGACGCGGTCGACTACGAAGGAACGGACACGCGCTTTCCGTGGGCGACGGCTGGCGTGCCGCGCGTTTGGGTCGCTGGATACGGACCAAAGGTATTGCGCGCCGCGGGGCGCATTGCCGACGGCATCATTCTCCAATTTGCTGATCCCGATCTGATCGCGTGGTGCCTGGGATTTGTGCGCGAAGGAGCGCAAGCCGCAGACCGCGATTTCAAAAAGATTGAAATCATGTCCGCCGCGCCGGTGTGGATCTCCGACGATTTAAAGGTCGCGCGCGACCGCGTTCGCTGGTTTCCCGCGCTGGTTTCGAATCACGTGGTGGATCTGATTGCAAAATATAAAGCGGAGGAATTGCCTGCCGCGCTTGTCTCGTACGTCAGCAATCGCGGAGGGTACGATTATCTGCATCACTGCGAAGTGGGCAGCGACAACGCGGATTTCGTGACTGATGAAATCACCGACCGCTTCTGCTTGGTCGGTCCTGTCGAAGCGCATCGCAAAAAGTTGGAGGCTCTGCGCGCGGTGGGCGTGACGCAGTTCAATATTTATTTGATGTGCGGCGACGAAGAGAAAACGCTGGATATTTATTCGCGCGACGTTTTGCCTGCTTACGCCAAGTAGGCGAACTTCTTTCGCGCCGCGAATTGGGAGGCTCTGCAAAAAGATGCGTTTTGACATGGTCATCAAAAACGGCGCCGTGGTGACGGCGACCGATACGTGCGCTGCGGACATTGGCGTCAGCGGCCACAAAGTCTCCGCCATCGCCGCGCAGCTTCCCATCGAAAACGCCGGCAAAGTCGTCGACGCCGCGGGATGCTTGGTGATCCCCGGCGGAATCGACGTTCACACGCATCTCGATATGCCTTTCGGCGGAACGATGAGCGCGGACGATTTCGAGACGGGCACCGTCGCGGCGGCGTTTGGCGGCACGACGACGCTGATCGATTTCGCCATTCAATATAAAGGCCAAAGCCTTCGCGAAGCTTTCGATACGTGGATGAAAAAGGCGCACGACAAAGCCGTAACCGACTATTCCTTCCACTGCATCATCACCGATCTCGGCAGCGCGCAACTCGAAGAGATGGGCCAGCTCATTCGCGAAGGCGTCACCAGTTTCAAACTTTTCATGGCTTATCCGGGCGTGTTCATGCTCGACGACGCCTCGATTTTTCGCGCGATGTCGCAGGCGGCGAAGCACGCCGGATTGATTTGCATGCACGCGGAAAACGGCGGCGCCATCGACGTGATCGTGCAACGCGCGCTCGCCGAAGGGAAACGCGCGCCAAAATATCATGCGCTCACGCGGCCCGTCACAGCGGAAGCCGAAGCCACGTCGCGCGCGATTGCGCTGGCCGAAATGGCGGGCGCGCCCGTGTACATCGTTCACCTTTCCTGCAATGAGGCGCTCGAAAAAGTCCGCGAAGCGCGCGACCGCGGCCTGCCCGCGTACGCGGAAACGTGTCCGCAGTATTTGTATCTCTCGCTCGAGAATTTCGACGTCCCGGGATTCGAAGGCGCGAAATACGTTTTCACGCCGCCGCTGCGCGAGAAGTGGCATCAGGAAAAATTGTGGCAAGGGCTGGCGCAGGACACTTTGCAGGTGGTTTCCACCGACCATTGCCCGTTTTGTTTCAAGGAACAAAAAGAATTGGGCAGAGACGACTTCACGAAAATTCCCAACGGAGGGCCGGGCATCGAGCATCGCCTGAGCTTGATTTATACCGGCGGCGTCCACGGAAAACGATTTTCCGCCAACCGCTTCGTCGAGCTTGTTTCCACCGCGCCCGCAAAACTTTTTGGATTGTACCCGCGGAAGGGGACAATCGCCGTCGGCTCGGATGCCGACCTCGTCATCTTTGATCCAAACCGCGAGGAAATTATCAGCGCGAAAACGCATCACATGCGCGTTGACTATTCGATGTTCGAAGGCATTCACACCACGGGCGCGCCGAGGGCCGTTTTTTCACGCGGCAAACCCGTAATCGACGCCGGAAAATTCGTCGGCCGCCCCGGCGCAGGCCAATTCATCCGCCGCCAAACCTATTCCCGCATGTAGCTCTTCAGGACGTCGGGGCTCCAGCCCCGACATAAAGATGCCGTTAGTTCTATTTTCCTTTTTCCTTTTGCGCGCCTTATCCGCGCGATGTTTTCGCTTTTCGGCGAGCGAAAAACGGGGCGGCGCGAAATGAAATTCATTACCGATCAGGAAAATGGAAGTGGTCATGTTTTCAGCCTTTTGGCTCTGTGGGACTGTGCACGTAATTGCTCCGACCTCTTGAGAAGCGAAGGCCTTCGATGCGGTCGGACGTACACTCAACAGAGACAAAAGCAAAGGCAGAAGCGGATTCCTGCCTGCCGCAGGCAGGTCTCGTCGTATGGCTCCTCGGGATGACAGGTAAGAAGGGGAAACGGGCGCAGCACAAAGGCCGCCGCACGTGCACGGCGCGGGCGGGGCAGCCCCGCCGCTACGAGAGGAGAGAAAGGAAAGCAAAGCGGCGTCGAGCCGCCGCACTCCAAAAGAAAAGGCCCCACGCTCAGAAAACGAGCATGGGGCACCCGAAAAGGCCAACCGTGGGCTGGGCCGTGCCGGGAGGCAACGACGAAAAGACGCTCGGGCAGAAGCCTGCCTACGCAAACCCCCGACCCCCTCAAGCCCGGCCCCCTGAAGTGCGTAGTGCCTTTGTAGGGCCCGATCGGCGTTATCGGGCCGAAGGCTTGCGCAGCACGCCTCTTGCGTGTTGTTGCGACGAAAATAAACGGATGCGGGCACGCGGCGGTTGCGCGCCGAGCAGCATGGGTTTACTCTCACGTTTCAACGGCGCACGGGTTGCGTTGCGTGCGCGGGAAGTGTGTTTAAGTATGTCAGGAAGCGGTCGCCAGCTGCGCCAAGCCACGGGAAAATATAAACGGGATCGAAAAAGGTGAGAGGCGAGAAGTTATGAGGAGAAGATTGTGATGAATCGAACGCTAAGAATTCGAGCGCGAGGAGCGGGAGCGCAGCTGATTGGGCTGCCAAATTTCTTGCTGTTGAGATTGTCGCTGCTTAGCTTCTTGCTGCTGAGTTTTACATTGCTCGCGCATCCGCTGCCGGCTCAAGGGCAAACGCAAGAACAGCCGCAACAGCACCCGCAGCAGGCTCCGGTGATTAGCATCAACATTACGCGGACCATCCAGGCGGTCAACTACCGCACCAAGGGTTCCACGCACATCAATTTTCGCGGCACGGCTCTGCTTCCGCAAGGAACGGGCGAGGCGAAAATCGGAAATAAATCCGGTGCGATTACGATTGACGCTAAATTTGAGAATTTGTCCGCGCCTTCGCAGTTTGGTTCGCCGTATCTGACCTATGTGCTGTGGGCCATCACGCCGGAAGGACGCGCCACGAATCTGGGCCAGCTCGTCTTGGAGGGGAACAAGAGCAAGCTGGTGACAACGACGCAATTGCAGACGTTCGGACTGATCGTGACAGCCGAGCCGGATTTTGGCGTGACGGTTCCGAGCGAAGATGTGGTGCTCGAAAATATCGTGCGCGCCGACACGCAAGGCAAGGTCGACGCCGTCGCCGCCAACTACGAGTTGCTGCGGCGCGGCCGCTATGACGATGCGGACCTGCCGCCGCTCGAGGCCTCGCCGGACGTGCCGCTCGACTTGTTGGAGGCGCGCAACGCCATGCGGATTGCCAAGCTGCGCCAGGCGGACAAGTACGCTCCCGATTCATGGGCCAAAGCCACCGACGCCATGGGTCGCGCCGAAAATTACGAAGCGCGAAAGCAGCGGAAGTCGGTCCCGACGGCGGCGCGAGACGCTGTCCAAGGTTTCGAAGACGCGATAACCATAGCGCTTAAGCGTCAGGATGAAGAACGGCTGGCGCAGGAACGGGCAGCTGCAGCGCAACGCGAGGCTCAAGCTAAAGCGGATCAAGCGGCTGAGGCCCAGCGTCGCGCAGAAGCGGAGAAGCAAGCGCTCGAAGCGCAGTTAGCGGCCGCAAAGGACGCGCAGGCCAGAGCCGAGGCGCAGGCACAACAGCAACTAGCGCAGGCCCAAGCGCAGCAGGCGCAGTTGCAGGCGCAGCAGGCTCAAATAGCGGCGGAACAGGCACACGAAGCCGAAGTGAAAGCGCAGTTGGAGGCAACGCAGGAAGCGCAGGCGCGCGCCGCCGCTCAGGCGCAACAGCAACAAGCGCAGGCCCAAGCACAACAAGCGGAGGCGCAGGCGCAACAGGCTCGCGACGCCGCGAGCAAAGCAGAACAAGAGCAACAGCAGTTGCGCGCCACGTTACTCGCGCAGTTCAACCGCATCCTTGAAACGCACGATACGCCGCGGGGGCTCGTCGTCAATATCGGCGACGTGCTGTTCGCCACGGGAAAGTACGATCTTCGCCCCGAGGCGCGCGAACGGCTGGCAAAACTCAGCGGCATCGTGCTGGCGCATCCCGGCTTGAAGTTGGCCGTGGAGGGATACACGGACAATGTAGGAAGCGAGGAGTTCAATCAGACTTTGTCGGAGCATCGCGCCTCAGGAGTCAGACAATACCTGGTGGATCAGGGCTTGGACACCGATTCAATCACGGCAACGGGACTCGGCATGAGTTCCCCAGTGGCAGATAACAACACGGCGGCAGGTCGCCAGAAAAATCGGCGCGTGGAAATCGTTATCTCCGGCGAAGTGATTGGTACGAAGATCGGAGCGACGCCGAGTCAGCCTCCGCAGTAAAGCGGCTGCGAGACTCGAACAATTTTCTATTTTTGCTTCAACCAGCCATTGCGGAAACCCGCGCGGCGCAAGCCTGTCACTATGTAAGGGCAGCGCTGCATTAAACTCCACAGAAAGTCCGTTCTGTAATTCTCGAGCAGCGACACCTGGGAAGTCGTTTATCCAACACCACTGCGCCGTCCGATAAGGATATAATTTGCCGTGGGGGAGCGCGCTTCTATCGCGCGGCCGCAGATCTTCGAAATAAAAGGGGAATCTGCCGCCGTAAACTTCACGAACTTCCTTTAGTCCCATCGAATTTCTAGAATGAAAGAGAATCATCCACTGATCGCGACGCTTCACGAAATTGCGGAACCGATTCGTGCTGAGCTTTTCAGCTTAGAGCGGCTGGAACAGCACGCCGAGAGTCTGGCGGCGGCGCAGATTGTTACGACTAAAACGATGCGCGGCCATCCACTGATACCTCGCGTCAGGGAAAATGGACGCGTCCTGCTTGATTCCTATCGAGCCACTTCGCTTGCCATTGAGCAAGGCCGTTCCATTACCCCGGCGGCCGAATGGCTGGTTGACAACTTTCATATTGTGGATGAGCAACTTCGGGAGATTCAAGACGATTTGCCGGCCGGTTATTACCACACGCTTCCGAAACTGGCTTCTGGACATTTGGAGGGATATCCGCGCGTTTACGGAGTGGCGTGGGCGTTTGTGGCGCACACTGACAGCCGCTTCGACCCAGAAGCGCTCCTGCGTTTCGTGTCGGCGTATCAACGTGTGCAACCGCTGACAATTGGCGAGCTATGGGCCGTGGCCATCACGCTTCGCGTGGTTTTGATCGAGAATCTTCGGCGGCTGGCGGAACGAATCGTGCGCAGCCGCACGGCACGCCAGGAAGCGGACCGTTTGGCGGATTTGCTGCTTGGTGCAAGCGCGCGGCCTGAAGCTCTGGCGGCAGCGCTAGCGGAATTTGAAGATCGGCCTCTGGAAACGGCGTTCGCTGTGCAGTTGGTGCAGCGTTTGCGCGATCTGGACCCGAAAGTCGCGCCGGTGCTGCAATGGCTGGACAAACGGCTGGCGGATGCGGGAACAAACGCGGATGACGTTGTACATGCGGAACACCAGGAGCAGGGGGCCTCGAACGTTTCGGTGCGAAATATCGTCACCAGCATGCGCTCGATTTCGGCATTCGACTGGCCAGAATTCTTCGAGGCGGTCAGCCTGGTCGATGAAATCCTCCGCAGGGACACACATTTTGCGGAAATGGATTTTGCGACGCGCGACAACTATCGCCACGCCATTGAGGATCTTTCGCGGGGGTCGAAACATTCAGAAATAGAAGTCGCCAAGCGTGTCGTTAGAAAAGTTCTGCAAGCCGCTTCGATAGTTTCCGACAGTTCGCCCAACGGGGATGATCCCAACCTCAACCGCAAAGCCGATCCCGGGTATTACCTGATTTCGCGGGGACGTCCCGCCTTTGAGCGTGAACTCGGCTTTCGTGTTTCGCTAAGGCGCTGGCTGCTGCGTTTATATATTCGCGGCGCGGTGCCGGGCTATCTGGGCACAATTGCGTTGCTCACCGGAATCCTACTGGCTTTGCCCCTGTTGTTGAGCTTTGAAACTGGCGTGGGTGAAAAGCGCCTCCTGCTGCTGGCAGTCTTCGCGGCAGTGCCCGCGTCGGACCTGGCGATCGCGCTTATCAATCGCGCAGTCATGGATTCGCTGGGGCCGCGAAGGCTACCGCGGCTGGAATTACGCGAGGTTCCTCCAGAATTGCGAACCATCATTGTTGTGCCAACGCTGCTGACGACACCCACGGATGTCAACGAGCAGGTCGAGCGGCTCGAAGTGCATTATCTGGCGAATCCAGACGGAGATTTGCGTTTCGCACTGCTTTCCGATTGGGCTGACGCGCCATCCGAAACGCTTCCCGGCGACGATGATTCACTGGCGACCGCGGCCGAGGCTATATCGAAGTTGAATCAGCATCATGGGCCTGCACCGGGAGGCGGCGAACGCTTTTTCCTTTTCCACCGCAAGCGCCTGTGGAACGAACGCGAAGGCAAATGGATGGGCTGGGAGCGTAAGCGCGGAAAATTACACGAGTTGAACCGACTCTTGCGCGGCGCTACAGACACAACATTTATCCCAAACGGCCAGGCTGTAGAAGACCTGAAGAGCGTGCGCTACGTAATCACGCTTGATGCCGATACTCGTCTGCCGCGCGGAACGGCTGCCCGCCTGATAGGAACGATGGCCCATCCTCTCAACAGGCCAAACTTTAGCGCGCGTGACGGGCGCGTGGTGGAAGGATACGCCATCGTGCAACCGCGCATCACGCCGTCGCTTCCCATCGGCCGCGAGGGTTCACTCGCTCAAAAAATATATTCCGGCCCAGGCGGGATTGATCCTTACTCGGCGGCTGTTTCAGACGTGTATCAGGACCTATTTCGAGAAGGCTCCTATACCGGCAAGGGAATTTATGACATTGACGCGTTTGAAAATGCTCTCGCGGGCAAAGTGCCGGAAAACTCGCTCTTGAGCCACGACCTTTTTGAGGGAATTTTTGCGCGCGTTGGTCTGACTACGGACGTTGAATTGTTCGAAGAATTTCCGTCACGCTATGCGGCGATCGCGGCACGGCAAGACCGATGGGCGCGCGGAGATTGGCAACTCTTGCCATGGCTGTTGGGCGTGCACCGTGCGGGTTCTGGAAGCGAGTCGATCAAGATTCCAGCAATCGGCCGATGGAAGATCTTCGACAATCTGCGCCGCACGTTGTCGGCTCCGGCGACACTGCTGACTCTGATTGCCGGCTGGGAATTGAGAGCACCCAATCCGTGGGTGTGGACGCTGTTCATTGTGGTTGCGCTGGCGATACCGGTATTGCTGCCGTGGCTTTTCGATTTCGTTCCGCGGCGCAAGGGCATTTCGTGGCGAAGCCATTTTCGAGGCCTGTTCAGCGACTTGGTGCTCGGAGCGTCTCAGATTGGATTGACGTTAACATTCCTCGCATACCAGACTTGGCTAATGTCCGTGGCAATCATCCGGACTCTCGTTCGTTTGGTGGTCACACACAAACGTTTGCTTGAATGGGTCACCGCAGCGCAGGCCAAGGCGCAAGTGGATTTGACGCTCCTGGGCACGTACAAGCGCATGGCGGGTGGATTTGTGATTCTCGGCGCTGCGCTCGCCGCGATGGCTTTTGCGCCACACAGGCATTGGATGTTTGCCGCTCCGTTTTTAGCGCTTTGGGCGGCGGCACCGGCGGTAGCGTGGCGGATCAGCTTGCCACCGGAGAGAAAAGCACAGGCATTAAGTTCGCAGGGCCGGGAAGGTCTGCGGCTGATTTCGCGGCGAACGTGGCGTTTCTTTGAGAAGTTCGTGACTTCGCAAAGCCATGGGCTACCGCCGGACAATTTTCAGGAGAGTCCGAAGGGCATTGTGGCTCAGCGTACGTCGCCAACAAACATCGGACTGTATCTCATGTCGATCGTTTGTGCTCATGACCTCGGTTGGCTGGGCCTCGCGGAAATGGTTGAACGGCTCGAGGCCACTCTGGGGACGATGCGCGAAATGGATTTGTTTCGGGGCCACTTTTACAACTGGTACGACACGTCCGACCTTCATCCACTGATCCCGAAATACGTTTCCACGGTTGATAGCGGAAATCTGGCGGGCCATTTATGGGCGCTGGCAAACAGTTGCCGCGAGATGATGGAGAAACCGTCTTTTGAGGCCGGGGTGCTCGCTGGGATGCGAGATACGAGCCAGTTGTTGCGCGAGGCTTTGGCGGGAATTCCGCACACTCCGCGCACGCACGTGGTCACGCGTAAACAGCTCAGCGATGCAGTGGAGGCGATTGCGACCTCGCTTGAAGAGCAACCGAGCGGAGCGTTGGATTGGGCCAGCCGTTTCGTGCAGTGGAAGACACTAACCCAGAATGTGGCGGACATTGCACAGACCTTGACGCAAGAACGCGAAGATGCCGCCGACTCAGATCTGCCGATCTGGGCCAATGCATTGAAGGCTTGCATTGAAAGTCACGCGCAAGATGTGAGAATTTTAATTCCGCTAAGTCAACTGAATTCCAAAGATGTAGCGAGTGTTGCGAACTATTTCCGAGAGCACGCGTCGGAATCAAGCGCGATTGCGCTGCTCTATTCGGTTCCGACGTTCGCAGATGCGCCGGACAGATTCGAAGCGTCGCTCCGAGAGCTTTCCGCCCTGCGCAATCGGCTGATGACTGATAGACCGGACGGCGACAATCCAGCCAGGCACGACATTGCCGTTCCCGTGGACGCACTGATCGAAATCGTAAAGCAATCCTCGGCGGATGCGGTCGCGCTGATTCGCCGGCTGTCAACGATCATTCAAACAGCGGAAGAGATGGTTGAAGCGATGGAGTTCGGCTTTCTGTTTGATGACAGGCGCAAGCTGTTTTCCATCGGGTATCGAGTGGACGATGGCGTCGCGGATCCCAATTATTACGATTTACTGGCGTCGGAAGCGCGGCTGGCAAGTTTTATCGCGATTGCGAAAGGCGAGGCACCGGCCGCGCATTGGTTTCGTTTGGGCCGCGCACTCACGCCGGTGAACGGCGGCTCCGCGCTGACGTCGTGGTCGGGGTCGATGTTCGAGTACTTGATGCCGGCGCTTGTGATGCGCTCTCCGGAAGGTAGTTTGCTGGGTCAAACGCTGGAGCTTGTAGTGCGGCGTCAAGAAGAATATGGCGCTGAGCGGAGAGTGCCGTGGGGCGTATCGGAATCGGCTTACAACGCGCGCGACGTAGATTTCACATATCAATACTCGAGTTTCGGCGTGCCTGGCTTGGGGCTTAAGCGCGGCCTGAGTGACGATCTCGTGGTTGCGCCTTACGCGACCGCACTGGCCGCGATGATCAATCCTGTCGCGGCGCTGGAGAACTTTGCGCGCCTGGAACAAGCGGGCGCGGCCGGCACATACGGTTTCTACGAAGCGCTGGATTACACATCCAGTCGCCTGCCCGAAGGAAAGGATTTTGCGCTGGTGCGCACGTATTTCGCGCATCATCAGGCCATGACGTTAATCGCGCTTGCCAACGTGCTGAACGACGGCGCGGTGCTCAGCCGTTTCCATGCCGAACCGATGGTGCAGGCCACGGAGCTGTTGTTGCAGGAGAGGACGCCGCGCGACGTAATGGTGACGCGGCCACGGGCGCAGGACGTATCTGCAAGCGCGCAAGTACGCGAACTGATTCCGCCGGTCGTGCGCCGTTTCAGCACTCCGCACACTCCGACACCCCGGACTCAACTGCTTTCCAACGGGAGATACGTTGTAATGCTCACCGCGGCCGGGTCGGGATACAGCCGGTGGAAGGACCTTGCGATAACGCGCTGGCGCGAGGATGTGACATGCGATTGCTGGGGAAGCTACGTATTTCTCCGTGATGTACACACGGGCCAGGTGTGGTCCGCGGGCTTTCAACCGAGCGGCGTTGAGGCAGATTCGTACGAGGCCTCTTTCTTTGAGGACCGCGCGGAATTTATCCGACGCGACGGTTCCCTGACGACGGCACTCGAAGTGATTGTCTCGCCGGAAGACGATGCGGAGGTGCGGCGCGTTTCGATAACGAATCTGGGTACGCGCGCGCGTGAAATCGAGGTTACATCCTACGCGGAAATTTGCCTGGCAGCGCAAAGCGCCGATATGGCGCATCCGGCATTTTCCAATTTATTTGTCGAGACGGAATTCGTGCCGGAGGTCAACGGCCTGATTGCGACGCGGCGGCCGCAATCCGATAAGGAAACGACTATATGGGCTGCGCACGTCGCCGTGGTGGAAGGCGAGGCCGTCGGTGAACTTCAATATGAGACGGATCGTGCGCGGTTTATCGGGCGATGCCATGATATTCGCAACCCGATATCGGTGATCGACGGCCGGCCACTCTCGAATACAGTTGGGTCAGTGCTCGACCCTCTAATGAGCCTTCGCCGCAGGGTGCGCATTCCCGCGGGCAGCGCCGTGAGTATTGTTTTTTCCACAGTAGTTGCTCCTTCTCGAGATCTGGCTGTAGATCTTGCGGACAAGTATCGGGCAACGAAAGTGTTTGAGCGAACGCTGTCGCTGGCGTGGACGCAGGCGCAAGTGCAACTCCATCACCTGGGCATTGATCTGGAAGAAGCGCACTTGTTCCAGCGGCTGGCAAATTTTGTATTGTACTCAGATCCGGCGTTGCGGCCTTCCTCCGATGTGCTAAGCCAAAGCGGGCTGGAGCGCTCGGCACTGTGGGCGCATGGAATCTCCGGCGACTTGCCCATCGTGCTGGTGCGCATCGACGATCCGGAAGACGTTGGAATTGTGCGCCAACTGTTGCGCGCGCATGAGTACTGGCGCATGAAACAGTTATTCGCGGACATCGTCATCATCAATGAAAAACCGTCATCGTATGGTCAGGACCTGCAGGAGTCGCTCGATGAACTGGTGCGGGGAAGCCGTTTGCGGCTCTGGCCGGATACGGACAAATCGCGTGGCGGTATTTTCCTATTGCGAGCAGATCTCATCATTGCGCGGGAGCGAACGCTGCTGCAAACGATCGCGCGCGCAGTGCTACTCAGCCGGCGCGGCAGTTTATCTGAACAAGTTCTTCGATCGCAGCGGCCGGAGGTACCAACGCTGACCATCGCGCGTCCCAGGCGCCCCGCGAGGCGTCAGGATTTGCCGCTTCCCTTGCCCGCACTCGAATTTTTCAATGGCCTTGGCGGGTTTGCCGAGCAAGGCCGTGAATATGTGACTGTACTCAGTGAAGGTTTACGGACTCCCGCGCCGTGGATCAACGTTATCGCGAATCCGTCGTTTGGCTTCCTGGCTTCGGAGTCGGGATCAGGTCACGCGTGGTCCCTCAATAGCCACGAAAATCAGCTCACTCCGTGGTCGAACGATCCGGTGACGGATCCCGCCGGCGAAGCAATCTATATTCGCGACGAAAGCACGGGCGAAGTCTGGACGCCGACAGCGCTGCCGATTCGGGATGAAACCGCGATGTACGTGGCATGTCACGGGCAAGGATACAGCCGGTTCCAACATGGCTCACGCGGGATTCTGCTCGAATTATTGCAATTTGTTCCGCCGGAAGACCCGGTGAAGATTTCCCGGCTCGTTCTGAAGAACAACTCAGGGCGCATCCGCCGCCTTTCAGTGACTGCCTATGCAGAATGGGTGTTGGGAAGTTCGCGCAGCGCTTCGGCTCCTTGCATTTTCACGGAGACGGATTCACAGACACGGGCGCTTTTCGCACAAAGCGCGTGGGGCGGAGAATTCGGGGGACGCATCGCCTTTGCCGACCTGGCAGGAGCGCAAAATTCTTTCACGGGAGATCGCGCTGAATTCATCGGGCGCAACGGAACGTTGGACCGCCCTCTGGCATTGGAGAGAGGCGGCCCACTTTCAGGAAAAACAGGTGCGGGCCTTGATCCTTGCGCCGCGCTCCAAACGTCGGTTGAGTTGCAACCAGGCGCGCAAGCCGAGGTTGTATTCCTCCTCGGACAAGCAGAAAGCAAAGAGCAGGCTCGCGAGCTCTTGGGACGCTACCGCACGGAGGACTTAAATGCCGTCCTGTTCGAAGTCAAGCGCCGCTGGGACGATGTCCTCGACTCCGTTCAAGTCACCACACCCGAGCCGGCAATGAATGCGGTGATGAACCGATGGCTGCTCTATCAAACGCTTGCGTGCCGCGTGTGGGCGCGAGCAGGCTTCTATCAACTAAGCGGCGCATACGGTTTCCGAGATCAACTTCAGGACATCATGGCCTTGACAGTTGCAAAGCGCGACGTGGCGCGCGCACAACTGCTGCGGGCGACTGGGCGGCAATTCACTGAAGGCGACGTGCAGCATTGGTGGCATCCGCCGTCGGGACGTGGCGTGCGCACGCGCATTTCAGACGACCTGCTCTGGCTGCCCTATGCGGTGGTGCAATTCATCGAAACCTCCGGTGATACAGGCGTGCTCGACGAAATCGTGCCTTTCCTCGAAGGAGAATCTCTCGCTGAAGGCCAGCCAGAGGCTTATTTCGAGCCTCGTGTTTCGCAGACTCGCGCAACGCTGTTCGAGCATTGCGCCCGAGCTCTGGACCGAAGCCTTTCCGTCGGCAGCCATGGCTTGCCGCTGATGGGCACAGGCGATTGGAATGACGGAATGAATCGGGTGGGCGAGATGGGCAAAGGAGAGAGCGTATGGCTCGGCTGGTTCCTGCACACGATTCTTTGGGAATTCGCGAAAATTGCGGATTCGCGCGGCGAGAACAAGCGTGCCGAAGCCTGGCGTGTCCACGTGAGCCTTCTGAAAGCGGCTCTCGAACGCGATGGATGGGATGGCGAATGGTATCGCCGGGCCTATTTTGACGATGGCACACCGCTCGGCTCGGCGGGAAACACGGAATGCCGCATTGATTCCATTGCGCAATCCTGGGGAGTAATCACCGGCGCAGCGGAACCGGGCCGCGCGGCACGGGCAATGGCGGCTGTTGATCACTTGCTGGTACGCCGCACAGAGGGCCTCGTCCTGCTGTTGACTCCGCCCTTCGATAATGCGGGGCATGACCCTGGCTACATAAAGGGCTATCCGCCGGGCATCCGCGAAAATGGCGGACAATATACGCATGCCGCAATCTGGACGGTGATTGCCTTCGCCGCGCTTGGCGATGGCGACCGGGCCGCTGAACTTTTCCGGATGCTCAACCCGATCAACCGAAGCAACACACGCGCCGGTGTGCAACGTTACAAAGTGGAGCCCTACGTCGCTGTAGGCGACGTTTACTCGCAGCCGCCGCACGTGGGCCGCGGCGGATGGACATGGTACACGGGATCCGCGGGCTGGCTGCATCGCGCCGGCATGGAATGGATCCTTGGATTCCGGTTGCGCGGCAAGACATTGTCAATTGATCCATGCATTCCGCGCGCATGGCCGAGTTATTCGATTCGTTTTCGGCATCACACAGCCGTGTATAAGATCGCGGTGGAAAATCCGCGACATGTTTCGCACGGGGTCGCCATCATTGAGCTGGATGGGAAAACTTTGCCGCTCTCATCGAACATTCCTCTTGCCGATGACGGTCTGGAGCACCAAGTCCGCGTCGTGCTCGGCAAACGAGACACCTAACAACTGGGCCCTTCGTCACTTTTTGCCTACAACACGAAAGTCTGCCGGTTCGCGGCACGTTTGTGCTCTGTCCTCGAAGAACCGGTTGAATCTAGAGCCACACTGTAGCTGCGTTTCTTTGCGTGGGATATGATGACCTCGGGCCACGCAGTTCAGCGCCTTCGCATTCGAGGAGGTCACATCGATGGATCGAGATTTCTTTTACTCAATCATGAATGGCGAAGGGACGCTCGACTACGAGCTTTACCTAAATACGAAAACCTTGCTTTCCTGCCAAAAAGATTTCATGGATTTTTGCAACGCGGACGAATTGCAATTCCAAATCGTCCACCAGGTGGAAGAAATGTGGATGAAGCTGATCGGGTATACGCTGCTCGACATTGATGATTACATTCAGAAAGAGGACACCAACCGCGTCATAACGCTCTTTCGCCGGGTGCACATCGCGTTGCGGCTGATGGTTGAGCAACTCGCGCTTCTGGAGACGATGTCGCCCAAGGAGTATCAGGAGATTCGCTTGCGGTTGGGAAACGGCAGCGGGCAGGAATCGCCGGGGTTTCGGACGCTGCTCCGCATGCACACGCCGCTGTGGCAATCATTCAAGACGTGCTACCTCGACAAACATGAGCTGACGATCGAGAAAATTTACAATTCGGAATACAGCCACTCGGACGCCTACGTCGTCGCCGAAGCATTCGCCGAATTCGACGAGCTATTCCAAAGATTTCGCGCCGCGCACATGCAGTTGATCATGCGCACGATTGGTCTGGGTGCAAAATCGTTGAAGGGCCGCTCGGTCGATCTGCTGAATGAAGGCATGCGCGTGCGCTTCTTCCCGGAACTGTGGGAAATTCGCAGCCAGATGACGGACAACTGGGGCGGCGAGTATGGAGTTGTTCGGGATCCCATCGGCGGCCACTGACCACCGATTGGCGTCGCGCGTTCATTACGAGCAGGGGGAATCGCGTGAAAGCGGCTGTTCTTACATTTCCCAAAAAAATATCGGAAAGGCCGCTCGCCATTTCCGAGGTGCCGCGGCCGAAGCGGGAGCCGGGACAAGTGTTGCTGCGTGTTCGAGCTTGCGGAGTGTGTCGCACGGACCTTCACATCGTTGAGGGCGAACTGCCGGCGCAACGGCAACAAATAATTCCAGGCCATCAAATCGTCGGGCAAATTGTCGAAGGTATGACAAATGAATTGCCGGCCGGTATGCGCGTCGGTGTTTCCTGGCTGGGCGGTGTGGACGGGACTTGTTCGCATTGTCGCCGAGGCTTTGAAAACCTGTGCGATAAACCGACTTTTACTGGATATACGGTTGACGGGGGTTACGCGGAGTATGCGGCCGCGCGAGCCGATTTCGTTTTTCCGCTGCCCGAAAATCTTGATGACGCACATGCGGCGCCTCTTCTCTGCGCTGGAATCATAGGCTTTCGCAGTCTTCGCGTCGCAGGCGTGCAAGCTGGCGAGCACGTTGGGCTATTCGGGTTCGGAGCTTCCGCCCACCTGGCCATCTCCGTTCTGCATGCGTGGAACTGCGAAGTATATGTATCTACGCGCGGCGCATCGCACCGGCGGCTGGCAGGTTCTCTTGGAGCGAAATGGGTGGGAACGGAAAACGAAAAGCCGCCAAGAGAACTCGATCGAGCGGTTACGTTTGCTCCCAGCGGCAAGGTGGTAGTTGCGGCCCTCGGAAGCCTGCGAAAAGGCGGCGTGGTTGCCATCAATGCCATCCATCTGGATCAAATGCCCGCGTTTGATTATGACAAACTTTTGTGGGGAGAACGCCAAATCCGGAGTGTTACAAACATGACTCGATTGGACGCCCGCGAGTTCCTGGAAACTGCTTCGCGGATCGGCCTGAAGCCCAAGATGACTATTTTCGCTTTGGAGCAGGCCAACGAAGCTCTTGCGGCGGTAAAGAGTGATTCAATTGATGGTGCGGCGGTCATTGTTCCCTGAGCTGTTCACTGACTTGTTCCCTGATTTCCTCTTTGCGAATCTGCGTGAACAACTTTCTTGTTGACAGCCCTGCGCAGCTGCTATATAGCTAACTGACGTTTTTGGGGGTTGTGCAAGTCGAAGGAGCAACTCTGTTCTGGCGTCGGATGGTTGGTGGAAGCAGCAAGGTCCATTCGCATTAGCCCGCATGGGTTGCTCCAATTTGAGGGGGAGCGCTAAATGAGAAGCGTTCGAGCGAAATTGGTGGGGCTGTTCTTAGTGGTTCTCTTTGCGTCGTCCATCTCCTTTAGTCAGAACATCACGGCTTTTCTGACTGGCACCGTGACCGACCCGAGCGGGGCGGTCGTGCCCGGAGCTTCCGTGACGCTGCACAACATCGACACGAATACCGACGTGGTTACGGTGAAAACCGACTCGAACGGTACCTACAGCGCGACGGAGTTGCCGCTCGGCCGCTACACAGTCACGGTCTCGGCGAACGGGTTCAAGAAGTATGTCGCGAGCGACCTCGTCTTGAACGTCGGCGAGCATCGCACGCTTAATGTCTCACTCGCAGTCGGCCAAGTATCGGAGCAGGTTACCGTCACGGCGACCACGATACCAGTCGAAACATCGTCTGCCGCCCAGAGCACCACAATCACTGGCACGCAGATCCGCGAACTACAACTCAATAACCGAAATTTCGAGCAACTCGTCGCGCTACAGCCGGGCGTATCTTCGACGCTGCCAGATCAGATCCAATTCGGGATCACGAATACAGACTCCGTCTCCGTGAACGGCGCTCGTACTTCCGCCAACAACTGGACGGTGGATGGCGCTGACATTAATGATAGCGGCTCGAACTTGACACTCTTGAACGTTCCCAGCGTGGATGCGCTGTCGGAATTCACGCTTGAACGCAGCACCTATGATGCGCAATACGGCCGCAGTGGCGGCGGCCAAGTCAACGTTGCCACCAAGTCCGGCACGAATAATTTCCATGGCGACGCTTACGAGTTCTTCCGCAACAACGTTCTGAACGCGAACGAAGCCTTTAACAAGGGCGCCGGCCACGCCAGGCCGCCGTTCCGCTACAACGATTTCGGCTACACCATCGGCGGGCCAATCTATATTCCCGGCCACTACAACACGGACAAGAGCAAGACGTTCTTCTTCTTCTCGCAGGAGTTCCGTAGGACGCGAACGCCGTCGACGTTCAATCTGACCCTTCCCAATCCGCAAGAGCTGACCGGAAACTTCACTGGAATAACCGGAGTGACGTTGAATCCTGCTTCCGCGCCTGCCGGCTGCATCACGGGCAACCAGATCAGCTCATCTTGTTTCAGTGCGAATGCCAAGGTTTATCTTGCGAACGTCTATTCTAAGTTCATTCCCAATAACGCGCTGAACCCGACCGCGCTCACCGAGAGCTTCATCGTTCCCGTAAGCGCCGCGAACGATTTCCGCCAGGAAATCGGACGCATTGACGAGAACATCACAAGCAAGATCTCAATCTTTGCCCGCTATATGCAGGATAAAGTTCCGACCACTGAGCCGGGCGGCCTGTTCGCTGGACAGGGCCTGCCGGGTATCTCCTCCACAGCCAGCAACGCGCCGGGGCGCAACCTGGTAGCGCACGTTACCATGGAGCTTTCGCCGTCGGTCACGAACGAAGTCGAAGTCGGTGATACCTGGGGAGCGATCAACAGTAATATCACCGGATTGATCACAAGCCCCGCCTTTCTGAGCGCCCTGACTTTTACGGGTGGCCTTCCGTTCACCGACCCGTACCATCGCGTGCCGGGGGTCGGCATTTCGGGTGTAACCGGCGTCGGGATTCCCGTGTCGCCGTACTTTGAACGAAACGTCGACAAGAGCGTCTACGACAATGTTTCAATCACACACGGCAGCCACACCATACGCACGGGAATGAATTTTCAGTACATGAAGAAGACGGAGAACGCGGTCAATCCTACGAATGGCAGCTTCTCATTTCAGAACAAATATGGTAATCCGGCATTTGCCAATTTCCTGCTAGGGAATGCCACCTCGTTTTCTCAGGCGAGCCGGGACATAATCCCGAATCTGCACTTCCCGAACGTCGAAGCTTACGTCCAGGATGATTGGAAAGTTGTGCGCAATTTCACGCTCAATTTAGGCCTTCGCTATGCCTATTTTGCCCCGCCTGAGGACAATAATCAGATTCTCGACAATTTCTCACAGCAGGCCTTCAACCCAGCCAACGTGCCAGTAATCGACCCAGTCTCTGGCAACTTTGCGACGGGCCAGACCGTGAGTCCGCAGACTTATGCAAACGGGATCATCATCGCCCAGAACGCCTGCAACCCGAACTTGTATTTCAAACCTCCGGTTGCGCCGTTCGGCCCCACCTGTTCGCCCTACGATCTCCGCGTGAACCCCGCGTACCATACCTTCGCGCCGCGCGTGGGTTTTGCGTGGGATATTTTTGGCGACGGCAAGACGGCTGTCCGTGGTGGGTTCGGCGTTTACTACGACCGGACCTTGAATGGCATCGAGGAGCAAAACTCGTTTGCCAATCCGCCGTTTGTGGGCACTGTCAGCACGGCAGAGCCGACGAACCCGTTCGACATCTTCGACAGCCCGACGTCCGGTACTGCGACTCCTCCGACGGGGCCGGCGAGCCTCCACGTGACAGGAACGCCGCAGTTTCAAGTTCCTTACATCGACCAGTGGAGCTTGTCCATTCAGCGGGAGATTGTCCCCAATACTCGAGTCGAAGTGGCGTATGTCGGAAATCGAGCGAATCACCTCCTGGGTGAATATGACCTAAACCAGGTGCCTCTGAATGTTCGACAGGCCAATCCGACGGTGGAGGCCAATGCATTACGGCCTTATCCGGGCTACAACGTCATCACGACGATTGCGCCGGCATTTCGCTCGAACTACAATTCGCTGCAGATATCGGCCAATCGGCAGGTTGGCAGCGGGCTGAACTTCGGCGTGGCATACACCTGGTCCAAGACGCTGACTAACAATCCCACCGACCGCAGCACCGCGTCTTACAACACGTACAATTTTAACGCAGATTACGGTCCAGCCAGCTTCAGCCGATCGCAGATTTTAGTCATCAACTATGTCTATGACCTTCCATTTTATCGCTCCCAGCAGGGATTGGTAGGCCACGTACTCGGTGGTTGGGAGGTTTCGGGTATCTCGGTCTTTGAAAAAGGACTCCCCACGACAATCACTCAGTTTAATGATCCGTTCGACGCCTTCCCGGGTGGCATCGGGATTGATCCCAGCCCGGTTAGCCCTCGGCCGGACATGGCTGCGGGCGCCACTTGCTCCGGGCCAGGGACCGTCGCGCAATTTATCAACACCACAGCCTTCACGGACGCCGTGGGACATTTTGGCAATGCGGGCCGTGGTGTCTGCACGGGCCCCGGTCTAAACAACTGGGACATCGCCGCGTTGAAGAACATCAAGTTCACCGAGCGCTTCAACATGCAGTTCCGAGCGGAGTTCTTTAACGCGTTCAACCATGTTTCGTATGCTGGATTCAGCAGCAACAGGGACTCTTCCTCGTTTGGCCGGCTGACTTCCGGTCACGACCCGCGCATTATCCAGCTCGGCCTCAAGTTGTATTTCTAGCTCCATTGCAGCGACTGAGCGCTTTCGTCTGGGGACGCCCTTCGGGGCGTCCCCAGAATAGTGTAGAATTTCGCTGGTGGTCCCGCTTGGCCTTTAGACTTGCATTCCTCGTACTAGTGGCGCTATTGGTCCCCGTGAACATGCCCGCCGCGGTGCAACGGAGCGCGCCCTTAGCGTCGCCAGCTAGGACTCGATTACAGTCGCTGCTCGCCGACGGCATGCAAGCGCTCCAGAGTGGCCGCAGCTCTGACGCAGAGAAAGATTTCCGGCAAGCCTTGGTTCTCGCGCCGCGGTCGATCGAGGTTCTGAACGATCTGGCGATTTCGCTCGTCAAGCAAGGCAAGTTGGCCGATGCGGTCCCGCTGTACCGCCGCGCCCTGACGATACAGCCCGGCGACGCGGCTACAACGCGCAATCTCGCTCTCGACTACTTCAAGCAGCAGAACTATACCGAAGCTCTCCCCCTCTTTGAGGCTCTTGCGAAGCGCAACGCTTCGGATTTTCAAGCTGTCGACCTGACCGGCCTTTGTTTTTTCGGGCTTAACCGCTATCCGCAAGCCGCGAGTTATCTGGAACAGGCGAGCAGGCTGCAACCCTCCGATTTGGTGACGCTTTACATGCTCGGACAAGCTTACCTGCGTACCGCGAACTACGAAGCTGTCACTCAGGTCTTTGCGCGAATCATGGCGATCAACCCGAACTCCCCCGAAGCGCATGTCATGATGGGTACGGCGTACGACAAGACATTTCACTTGGATAAGGCTATTGCCGAATATCAGGCCGCCGAGCGAGCCAATCCCGATTTCGCCGGGGTTCACTCCGGACTTGGCTTGCTCTATTGGAAGCGCGACGATGTCGACGAAGCCGCAGCCGAGTTTCGCGAGGAGCTGAAGCGCTTTCCGTCAGATCCGGTCTCGAACTGCTTGCTCGGCCAGATAGCAATGCTCCGCGACAATCCTGCTGAGGCCCGAACGTTGTTTCAAGCAGCTCTCGCCGCGAACCCGAAATATAAGGAAGCGCTTTTCGGCCTTGGCAAGGCTGAAATTAAATTGGGGGAACCAGAGCCGGCGCTTGCCCCGCTGCGCAGAGCCATCCGAATCGACCCAGATTATGCGGAGGCTCATTATCTGCTCGGAACAGCTCTGGCAAAGCTGGGCCGCACGGCTGAGGCGCAGAAAGAGCGTTCCATTTCTCTGGCTATCCAAACGAAGCAGCAGGCCGATTACGCCAAAAAATTGTCTCAGAGTAGCCATTCCATAATGCAAAGATGAATCCGGCGCGACGGTAATTGCAATGGAACGTTCTTAGTGGTGACGCCACGTACACATAGAGCGCTGGTTGTCCACTGAAGTGCTCTATAGTAATGCTATCCTTGAAAAACAGTAACGCTGGCTTAATCATTCCCTGGTATAGAGACTGGGTGGAGATCGAATGAGCGGTAATCACCGCAACGGACAATACGCGTATCGGCGGATCCAAGCCGTGATCCGCAAGCGCATCGAATCAGGCAAGTTGCGCCCCGGAGACATCGTGGAATCCGAGCGCGAACTGGCCAAGATACACAAGGTTAGCCTGATGACCGCGCGCCATGCGTTGGCCGACCTGGCCCGCGAAGGCATCGTCGAGCGCAAGCACGGCGCCGGCACGTTCGTTGCTCCTCCCAAAATTCATTTCAACAAGCTCATGAGTTACACCGAGCAGATGGCCAGCCGCGGTCTATCGGCTCGCTCCAAAATCGTTCACCTGAGTTCCAGCGAGACTGATCCTGAAATTGCTGCGCGCCTTTCGCTGCCGTCGGCCAGCGCGCTCGCCGTTGTGCAACGTGTCCGTCAGGCAGACGATGAACCATTCGCCCTCGAAACTTGCTACCTTCCTGCGCATCAGTTTCCGGGGATAGCCAGCCCCAGCCTCGAGCGCGGCTCGATCTTCGGTGTCCTCGAGCGCGAATATGGAGTCAACTTGACCTACGCCGACGAGGAAATTGACGCTACCGATGCCGACCAGCGCACATCGGAATTGTTGTCCATTCCGCGCGGCACTCCGCTGCTTCGCATGCGCCAGCTTATTTATTCGAGCAAGGGAATACCCACAATTTACGTAGTCGGTCTTTATCGTTCTGGCAGGCACACTCTGCTCATTCGCCGCTTCCGCTGAGCAGCGCGGCAGACATTGCGTATATTCAACCGATGGTGCCGCGGTCATTGTTTCTTGAGTTTTGTTCTTGGTGACAAAACAAGCGAACCGAATTTGATCCTTGAACCACGTGCTCGACCAGCGAAGCGAAAGGTTATCGGGATAAGTTCACCGCAGTTCAACCCGCGTTCTTCCGCGAAGCCAGCCTCCGATCCCACCTGATTCGTTTAGTTTCATCGCCGCTTCGCCCGCAACCACTTCGACGTCTGTCTGGGTTTTCCAGGCAAGCTCAGGCAAGACGTCACGCAAGTGGATGATGACAAAGCGTTCCCTGCCGCATTGCGGGCAGACAGGGTCGCTGGAACGGTCCATCCAGTCGCATTCTGAACACTGACGCAGACTTTCGTTCAGATTGTGCGCTACAACCAAATTGCGAATCTTTCCTTTTTGAAATAGAACGAGCGTCTCATCAAGACCGACCACAGCTTTGCGTTCATCGCCGAGCAGAGCATAGACCAATGCGAGTTGGCGACGATTCTCCCAGTCTGCGATTCTGGGCTCCAAACGTTTCTGCAAGTCAGACGGGGAAAACTTTCCGAAGTCTTCCTCAATCGTTACAATGGGACGACCAAATTGTTTCGGGAACTCCGCTTCGATTGCTTTTGTCAATCGATCGGAGCCAACCAAGAAAATCGCCGTGCAACGGTTCTTTTCGCACAGGCTCTTTGCTCGCTCCTCTACGTCACGACACAAGCGCGCGTATTGCGCATCCATCCTGTGCCGATGTGTGTCGCGCTGAGAACCACGAGTTTTCTTGACGCTCTGACCCGTGACGTGACCCATTTCCTTTTTCTTCCACTGCGAGATATTTATGGTGAATTTCATCTTTCCTGACTGTGCCATTTCCCCAAGCGAGTGGCGAAAGAAGCGCGCACCAGTGCGATCCACAACGACTATGCAATACGGCTTGTTTTCACTGAGAATCCAGAACAATTGACCCAGGGCTGGACGTCCCCAATGAAGCTCATTCTCGACTTGCCGTTCCAGTGGCACTAATTCCCACGTGTCAGAACCAGCCAGAATGAGCAATCCCTTCTCGCGGGGTGTGCGGTCCCGGAGAAATTCTTCCACCCTCGCTACCTGTGCCCCGTATGTCCCCAGATCTCCAGGACGCACGTTCTCCGTCTTGGTGAGAATCTTCGCCTCTTTCTTCAACCAGGGCATATAGGCGAGCGCGTCGCCGCGAGATGATCGTTGCCGGGGCTTCGTGTCCACATAGGCGGTGAGCACCGGAGGCGTCAATTGGGCTAATGACTGAAGTTCGTTCGCACTGTACATCATCGGACGCTCCTCTTAACCATCATTATCGGATCCGCATTATCGCACTGCGCGTTGCCTGGCCCGTGTGATGCGCATCACGACGAGCCGTGATCCATTGCACCGCACGGACAGAATCCAAAGGGCCAGAATACTCAAACGCCCCCAGCACAAGGAGTGAAGATAGTGTTCGAAAAAGTAGAAACGTTTGCAAATGATACGAAAGGAGACCAACGATGAAAGTGAAAGACGTAATGGTGGGGACACCGGCCAGCTGCACCTCCGAAGCAAACCTGGGCTCCGCAGTAGAAATCCTGTGGAAACAGAACTGCGGAATCCTTCCAATCGTGGATGCCCAACAAAAGGTTGTTGGCGTCGTGACGGACCGTGACGTTAGCATTGCGTTGGGAACTCGGAATCGACTGCCAGGAGAAATCACCGTGGGGCAGGTTGCTTCCGGCAAGGTTTTTGCTTGCAGACCAGACGATGACGTACGCACAGCACTGGCAACGATGGGCAACGCGAAGGTTCGGCGCTTGCCCGTAATCGATGCCAACGGAAAACTCGAAGGCATCCTGTCCATGGATGATGTTGCGCTTCATTCCGAGGCCAGGATTCCTGGAAGGACGCCTGAGCTATCGCATGATGATGTGGTGGACACTCTGAAGAAGCTCTACCGGCCAGAACTACCGCGAGTGGTTCCACAAAAGGCCGCTGCTTGACGCCAGGGAAACAGCTTGAAGGGTTGCCGTAAGACAAAAGGCTCGCATCCTGAAACGATTTCGCACCTGCTGGAAGGCAGGTCGTATGCGGGGGAAGTTCTGTGGTTGCGGTCGCTTCTGAATCGAGACAACAGCCTTCGGGGCCATTTTCTTGTGGAATGAGCCGCAATGGCGGGGTCTGCTTCAGCGACTTATTTTCGTGCAAGGATTGCGTCTTCTCCTCCGAGACTATTGAGCGCCTTAACGGTATTAATGCCGGTGGGGTTGCTCGGATCGCGGCAATCACTGGGACAGCAATGCCTGACCGGAAAAGCCGCTCATTGCGCGGTGTACCCGCCATCAATTATCAATTCACTCCCGGTAACAAACTTCGCTTCCTCGGATGCTAGATAAACGATTCCCCATGCGATGTCATTCGGTTCGCCGATGTGTCCCAGCGGATGTTTTGCGCTAATCATTTTGCGGAAATCCTTTTCGCCTGCAGCTGATTGTTTTGCGAAGTTCTCAACCATGGGAGTCCAGATAAACCCCGGATGCACAGAATTTACACGGATGTTGTCAGCGGCATAAAGCAACGCGTCGTTCTTTGCCATGAGCCGTACAGCGCCTTTGGAGGCGTGGTACGGAGGGGCATCCGCTGCGCCAACAAGTCCATAAATGGAGGATAGATTGATGATGCTGCCGCGATGCGCGGCCTTCATGTAAGGAATAGCATGCTTCGTGCAGAAGAAAACGCCTTTCACATTCACTGCCATCAGCTTGTCCCATTCCTGCTCGGTCACTTCGTGGGTAGGCTTATTCGCTCCTGATATTCCGGCGTTGTTCACCAAGACATCGATCTTTCCAAACCTGTTCCGGATCTTGCTAAAAACGTCCTGGACTTCCGCCTCCCTGGTGACATCCAAATGCCAGTATTCTGCGACACCGCCGGATGAGTTGATTTCCCGAACGAGCTGGGCTCCTTCTGTATCGAGAACGTCGGTCACAGCAACAACTGCTCCCTCGTGCGCAAATAACAGGCAAGTCGCCCGGCCGATTCCCAGGGCTCCGCCCGTGACTATACCCACCAGATTTTTCAGCCTATCCATGCCTACCTCCTCGGAGCCAAACGGCCATCGAGCCTTCCCGGCTTGGTGAGCGGCGGCTGCTGTAAGTGAAGAAACTTGTGGCGGGGAGCGTGGAGTCGAACCGCGTGACGGTTCTCTAACGTCTCTGTTTCGGTGGCGTTGCAGCCCACACCGGCAGCCAACTGGAACAATAGTACAACACTGTGTGGCACTTCGGGTGTGTGTCCCGCAAGAACCTTGACGTGTATTGCAAGCGGCGTCTTAGCGCATCAGCCTGGGCGGAAGCCGTCGTGCTAGCCAGTTGTAGCTATAACCGCTGCACCGGGTGCCATAGCGTCATGATGCAAGATGAACAGATTCAACAGGACTTTGGCGGAAGCGTGTGGGAGTCGAACCCACCATTCGACTCGCTAGGAGCCGAATCGCCGGCTTTGAAGGCCGGGACAGTCACCGGACCATTTTCGCCTCCGGAGTGCGACCACATCATATCAAAACTTTCCATTGAGGCATCGCGGCGCA
>DAHUXN010000036.1 GCA_027307115.1 Acidobacteriota bacterium
TTCATTCGCCCGTCCTCCTCGGTTGGAATTTCGTCACCTTTATTTCTATTTCGCCAGCGCAACTTCGACGCGACGGTTCAAGAATCTTCCATTCGTCGTGGCGTTGTCCGCCACCGGCCGGCTGGCGCCGAAGCCTTCCGGTTCAAGTCGACTTGCCGCGACGCCATGCGCCGTGAGCCATGTGACGACAGAGGCCGCGCGCGCTTTGGAAAGCGGTATGTTGAGCTTGTCGGAGCCCTGATTATCGGTGTGGCCCGAGATAACCCAGCGTGAGCCCGCATGGTTGTTGATCAGGCCGAGCACGGCATTCAGCGCCGGCAGACTGTCCGGGCGGAGCTTCGACGAGCCAGTGTCGAAATGAATTCCGTAGATCGTGGCCGAACCAGTTTGCGCGATGGATTGCTCGAGCGCGGCAGTGCTTTCCTGATGACGATGCAATTGGATCTCGGCGTTTCCGCTTTGCCCCGCTGGCAAATCCACGGGCACGGAATTTTCGTCATATCCGGGAGCGTCAGCGGTCGCAACCACAAGTCCCGCAGGAATTCCTTTCAATTCGCATTTTCCGGCTTTGTCCGTTGTCGTCGAACCAAGCCCGGCAGTGACGGTCGCGCCGGGGACTGGCTTGTGCGTGTCGGCGTCCGTGACTGTCGCTGAGAGCGACACCTGATATTTGAATTTGTGCGGATTCACCAAAATGCGCGCAAAGTCAATCGCATAGCCGTCGGGGACATGAGTGGTCGGATCGTCAATCAACAGATTTACTGTCCCGGATTTCAGGAGCGGCCAATACTCCGGCAGGAGCCGGAGAGTGAGCAGTTTACCGATCGGCCCGCTCTGGTCCAGCGAATTTATCGCGTACTCGAAACTCGGAATTCGCGTGCCATTCAGGCTCACCTGGAAGTGCGAGTGCATGGGGCGTGGTTGAAAATCATCTGCAAAAATCTGGAAAACTATGGCGTCGATTTTCGCGGGCAGGGCACCGACTGACATCACAACTGGAACTGGATCTGTAAGCTCGCGCTCGCGTGTGCACTTGGGAGCCCAGTACCGTGTCATTTCTTGCTGGCCTTCTTCTTTGGACGCGATAACTATCGGCGCGTGCGGATCTTCGAGTTGCGTTTCAAAATCGCGTACCAGGAAGCAATCTCCGAGCGAGCCGCTGTATCCATCGCTTGGTAGTCCCCGCTTCACAATCAAAGCAACAGCGATACGGTCCGCTTGGCCTGGGACGTGCTGTATGCTCATATGCACAGGCATCACCCCGGTGCCCAGCATGATGCGATCTGTTCCCGGCGGCGCGTTCGGTGGGATGTGATCGATGTTCGGCCATGGGTGGCCCGGCGTGGATTGCCCGGAAAAGGGATCGAATCCTTTCGGCCAGCCGAAGCTGAGGTTGTTGATGTCGCCCGTGCGCACGACCAAGTCTGCTTCCGGGCCGCCCACCGTGCGTTCGTATTCCAGCGGCCAGTCATGCGCCGGATCTCCCGTGCCGGCGACCGGCACGATAGTGGCGGGCTTGGGAAGCGGTGGAGGAGTTAGCGCGGCATCGACCGCTGCCGAGGCTGCGGCAATGGCAGCAGGAGAGCCGGGCGCGGGAGCAGGGGCAGAATTGGTGGCAGAAACGGAATTCGGAGCAGAGTTGATGCCGGAAATTCCTGGATTTGCACTCAATGGGTTGGCAGCGCCCTGTTTCTGCGCGTTTTGCGCTAGGGCGTTTGCCGCTGCAGCTAGGTCGTTTATGCTTTTATTGACGTCTGCCGGCGACGGTCCATTTGCTTTTTGAGCCGGACCGTTTGCTGCGCCCCCCAGATTCTTGAAGTTTTTCTCGATGTCGGACGCGGCTTGCATTTCGGCTGCCTTCTGCCGGGCACGCCGCTCCGCGTGAATGAAACCGGCGATCGCCACGACCAGTACCAACACTACGACCACGACGGCGCCGCCAAGAATTGCGCGCTTCGGAATTCCCGCCGCGGATTTCGCGGAGGAAGCAGCAGCCGGAGATCCGACACTAGTTGTGGCCACGCTACCGAAGCCTGCCGCCGCGCCCGCAGGCGCCCCGCACCTCGTGCAGAATTTCGTCTCGCCTAGAAGAGGCGCGCCGCACTTGGTGCAAAAGCGCTTCGCCGCAGCCGATTGCGTGGAATTTTCGCGACGTGCGCCGCATTTCGTACAGAACGCATCGCGCTCGCTCAGCGCCGACCCACACTGATTGCACGTAACCACTATTTCAACCTCCGCTCACCGATGCACCGCAAGCAAGCCGGGCATTCTCCAACTTGCCAACCGTTCCCCGTCTCATTTCTTGATTCGGGATATCTCGAAGTGCCGCTTCTGCACGCCATTCGGCAAAACGATTCCTTCATCCAGAACGAGCTTCACAGCGCAGCCGTCCTGCCCCATCCAGACCGTTCCCTTGTCATAACTCCCCGCGCCGAACAACGTCTCGATTGCTTGCTTGTCCGAAGAGTTGGCGCTTGTGGTATCAATCGAATACTTCGTTGCTTGGTAGCCGTTCACTGCCTCCGCGCCGCGGCTGGCAATCGCGGACATGTCTTCCAGGCCGGCAAGCCTGCCAGTCATGCCGGTGAAGGTGAGGCTGGACAGGCTCAGCAGCGCGTTGTTCCAACTATTCTCGTCCGAGCGGATAGCATGGAGCGACCGCGACCCAGCCGCATCCTTAAAAACGATATCGATGGCGTCTGGTGTGACATCCGCCTCATCATCGACCGATCTGGATGCATCCGAGTACTTGTATGAATAGTGGAAGGATTCTGCCGGACTGTTGATGCGGTCACCAAGGCACAGAACGTCAATATGACCGCCGCTGCCGTCCGCGCCGTTTGCATCCTGGGTGTTTGCACCGCCCGATTTTGGGCCGGAGCTGCATCCGGACGCAGTCAGCAGTGCCAGTGCGGCGACGCCCGCAAGAACGCTTCCTAAGAAACGTCTCTCATCCGCCTGCGATCTCATTTGAGTTCTCCTCTCAGGTTCCGCGGTTCCCTGCTGCACTCATTTCGACCGACAGCGTTTCGGTTTACCCGCCGATTACTTCTTGGGCATGCATCCCTGAATGGACGGGATTGCCGAAACTCCCGTCTTCTTGAAGACCTCGACACCTTTGTCCGGCGGAACAGAACCGCTAACGGAACCCAGCATGTCTTTGTCTATCCCCGCTTGCACTAAGTAGTTCTGATAATACTGTTGGCACGGAACCGGACTGAGGAGGCCTGCCCCCATTAGACCCTGGCCGGCGTAAGCCACTGACGCGACCCACTGGACGTAAGCTGCACGTGGCAGCTTGAAGTAATCGTCCGGTTGAGGGTACTTGACGTCGTGTTTGATCTTTACGTCCAACTGCCCCTCCAGACCGTCCGCCATGTCCGCGCCTTTTTGGTTCAACGCGCTGGGGAGCCGGTTGGCCACCGCCCAAAGGAAGCTATCTTTGCTAAGGGTCAACGCAAATTTCGGCGCGTTGATGGCCACCACTGCGCCGTGCGCCGCCTTAGCGGATGAGGTCGTGCTCGATATATCAGGTGTTGCGTCGAGGGAATTATTCACCGCCGAGGAACCATCTATGCCTCCGTCTCCTTTGTAAGTGATCTTGAAATGCCCCTGCGCAGCGGCCTTCTCTCCAAAGCCGGGCTTAAAAATGAAATTGCCGTAGATCTGAAAGAGAAACGGAATGTCATCCGCGCGGTCGTCTACCAGTCCGGAATACAAAGGGGCCATTCTGAGGCGTGATTCTCCAATGCCTTGGCCTGCAGCAGTGGTCTGGGCCATCCAGGTGACGTCCAGCGTCCCGTCAGTCGGAACCGTGAAGGTTGCCTGCTGAAGCTTGTCCTGATGGATCACCACCAGGAAATTGTAGCCGCCATTTACCTGACCCTTGGCGCTAACGCTGGCTGATAGCCCGTTGTTTTCTTTGAACGCGGTGAATGAATAGCTGCTCGCTGTGCCGCTCGTTGTATATTTCCACGGCTGTTCTCCCGGGCTTTGCTCGTGATAGGGCTCGGCGGTATCTGCCCAAGGGTTGCCAGGACTGTTTGAGCCGCCAGGCTCGGTGGCAGTCTGCGGCGTTTCTTTTAGCATTTGCATGGTACCGTCGTTTATGAAATCCGTAAGCGAGGCGGAACTCACACCCACCGCAACCTCCCCGGAGGGGATCTTCTTGACTCCTCCAACTTTGAGGACGCCGAGTTTCTTGATGAACATGACGTCTCCGCCAGCCAAGCTGTTAGCGCAGACGGAGCCTTTGAGGACAACCACCTGCGCATCGTGGCTTACGCCCACGATCGCGTACGGATCGATTCGAATCGTGTTGCTCGTATATCTGGATGGTTGGCCGTTATTCTTGCCCACCGTGATAGGAGCGCTCGCGGAGGCTCCTTCCCACGTCGCCGTGATCTTTCCTGAAACAGGAGAAGAAGAAGGTGACATTGAGCACGGAGATATTGTCGGGGCCTTTGCAATGAACGTCGCGGGAGCGCCCTTTACTTTCACGTTGGCCGGCACGGTCACGCCGCTGGCGCTCAGAAGCACGGTTGCTCCGCTCTTCGGAATATGGCTCAGCGTCACTCCCCACGTCGCAGAGCTACCCCAGTCGATGGCGCCTGTCGGTATCTGAGAAAAGCTGACGGTTACAGGATTCACCAGGAAAGAGGTGTTCCCAAAAACGGAAGATCCGCCCAACTGAGCAATGATTTTGACTTGTTTGGAAGTCTTTACATTAATCGTGCTCACGGTGAACGTTCCCGAGGTGGCTCCCGCGAGCACGTTCACACAGCTCGGCATGCTTGCAGGCACACTGCTTTTTGAACTTGCAGTCTGTCCGCACGGCGCCATGAGGAGAGTCTTGCCGAATCCGAGATGCACCGTCACGCCGCCCGCCGGCGCCGGCTGGCTCAGTTTCACGTTTCCTTTGTTCGAATCCCCTCCGAACACGCCCGCTTCGCTCATCGTCACAGTAATTGTCACTGCACCGCTTCCGGCCCCGCTAAGGCCGCTGGCTCGCCCAGAAAGCGCGCTGTGCGCCATCAGCAGCGCAAGAGCCGCCGCACCCACCAAGCGCCACATGCCCAACGACCGACGTTCAATGTCCAGGTTATGCATAATCCAGCCTCCGCTTTCCCTTTCGCACGGCGGAATTTTCTTTTCCGTGTGCTCAACAATTTCTGCGAACCAAAATTGACCGTCGCGTCTGCGAAACTTAGTGGACCTGCTTCGCTGCAATGTCCCCAATCCACGGAATGCGAAATTCGCGCTCGCTGTACGCCTGAAACATCAGGAACAGCCACAGCGCAAAAACTCCTAGGCCCAATAGCCAGTCCAGCGGCAAGGCCACGGTAAGCACCCAGAATCCCCCGATGCTCACCAAAATTCCCACAATGATGTTCCACACAATCGCGAGCGCCACGACTGCCACGTTGAGAATGATCGACTGAATCGCGTGAAAGCGAACAAATCGGTTGTTCTTGTACGGCTCCAGCACCAGGAACAGCACTCCGGTAATCGCTCCCAGCGCATACGACAAAGCTGCCGCCATATTCATGGTCAACCCGGGCGCGTTGGTTGTGCCGGTCGCTGTTCCGCTGGAGGCGGTGCTGGCGTCGACAGCCATCGCAGGAGCGGCTGCAGCCGAACCGCCTGCTTGTGCGCTCGCTTGCGCTCTCGGCTGCCCGCAAGCTCCGCAGAACGCGCTGTCCTCCGCTATCGCTGCACCACACTTCACGCAATTTGCCATATGGAGCTCCTTTCCATCCTTTTCGTTCGCCGAATTCCAAGCCCCCGTTTCTTAGAGCCGCGTATTCCTCCGCCTCTCTACTCGATCGCAACTAGTGTTTCGTTACATTGCCCTCGAAGTGCGTCCGCTTCACGCTACCGTCCTTGCCATCCTGCTCCAAATCGATGGCGTATTTCACCAGGCAGCCCGTGTCAGTCGTCACCCACGCGGAGCCGACGATCTTGTAGTCCTTCACCGCCATCAACGAAAGGAATGTGGCCTTCTGCGCCGCTGGCTCGTTTGCGGTATCAATCGAGTACTTAATCGCGTTGTAGCCATTGACGTTTTCCGCGCCGGCGGATTTCACCGCGTCTTGCGCCGCCACCAGTTCTCCGTGCCACGGCACGGGCTTCATTAGGTCAAAATCAATTTCCATTTCCGTAACCTGCGCCCGCGCCAGATGTTTGGTGTCGGTGGACGTTTGTCCAGCACTAGTGTCATGGTTCGTATAGTCAATCGTCGCCGGCGTCACGTCCGCCTCCACGCTCGATACCTTGTTATCGGACGATTTCTCCGCAAAAGATAAATGGAACGGCCCCGCCGGATTCTTGATCATTTGCTGTAGACAGACGCTCGCGCCGGTCGGGTTGAATCTGTTCGGCTGTGCCATGGGAGCAGCAGGTGTGGAGCCTTCCTCAGCCTTGCTCTGCGATCCGAAATTGCATCCTGACGCCACGGTCAGCGTTGCTCCCATCGCAATCCACATTAGGTGCCGCAGAAAACGAAATTCCCGTCGTCCCATCGGCGCTCCTTCACGGGCAGATTTCCTGGCGCCCTTGCTGCTTACTAACGCTCCCCGGCATTGCCCGGCGTCATGCAACCGCCCGTTCGTCTTCCCCTAACCGTGAACTTAAGAGACACTCCTTGGCTCGCCTTCGCCTTCACCGTTCTCACCACCGAAAATTCCGTGGCGCTTAAATTTCCTTCGACATGCACCGTCCGATTCGAGCACTCCGCGTCGTACGAAATCCTTCCGCCGATATTCCTGAGTTGCTTCACGGAACAAGATTCTTCCTGTTTCGGCCTCACAGTGACCCAGTCACTGAAAATGTTCTCGGGATTGTTCAAATCGCGCGTCGTAATGCAACGCGTGCCGCTCCGCGATTCGTTCTGCCTTTGGTTTTGCACTTCATACGTAACCGTCAGCGCATACTTGCCAGGCTTCAGATCCACATTCGCAGCTGCCGCGCCGCCGAACAAACCGGCAAGCGCGATCGCCACAACGCTCTTCAATCCCCAGCTTCGTTTCATCATTTGCGCCGCTCTCCGCCGCTTTTGTCCATATGGCGAATATCTCTATCTCTCAGCCTTGATCGCCTGCCGCCGCGCTTTCTGCGGCCTTCACTGCGCGTTGTCGGAGACCTGGAACGACCATATCGAATTGAACATCATTCCGCCTCGCTGGTTGCGCGCCACATCTCCACCAGAGAATTTCTCGGTCTTTGAAACCGGCCGCAGCACCACTGCGTATTCACCAGGCAAGAGCGCCGACTGCGGAGACATCTGGTATTCGCCCGCCGCGGATTTGTGCAAGTTCACGGCGACGCGATCCTCCACGAATGACGAGTAAATTTCCCAGTCCGCAGCATCGCTCGAACGAGCGTCTTCTTTGCCCCGCGTTGCGCCCACCAGCCGGCAGGTGTTTTGCGCGGGCGTCAGCTTCACGATTTCTGGTGCAAAGTCATTCGGATTCACGCCCGGCGCTTTTGCGAAGTTCACGGAGAATGTCGGCGTGGCCGTCTGAAGTACGTTCGTCGACGTTGGTCCTGGCACGCCCCACACGTACGTAACCGTTGGCTGGCGCCGCGCCATCATCCCTCCAAAAATGCCTCCCGCTTGCATCACCGCCGACCCCCCGACGCCGTTGTTTATGTGCGACGCTGCGCTCCACGCCGCGTCGTTGACGCCCGCTTGAATCCCTTCCGTCACGGCAGAATCTCCGGAGAGGCTGGCCAGCGTTCTCGGCTTCGTTTTCGTCTCCGCCAATTGCGTTTTCTCCAGAGTCAGCGCCTGCGAACCCGCCGCCTGCACAAGGGTCACGGACGGCATTTGCCACCTCGGCTCGGAGGCAGCGGCAGGTGCCGGACTCGCGCTTCCGGCATCAGCATTCGCTGGAGCCGTGGCAGATCCGCCTCCAGTGGGCGCCTTTTGCGCCGCCACAATCGCATTCATTTCGTTTTGTGTGACCCCAGCTTTTTGCAGCGCAATCAATCCATCCGGCGAAATGTCGTAGTTCGCCGGGCTTGATTGAATCGTCGCCACGACGACCGATTCCGACAGCTTTGCCTTCACCATCTTGATCACGCCCGCATTCGTCAGCGGCTTTTGCGCTTGTTGGGCCGACGCAACTCGGCAAGATACCGCGCTGCTCAGGATCAGCACGCCAAACAGCAGCACGCTTCTTGTTTTCTTCATGATTGAGTCTCCTCTTGGTTCGCTACCGTCCGTTCGCTCCATAACAGTGGGTCTCATTCGTACAATGAGTATCCGAACCTGGCCGGGAATCACGGAGAAGCTCAAGCCGGATCGTCAGCGCGCTTACCACGGGCTCACGCCACGCGGGCCCCAAACTGTTATCCACAAGCTATACGCCGACACGCTCGCATAATTGAGCGCATTCCCGGGATTGCTCGTGGGCCAGCATCCCTGTTCCTGCCACGAAATTTGAACCGAGGTTGGCGACGTGTAGTTAATCCCCCAGCTTCCACTCGTTGAAAACTGCCCGTTCGGTGACGTGTCACAATCTGCTTTCGTCATATCCGAGTGGTACAGCTGCACGCCGTTGTTGGCCAGGCGAAATCCTGGCGCAAAGTGGAACTGATAGGCGTCCGTGCCACCCGGAAATGTGTACGACCCCGGAAGCGTGAAGCTAATTCTGTTCCGATCGACCCCGAGGGTGTGCTGTGGTGAACTGTAGATCCAGGGCGTCTCATACAACGGGAGAACAGAACTGCCGGTCGAATCGTTGACCGCGGCGAGCTGAAGAGTAACCGCGCTGGGCGATTGCGGAACGGAAGTCAGCGTTTGAAAGTCGTACGCTGCAGCGAAATTGAAGCCGGTCGCCTGATACAGTTGCCCGCTCGCTGTCTTCACCACCAGCGTCACGTTATTCGTGTCGTAAAGGCCGCCAGCGTTCGGATCAATCTGCGCCACAATTTGACGGTCGCTCCAACCATTGGCTGGGACCTGGAAATTCACTTGACCCAAAGCAACGCCCATCGGATGGTACATAGCTGGGCCGCTCGGGTAGTGCACGCCGCTCAAATACACTTGGCCGAGTGTGGTTCCAAAGCCGCAGCCTTGGATTACGAACGTGCCTTCAGCTCCGGCGATTGGACTGAAAAGCACTCCGGATTTTTGACCATCAACGGCCCCGATTCCGTTGATGCAAACTTGTGTCTGCGTCTGTTTTACAGTAGCCGCTCGCGTCATAAGCGACGGTGTCGGGTGCTGCCCTCCCGTCGGCTGCTGGCGCTGCGGACCATTGGGCGTCAACGCAGTCGCCTGTGTTCCCGCGGATATTCCGATTCGCGAGCTGCCTTGCGCCGACATAGTTTGGGCCGGACCAACTTGGGTCGGCGATCCCTTCGGCGGGTACGGCTGCGGACTCAAAGCATCCGCTCTCGCGCTGCCCCCATTGAGCATCGTGCCGCCTTGGCTTGCCCCGCCTGGCCCGTTAAGCAAAGTGGCATTCTGGTTTGCGCCGCCCGCGAGCAATGTCCCGCCGTTCGTCGATCCCGTTTGAGCTCCGACCGGTCGCAGTCCTCCTGTGAACGTAGTCGGCACCAATGAGTGGGCAGCGGCGCTCTGCCGTCGAAGTACGGCGATGATCGCGCTGTTCGAGCCGCTGCCAGGTCCGTTCGGAGTGCTCGGCTTCGGTCCAATCGGAACGGCGTGCGCCAGCGCCTGCGTAACTATCCTGTTCCTCTGCCACGGTTGTGCGCCAGCTTGCGTCGACGGACCGGGGACTATCCCCGTCACGTTGCGTCCGTACTGCGCCGCTGCTCCAGATCCGCCAGAACCAGAGTTCGACCCTCCGCGCGGTATAAGGGGCTGAAACGAACGATTCGTGCCTGCGCCGGTTGACCCGGGACCTCCAGAACCACTGCTGCCACCTGTGACGGAATGTAGGCCAGAACCGCCAGGGTTAATTCCCGGATTCAGGACGGAACCCGTGCCGCCCGAACCGCCGCCACTGTTACCTGTGGGTCTGCCCGAGCCGCACGCATTGGCTGGCACGTGTGTTGCGACGGTAAGTACTGGATTACTGCCTGTAAAGCGATTGAACCCGTGTCCTGCAATGCGCGCGCCCACACCATTTCCAATGGCGGCAACCTGTAGTGAGGACATGTCCCAATTATCTGGGCTCAGGAACGCTTGAGGTATCTCCCACGGCGCTGCGGGAGTAAGCACGCTCGGAAGGGTGTTGAAGTTAAAACCGCCGTCGGCAATGTGAATCAACCTGAGTCCTATAATCTGGTTCGGAGGCACTGGTTGGTTGAGCGGAATGTGAACGGTGTTGGTGCTATTGTTCGGCCAGTTCTGGCTCTTATTAACGTTCAGCGCAACTTGGGGAGCCCTGCCGCCGGCAAAAAGAATCTGGATGTTCAGGTTGTCTTTGCCACCGCGCAAGTCGTCGCCGCCCGTTATGATCCTGAGCCGAATTTGCGTCACCGAGCACTGCCCGCTGTTTCCGCCCGGTCCGCCGCTTTGGCCGTAAGCCGCGCTCGCTGCAAGAGCGCTGCCAGCGATCAGCAACGCGGCCTGTCGGAGAAACTTTCCGATGGTGTTGCTCAGGGTGTTTTTCATTGTCCGAGCCTCCTCAAAGTGGCTTTCAGAATTCGTGTGCGTGAAAACATGGGATAGCGGAAGATTGCCGCGGCGTCAAAGGACGAACCTACGACGATTTTATGACCTGCTAATTCCTTGAAAAATCACCTATTGCCGAGCTCCCTGACCTAATCGCTCACCTTATAATTAAGTCGTGTTATACTCCGCGCCAAAGATCCACAGCCTTGTGCGAGGCCGCATGAGCGTTCCTACAACCCCACGGCTGTTACGATTTGGGCTCTTTGAAGTGGACTTGGAGAATGCCCGTCTTACGCGTAAAGGCGTGCGCATTCGCCTGCAGGAACAGTCCTTCCGCATTCTCGGGATGCTTCTCGACCGGGCCGGTCAAATTGTCACACGTGAAGAACTGCGCAAAGATTTGTGGTCCACCGGGACTTACGTTGATTTCGACGGCAGCCTAAACGCTGCTCTCAAGCGCCTTCGAGCCGCACTTGACGATGACGCGGACAATCCGCGATTCATCGAAACCGTCACCAAGCGCGGCTACCGTTTCATCGCGCCAGTGACGGCGGAAAATTCGCCGCTAAGGGCTGAACCAATAATTCCCGTCCCGATTGTTCAGCCCGTTGCAGTCGACGAACCTCCGGCTAGCCGGCGCTCTCCCCCGCCCGATTCGAGACGTCGGTGGCTGGCGGGCATAACTGCCGTTGCGATTGTTCTCGCGGCGGTAATAATCTTTGTTTCTCGCCGACGCGTTGCGGTTCTTTCAACTCCATCCGCGGGTGCTAGCGTTGACCTCGGGGTAATTGGCCGCTCTGTCGCTGTACTTGGTTTTCAAAATGCCACTGGTCGAAGCGGCGATGCGTGGCTATCTACCGCGCTCGCGGAAATGTTGAGGACGGAACTCGGCGCCGGCGGCAAGCTGCGCGTCGTTTCGGGCGAAAATGTTGCCCAATTTCGCATAAGTTCGCCTTGGTCTGAGACTGATTCTCTCAGCCGGCAAACGACTTCGCGCATTGGAAAGGCCCTCGATAGCGACCTGCTTGTTCTCGGTTCGTTCGCTGCTCTTGGCGATCCGCAGAATGGCGTGGTTCGCGTGGATTTTCGATTGCAGGATGCTAAGACCGGCGAAATCTTGTATCAAGGAGAAGAGACCGGCAGCGAAAAGCAATTTTTCGGACTGGTCGCCAAAGTTGGCGTAGCTCTCCGCGAACGATTGGGCCTGCCGATGATCAGCGAATCGGAGGAAGTCAGCGTGGTTTCATCTCTTCCTTCCGATCCAGACGCGAATCGATTCTACTCTCTCGGCCTTGCGAAATTGCGCGACGCCGACGTCGCCGCCGCCAAAGACCTTTTCCTTCAAGCGGAGAAACTCGCGCCGCGATTTCCTCTGGTTCACCTCATGCTTTTCCGTACGTGGGGCGGCCTGGGGTATGACCAAAAGGCCAAAGACGAAATCAAAATCGCGTACCAACTTTCGGCGGGCCTTCCTGAAACCGACAAGCTGCAAGTCGAAGGCGCTTATTTTGAGAGTCTGAAAGACATGGACCGGGCGACGGCCGCCTATCGGGCTCTCTACACGCTTTATCCCGATAGCGTGGATTATGCCGAGCAGTTCATCGTCGTGCTTAACGCCGCGGGCCGTCCTGAGGAAGCCCTCGCTGTCGTCAAACAGCTTCGCACTCTTCCGCCTCCGGCTTCCGAGGACCCGCGCATCGATTTCTGGCAAGCCCAGCTCATTAGTTACTCCAAGGGACCCGATGCGCAGCCATTTTTCGAAAAGGCTGCGGCTGAAGCGGCTTCCCGGGGACAAAGATTGCTTTATGCGCATTTCCGCCTCAGTCAATGTATCAACGCGGTCTACGGCGACCATCCGCAGGGTGCGGTGGCTCACTGTCAGGAGGCCTACGATATTTTTATAGCCGCTGGCAATACCCTTCTCGCTGCCGATGCTTTGCGCACCATGGGCGACCGCCGTGGCGCCAAGGGAGACATCACCGGCGCCCGCGAACTTTACCATCGCGCTCTCGCGATTCTTGCTCCCTTGGGTGAACATGAAAAGACTGGCGTGGTCCTCAACAACATGGCCATCGGCTACGAAAATCAGGGGCAGATAGACCGAGCGCAAACCCTGTTTCGTCAGGCTGCGGAAACCTGGCGAGAATGTGGTGACGCTCTTAACGAAGCCGTCGCTCTCGGCAACCTCGCGGACATTTTTATGATCCGCGGCCAGCTTCGTCAGGCAGAAGCGCACTACGAGGATGCGCGAAGACGGATCGAGTCCACCGCTCCGAACAGCAATGTTTCTTATGAGCTTTATAGCATCGCCGCGGTTCGCTTGTACGAAGGCGACATTGCGGGCGCCAGGGACTTTGCCGATCGCGCCCTGAAAATGGCCCAGCAGCGCGCCCAAGTAATCGATCGTGCGGAAGCACACTCCGTCATCGGAGATATTCTGATGGCACAGGACGATCTGCCCGGTGCGCGTCAGAGTTACGAAAAAGCGCTCGCCATTCACCGGCAGATGAATGACAAGGGCAGCATCGCTGAAAAACAAGCTGATCTCGCCGCATTATCCATCGAGGAAGGAAAACTAGCTGATGCGGAGCCAGTTCTAAGGAAGGCTCTTGCCGAGTTCCGCGCGGAGAAAACCTTCTTGGATGAAATCCCCGCGGAGGTGGACTTGTCTCGCATCTTGCTGCGGGAGGGCAAACTTGCCGAGGGCCGCCAAATCATTTCCGACGCCATTGCGTTGAGCTCCACTACCCGCGACCCCGCCCTGAAACTGCCCGTTGCCATTCAAGATGCGCGCATCGAAGCTGTGGAGATCGCCTCGCGCGCAAAATCCAAGCCCAATTTATCCGATCCGCGCCGCAAGCTTCAAAATGTGCGCTCGACCGCGCGACAGCTCGGTTATTACGGAATCGAATGCGACGCCCGGCTCGCGCTCGCCGAACTCGATTTGCGTACCGCCCCTGCGGCTGCCCGTCCTCAGCTCGCGCTACTTGCTCAGCAAG
>DAHUXN010000089.1 GCA_027307115.1 Acidobacteriota bacterium
GAGATGCGAAAGCGCTCCGGGCCGCCGGCAACGCGGAGATTGCGCGCGACGCATTCGTCGGCGACTTTTTTCAGCCCGCCAGTGGTCGAGCCCGGCGGAATGGGCGGATTCGGCTCGAAACAGACCATCCCGCCGAAAAACGGATCGCTGCTCGCATTGATTGTTTTCAGGTTCGGATACTTCGCCACGCGGTCGCGCACCTGCGTGGCCAGTTCGTGTTCGCGTGCGTAGATACGCTGCGGCCCAAGCTGGTTGAAGAAATCAATTGCGGCGTGCAGCCCCACCATCACGGATAAATTCGAAGTACCAATCCAGGAAAAACGATACGCCTTCAAATCATAATTATTCCAATTCGCGGTGGCCGTGTGCGCCCACAAATCCTTCAAACGCTCTTCGCGAATGTAAAGAAATCCGGTGCCCTTGGGAGCCATAAGCCATTTGTGCGGACTCGAGCCGTAGAAATCGCAACCCATGTCGTGCAGGTCGAGGGGGATTTGCCCAATCGCATGCGCGCCATCGACTGCGGAGAATACGCCGTGCTTTCGCGCCACGGCACAGATTTCCTTTGCGGGCAAGACTACTCCAGTGGCCGTGGTGACGTGGCTGAAGAAGACCATGCGCGTCTGCGGCGTCATGGCGCGTTCGAACAGATCGACGATTTCCTCCTTCGACGCGGGCGGCTGCGGCAGCGTGACTTTATTGATCTTGATTCCGTAGCGCGCGACTTTTACGTCCCACGGACAATATCCGCCCGGATGTTCCTGGTCGGTGATCAGAACCTCCTCGCCGGGTTTCATGTCGAAGCCATTGGCGATTACGTTGTTGGCCTCAGTAGCGTTGCGGACGAGCGCGAGCTCGTCAGTTTTGACGTTCACAAATTTGGCGAGTGCTTCGCACGTAGCATGTAGGTGCTCATTTTCGTCATAGCCGAACCAGGGATAGGCGGGTTCGCGAAACTCTTCAGCGGAAAGAATGTGGTCAATCATGGCGCGCAAGACGGGCAAGGGCGTGCAGCCGACCGAGCCGCAATTCAAATCCACGTGATCGGCCGCGAGCAGCCACTGCCGGCGCAACTCGGCCCAATATCGCGCGGGGTTGCTGGTGAATAAATCCGGCGAGGGCAGCGGCGGATTCTCGACCACCGTTTGCGCAAAGGCTTGATCCGCCCGGGTAATTGGAACGCCCAGAAGAGCAGCGGCGACCGCAGCTCGTTGGATGAATTCACGGCGACGAAGCATGGCAAGACCTCCAGGATGCGAAGTTGCGGCGGAGTCTAACAGAAAATCAGCGGGAGGGAAGCAGAGGGAGGGAAAATTCTTGTTACTTCGAGGAATTGTCCTTCGTTTTGGCGTCCTTGTTGTCTTTGGTGTCTTTGTTCTTCTTTTTCCCCTTCTTATCCACTTGCGCCCAACGCTGATCGAGCGATTCCTTTGTGAACAGCGAATCCTGCAGGCCGGTGTTGAACTTGCAGCCGTCCGCATTGTAGAAAACCTGGAATACTTTCAGGCCGTTGCGGACCTGCGTTTGTTGAAAATACATGGTGACGCCGTCGACGGCATGAAAATTCGAATAGTAATCAACTTGGTCGGTGCGCATGTGCGTCACGGGATCGCGCATGGCCACTTCCTTGCGAATCGGCAAGTGCGTTAATTTTGCAATGGCGATGCGAATTTCGTGGCCCTGAGGATCGTCGAGCTCTACCCAGTCGGCTTCTTTCAGGTCGACTATGTCCGGCCCATCGTAACGGAAAATCATGCCAGGCTCGTTGAGGCGAAACCGGAGAATGTAATCGAGATCGACTTGCCGGTCCCGTTCGGCGTCGGCGATCTGGTCCGCAGGTTCTTCGCTGACTCCTCCGCGATCGAGCACCCATCCCTGTTTCCCATTCGTGACTTGAATTTGGTTGCGCTTCTTCGAAAACTCGGTGCGATCTTTGTCTGGGTATTTAACGAAATCCCAGAAATTATCGTAACCGCTAAGCGCTCCGGAATGGCCAAAGGAACCGAGCATTCCGGTGCACGTGGAGTCCTTTACATTCAGATAAGCGCTGCCGCCGAGCGCCTGAATCATTTCCTGAATCAGCTGCTTGGCTTTCGCGGCGCTCTGCTCAGGCAAGAGCACTTGATCGTCCTGGGCGCGCAGGGGCAAACAGACGGCGAAAACGAGCGCCGCGAAAATCAACAGAGAAGAAGAAGCGCGTTGCATCAGCCGCACAGAACCGCGCCTCCATTGACGTTCAGAATTTCTCCGGTGATGAACGCCGCGAGGTCAGATGCCAGGAAAAGAATGGGGCCGGCAATTTCCTCGGCGGTCGCCACGCGACCCAGCGGAATCACGTTGGTGGCGAATTTGTGGCCGGCTTTCGTTTTGAGCACGGGCTGCGACATTTCGGTATCGACCCAGCCGGGCGCGACGCAATTCACCAAAATGTTGTGGCGGCCAAGCTCCGTGGCAAGTCCCTTGACGAAACTGATGATGGCTCCCTTGGAAGCGGCGTAATGGGAATGAAAGGCTTCTCCGCGCTGCCCGGCCGTGGAGCTGATGGCAATAATTTTGCCGCTCTTCTGGGCCAGAAACTGCGGGACAGCATAATGAATCACGGCGTACACGCTCTTTAGATTCACACGCAACATATCGTCCCATTCGCGTTCCGACATTTTATCAATCGGAATATCTTCTACATTCCAGATGCCCGCATTCGCTACTAGGATGTCCAGGCGGCCCAGGCGGTCGCGCGCGAACTCGACGAGTTTTTTCGCGTCGGCCATGCGGCCCAGGTCCGCTTTGATTGATTCCACGCGCGTGCCGTGCTTGCGAGCGTCTTGTTCGAGTTGCGCTGCGGCTTCACGGCTGCGATTGTAGTTGAATACCACGTCGGCGCCGGCCTGCGCGAATGCGCGGACCGATGCGGCGCCAATGCCGCGCGAGCCGCCCGTGATGAGCGCTGCTTTGCCCGCTAACGAGATCATAATTCTCCCGGATGAAGTGAAAGAGCGCCTAGGGTCGGAAGCTTAACAGATTATAGAGCGCGCGAAACTTAGCCGCGAACGGTTGCGCCGCGCGCCGCGGCAATCAATTCTCGAAAAAGCGTTTGCGCTAATGCGTCGCCGGTCATGCGTTCGGGATGCCACTGCACTCCAGTGACCCAATTCGAATCGCCAGTCCATTCGACCGCCTCGACAACCCCGTCGGGCGCGCGGCCCACGACGCGAAGATTGCGTCCCGGTTCGCGAATGGATTGGTGATGCGAGCTGTTGACCTGCGCGTCGAGCGCGCAGAACGTTTTCGCGATGCGGGAATCGGGAGCGAAGTGCACGGCGTGGAACGGCTCAGGCGCGGGTTCGCTAGCACGGGCATGAATATTTTTGGCTGGGGAATGCTGAATCGCGGTGCGCAATTCGCTGGGAATGTCCTGGATCAGGCCGCCGCCAAGATAGACGTTGAGAATTTGGATGCCATAGCAAATTGCCAGCACGGGTTTCGCTTCTGCAAAAGCGTGTTCCAGCAAGGCAAGGTCGGTGCGCTCGAGGTCCGCATCGGCGTCGGCTGATTCGGGATGGCGTGGCGCACCGTAAAGCGCGCGATTAACGTCGGCAGGGCTGCCAGGAAGGACGATTGCATCGAGCGTTTCGCCAAGGGCTTGCAATTCGTTGGAAGGCAACGCCAAGGAAATCTCGACGGATTTGCCGCCCGCTTGCTCTATGGCGTGCAGGTAGTCCTCGTATTTTCCCCGTATGCCTTTAACTTCTTCATTACGTGTGCGGTACGGGACGCCTATTCGCGGTCGGGAATGATTTTCGATGGCCATGAAGGATCAATCCTACCATCGGCGTAATCTGGCGGCAACGGCTGGAATGGTTGGATGCGGACAGGACAGAAAGACCTCACGTCAGCAAATCACCACGGAAGTGATTCGGCGAAACGGCGAACGGCATTTGAGAATGCTTCGGGCTGATCGATATTCGCTATATGGAAGGCGCGCGGAATAATTTCGACGCAGCCGTGTTGTGCGGCGGCCAGGAATTTACGTTCATGCATACGAAAGCCGAGATCGAGCGCGCCGTTCAGCAACAGAACAGGACCAGGATAAAGCGCGAGTCGCGGAGCGAATTGCTTGCCGAAGACTTCGCGCAAACCTTGCGAACCGCCGCGCATAAAAAAACCTGGCGCGACCAGGGGCGCGGCTTTGTCCGGTGGATACACGAGTTGAAAAAATGTCCGGCTGATCCAATTGAGGGTTCGCTCGGGCAATTCGTCCATCGCTGCGGCGAAGAAGTGATACGGAAGCGTGTGCCAACCGCGCGGCTCGACAGTAGCGCTGACGATGACGAGCCCAACGGCTTTTTCGCGGTAGCGCGCGCCGAATTCCATGGCGACATAACCGCCAAGGGAAATTCCAGCAACCAAGGCGCGAGCGTTGCGCGCTTCGCGATCGATGACTTTAGCGATTGTGTCTACGGCAGTGTCCAGCCGAAATGGAATGTGGCTGAGCGCCCCGTGTCCCGGCAAATCGAGCGCGATTAGGCGATATGAGTCGGCCAAGCGCTCCATCTGCGGCTTCCACATCTTGCGCGTCACGCGCATTCCGTGAACGAACACAATTGCAGGAGCGTCTGGCGGGCCTGCAACGTCGTAGGCATTCGTGTCTGGCATGCGAGAAAGATTCTAACGTGGACGCGGCAAATCGGAGAGGTAAAGCACAGGAGACGCTATGAAAACGGCGCGCCTCGCTGGCGACGAGAGTTGTTATCGACGAAACTATCAGTCGGCGAATTCCACGGTCGCGCCAAAACCCGCCAAGGCGATTTCTTTTTCGGTGGCTCTGGCAACCAGACGCACGGCAGGTTTGCGCTGGCGGTGCGTTTTCGCCCAAGCAGCATGGTTTTCTTGAATCTGTTCGATGTGGTGTGGAATATGGCTTATTTGCGTGTCAAGCCATCCATCGAGGGTCATTATGCCCTTCTTTGGATGCTGAGCCGTGTGGGACCAAACTGGCTCGGGAATATAACAAAGAATCTGATGGGTCATTTTGCGGAGACGCGTAATCAGGCTGAGGGCTTCGCGCGTGCTCTGGTGAAAATAACCGAGGGAGCTGGCCCACAGGGAAGCATGGTAGACCAGCGCGGGCGAACCGGGCTGGGCAATAAACTGGCGGCAGCGGATGTACGCTTCAGCTTCACTATCGGCGAGATGCAGAATGATTTCGTGGATGCTCCAGCGATCCGTGGCCGGACGATAGAGCCACATTTTCTTGGGGCACTTGCGCAGCGCCTCAGCGAGAGAGGTCGGTCCGCGTCCAAAAGCTTCAAGCTTCTTTTGCCGCCCTTGCGGTTGCATGGAACACTCCTTGGCCTGCATTATGGTTAGACGCACAAACCGCAATTGAGTTGCCGCAAATCTCCATAAATCTTATACGTATGTGTCTGAAACAAAGTTCCTTGCGTATAGGGCCATTTGCGGGAAGAGATTGCCGATGTCCAGAGATGGGAATGGGCGTTCGCGTATGGGACGATTTCCACAGGTGGACGAAAAGCACGTTTGCGTCCCAATAGCGAACATGGTTCGGCACGGGTGCCGATCATGGGTCAACCGTCCTCGACCTGGACTAGCTGTATTTGGTCTGGTCTAAGAACGAAAGATTGGTCTTTCCGTGGAGGCAGTTCCAGTGGTGGCGCACTTCGCCAACCAAGTACAGCGAGCCGGTGACGAATATTACGTCTTCCGGCGCGGCTGAGGAAATTGCGAGGTCGAAGGCCGTTGCCGGATCGGGTACCACTTGAAACCGGCGAGCGAGGTGCGAGGTCATCTCCGCGAGAAGCGGCGCGGAAATGGAGCGGGACTGGCGCGGCTCCGTGAGAAAAACTTCGTGCGCGCGAGGAAATAGTAAGCCAGCAATTTCGTCGACTGCTTTGTCGCGCATGGCTCCGTAGACCAACCAGATGCGTTTTCCCGCGAGATGCGTCTCCCAAAATGCGGCCAGCTCGCCCGCGGCAGCGGGATTGTGCGCGCCATCAAGGAAAATTGCGGGCGCGCTGAACAACTGTTCCAGGCGGCCCGGCCATTGCACGTTTCGAATGCCGATGATTATGGCCTCGTCGGTGATGGAGAATCCGCGCGCGGCGAGAAGGCGAGCAGCGGTGGCTGCCGCGAGCGTGTTGCGCACTTGAAAACGGCCGGGAAGCGGAATCTCCAGCGCAAGCGGCTTGGTGCAATGGGTCGGCGTGGCGCTCACCCGATGTCTTCCTGCTGCTGTGCTGAGTATTTCAACGCGCCACTCGGTATCGATCTCCACGAGACGGGCGCCGACTTTCGCAGCGCGGCGCCCAATGACCGCGCGGGCCTCGGGGCGCTCTGCCGAGCTGACCACCCATCCTCCCGGCTTGATGATCCCGGCTTTTTCGGCCGCAATTTCCGCGATCGAATGTCCAAGAAAATTCTCGTGGTCCAGGTCGACTTGCGTGATCACCGCAACCTCTGGCTGCAGGATATTCGTGGAGTCGAGCCTCCCGCCCATGCCGACTTCATATACGGCGAAATCAACGGGGCGTCGGGCGAAGGAGCTGTAAGCCATCGCGGTGACGCATTCGAAATATGTGGGATGAGCGGCAAGCTCGCCGGAGGCGAGAAGGGTTTCGATCGCGGCTTGCACGCGCGTAAATTCGGCGGCGAAAGCCTTATCGGGGATCGGTTGGCCATCGAACTGAATGCGTTCGTTGATACGTTCCAGATGCGGGGAAGTGAACAGGCCAGTCGAAAGTCCCGCTGCGCGCAGAATCGATTCGAGCATCGCCGCCGTGGACCCTTTGCCATTGGTGCCAGCAATATGAGCGGAAGGAATCGCGCGATGCGGCGCGCCCAAATGGTCCGAAAGCACGCGGATATTTTCGAGGTCGAATTTCTGCACACGAGCCTGTTGCGGGGCGGCGAGCTCTTTGCCAAGGGACAGCAGGCGGGCAACGGAGTCTTCGTAATTCATTTTCGCCAACTTAGCCGACGAAAAAATCGAGCGCTTGCGAAATGTATGGCTTTAGCTCTTTGCGCGCGACGATGGCGTCAAGGAAACCGTGCTGGATGAGAAACTCGGCGCGCTGGAATCCGTCGGGCAGCTTCTGACGGATGGTTTGCTCGATAACGCGCGGACCCGCGAAACCGATCAACGCGCCTGGCTCGGCAATATTCAGGTCGCCCAGCATCGCGAAACTGGCAGTGACGCCGCCGGTAGTGGGGTCAGTTAGCACGGAAATATAAGGCACGCGCGCTTCGTCAAGGCGACCCAGAGCCGCGGAGACTTTCGCTAGCTGCATCAGGCTCACCATGCCTTCCTGCATGCGCGCGCCACCGGAACACGACACGATGATCAAAGGCATTTTGCCCTCGGCGCTGCGCTCCGCCGCGCGCGTCACTTTTTCGCCGACCACCGCTCCCATCGAGCCGCCGGCGAAAGCAAACTCCATTGAACAGCAAATCACCGGACGGCCATTCAGATGGCCTTCGACACTCAGGATGGCGTCATTCACACCGAGTTTATTCTGCGCGTCGCGCAGACGCTGCGAATACGGCTTGGTGTCGACGAATTTGAGCGGATCGGTGGAGGCCAGCTCCGCGTCATGCTCGATCCATTTCCCGTCGTCGAGGAGCAGTTCCAGGCGGCGTTTTGCGCCCAGACGAAAATGATTCCCGCACTTGGGGCACACTTCCCAATTCGCCTCCAAGTCCTTTTTCCAAATGATCGAGCGGCACCCGTCGCACTTGATCCACAGTCCTTCCGTTTTGACGCGGCGCTCTTCATTGGGCGTCGCTTCGATGGGCTTGTTGTCTTTTTTGAACCAGGCCATAGGTGATTCTCTGCCGACTAGTAATCAATGCCGCGCTGCGCGAGGATACCTCTCGTATACGGATGCTTGACTTCGCGCATCTCTGTGACCAGATCCGCGAGTTCCACTAATTTCGGATGCGCGTTGCGTCCCGTGCAAATCACGTGTACTCGTTCGGGGCGCTTCGCGAGCGCCTCGGCCACTTTTTCCGGATCGAGAATTTTGTAGCTGATCACGTAATTAATCTCGTCGAGGATCACCAGATCGTATTTCCCGCTGTAAATCTGTTCGCGCCCGAAATCCCAGCACTCCTGGCAAAGCTTGATGTCTTCCGGGTCCGTATCCGCGCCGCCAACTTTGATGAAGCCGCGTCCCATGGGCCGAATTTCGAATTTATCGTCGCCCAGCATTTTCGCCGCGTCCAGTTCGCCATAATGCCACGAGCCTTTGATGAACTGCACCATCAGCACGCGCAATCCCTGGCCCACCGCGCGAAACGCCGTACCCAGTGCGCAAGTGGTCTTGCCTTTGCCCGGGCCAGTGTAGACGATCAGCAGCCCTTTTCCTTCCGGCATTTATCCTCGCAGGAGAGCTTGGGAGCGGATATTAGTCTCGCCGCTGCGTGGGTAAACGTCAAGCGTAGCAGTGGTGTAGAAATTCGGGCAGCGGCTCAATTTCCGGATGCCCGACCAGCTGCCCTCGCTGACTTCCCCGAAACCCGTATTGTCGATATTTTTCGGCCAGTTGACGAAGCGCCGTCACACCAGCGGAACCCTGTCACCGTTGAGGAAAGCTAGGTGCTGTGGCGGTACGCTCTCGGGCTCATGCCGAACTCAGATCGGAATGACCGATTGAAATTTGAGATGTCGCCGAAACCACATGCGAGTCCGATATCAAGCACTCGAGTAGATTCAGTTCTCAAACCGATTGCAGCCCGGCGAAGGCGCGCTCGCAGCAGATACTGGTGCGGCGTTGTGCCTGTAAGTTCTTCAAACGTTCGAAGAAAGTGGTACGGACTGAGTCGCGCAATTTGTGCGAGGCTACGCAAATCATGCCGCATGCAGGGTTCATTGTCGATCATCCGCACAACCCTGGTAACGCGAGCCAAGGAACTTGGTTTTGCGGCTGCGCCTGCCGGCGCGGCGCGCTGAGCGATTTGTATCGCGTTAGCCGCCAGCTCGATGCCCAGCTCCACGCCCGTCACGCTTCCAGCACCTGCGAGGAGCGCCGCAGCTTTCGCGGCCAGTGGAGCCAGAGCACGGATCGGCGGGAGCCGTACGACCCCAAAAGGCCGCCCGCCTCCACCGGCATCCGCAGAAAGCCGTTCGAAGAATTCGGGTGTATACGAAACCGCGAGACACCGGTCCCCCGTACCATGCTCATGCCTACAACAAAAACAATCACCCGCGTTGCCCAGCAATAACGAACCCGGCGTCATCAACTCTCGCCCAGCCACTGAGCGATATTGAAAAGTCCCACTCACAACAATAGCGATGGAAGTACGCGAATGTTTCTCCTCGAAGGGGTGATCCTGTGGACCAGCCGTGCAAACCACATCGGATACGGTCCAGCCGTCGTCGGATGCGAGGTGGCGTGCTCTGGGCCGCCCGGCACTCTCATGTTCGCTCGAATTAGCAGCAATTTTCGCCAAGAAATTCAACTCCCCTACACCTTATAAGTGTATTGGGCGGCGAGACCCCTGGCAACTCAACAAATCAAAGCAAGGATGGTCGAATATGGCGGCAAAAACCGAACGAGGAAATGCACTGACGACGCTCTTGGCGGACAGGTGGGAGCAAGTCTCCCGAAAAATCGAAAGTCTTGCTGACATACTACCTGAAGACGGAATCGAGCGCGCGCCAGTGAACGGCATACGCACTTACGGGGCTGTGTTGCGGCACGTAGCGTTCTGGAATCAATACGTCGCGGATTGCCTGGACGGCAAAGCGGCCGATGGTACTTCCAACGAACTGCCCCTCGCGCAATACGCTCCGAAAGCGAGCGCAATAGCGGCGCTGAAACGAAGTTCGGCGGCCGTGGGTGTCGCAATACGGGGTCGAAAAACATCTTTGGACCCAAAGACCACAGAACTCATTGTTACATTCCTTGAACACACATCGGAACATTACGGCCAGTTGGTAGTCTACTGCAGGTTGATGGGCATTGTGCCGGTTACATCTCGCGGCTAGGCAAACGACCTGGGGCGATCGGAGAAAAACATGGCTTCTATTCGAAAGGAACTGTTGACCAAAGCAAGTGTTGATGACGTTTGGGCGGCTTTGCGAGATATTGGCGCCCTGCACACTCGGCTTGTTCCGGGATTTGTTACAGATACAAAGCTAGAACGGGGAGAGCGCATCGTGACCTTTGGAAACGGCCTGGTGGTCCGCGAACCGATCGTTGACATCGACGACACTGCCCGACGTCTTGTTTGGACGTCCATCGGCGGACGGACTACACATTACAATGGGTCCACGCAGGTTTTCGCAGACGCAGATGGCCAGACCAGGGTGGTTTGGATCGCTGATCTGCTTCCGAACGAGCTAGCTGGTTCAGTCAGCCTGATGATGGAAGAAGGCATGACTGTCATGAAATCGACTCTTGACCGTCTCGTAGATGAGCAGTAACGGTCGAATTGTTGGGTTTCGTGGATCACGTTCCAGAATTGCTGTTCTCGGATGTCTACCGCCGGTGGTTGCTGAGTCCTCCCGAGTGACGAGCTACTCGGAAACTGGCCCACCACCGAACGCGATACGTGATCCGAGCGCAGTCGAGGCGTGAAGTCAAGAAAGTTGAAGAGTAGACCGCACGAACTCTGCCGCTGTGGCGATGCGCGAGCGCGCCGCGGGAGACATTTCTTCGGTGGCGGCATTCGCTTCGCAGACGACGAGCCAGATTCCGGGATGGTAGACGGCTCCCTCCTTGCAAATTGCGCCGGTGAGTTGTGCGATTTCAAGGTTGCTGCCCATGAATTCGCGTTCGAGGATCGCGCGCGCTTCGTCGAGCAGGTCCTTGAATCCTTGCGAGGCCAGAATCGGATCAACGTCGCGCGGAATCGGAGCCGCAACTTCGGTGAGGTCGAAGTCGTCGAGCGGTTGCGTGATGGTTAGCTCGACTGAGGCCGTTGCAGCGTTTGCGTCGTGCGTGATTTTGATAGCCATGAACGGACATTCTCGCAGAATGCGCGCGCGGAATCTGCCTATTTCGAATTATTTCGGATAGGGGTGGCCGGCCAGGATGGCGAAAGCGCGGTAAATTTGTTCGGCTAGGACGACTCGGGAGAACTCGTGCGGCATGGTCAGCGTAGAAAGAGAAAGCTTCGGTCTTGCGCTGCAACGCAGGGATTCCGGGAATCCGGCTGCGTCGCCGCAAAGGAAAACAAGCTCGCGCGTGCCGCGGTCACGCAGATCGCCGAGCCAGCGCGCAAATTCCGCCGACGTGAGTTGCTTGCCGGCGGCGTCGAGCAACACGATGGTTGCAGAAGGCTCGAGTTTGAGTTTTCGCAGGGCGGATTCAGTGGCCTCGCGCAATTCCGTGGTTTCGATCTCAGCGTAGTGACGAATGCGGCTGAGATAATCATCGATCAGCGCGCGTACTTCCGCACGGCGTGTGCGGCCCAGCATTATCAGGCGGATTTTCATAAAGGCGGCTACGCTAAACCGTATTTCTTGCGTTTCTCGAGCAGCGTCTTGCGGCTGATGCCGAGAATATCGGCGGCTTGGGCGATTTTGTAATGCGTGGATTCCAGAGTGGCGATGATAGCTTCCTTTTCGAGGTCCTCGAGAGAACGCGGTCGCGCGGCGGGCGAAGCTTCGGTGCTGGCGTGAAGAATGCCGGGGAAGTCCTCGCGTTTCAGTGGCGCATCCTTCGCGAAAATCAGCGCGTGCTCAATCACATTTTTCAATTCGCGCACGTTGCCGGGCCACCCATATTTTTCCAAAGCGTCTACAGCCGTCGAATCAATCGTGGCGCCGGCACGCCCGTGGATTGGCGCGAGGCGCGCGAGAAAATGTTCGGCGAGCGGGCGAATATCCAGGGGACGTTCGCGCAGAGGCGGAACGACGATGACGACGACGTTCAGTCGGAAAAACAAATCCTCGCGGAAATAGCCGTCGCGCACCGCGCGCTCCAGATCGGCATTTGTGAGTGCGATCAAGCGGGAATCCATCTCGAGCGTTTCCGTGCCACCGAGGCGTTCAAATTTGTGCTCTTCAAGGACACGCAAAAGTTTGGACTGAATATTTGGCGCCAGCGCCGCCACTTCGTCGAGCACGATGGTGCCGTCGCGCGCCATTTCAAGGCGTCCTGGCTTGCGCGCTTCCGCTCCAGTGAACGCGCCGCGCTCATGGCCGAAAAGCTCGGATTCGACAAGCTCGGAAGGAAGGCTGGCGCAATCGATTTTCAGGAATGCGGCGTCCCGGCGGGAGCTTTGCTCATGGATCCAGCGCGCGAGATGATCCTTTCCCGTGCCGCTTTCTCCGGTGATCAGAACAGTGGTCGAAGTCCCGGCGACTTTCCCTGCAATTTCCAGCATGCGCTCCGACGCGGGATCAGCCGCGATCCATTCCAGTCGTGCCGTGGTCATAATGCGGCGCCGGAAGCATGCGAGGGGCCGGGCTCGGAAATGTCGAAGCGCTTCGCGGAGCGCCATAGGCGCTCGATATCGTAAAAGAGGCGCATTTTTTCGCTGAAAACGTGGACGATGAAGTTGCCGTAATCGAGGAGAAGCCATTCGGTGCCGGCGCGCCCTTCGCGATGCGGGAAACGCACGCCGTGCGTATGAAGCAGCCCCTCGATCTCGTCACCTATGGCGTCGATCTGGCGTGCGCTTTCCGCCGAGCAAATTACAAAATACTCGACGAAAGCGCCAAGACCCGCAAGCGAGAGCACAGTCACGGCAGTGGCTTTCTTGTTCTGGGCCGCTTCAACGGTCCAGCGAATCGCATTGGGTAACGAGTCCAGGTTCACCGGTACAGGGCCTGCTTAAGAATGTAATCTTCCACGCCCTCGGGCACAAGGGCATGAATCGAAGCGCCGCTCTTGCGGCGGCGGCGGATTTCGGTGGATGAAACCTCGCTCGACACGGCTGTGAGCAGATGAACCGTAGACTTGCGCAACGCGATGGCGTCTGGCTCGCACGCGGGTTTACCTCCAAGCATTCTCGAAGGGAGCACCTCGCGCACCGTGTCTAAGCGAAAACCCGGGCGGCTGGCGATGATGAAATCGCAGGAATCGAGCAATGCTTCGAAACTCTTCCAGATGGTGATTTCGAGAAATGAATCCGCGCCGAGGATGAAATAAATGCGGTCGCGCGGATATTCGCGGCGGAAGCGCCGCACCGTGTCGATGGAGTAAAAAGCTTCCGCCACGCCCGATTCGGGCGGAGCCTCGGCAAGCGAAGGGATAAATGTGGAATGCCCGGCGGCCGCGAGCGCCACCATCGCATATCGGTGAGAAAATGCCGCCAGCTCAACGCGCTTTTTATGAGGTGGCCGCGACGACGGTACAAAATAAGTCGCATCGAGATAGAAAAGACGTTCCGCCGCTTCAGCGACCGCCAAGTGGCCGGAATGAATCGGGTCGAACGTCCCGCCGAAAATAGCAATCGAACGCGAGGTCCGCGTTTTTTTCGACGCGGCGCCTTTCAACGCTTCTCCGGATGCCGCGAGACGCTCGCGGCTGCGGATTCGACGGCAGGAGCACCGAGCTCGACGACGGGGCGATCTTCCGCGTGCGGTTGCTGCGGCTTCGGCAAACGATCCAGGGCATCCGCCATCGCCCGCACTAAAGGCTGAACGCCCTCCCCTGTGGCGGAAGAAATCGCGAAGAAAGGCAGGCCACGTTTCTGCGCAAATTCGCGCAGGCGGTCGAGACGTTCGTGATCGCTGGTGGCGTCGAGCTTGGTGGCAATAACGAATTCCGGCTTCGTCGTTAATGTTTCGCTGAAGGCGCGCAATTCGCCCTGGATAATTTCAAAATCGCGGACCGGATCGCGGTCGGTCGCGTCGCTCGTATCAACCAGATGAGCAATCAAGCGCGTGCGCTCGATGTGCCGGAGGAAGCGAATGCCCAGTCCCGCGCCTTCGTGCGCGCCTTCAATTAGGCCGGGCAAATCCGCGACGACGAAAGTGCGCCCGGAGTCAGGTGTCGCGTCGGGATCGGCGGACACTACGCCGAGGTGGGGTTCCAGGGTGGTGAACGGGTAATCGGCGATTTTCGGTTTCGCCGCCGAAATGCGCGAGATCAGCGTGGATTTTCCGGCGTTGGGAAATCCCACAAGGCCCACATCGGCGAGCAAACGCAGTTCGAGGCGCAAGCGACGCTCCTCGCCCACTTCGCCTTCATCATGCTCGCGCGGGGCTTGATGCCAGGGACGCACGAAATGGGAATTTCCGCGCCCTCCGCGCCCACCGCGTGCCGCTCGAAAGCGCTGTCCGGAAGCGGTGAAATCGTATAGCTGCTCCCCGCTGCCTTCGTCAAAAACGATGGTGCCAACAGGGACGTGCAGGAGCATGTCTTCGGCGGACTTGCCATGGCAGTTCGAGCCTTCGCCGTGACCCCCGCGTCCCGCCTTGAACTCGCGATTGTAGCGATAGCGCAACAGCGTGTTGTCGTTTTCGGTCGCTTCGATGATGACGTCGCCGCCATTGCCGCCGTCACCCCCGGCTGGCCCGCCGCGCGGCACGTACTTCTCTCGGCGGAAGGCGACGCAGCCATTGCCACCGTCCCCTGCCTTCACGTAAATTTTCGCTTCGTCAACAAACACGTCTGCACCTTGGTTATCTAACTGTCAGGGAGAGAATACGCCAGCGCGCGCCGTAAAGACAAAGGGAACGGCAGCCCGAGTGTGAGACGCGAAAAAACCTACGACTTCAGCGGTTAAATCCTGGGGCGATCCGCAAAGATCCCTAAGCCTCGGCGGGAACTTTTTCGGAGGCGGCTTCGACTTCTTCGACGGGGAGGACGCTTATGAAGCGCCCCTTTCCGCCCTTATCCTCGAACAGGACGATACCGGTGATGCGCGCGAAAAGAGTGTCGTCTTTGCCGCGACTGACGTTTCTGCCGGCTTTAAACGGCGTGCCGCGCTGGCGCACCAGAATACTGCCGCCCGTGACGAGTTGTCCCCCGAAACGCTTGATGCCCAGCCGCTGGCCGTGGGAATCGCGTCCGTTAACCGATGAACCGCCGCCTTTTTTGTGCGCCATGCTGGAAACCCCTATTCCATCTTGATGTCGCTGACTTCGACGGCGGTGTATGCCTGCCGGTGTCCGCGCGTAATCTTGTACTGGCCGCCCGTCTTGTACTTCATCACCAAGTGCTTTGCGCCGCGGCCCTGTTCGACGATCTTTCCGGTCACTTTGGCTTTTGAGGTATGCGTACCGTGGACGAGCTTTTTGTCGTCGTTGTGAACGGCTAACACTTCGTCGAAAGTGATTTTGCTGCCGACCTTGCCGTCCAGCTTCTCGACCCGGATGGTCTCGCCCAGCGCGACACGGTACTGCTTACCTCCACTGCGAATTACGGCGTACATACAGCCTCCTGAGGCATGTGCGAATTCATGATTATACGGGGCCTGGCGTGTTTTCGTCAACGCAATCCCGGACGGGCAGCTTGAATTGCACGGGCTTCTCGGGATTGCTATGGAATGGTTGGTGCCGGCGGGGGGAATCGAACCCCCGACCTAGGGATTATGAGACCCTCGCTCTACCACTGAGCTACACCGGCACACGGAGAGCTTCATGATGCTAATGGCTCGATTCCCACAGTGTCAACACATGAGAGGGAAAGTGTCGCGACAGCCTTAAATCAGGCCCTTGTATGATCGGGCCGGGCCGCGCTGACGCGCGGCGCTTCATTGCCTATCGACCCGCGGCCACTCGCCAACGGTCACTGCTTCTTCTTCGCTGCAGCATCGGCATATTTACGCTGGAAGCGTTCCACACGGCCCGCTGTGTCGATCAACTTTTGCTTACCCGTGAAAAACGGGTGGCAGCTCGAGCAAATTTCCACGCGTATCAATTCACCTTTGTGCGTCGAGCGCGTCTCAAATGTGCTCCCGCAGGCGCAATGCACCTTTACGGCGTGGTAATCGGGATGTATCCCTTCTTTCATGTCTTGTCTCCTGCCGCCGGGACCGGTCTGCGCGTCTTGAGCTCCCCAGAAGCCTCTGCGGAGCGTACCTGCTGGGTTAATCGAACGCCCAGCCGCGTCGCTAGGTCCACGGCCAAACAACCATAATACGCGAAAGGCCGCTCTTGTGCCAATGGCGCTTTTCGGTGCCACGCGTGAACTCTTGCTGGCTAGCGATTTGCCACTTCAGAGCGCTCGATGGCGGATTGCGATATTATGGAAAATGAGAGGGACACTTCACCTTCGCATGCCGACACGACCATTTATCCCGCCGCGTGATTTCCGCGCCGTGCTCCGCCGCGTGGTTTCATTGACGCCTTCGACAAAGCATTTTGAATGGGAGGCCATCGAAGGCGGCGCGTTCGAATTTTATGCCGGACAATTCGTGTCGCTGGAGGTGCCGCGCAACGGCGAACCAGAAGCGCGGCCTTATTCGATTGCCTCCGCGCCGCGCGGCGATTCGCGTTTTGATTTGTGCCTGAATCGCGTCGAGGGTGGCTACGTGTCGAATTATTTGTGCGACCTGGAAGCAAACGCGATCGTAAATATGAAGGGTCCGCACGGCTCGTTTGTCGTTTCGCAGCCCGTGGAGCAGAATTTAGTGTTCATCGCGACCGGCACAGGAATCGCGCCGATTCGCGGAATGCTGGCGGAAATTCTTGCGTCGGGTAAACCTCTTTCGCGCGATGTGTGGCTATTATTCGGAGTGCGACATCCGGAAACGATTCTGTACCGCGAGGAATTTGAGGCCTGGGCCGCGGCGCATCAACGGTTTTATTTCGTTCCCACGCTCAGTCGGCCTCCCGCGGATTGGCGCGGCGAGACGGGTTACGTGCAGGAGCATTTACGAAAATTGTTCGCGGGTCGCAGCGATTTCAGGGCTTACATCTGCGGGCTAAAAGCGATGGTCGACGAAGTGCGATTTATCTTGAAGGAAGAATTCGGTCTGGACCGCAAACAAATTCGCTTCGAAAAATACGATTAACAATATCGCATAAGTAGTGATGGTCCTGTAAATGGGTGCGTCTTCACGCCGGGAAGTTATCCCGCAGCCTACACTGCGGGAGAAAGTGCCACCCGGGCGACGACGGCCACAGGGACGTCGAGGGTGACGCTGGCGCCATAGGGTTGGCGGTTGGCCAGATGAATGTCGCCCCCACACTCGCGAATGATGCCATAGCAGATGCTCAGACCGAGGCCCGTTCCCTTGCCGACCGCCTTCGTGGTGTAAAAAGGATCGAACGCGCGATTTAGTTCCAGGAATCCCGGGCCGGAATCTTCGAAGCCAACAACAATTCGTCCGTTGCGTTTGCTGGCGTGGATGCGAATAGAACGCTGGCGGCTTTCCTCAAGGGCGTCGCAGGAATTATTCAGCAGGTTCAGCAGAATCTGTTTTAATTCGTCTTCCCCGATGGCGAGCGGCGGCAGAGACGGCTCGATTTCCGTGCGCACATCGATATTCAATTTTCGCAAATGAAATTCGCGAAGCTGCAACGCATCGCGCAGCGAAGCCTCGAAATCGGCGGCGCGTTCGGTGGAATTGCTTTGGCGAGCGAAACGCAAGAGTCCGCTGACGATGCGTTGCATGCGCCGCGCCTCGTTGCCCAGCTTAACCACTTTTTTCGTCGCGCCCTCGCCAGTGACTTCGTCGGAGAGCAATTCGGTGTAGCCGATTATTCCTGTCAACGGATTATTCAATTCGTGGGCCACGCCCGCGACCAGCTGGCCCAGGGCGGCGAGCTTCTCCGAGCGCACCAACTGTTGATGCAAACGCGCATTTTCAATCGTCACGGCCAAGTCGGCGGCCAACATTTCGACTTTCATTATTTCCGACGCGCTCGGTTCGGCCGCGCTTCGCGGCGACGACAACGCAATCCATCCCAGGCACGTCCCCCGCGAAGACACCAAGGGAACTATGGCTTCCGGACGCGCGTGCCCGTTCAATGCCGGCACTCGCTCTGCTGGCAAACGAAAGGAATTATTCCCGACCAGTTCACCCATCGCGCAGAGTTCTCCGACTCGGCCCAGGTTCCACCCGCTGACAATTTTCTCCAGATCGTGACGCTCGGCTTCCAAGAATCCGCTGGAACCTGCCAGCAGGAGCGAACCGTCTTCCTGCGCGAGCATCACCGCGGCGCGGCGGAAACAAATTGTTTCCGTGATGGCTTCGGCCATCTCGCTGCACAACGACGCTGGATCCGAGCCGCTCAGCAGACGCGACGTAATCTTCGAAAAGCGCAATAACAGTGCATTCTCGGCGTGTTCGCGAGCCCCACTTTCCTCGACAAGGAGAGATTTTTCTTCCAGCGCGGAAAGAATCATTCCGAAAGCGACGAAGAATTTGGGGACGTTCCATACTTCCGGGTTTATTTGCAAGTGCGGCAGAAAGTGATCCGTCAGCCAACCGGTGGGAAACACAGCGCCCCAACACACGAACCCGACCGTAACGGTGATGACCCCCGGCGAAAATCCGGGAAATCGTTTCCAAAACAAAAAGCCGGAAATCGCGAACGTCAAAGTCAATATGGCGTTTACGGCTGGCACTGGATTGCCGTGCCACTGTGCTCGCACTACCCACACGCCGACTGCCGTGAGCGACGCGGCCAAAATGAAATTGAATCGAGATATTATGCGGTGCGCGAACAGCGCGAATCCCGCCATGCCAAAAAAGAAAATAATCAGCGCTCCGCAAAGCGCCCAGTGATTCGACCATCCGAACGTGATCGCGGTAGCGTGAAATGCCGCTGTCGGGGCGAGAATCGCCAGGAGAATATTCCTGCGCGCATTGTCTTCGGCCGAGCGCGCCAGCGAAACGAGGAACAAGACGCCGGCAAGCTCTAGCGCACCCAGATCGATGGACTCAAAGATATTTTCGAGCGTCCCTGTATGTGTTTCGAAAATCTGAACGAAGAAATGCATAAAAACCAGCGCCCACGCGAAAATCCATAACCCTGTTCGCGCCGAAGGCGAATGTTTGCGCAGGGAGACGAAAATCCCCACCAGAACGGCGAGGATGAGAATCGTCGGAAGCTTGTCGAGCAATGAAGTCACAGGTCGCCTTGTTCCAAATTTTGTTCCGAAAGGCTCTGCGAAGGTAGCATCGCGAATCAGTCGGCCGCAATCCACCATCGGTACTAATTTTTGGGGGCGAGCAAAATGAAACAGTCAGCCTAAATACTAGATGCGCTTAGAGATGCGGAATTCAAGGTCCAGTGTGACCCCTTCGGGAAGATCGATTTTCTCGGCGGGGATGAAGACCCCGCCCTTGTAGGTGGCGCGTATTGTTTGCCTGGTGACGAGATTTTCGGAGACGCGCGTTGTTGTACGGGGCGCCGCGCTTGATGCCGATTCCGGTCTTGAGGCGGTGCCCACGCTTCCGCCGCGGTCGAGGGCGAGATTCCCCAGCGCATCCGCGTCGCGATTTTGTTCGCGCATCACATGTTCAATGACGAAGTAGTCCAACGCTCGAGACAACTTTTTCGCGCGCTCATACAGCGGCTTCAGCGCGGCATTTTTCACTTTGTAGCGCCCTTGCATCTGCCGCACCAGCAACTCCGAATCGCTGCGAACGCGCAATGCGCGTATGCGATGGCTAGCCGCGTAATCGAGCGCAGCGACAAGGCCGTAGTATTCGGCGACGTTGTTTGTCTCGCGCCCGATCATTTTCGCGAATTCGCAGAGTTTTGATCCGTCCGGGGCGCGCAAAATAACGGCGTAAGCCGCGGGCCCGGGATTTCCCCTGGACGCGCCATCGATATTTGCAACGTGCACTCCGGCGGGCGGCGCGGCATGCGCTTCCTCGAACAATCGCGCGCTCGATGGGGATTTCGCGGTGCGTTTCATTATGAAGTCATCGAAAGGCTATCGCAGGATGACGGACAAGGGGAAGATAATTTCCATGCGCGCGGGCTTGCGGCCAAGCGGCTAATCTTCACTAGCGTGCGCGGCCGCGGCCTGCGCCGTGGCCTCCGCGGCTGGCGGTTCAATGTAATAGAGGATGCGAGTGCAAAGTTCGCAGTGATAAAGTTCGGGATTGTCCTCGCGGCTTAATTCCTGAAACACATGCGGGCGGATGTGCGCGCCGCATGCACCGCAAGCTTCTCCGCGTATTGCGGCTACGGCTACGCCACCGTGCTTCCTGGCGATGCGCTGGTAGTGATCGACAAGATCTTCGGGAATCACCGCGACTGCCTTGGCGCGTTCAGCCTCGAGTCCCGCCAGATCTTTTTCCGTCACGGCCTTTTCGGCTTCGATTTTAATGCGCTCGGCGCGCGTCTCTTCTTCCACTTGCTTGAAACTTTTCTCCGCAGCCTTCACCTGCCGGTCGTATTGCTCGCTAGATACCATTTCTTCGAGCAAGCGGTCCTCGGATTTCGCCATTTCCGCCTCGGCCATTTCGGCTTCATGCTGCAGCGCCTTGAAAGCCTCGTTGGTTTTCACCTGATAGGCCTGGTCCCTGTATTTCCGGGCCTTCTCCTTCCACTGCTCCACGTCCAGCTCGTACTTCTTGCGATCCTTAAGCGCGGTCGAATGCGATTCCTTGCTTTTTTCAAGTTGGGTTTTTCCGGCGGCGAGACGCGCGTTCACTTCGGCCAGACGTTGAGGGAATACGGCAAGCCGTGCGCGAACGGCATTCAAACGCGTATCGACTTCCTGAAGTTGCAAAAGTTCCTTGAGGATTGCTCTCACTGGCTTTTATTTTAGCACACACACCGGCTGCGCCGAGTTTCACACTTCGATTATTTGGATATTCATCGGATCACAGGGAATTGCGAAAGAAGGCGCGCGCCCACCGCCAGGCGTCTTTTTGAGCTTCGGCGTTCCGCCTCGGCTCGTGTGTGGTCGCCATGGTGAGTCATCTCTTATGCTACTCAATGTCTGGCGACTGCGGCATCTTTGCGCTCTGATAAAGCTCTCAGGTG
>DAHUXN010000093.1 GCA_027307115.1 Acidobacteriota bacterium
CGCGCCATGCGCGTGGATCCCATGGTGGCGCTGCGCTATGAATAGCTAGATCTGACGAGGCAAGACTGTAGGGCCGGGTTTTACCCCGCACGCTCGGTGGCACAGGCTTCAGCCTGTGGCTTTTGCTTTAGCTGGTTCGGAGGAATGGTTATGAGTCTCTTTTGGCGGCGGAAGCGAGAAGAACTGAAAGAGGAACTCGACGGACATCTGAAAATGGCCGCGCAGGAGCACATCGAGCGCGGGGAAGACGCGAGTCGTGCGGAGCAATCGGCGCGGCGCGAGTTTGGCAATCCGGGCATAGTCAGAGAAGTTACGCGCGATCAGTGGGGCTGGCGCTGGCTGGAACAACTCCTGCAAGATTTGCGCTACGGCGCGCGGACGTTGCGCAACTCTCCCGGTTTCACGCTGATCGCAGTGCTGACCCTCGCGCTCGGCATAGGGGCGAACACGGCGTTGTTCTCAATTGTAAACGGCGTGCTTCTCAATCCGCTGCCGTTTCCCGAGCCCAATAGTCTGGTCAGCATGGATGCGAGCAAGCCGAATTTTCCTGACGGCTCGATTTCGTACCCGAATTTCCTCGATTGGCACCGGTTAAATCACTCGTTTTCGTTTTTCGCCGTTTCGCGCTCCACTGGATACCTGCTGACGGGCATGGGCGCCGCGGACGAGTTGGACGCCGTCGTCGTCACGTCGGACTTCTTTCCCATGCTTGGCATCAAGCCGGTCCTCGGCCGTTGGTTCACGCCGGCCGAAGACGAAATCGGGGCGTCGAATGTCGTAGCGATCAGCACGGACCTCTGGCGAAAGAAATTCGGTTCGACTCCCGATGTGATCGGCAGAGGCATCACGCTGGACGGCAAGGGATACACCATCGTGGGCGTGTTTCCCGGACACCTCGATTTGCCGATGCGCTATTTCCATTCCGTAGACATCTACGCCCCGCTGGGCGAATTTGGCAATCCCGCCCTCAAAGTCCGCGCAGCAGGGCTGGGCATTCATGGCATCGCGCGTCTAAAACCGGGTGTCACTATCGAACAGGCGCGCGCGGATATGCAGCAAGTCACCAATTATCTTGCGAAAGTCTATCCCGGCGACGATACGGGAACCGGAGCCACGCTGACTCCGCTGAAGGAGCGACTCGTCGGCAAAGTCCGCGCGTTTCTCTTGCTCTTGCTTGGCGCGGTCGGACTGGTGCTGCTCATAGCCTGCGTGAACATTGCCAATCTCCTGCTTGCTCGCGGGACGGGCCGCCAACGAGAAATCGCGGTGCGCGCGGCCCTGGGCGCAAGTGCCGGGCGCCTGGTTCGACAGATGCTCACCGAGAGCGTGTTGCTCGCACTGCTGGGCGGCGCGCTTGGACTTGCACTGGCCAGCGTGGGAACGCAGGCCGCGCTGGCCGCACTGCCCGCCACTCTGCCGCGCGCGAGCGAAGTGGGAATCGACGCGCGGGTCCTCTGGTTCAGTGCTTTGCTGTCGCTGTGCGCGGGAATTCTCTTTGGCCTCATTCCTGCGATCCGCACAGCGCGTCGGAGCACCTACGAAACGCTGAAGGAAGGCGGCCGAGGCGCCAGCGGGTCACGGCACCGCACGCACGCCGTCCTGGTCACGGTTCAAATGGCGCTCGCGCTCGTGCTGCTCACAGGAGCCGGACTCGTGATCCGTAGCCTGGCGAGACTATGGAGCGTCGATCCAGGATTCAACCCTGACCACGTTGTCACTTTCAATCTTGCCCTCCCGCCGCAGATGATGCATGCCCCTGCTGCGGCGATTCGCGCGACGTACCGCAATTTCGACGCAACCATCGCGGCGACGCCCGGAGTCGAAGCAGAGTCCCTCAGTTGGGGAGCTCTTCCGATGTATGTGGAGGATGACACCGATTTCTGGATTGCGGGCAAGCCGCGTCCGGCTAGTGACAACGAAATGGACGGAATGCTCGACTACAACGTCGGCCCGGATTACCTGAAAGCTATGCACATTCCCTTGCTTGCAGGGCGCTTTTTCACCAGCAGCGACGACGAGCACTCGAAGCCCGTCACGGTTGTGGACGAAGTGCTGGCGCGGAAGTATTTCCCGAACGGAGACGCCGTCGGAAAAGTGATTTACCAAGGAGACCAGACGCACGCCTTTCCCTATGAAATCATCGGCATCGTTGGCCACGTCAAGCAATGGGGACTGGACGCGGACGATAGGAATCCGCTGCGCGCGGAGGCTTATTTCCCGCTGATGCAATTTCCCGACAGAGTGATCGCGCTGATGCCCTCGGGCACTCAAGTCGTTGTTCGTTCTTCAGGGGACGTTTTTGGCCTGATGGACTCGATTCGCAGCGCAACCAGCCGAATTAGCAATGACGAGGTGATTTCCGGCGTCGAGACTATGCACGACATCATTCAGGCATCGCTTGCGTCGCGACGTTTCGCCGTGTTGCTGCTGGGAGCGTTTGCCGCGCTCGCTCTGGTGCTGGCGGGCATCGGACTTTATGGCGTCACCGCTTACGCCGTCGGCCAGCGCACCCACGAAATGGGCATTCGCTTGGCACTTGGGGCGCACCCGCGGGACGTTTTTCGCCTGGTGATTGGGCAAGGCCTTCGGCTGGCTCTCGCCGGGCTGGTGATTGGGGCTGTTGTCGCAGTGATTCTGATACGGCTGCTGTCGAGCTTCTCGCAATTGCTCTACAGAGTGGGGAAGAGCGATCCGGTAACGCTGGTGGCGGTGGCGATTGTACTGCTCGCGGTCGCGCTGCTGGCTTGCTACATTCCCGCGCGACGCGCCATGCGCGTGGATCCGATGGTGGCACTGCGCTACGAGTAAGAGGCCGGCATTTTGTCTGGTTTGGAGGAAGAGCTTGCTACATTCCTGCGCGGCGGGCGATGCGCGTGGATCCCATGGTAGCGTTGCGCTACGAGTAAGAGTTTTGTAGAGGCGGCCTTTAGGCCGGCATTTGTCTGGTTCGGAGGAAGAGCATGAGCCTTCGATTTTGGCGGCGGCGACAGCAAGAGGAACTGAGCGAGGAGATTGAGAGCCATTTGCGGATGGCCGCGCGGGAGCGGGAAGAGCGAGGCGAAAATCCGCGGCAAGCCGAGCAGTCTGCGCGGCGCGAGTTTGGCAATACAGGGTTAGTTAGAGAAGTTACGCGCGATCAGTGGGGCTTCCGCTGGCTGGAAACTTTGTTACAAGACTTGCGCTTCGCCTTCCGCACGCTGCGCAAATCTGCCGGATTCACTGCCGTGGCCGTGCTGACATTGGCCCTGGGAATTGGAGCGAACACGGCAATTTTCAGCGCGGTGAACCCCATTCTGTTTGAGCCTCTGCCGTATTCGCATCCAGAGAGAATCATGATGATTTGGGGCATCTTTCAGGGCGCGCGCTCGCAGATAAGTTTCCACAATTATCGCGAGCTCCTTGAACGCAACCGTTCCTTCGATGCGCTTGCCATATTCGAAGCCTGGCAGCCGACCATGACGGGAGCGGCGGAGCCCGAGCGACTCGATGGGCAGAATGTAAGTTACGGGTATTTTCGCGCGCTGGGTGTCGCGCCCGCGATGGGTCGCGATTTTCAGCCCTCGGACGATGCTTACCACGGGCCGCATGTTGCGATTCTTAGCTATGGTCTTTGGCAACGGCGGTTCGGCGGTGATCGTTCAATGGTCGGTCGGCAGATCACGCTCGACGGCGACAACTACACCGTGATTGGCGTTATGCCGCGCGGTTTTGACAATGTGCTCTCTTCCACAGCGCAGATCTGGTTGCCGGATCAGTACGACCCCTCGCATATTACCAACACCAATACAGCAGAGTGGGGCAATCACTTGAGCACGGTCGCGCGGCTGCGGCCGGGCGTGAGCTTTGCCCAAGCGAAGGCGGACATCGAACGGATCGCGCATACGCCCGTGCCGGAGTTTCCGCGGCCGCGATGGGGTTCGCTGCGTCTGGGCTTCGTCGTCGATTCGCTCCAGGCAGACGTCACGCGCGGTGTCAAGCCCGCGCTGCTCGCCGTTCTCGGCGCTGTGATGATGGTTCTTTTAATTGCGTGCGTAAACGTGACGAATTTGTTGCTTGCTCGCGGCGCGCTGCGACGTGGTGAATTCGCGATGCGCGCGGCGCTGGGAGCAGCACGTTCACGGCTGATTCAGCAACTGCTCACGGAAAGTTTGCTGCTCGCCGTGATTGGCGGCGCTCTGGGATTGCTGGTGGCTCAATTTGCCGTGCAAGCGCTCGTCGCGCTCAGTCCGCCAGACTTGCCGCGGCTCGGCGCGATCAGCCTCGACCGGAACGCATTCCTGTTCGCGCTTGGCATTACCACGCTGATCGGTTTGCTTGTCGGGTTGATTCCGGCAATTCACTCCTCCCGCAACGACCTCAATGCCGGGCTGAAGGAAGGAGCGCGACAGACCGCAGGAGCGCACCAGTTGACGCGCCGTGTACTCGTCGTCGCCGAAGTGGCGCTTGCGCTTGTTCTGCTCGCGAGCGCAGGGTTGCTCTTGCGCAGCCTCTCGCGTCTGTTCGCCGTCAATCCGGGATTCGAAGCTTCCAACGTTCTTTCGATGCAAGTTCAAACTTCCGGCCACCAGTTCGATGACCAGAACAACACGCACCGCTTCTTTTCTCAAGCGCTCGAAGAAGTGCGCCACGTTCCCGGCGTCGACTCGGCGGCCTTCACCAGCTTGTTGCCTTTGGCTGATGATCCTCTCTTGGGCCTCTACGGGGCGCAATTCGAGAAAGACAAAGGGGCGCCGCTCAACGGTGGCAAAGGCGTATTTCGCTACGTTGTGACGCCCGGATATTTCGAAACCATCCGCATCCCGCTGCGGCGCGGTCGGTTTCTCGAAAAGGGAGACGTGGCCGGCGCGCCACACGTAGCGGTCATCAGTGAATCGCTGGCGAAGAAAAACTTCGGCGGTGAGAGTCCGCTCGGTCAGCGCATGCACGTCGGCGGCTTTCCCAATTGGCCGTGGTACACCATTGTCGGCGTGGCGGGCGACGTAAGGCAGGAATCTCTTGCCGTCAGTGACCCGGACGCGGTGTATATCACGCCCGAACAATCATGGTACGCGGATCAGGCGATGTCACTGGTGGTTCGCGCACGCGGCGACGCAGCGGCGCTCACTCCGGAGATAAAAAATGCGATCTGGTCTGTCGACAAGAATCAGCCCATTGTGCGCATCGCGACCATGAACACGCTTGTGGCTGCGACCGGAGCCGAGCGCCGCTTCACTTTGATCTTGTTCGAGGCGTTCGGAATCGTGGCGCTCGTCCTCGCTGCAGTCGGCATTTACGGAGTGCTTTCCGGCAGCGTCACGGAGCGCATGCATGAGATTGGGATACGAGCGGCGCTTGGCGCATCGCGGCGCAACATTCTTGCCTTGGTGATTCGGCAGGGAATGACGCTCACGGGGCTTGGCGTGGTGATCGGCTTGGCCGCGGCGTTTGCCGCAAGCCAAGCCATTACCACACTACTCTTTGGCATTTCACCGCTCGACCCGCTCACGTATTTCGGCGTGATCGCATTGCTGCTTGCCGTGTCGGCGATTGCATGCTGGATACCAGCGTGGCGTGCGGCGCGCGTGGATCCTATGGTGGCTCTGCGGTACGAGTAGTAATCGACGCGGTAATTCATGGGCGACTCCGGGTATATGATTCCGCAGCTTGCGAGCCCTACCGTATTACACTAGCAGACGAAATATTCCACAGGCGTCCCCCAGATTCCTCGGCGCACTGCAGATTCCGCGAGAACCACCCTCGACGGTATCGAAATCGAACGGTGACCACGTCTCTGGGAATTGTACGGTTAAAGAAAAGCAGTTTTGAGTGGGACAATCAATTGAATGCCCGGAATGGTTTTGCCGCTCAGTTGTTCGTCCTAGGTGATAAACAGATCCACTCGCGCGACGGCACGGAAATCATTGCGAGGAACACCGCAACAATTGCCGGGCGCGCCGTCTGTGCTATAGCCAACAGGCGGGTTCGGATGGCGATGGATTAACGCGGCAGCGCGAATTTGACAATCAACGCCAAATACGCAAGGCTCGCGATCGCTCCTCCACCGAATTTCCACCACTTTTTGCTGTCCGTTTTTTGATTGAGGACCGCAGCCAGACAAGCAATGATGAGAATGAAATGCCCGATACTGCCTAGCGTCACCATCATCGTGTCAACCCGGCGGGAGTGCCCCGTATGCAGGAAAGACCAAAACGCGATCGCCCCTCCCACCATGTTATGAGTGATAAAGAGTTGAAGGCTGTTCCAGACGACCGGAACCGCGACGCCCGCGCCAAACCCCCACGCGCTGTTCCGGCGCGCAAGAATGATAACGGCAACGTAGATGAACGCCTGGAGGAAGTGAAGAAGCCGAAGCTGCGGAACGACCATTGCCGATACGATCAGGGCGATGATGAAAAGCGCGGCCCCGGTCGGAATCCAGATGCGCGTCAGCGAGTATGTTTCAGTGGATGGCAACGTTTCACCAGTGCTCAATTGTGCCTCCGTAGTTTCGGTCCCGGCCGGTCAACCACCCACGGTTCGGACGGCGATTGGCGACACGGCTGAAGCGTTGCAAATATGGCTTCGGTCTCTACGCCCCCGACGATCTTCTCGATTGAGAAATCGGCACGGCCAGAACCTCCCTGGGGCCTGTAACAATCCAGACCACGTCGGCCCTCGATCTCTAAGCAAGTTCATTCTATACCAAGTAATTTAGGAATTGTCTATGATGTTGTATTTCTGGCAAAGGGGACTTTCTAGCCGAGTTGTTTACCCTTCGTTTCTGGCAGCGCGAGTGTCAGTAGTGCGGCGACAAAGAAGGCCAGTCCAAGAATGAAAAATGAATGTCCCAGGCCGAAATGAACGGCCAGCGCGCCCACGGTGACCGGCGCGACCGCGGAGATGCCGCGGCCGATATTGTAGGTAAGCCCCATGGCCGTGGCACGTATCTCGGTGGGGAAAATTTCTGATGCAATAGCGCCGAAGCCGGAAAAAAATCCGATGCCGAAAAATCCAACGAACGGTCCCAGAACCAGAAGCCAGAGCGTGCCATGCACAAATCCATAAACTGGTGCGAGAATCGCCGCGATGAATAGATACGCGAAGTACGTGCGACGCCGCCCGAAGCTATCGGCGGCAAATCCAAACAGAGCATAGCCGAACCATTTTCCAACGCCCATCACCAGCAGCCACGCGGTGGTCTTCGCGATATTTAGCCCGCGCCCGCCTTGTGAAATTGGCAATGACAGGTACGCGGGAATCCAGAAAAACAATCCCCAGTAGCCGAACATCCCGAAAGTATTCATTGTCGTCGCGATGAAACCATTCCAGCGAAGATCCTTGCGCCACAGCACGCGCAAGGGAACGCTGGGCGCGCGGCCCGCAATTTTTTCGCGGTTCCGCCAAATTTCCGGCTCCGGCACGCGACGCTGAATCCAGAACGCAACGAACGCGGGTAGCACGCCCACGAAAAAGACTCCGCGCCAGCCAAAGCGCGGAAGGATCGCCCCGGCGACGCCCGCGGCAAGCATTTCGCCGATCGCCCAGGTGGATTGCATCATGCCCAGCGCTTTGCCGCGATGCTCGGCCGGCCATGTTTCCGCGACCAGAGCCGCCCCTGCTGTCCATTCTCCCCCCATGCCCAAACCGAGGATGATGCGAAAGATAGCGAGCTCAACGACGGTTTGCGAAAAGCCGCATGCAGCGGTGGCGGCGGAATAGATAAGAATGGAGGTCGAGAGTGAACGTGCGCGGCCGATGCGATCCGCGATAAAACCGAAGACCACGCCGCCAAACGCGGAAGCAAGCAGCGTGAGCGAGCCGAGCAGTCCTCCTGTGGCCTTGCTGATGCCGAGGTCCTTCATCAAGTACGCAAGGACCATTGAATAGAGCATCACGTCGAAAGCATCGAGCATCCACCCGAGGCCTCCGGCGGCCAGGGCGTTGCGCTCGGCGGACGTCATTTCGCGCGGCCATTCCAGCCCTAGAATTCTTCGGGTGGGGCGCGCATTGGCGACAAGTTCGGTGGACAAGCAGCGCTCTCCTGGCCGACAAAATGCCAATAGCTGAATTCCGCGTTCGGCGCGCGCGATTCTATCCAATCGCGGAGCGCATTCCAATTTATCTTGCTGGGGCTCGGCGCGTCTGATAGCCTTCCGGAAATTGCCTGTCGGGGGGCGAGATAAACATGCCACATTGCTCGAAGTGCGGGACCGCGGTTGCATCCGAAGCGGCGTTCTGCCCGAATTGTGGCGCGCCGCAATCCGCGACGCCAAATGCCGCGCCAACAGGAGTTCCTATGTCATCAACCGAGTCGGGACTTTCAGAGAATGTCGCCGGGCTGCTGTGTTACGTCCTCGGCTGGATCACGGGACTGATTTTCCTGCTGATCGATAAACGCCCGTTCGTGCGCTTCCACGCCGCACAATCTCTGGTGACGTTCGGCGCGCTGCATATCATCAGCATTATTCTGGTCATGGCGTTCATCGGCGGCGGTTTCTTTGGCGGCCCATGGTCCGTGTTTGGATTTTGGTCGGGCATCCTGGCAGTCATCAGGCTTCTCAGCTTGATTCTCTGGATTGTGTGCATGATTAAGGCCTATCAGCACGAACGCTTCCGCATTCCGATGGTCGCTGACATTGCAGACCAAATCGCCGGGAAATAGCGGCGGCGCTTAGTGAAGATGAACCTTGCGCAATAGCGGTGAGAGAAATTCGAGAGCGATGGTTTCCCCGAAACGATCCAATAAGTCGTAATTCCCCGTACGAAACGCGTCTTTAGGACCATACCGTGACGGATACCACAGTAAGTCTGAAAATGCCCCCCCGTACGGCGCAACGACGCCCGGAACTGAAAATACCGTGTGACCGTCCTCACCGGCCCGCCCTGTGATCGTGGATTTCAGCGCGTGACCCACGCGCGGCCAAATCCCCTTGCACTTACACGGGTAATATATCGTGTCCACACGAAGCGTTTCAGCGAGCGCAAACTCCGTGAGGCCGCTGCCCGTGGTGCTGCCCAAGTCTGACGCGAATCGTTTTCCGTACGCGCCCCACCCCTGATGCCATTCCGGCGGCACGTTGTCCATTTGGCTGATGGCGGAGCCGAATGCGAGCTCCGTCAATTTGACGGGACTATAAGTGTGCAAAAAATAATGGCGCAGGCGTTTGTGGAAAGTGGGGCGAACGTAATGCAGCCCGGATTCAGCATCACGCGCCTGGTTCAACGGCAGCGGTGTTGTGACTGTATCCGAAAATGCAACCAATCGCGGCGGCAAGCGGGAAGCCGGCACAAATCTGATGGGAGCCGCAAATAACGGTGCTGGTTTTAAATCTTGCGGCTGCTGGCGCGCGGATGAAACCGAGGCGGTAATTGCCATCAAAGCAATCCAGGTGATTAGCCGCATGGTGCTCGTGTTTTGAATGTCCGACATTCCGCGGCCTTTCTTTGCTTTTTAGGGCCCGACTACGCTCGGGCCGCGCCGGGGCAAATGGGGATTCATGACGGCGCCGATTCTTGTTATGAAACGCCGTCAAAGTTCGTACAGTTTGGATGTTGTCGCGTAGGGCTCGTGACGCCGTCGCAGAGAGCCATTCCAACGCGGCGAACCCGGTGGTGGGTCAGTTTGAATTTTCTTGATCGCGACACAAAGAGTCAAAATTCAAACTGGCCCAATTGCAAATCCGCATCCGTTGACAACGCAGAACGCGTCCGATACGCTCAAGAGCTTTACCGCGAGAGTTTTTACGCGCCGTACGCAACCGTCAATGGCAACGGTATCAGAGAAAACGACGAACAGGGAACTAAATGGCCGACCGGAAACTGCCGACGCGCTCTGAAGATTTCTCCGAGTGGTACAACCAGGTCGTACTGCGCGCGGAAATGGCTGATTACGCTCCCGTGCGCGGCTGCATGATCGTTCGCCCGTACGGCTGGGCGTTGTGGGAAAACATTACCTACCAACTCGACCGGCGATTCAAGGCCACCGGCCATTTGAACGCGGCATTCCCCCTGCTGATTCCGCGCAGTTTCATTGATAAGGAAAAACATCACGTCGCGGGATTTTCTCCTGAACTAGCGGTGGTGACGATTGGCGGTGGCGAGGAATTGGAAGAGCCTCTCGTCATACGACCCACTTCGGAAACCATCATCGGCCACGCCTATGCCAAATGGATCCAGTCGTATCGCGATTTACCCGTGCTAATCAATCAATGGAACAGCGTGGTGCGCTGGGAACTGCGCACCAAACTGTTTCTGCGCACGCTCGAATTTTTCTGGCAGGAAGGGCACACCGCGCATGCCACGCTCGAGGAGGCCGAAGCCGAAACGCGCCAGATGCTGGACATTTACACCGATTTTGCCGTGCGCGAAGCCGCAGTCCCCGTAATTCCCGGAAGAAAATCCGATGCCGAGCGTTTCGCCGGCGCCGACCGCACGTATTCCATCGAGGCGATGATGGGCGACGGCAAGGCGCTGCAGGCGGGAACGTCGCACAATCTCGGGCAGAATTTCGCGAAAGCCTTCGAGATCAAATATCTCGACAACGGTGGCGTGCATCAATTCTGCTGGACCACGTCGTGGGGTCTTTCCACGCGCTTTGTCGGCGCCATCGTCATGGTTCACGGAGACGACCAGGGACTGATCCTTCCCCCGCGCCTTGCGCCTTATCAAGCGGTGATTGTGCCGATTTTCAAAAGCGACGAAGAAAAGCGCGCGGTATTCGAGGCCGCGCAGAAAATCCGCGCCGAGATGATCGCCGCTGACATTCGCGTCAAAATGGACGAGCGCGAGGGCATGAGTCCCGGCTTCAAATTCAATGATTGGGAAATGCGCGGCGTCCCCTTGCGCGTTGAGCTTGGCCCCAAAGATGTGGCATCCGGCAACGCGGTGCTCTCCCGACGGGACCGTCCGGGCCGCGAAGGCAAGGTTTCGGTTTCGCAGCAGGGAATTGCAGGCGTAGTCGAGAAGCTGCTTGTCGAGATTCAAGACGCGCTCTTCCAGCGCGCGCTCGACTTTCGCAACTCGAACACGGCCGAGCCGAAAGACTACGGCGAGTTCAAGATTGCCGTCGAGAAGGGCTTCGCCCTTTCGCACTGGTGTGGCAGCAGCGATTGCGAAGGAAAAATAAAGGAAGAGACCAAAGCTACAATGCGCTGCATTCCCCTCGACCAAACGGCCGGCCCCGGTAAGTGCATCTACTGCGGCCAGTCCGCCCACGAGCGGGCTATCTTCGCCAAAGCGTACTAGCCCGAACCCATGTACAGTTAACCATTCTGAAACGCGCCGGTTACGGCCTTCTCGACGCCGGATTGGCGCGGTGCTAGCCTCTCGATGGGATTATTCGGCCAAGATATTTGGGCAGGTGGAGGAGCAATGTCGCGCGCACGAAACAGCGAACGCGGGGGTGCCAGAATCAAGACTCTGATCGTCTTGATTGTTTTGGGGTCCGCGGTTTTTTGCGCGGTAAAAATCGTCCCGCCATATTTTGCCAACTATCAATTGCAGGACTCGATGCGGCAGGAGGCTGCTTACGCATCCGCCTCTCGCAAGAAGGACGACGACATCCGCGCCGATATTGAAAAGAAGGTGAAGGAACTCGGCATCCCAGCCGATAGCAACGAAATTCAAGTGAGCGACGACGCCGGAAACGTTAAAATCTCAGTTGACTATACCGTTCCCGTGGACCTTGCCGTTTATCAACTTCAATTGCATTTTCATCCCCAGGCAAACAACGCTTCGCTTTAGAATGGCAACAGAGTTAGTAAGTGCTCCGGGGAAGCTTTCGGGGCCGCCGCCAGCGTTCACATACCACTGGGTGGACCGAGCGCGCGGCAGCATCCGACGGTGACCTTGGGGAAGAAGTTGGAGGACTGATTGCGTATTCGACTCGCCCGTGGGCTTTGGACGTCGCGCCCGGGGCTGGCTCTCTTGGGCGCGGCTCTGTGCGCGATTCTCATCGCGGCCGCGGTTTTTACCTTCTATTGGGTTCGTTTCAGCCATCTGATTGATACGCGGCTGACAGGACAGGTTTTCGGCCATACTTCCCACATTTTTTCGGCGCCCAATAAGATCTTCACAGGCGAAACAATGACCCCGGCAAATCTGGCGGGCTACCTCGTCAACAACGGGTATTCACAGGCGGACGTTTACGGCGCGTCAGGCCGCTTCACGGTAGGCAAGTCTTCGGTCGAGATTGATCCTTCCGACAATTCCTATTTTGAGGGTCAGAACTCCTTGCGTGTTGACTTTTCCGACGGAAAAGTGAAAACCATCCACCTGCTTGCCGATAATGCGTCCGTGAGTTCCGCTCAAATTGAGCCAGAGCTGTTGACGAATTTGTTCGATGACTCGCGCGAGAAACGCCGCGTGATCCGCTTCGAGGATCTGCCGCTTATTTTGGTGCATGCGGTAATGGCCGCGGAGGATAAGCGCTTTTTCGAGCATGGCGGCTTCGACGTGGTCCGCATCGGCGGCGCGGCCCTGGCCGATTTGCGGCGCGGCGAAAAGGCGCAGGGCGCGAGCACCATCGACATGCAGGTGGCGCGCAGCTTTTTCTTTTCGACGAAGCGGGAATGGCGGCGCAAAGTGGCGGAAACGATGGTGGCGCTCGAGCTGGACCATCGGTTCACCAAAGAACGCATCTTCGAGCTTTACGCCAATGAAGTGTATCTCGGCAATCGTGGCAGCTTCGCGATTCGCGGGTTCGGCGAGGCAGCGCAGGCATACTTCGGCAAGGACGTCAGGGAATTGGACTTGGCGCAGTGCGCGTTTTTGGCCGGAATCGTTCGTTCGCCCAACCGCTATTCCGCGGCGGAACACCATCCGGACCGCGCCAACGAAGCGCGAAATCGTGTCCTCAAGCAGATGGTCGAAGATGGCTATGTCACGGAAGCGCAGGCGCGCGACGCAAGAGAAGAAACGCTGAAATTCGTCGGCGGCGGGGGCGCGACAAGCCGCGCGGCGCCGTATTTTGTCGACATGGTCCGGGATTCCTTGCTCGATCAGTTTTCACAAAGCGATCTGACCACGCAGAGCTATCGCATCTTCACCACGCTTGATCCGGCCCTGCAAACGGCCGCTGATGAATCGGTCGACATCGGCTCGAAAATTATCGATGGCGAACTGGCGCGCCGTTATGCATTGGCCCGTCACAAGGGCTTGGCCGTCGTCAGACCGCAGGTTGCACTTGTGGCCATGGACCCGAAAACCGGCGCGATTCTGGCGCTCGTCGGCGGAAGGAACTACGGCGAAAGCCAACTGAACCACGCCCTTGCGCGACGCCAGCCCGGCTCGTCCTTCAAGCCGTTTGTGTATGCCGCCGCGTTCGATAATTCCGTCGCCGGATTGCAGCCGGTTGTTACTCCGGAGACGACGGTGGTCGACGAGCCCACCACGTTCAGCTTCGATGGCAAGGACTACACTCCGAATAACGACGAAGGACAGTTTTACGGCACCGTCACGGCGCGCGATGCGCTCACCCATTCATTGAATGTCGCGACCGTCAAATTCGCCGAACTGGTCGGTTACGATCGCGTCAAAGATGTGGCGCGCCAACTCGGCCTCGATCCGGACATTCAAGCGACACCGGCCATGGCGCTCGGTTCCTATGTGATGACCCCGATGGAAGTCGCTGCGGGGTACACGATTTTCGCGAACGATGGAGTCAGGGTGGAAACGCGTTACTTGAATAAGGTGGTGGACGCGGACGGAAAGATAATTGAAAGGTCCGTCCCACAGGCCCGAGCTGTGCTGGATCCGCGCGTCGCTTACCTGGTTACCAGCGTCCTCGAAGACGTCGTCAATCACGGAACAGGTTACACGGTTCGCGCCCGAGGCTTCACGGCGCCCGCCGCGGGGAAAACGGGAACTTCGCATGACGGCTGGTTCGCGGGCTACACGTCGAATCTTCTCTGCGTCGTCTGGGTTGGATATGACGACGACCGCGACCTCGGCCTCTCCGGCTCAAATTCCGCTGCGCCCATTTGGGCGGAGTTCATGAAGCGTGCGCAGGCATTGCCCGCATATCAGAACATGCAGGATTTCCCCGAGCCTGCCGGAATCGTCAGCGCGTCCGTTGATCCCGAATCGGGCTACCTGGCGACACCAAATTGCCCTGCAACGAAGACCGAGGTATTTATAGCGGGCACCGAGCCCACGGAATTTTGCCCGCTACATAGTGGGACAAAACTCTCGGACATTCCGCCCGTCGCGTGGCTCTCCCACTTGTTCGGCAAGCCATCCGCTCCCCAAGCGCCCGCCGCTGGCCAGCCTGCCGCAACCGGGAAGACTCCAAATCCAAACGCGGCGCCTCCCGGAGCCCATCCTCCACAGACCCCGCCGGCCGCTTCCCCGGAACCCGAAAAGAAAAAAGGGCTCTTCGATAAGATTTTTGGTATCTTTGGGGACAACAAGAAGCCACCGCCCAAGCCGAAGCCGCCGCAAGGGTAGCGACCCAGGCAGTGGGCAGGAGGGGTGACCATGAAGCGAATGATCCTGCCGGCTCTTTTCCTGATTCTACTTTTCCCGCTTGCCTCGCGCGCGCAACAAAGCGCCCCAGGGCAGGTCCGTCAGGTTTCCACGCCACAGCCCGCCAACGTCCAGCCAGAGATGACTCCGTTGCAATTGGGAGAACTGCGCGCCGACATTTTGATGGCGCGGAAAATGTATCCCGAAGCTATCCGGGCGTATGAAAAGCTCACGCGCGCGGAACCGAAGAACCCCGTGATCTTCAATAAGCTCGGCGTCGCGTACGAAGTATGGGGAAACAATCGATTGGCGGAGCGCTATTTCAAGAAGGCCATCAAGGCCGACAAGACCTATGCGAGTGCCTACAATAACGTTGGCACCGTCGAGTACGCGAAACACCACTACGGAAACGCGATCAAATGGTACGACAAGACTTTGAAACTGCGCGCTGACATGCCCGCCGTGTATAGCAACCTCGGTTACGCCTATTTCGACGAGAAGAAGTATCCCGAGGCCATGACCTGTTTTCAGAAGGCCATCCAAATCGATCCGTTGATTTTCCAGGAAAAAGGCGACAACGGCTCCGTGGTGCAGCAGCGCGGGGTTACGGATCCGGGCCTGTTTTATTTCTTCGTGGCGCGTACGTACGCACAAATGGGGAATGCCGAGCGGGCCGCGCACTATTTAACAATGGCGAGGGACGATGGTTATCAGAAATTTGTCTCGGCCAAAACGGATCCCGGGTTTGCAAAAGTTATCAAGGATCCGCTGGTAGTTGCGGTCTTCACTCCCGTGCCGGAACTCGCTGACAAGCGCCACTAATTATTTATATTTGTCATTCCGAGGAGCCACGCGGCGAGCCGGCCTGCCGCAGGCGGGGAATCTGCTCTCGCCGTTCGTCGCATGCAGTGCCTTGAGTTTTGTGGCAGCCTCTTTCCTGACTTACCCCACCGGGTACGCGCGGTCCCTCACCGCGATCTTTTCCCTGCGTCCACCGCACTCCTTGCTATAATGCCGGCTTACATGCTGAATCTGGCAGACGCGCTTTTTTCCCGCCGTGCGATTGTGCGCACAGTGTTCTTCGCGGCATACGCCGTCGCCGCTTTTGTCCTGTCCCCATTCCTTTCCGCGCCGCCAGTTTTGGCCGCGTCACCGTCTGACACGCCAAATGTCTACGAATTGCAAATCAACGGCGAAATCGAACCAATCCTCGCCGAATATATCGTCGCCGGAATCAACGCGGCCAATGCACACCGCGCTAGTCTGATTCTGATCACGATCGACACGCCCGGCGGCCTCGATTCGTCCATGCGCGAAATCATCGGCGCCATTCTTCACTCGTCTGTTCCCGTCGTGACGTACGTGACTCCTTCCGGCTCGCGCGCCGCATCGGCGGGTTTTTTTATTCTACTTTCCGCAGACGTTGCCGCCATGTCGCCGGGCACGGATACAGGAGCGGCGTCACCGTTGCTGGAGTTCGCTGGCAGCCCCGTGAAAGTTGACGACACTCTCGAGCGGAAAATCATGAACGAAGCCACCGCGTATCTGCGCAGCTACGCCGCCCGTCGTGGACGCA
>DAHUXN010000097.1 GCA_027307115.1 Acidobacteriota bacterium
TGTCAGTTTGCGCGCTTCGCGGATGAAAGACGCGCCCACGACGGCATCGGGTCTCTCTTTTGTAAACGTCGAGAAAATCGGGCCCACGGCGATGTAGTCAGCGGAAGTTTTTGCGGCCACGCGCACCTGCTCCAGAGTGTGCGTGGAGACGCCGACCCACCGGCCCGAGCCGCAAATGCGCCGTGCATCATCCGGAGGTAAATCGTCCTGGCCCACATGCACGCCGCCCGCGCCGAGCATCGCGGCGATGTCAGGACGGTCATTCACAACAAAGCGGGCGTTGCGTGTTGCGAGCGCCTCCGCCAAATTCGAACACGTTGCAAAGTATTCGCGCGAGGACGAATGCTTGGCCCGGTATTGAATCAGCTCGACACCCGCGGAAATCAATTCCCGCGCGCACTCCTGCGCCGGCATGTTTAACAAGCCTTCGTCCAACACCGCATAGAGAGGCGGAAACAAAATCGCTTGTCCTATCTGGCCGCGACGGCTTCGTAACGGTCGAGAAAATGGGTGTCGAGCTTGCCGGCAATAAAATCGGGATCCTCAAGAATCTTCTTGTGCAAGGGAATAGAGGTCTTGATGCCTTCAATGACGAATTGATCGAGAGCGCGAGACATGCGTGCGATGGCTTCCGCGCGATTGTCACCGAAAGCGATGATCTTGGCGACGAGCGAATCGTAATAGGGAGGAACGACAGCTTCCGAATACAGCGCCGTGTCGACGCGAATCCCCGGACCGCCCGGAACGCGAAATGCAGTGATGCGACCGGCGGAAGGCGCGAATGTGTCCGGATCTTCGGCGTTGATGCGGCATTCGATTGCGTGGCCGTGAAAGCACGGCTTGCCAACAACGGCATCGAGTTTTTCGCCCGCCGCGAGACGAATTTGGGCTTTCACCAGATCCACGCCGGAAATCATCTCCGTCACGGGATGCTCCACCTGGATGCGCGCGTTCACTTCGATAAAATAAAGCTTGCCTGATGCTTCATCACGGAGGAACTCGACCGTACCGGCGCTGGAATAGCCAATCTTCGCGAGTGCCTTGGCGACGCGCGCGCCCATTTCATCACGCGTCTTCGCGTCGAGGGCGGGCGAGGGCGATTCTTCAATGATTTTCTGGTGGCGACGCTGAATCGAGCACTCGCGTTCGCGCAAGTGGGTTACTTTGCCGTGAGTGTCGCCGATTACCTGAAACTCGATGTGCCGAGGACGCTCAATCAATTTTTCGAGGTACACATTTGCGCTGCCAAATGCCTGCTGCGACTCGTTGCGGGCCGTCTGAAATGCGGAGATCAGTTCCTCTTTCTTGTGAACCACGCGCATACCACGGCCGCCGCCACCCTCGGCGGCTTTGATGAGCACGGGATAGCCGATGTCGCCCGCGAGTTTCAGCGCGGTGTCTTCATCGGGAACGACGCCCGGGCTGCCGGGAATGATGGGCAGGCCCGCAGCGGACATTTCGCGGCGCGCGCGGTCCTTTTCGCCCATCATGCGAATCACTTCAGGAGAGGGTCCGATAAACGTGATGTGCGAAGCCTCGCAGACTTCGGCGAAATTGGCATTCTCCGAGAGGAAACCGTAGCCGGGATGGATGGCGTCGACGTTCGTGATTTCCGCGGCGCTGATAACGTGTGGAATGTTGAGGTAGCTCTCCGAGGAGCGGGCCGGGCCGATGCACACCGCTTCATCGGCAAAACGCACGTGCAGCGAATTGCGATCAGCCTCTGAATACACGGCGACTGTCGGAATTCCCAGTTCCTGGCACGCGCACAAAACGCGCAGTGCGATTTCGCCGCGATTCGCAATCAAGATTTTACGAAACATTTTCTCTTGAGGACAGGCGCCGCGCCGGGCTACTGTTTCCGGCTGGGATGAATCGCGAAGAGCGGCTCGCCGTATTCCACCGGCTGGCCATTCTCGACGAACACGCGCATCACTTCGCCCGCCACATCCGCCTCGATTTCGTTCATCAGCTTCATGGCTTCGATGATGCAGAGAACGCGTCCGGCGTCCACATGATCGCCCGGACGAACAAAGGGGTCGGCCCCGGGAGTCGGCGAGGAATAGAAAGTACCCACGATGGGCGACTTGATGACATGAAGATTCTCGTCAATAGGCTCGGGCGTCGAACCCGACTGTTCCGGCGTGGCTGAGGAAACGGTCGCCGGATGGGCCACGACTATTTCAGGCACGGAGTGCGCCGCGCGAAACGGAGCGCCGGCGGCGTGCGATTGGGCCTTACGAAGGCGGATGTGGACGTTGCCATTTTCATACTCGAATTCGTCCAGACTATGCTGTTCCATGAATTCGAGAATTTTGGAGACCTCGCGCAAGTCCGGCGCTGAATCACGCGAATGGTTTGCGCCGGCCTTTTTTGCTTTTCGCTTCATCCGATTTCAATCAGCTCCCGATTGGCGTGGGTCAAGAATTCCGCGCCCGTGCTCGTCACCAAGGCGTCATCTTCGATGCGGATGCCGCCGGTGCCTTCGATGTATACCCCGGGTTCGAGCGTTACCACAGTGCCGGCGCGCAGGACTGATTGCTCACCCCGGCCTAACCGGGGGCTCTCATGCACCTCGAGGCCCAGACCGTGCCCGGTGCTATGTATGAACCTTTGCTCCAAGCCAGCTTGCTTCAGGACGCCACGTGCTGCAGCGTCAACCTGTTCCGCTGTGACGCCTGGGCGCAACGCCTGCCGGGCCGCTTGCTGCGCCTCGAGTACCGCTGCATACCAGCGGCGCTTCTCTGAAGACGCGCGCCCCACGCAGACCGTGCGCGTCAAATCGCTGGAATAGCCGCGCAGTATAGCACCTAGGTCAAACACGACCAACTCGTTTTTCTTCACCAGTTTCCGGCTTGCCCGGGCATGCGGCCACGCCCCGCGTTCGCCTGATGCGATGATGGTATCGAAGGCGGGCCCGTCCGCGCCTTTTCGCCGCATACGGAATTCGATTTCGGCGGCCAAATCAATCTCGCATACTCCGGGCTTCACCAGCGGGAGCGTCTCTTCCCACGATGCGCAGGCAATCCGCGCCGCTTCGCGCATGGTGGCTAATTCAGATTCGTCTTTGATCGCTCGCAGGCCTTCGACCTTGCCATCCCATGAAATCCACCGAATGCGCGCGCCCGTAGATTTGCCAAGCGCGGCCCTTTGCAAGACGGTCAGGTGTGCCGCTTCAAATCCGACTCTACTGCCTTGGCGCTGCTCAACCTGTTCGCCTACTGCTTTTAGTAACGAGCCGCGGACAATTTTAACTTGGGCGGCGGTGACTTCCTGCTTGGCCTGGACGGTATAGCGCGGGTCCGTGAAGAGAATCGCGCTGTTCTGCGCGACCAAAACAATGCCGGAGCTTCCCGAAAATCCTGTTAAGTAGAAAATATTCGGGAGGTGAGTGGCGATGAACGCATCCAGACGATCGGCACGCATCGCCTGCCGCAAAAGCGAAAGGCGGGACGGCTTTATTGCACGCCCCGCCTTCTCAGATACCTTGGCTGCTGCGATTTTCCCCTCCGCTTCCCGGATTACATGGGAAGAATACGGGGAGTGATGAAGAAGAGCAACTCCTGAGAGTTTGTGCTGGTTGTTGTGTGCCGGAAAAGTTGTCCGACGATTGGGATGCTGCCGACGAACGGAACTTCATTAACCGTCGTTTGCTGGTTCGACACGATAATGCCGCCGATCCGGATCGTTTGCCCGTCGTCCACCAGCACCTTGGTGTCTTCCGACTGCGTGTCGAGTGCCGGAATCCCCTGAATTCTCGGGATCGCCGGGTCAATTTGCGTGTTTTCAACGTGGATGGTCATGAAGATCGTGCCTTCCTTGGTGATTTGCGGAGTCACTTGAAGCTCCAGGACGGCGTCCACGAACTGCACGGAAATTGTGTTGTTGATGACGGTCTGAATCGGAATCTTGGTTCCCTGTTTAATCGTGACCTGCTCGTTATTCTGAGTGATCTCGGTGGGCTTTGAAAGCAGCTTGCCAACGCCCTTCGATTCCGCTGCTGAGATGATGTAATCCAGAGCAAAATTCGCCGAGGAGAAGGCATACGACACGCCGCTGGTCGGCACAGCTGTGGCTAGGTTCGTCACCAGCGGCATCGACACGCCAGTCGAGCTGGTGCCGCCCGCCGGAGGAGTGGTTCCGCTGATGACCGGAGGAACGGGCAGCGGAGGAACAAAGCGGGTGATTGGGCTGGTGCCAACGGCGCCCACACCACCGAACAGGTTGCGGCCGCCGGTGGCCGAGCCGCTGAAGGCAAACTGCGAGCCAAGTTCGCGTGCAAAGGTGCGATTGGCGGCAACGACCCTCGCTTCGATTTCGACTTGCTGTGAACGCTTGTCGAGTTCCCGGATCAAGTTGTCGATGACGGGGATGACCGTCGGAATGTCGCTAATGATCAGCGTGTTTGTTCTAGGATCGGCCAGCACGTCGCCGCGCGGAGAAAGGAACTTCTTGACGGTGTCGGAAATCTCCGAAGCCTTGGCGTAACTGAGCACGCGAGTGGTGGTAACCAGATCTGCGGCCTCGACTTGGGACTTGGCCAGATCCTTGGCCTCGTCTGCTTCCCTCTTCACCGTCGCTTTCGTGGCGATGCGGAGCACATTGCCATCCAGTTCCTTATCGAGATCATTGTTCTTCAACACGATGTCGAGTGCTTGGTCCCACGGCACATTATCGAGAACCAGTGTCAGAGTCCCTTTGACGCCTGGATCAACGACCACGTTCAAGCCACTGATCTCATGAATTAAGCGGAAAAAATCCTGCAAATCGACGTTCTTCAAATTTACCGAAATCGGCGCGCCGGTATATTTAGTGCCGCCCGGGACTTGAGAGTCCTGCGAAATAACCGAAGCGGGGTTCACTGGGGCAGAAACGCCTGCAGTTGTTGACGTCTGGGCTGGAGCGGCCTGCGCTGGAGATGAATCTGGAGCTGCGCTCTGCTGCGCGGGCACTGGGGCTGGCGCGGCTGCCACCGGTGGCGCTACGGCGGGCTTTGCCGGAGGTGTCGTTGATGACTGGGGCGCATTCGATTGCTGCGGCGTCTGCGTAACAGGGACGTCAGAACCAGCAGGTTTTGCCGCATCCTGAGATGACGAAGCGCTCATCGGTGCAGTTGTCTTCGGAAACGATTGCGCGGTGCTCTGCGCTTGCGTTTGCGTCTCATCAGAGGGCTGGGCGGGCTGGGCAGAACTTGAACCCGTGTCAGCAGCGTCCGTAAGAGCGGGCGCCGATTGCGGCGATTCCGCCGAGGGAGCAGAATTCGAGGCCGACGCGGCGGCGAACTCCACCGCAATTCCGCCGTCCACATGCTTTACCTGGTAAGGCGAAACTGCTGACAGATCGATAACCACGCGCGCGACTTGAGGAGAGAATTGACCGGCGCGAACCTCCCGAATTGGCGCTAGGTTGCTGGAGATTTTCTTCGCCGCCGACATGTGCGCGCTGTTGAAGTCAAGCACCAGACGATCGGGCTTGCTGAGCCGCAGCTCGCTATAGTTGAAAGAGCCCGTGCCAAGCACAAGCACTTCCGGCACATCGCCGTCCTTAGTGATCGAAATTTGGCGAATTGCGGCGAAAGCGCCGGAACTGCTGACGGGCGCGGAAACGTGCAATGCTGTATCCACGATGCGTGGCTGATTTGAAGCTCGAGTCTGCGCGGAGAAAACACCTTTTTTCGAGACCACGATTTCCAGTTCATCGCGTCCCAGACGGCTGACCTTTGGTGTGGCCCCGTCGCCGACCAGAATTTCGAGCCGCGAAATTGTCTTGGATCCCGACTCATATTGTTCCAGGCGGTAGCTGCGAACGATATCTGTCCGGAGAATCTGCGCGGCGTCCGTGGCCGCCGCCGTTACACCAGTAAGGTCGACGTAATAGAGGTTGGTGCTCGGATGATGGACTTCGTAGTCGAATGGGCCACTGGCTTTCGCCTCGAGGCGTACTACTCCCTGCCCAACCGCAGAGGTGACCTTGACCGACGCTCCGGAATCCGCGCGGAGCGCTCCAGTCGGGATTAGCAGGCTCGCTGCCGTGAGGCAGGCAAGCCCTAACGGCCGCCAAATCTTGCTCATTGCTCGTCTCCTGCTATCGGGTAGAGTCGTTTGGTCACTTCACGCTGCACGGTCCTGCCAAACGCGTCTTTGCTTTCCTGTTGAAACGTTATTTGATCCAGGGCAATCTTCTCCACGACTCCGTCATACAAGTGATCACCATCGTGAAGGAAATAAACACGGTCCTGTGGATTCGAAACTACTGCCACCATGCCCTCAGGCGTCTTAACCATGCCTTGCAACTGCAATGTGGAGACCTGCAAGCCAGCGATTCCCGGAGGTAAATTTAGACGGCCCCCGGTTTCGCCAGTCTGGATCAGCGGAGCAAAAGGATCACGCTCACGGCTGACCGCAGGCTTCGCAGGGGGCGTTTTTGTGGGTGGTTTCTGACTCTGACTCTGGCCTTGGCCAGCCCAGGAAAAAGACACACACCATGCCAGTAATGTCAAAAGGGCAACCGCTCTGGCGAATGTTTTCAAGCGCTCCATATTTCTCCGCCCCATCCCGTTACGGCTTTCCGCCGGGACCCGCGGGCTTGGCGTTCGCCGCGACTTCGTCCGCCGGCTTCGAGAAAAACGTTACTATCGTGAACTCACCGGTTACTGTCGATCCTGGAAGCATCCGAAATTGGCTTGAGTTCGCGCCGGGCTTTATCTCATTCAGCTTCACGTCGCCCACATTGATGATCCGAGACAGGCGGGACAGTCGCGCGAAAAAGTCCAGCACCGAGTAATACGGGCCATCGGCGGTAATCTTGAACGGCATCTCGTAGTGGTATTCCTTCGCGACGACTGGCTGCGTTTCGAGCTTGCGAATGATTACGCCCGCGCCGGACGCTGCTCCCTGTAGCATCGTCATGAATTGGTCGACTTCCTTATTTTCCGGGACAATTGTCTGCAGCGTGGCAAGCTGCTTTTGCAACGCTTCCATCTCGCCCTGAAGCTCCACGCGCCGCTGCTGGTATACCCGTAAAGTTTGAACTTCAGCTTCGAGTGGCTTCAACTGCGCATTGGCGGCGTCAACGGCCACGCGTTCCCTTTGTACTGGCGATCCGGGAACGTAGAGTCCTCCGAGGACCAAGACAACGGCTAGGAATAGAAACGCCAGTGCCTGAACGGGCCACGACATTTCACGGAACGAGGTTGCCATTTCTCCTCCCTAGCTCTTTCCCGGCCGGGCCGGCGCGGTGGGCGTCATTCCACCCGCTGGTTTGGGCTGGCCGACTTGTGCCGACATCGTGAATCCATACGTCTGCGCGCCCTTTACGATATCGTTCTCGATGGCAGACTGAATTTCGATCTTGTCGAAATATCCCGAACGTTTCATCTGCGTGATGAAGTTCGCGATCGCGTTGATCGACGCGGCTTCCCCAGTTATGTTCAGCGTGTCGCCCTTGCGTTCGAGCGATGTAAGCCACAAGGAATCAGATCGCCCTACGGTATTTGCGACCATCTGCAACAGCTGTTGTCCGCCGGAACGGTTGGCCTGCAGAGTCTCGATCACGTTGATGCGCTGCTGCAGAATTGCCTTCTGCTGCTCGAACTGCTGCACCTCTGCCTTGGTTTGCTGCAGCCGCGTACGCTCCGCTTGCAGGCTGGCAATGTGCGTATTAATGGCCGCGAGTTCGTTGGACTTCTGGTTGTACATGACGAAAAGCACGACAAGGGCCAAGACCACCGCCGACGCGAGTAACACCAAGCGCAAAGACGATTCAAGAGGAATCGACGGTCCGGTTGTTTTCGGCCGTTCTTGGCCGAGGAGGTTGATCCGAATCATGGGGTATCAAAGCTCCTTAGCGCCAGGCCAACCGCAATCGCGAGTCGCGGCGCCATTTCGCGAATTTTCTCTTCATCGTGCCGGCCGGGATTCACAACAATCTTCCGGAACGGGTACAGTTCTTCCACCGGCATTCCAAACTCCTCGCGTAGCAAGTCGAGCAATCCGGGAACGCGCGCTGTCCCTCCAGCGACAACGATGCGGCGAATGTTCTCGCCGCTGGCCGTGGCGCGGAAGAAATCGAACGTCTTCTGAATTTCGAGTATCAGGATGTCGGAGACAGAGCGGAGAATCGACGAGCGCTGTTCGTCCGTAACGCCCGGGAGCGTTCCACCCATTTTCAAGCGCTCCGCATCTTCGTAATTAAGGTCGAGCTCTTTTTGCAGCGCATCCGTATATTGGTTGCCGCCCACCGAGACGTCGCGCGTGAACAATGGAGTCCAGCCGCGAATAATGTTGATGTTCATGACGCTGGCGCCGATATTAAGCAGAGCAACCACTTGCGCCGGGTCCGGGTCGTAATTGACCTCGAAGCAATTTTCCAGCGCGAATGCATCAATATCCACAATCACGGGAGTCTTACCGGCCTGAGCCAGTACGTTGGTGTGGTTCAGGATTTTGTCCTTCTTCACCGCGACCAACAGGACGTCCATCTGGCTATCCGTAGTTTCCAAAAGCTGGTGGCTGAGATTGACGTCCGCGATATCGAAGGGAATGTGCTGGCTGGCTTCCGCCTGGATCCTGTCGTAGAGCTCGTCTTCGCCCATCACGGGCATGGGAACGCGCTTGACGATTACCGAATGCCCAGAAACCGACGTGGCCACATCTTTGATTTTGATCTTCTGGGAATCGAAAATTGAGCTGATGCGTTCGGCGACAGCCGGCGCATCCATGATGGCGCCGTCAACGACCGTATCTTGGGCCAGCGGCTCAATACCGAAGCTGACAAGCTCGTAGCCCTGTTTGGTCTTCTTAAGTTCGACCGCCTTAACGGAGCTCGACCCGATATCCAGACCGATTAGAGATTTCGATTTCCCCATCCCGAACATCGCGTCGCCCCTCGTTCGCTGATTGCGTCACGCACAAAATCGGCCGGCATGCCCGCGGCCACGAAAAGTCAGTTGGTCTTTGAAAGCTGTTCCGCCAGTTTTCGATCACCCGGTCGAAACTAGCGGTCCATTGAAAAAGCTGCGTTACAGTACTGCTGTACCCTTATGTCACCCCTGTGATTCAAGTGTCAAGCAACCGCCTCCGTCTGGTGTGCAGTTGGTAATCGTGCGCACTTTGAGATTAAAAAATAGGACGAGGGGGAAGTCCACTATCATTCGGGAAGAACGTGCGAAAGGTGAACCCTGTTCGACTGGACAGGAATTGTTACTACCGCAGCCGCGAAACGTCAATCCCCAAGGATTGCCACAATGCGTCTACTCGAGATTTTGTCGCGGCGTCCATGCGAATCTCGTCGGGCCACGGGCGTGCGAATCCTTCCGACTGCCACTTGCGCGTGGCATCAATGCCCATCTTAGAGCCGAGATCTTGCAGGCGAGATGCGTGCTCCAGCGTATCCACAGGACCCAAGACGAATTCGATATCACGTTGCGGATCGATGGCGCATAGCGTTTTCCACACGACTTCCCGAGAATTCTGAACGTCAACATCGTGGTCCACAACAACAATTACCTTGGTGAACATGGCCTGTCCGAGCGACCAGATTGCGTTCATGATTTTTCGCGCATGGCCGGGGTATGATTTTCGAATCGCGACGATCATTAAGTTCTGGAAGATGCCCTCTGCGGGCATAGCCACGTCTACGATCTCCGGAAACTGCATCTTCATCACGGGCAGGAAAATGCGCTCGATGGCGTGGCCCATGAAAAAATCCTCCTGCGGAGGGGGGCCGACAATTGTGGTCAAGTAGAGCGGGTCCTTCCTGTGAGTGATGCAAGTTATATGAAACACAGGGTATTCGCCCTCAAGGGAGTAGAAGCCCGTATGGTCGCCGAACGGGCCCTCGGTACGCATCTCAGAGAGGTCCACATAGCCTTCCAAGATAATTTCGGCATTCGCTGGCACTTCCAGGTCAACCGTTTCGCATGGAACCAGTTCAACTGCATCGCGCCGCAGGAAACCCGAGAACATAAATTCGTCCAGGTCCGGCGGCACAGGCAAAATTCCCGCGAGAGCCGTAGCCGGATCGGCGCCAATGGCCACCGCGACTTCCAGTCTTCCTGCACCGTGGCGGCTGCGCGCACTGCGGAAATGTTCCGCGCCGTGCTTTTGGGTTTGCCAATGCATCCCCGTGGTGCGTTCGTCGAACACCTGCATGCGGTAACAGCCCACGTTCCGCTTGCCCGTCTCCGGATTTTTCGTGATGACCATCGGCCATGTGATATAGCGCCCGCCGTCCTGCGGCCAGCATTTGAGGATCGGAAAAGACGAAAGTGAAAAATCCTCCTTGAGGATTACTTCCTTGCACGCGCCGGACTTGACCGTCTTCGGAAAAAAGGAGCCCAGCTCCGCCAGCTTCGGCAGCATTTTTACCTTGTCGAGGAAACCTTGCGGCGTTTGCACATCCAGGAATGAACGGACGCGGCTCGCGACCTGATCAATGTCGTCCACTTCGAGTGCGAGATTCACGCGCCGTTCACTCCCCAGGAGGTTGATGACAACGGGGACGTTCGAGCCTTTAGGCCGCTCGAAGAGCAATGCGGGGCCGCCGGCCTTCGTCACGCGGTTCGTAATCTCCGTTATTTCGAGCACCGGGTCGACTTCCGCGCTGATGCGCTTCAGTTCCCCTTCGCGTTCCAGCCGCGCAAGAAAGGCTCTCAAGTCCCGATAAGCCAACGCGTGTTCCTCCTGTAATCAAATCCGGGCGCCCAATGTAACATGGAGACCCGCCTGCAATGAAGTTGAAGCACTTCGCGGTGAAACCCACAGCACGTCCGGCGCGTCATTTATAGTGGAGCGGTGAGAGCGCAAGATGGAAGAACCCGCCCGACGACGCTAAAAAAATCGAGGTCAAGAACCAAACATGTCCGTCCGAGAATCCTACCAAAAACACAAAGGGCTTTCGTGGCTCATTGGAATCACCATCGTCGCGGCGCTCGTAGCTGTATACGTGGTCAAAACGCGGACGCCCACAGTTCGCTACATCACCATGCCAGTGAGGCGCGGCAGCATAACGGCAGTCGTGCAGGCCACGGGAACCATCAACCCGCTGACCACCGTCCCCGTGGGTTCGTTCGTCTCTGGAACCGTGCAATATATTTTCGCGGACTTCAACACGCAGGTTCATGCCGGGGATGTTTTGGCGCAGCTCGATCCAACCATCTATGACGCGCAGGTCACCACGGCGCGCGGCAACCTCGCGAACGCCGTCGCCAACGTTCAAAACATCGAAGCCAGTATCCTTGCCGACCAGGCTAATGTAGCCAAGCTGAAAGCGAACGCTGAATACGCGCAAGTGAATGCCAAGCGCATTGCGGACCTCACGCAACAGGGCGTCATTTCGCACGACCAGAACGACCAGACGCAGTCAAATTTCGTTGCAGCGAATGCGTCCGTGACGCAGGCGGAGGCTCAAGTTAATCAGACGAAGGCCCAACTTGCGCAAGCTCGCGCACAGGTCCAGTCCGCGCAGGGCAATCTGAAAATGGCCGAAACCAATTTGAAATATACAACCATCATTTCTCCGGTCGACGGCACGGTCGTCGCCAGGAACGTCACGGTCGGACAGTCGGTTGCGGCTTCTTTGCAAGCCCCCAACGTCTTCACTATCGCGCAAGACCTGACGCGCATGCAGGTTTACGCGGCCACGGACGAATCCGACACAGGCCAGATTCACGTGGGGCAGGCTTCCACCTTCCAGGTTGACGCATATCCTACTGAATCATTCCACGGACGCGTCAGCGCCGTTCGCTTGAACGCCTTCACCGTCCAAAACGTTGTGACCTACAACACGATCATCGACTTCGAGAATCCCGAGGGCAAACTGTTGCCCGGCGAAACGGCATACATCACGATCCCGACGGGTCATGCGAGCAACGTTCTTCTCGTGCCGAATATCGCTCTGACGTTCACTCCGCAGCTACCGCCCAAGCAACTACAAGATCTCTACAAGCAGCACGACATCCCGCGGCAAGCGACGGTGTCACACGTAGGGGGTTGGCAGTTGGTGTGGAAGCTCGATGCGAATAAGCAGCCCGTCCCCGTGGCAATCCAGACGGGACTGACGGATTACACCAGCACCGCCGTTCTTGGCGGCAGTCTTCAGCAGGGTGACCAGGTCATTACCGGCGAACAAAGTTCGGGCGGGCCCAGCGGAACGCGGTCTCCGTTTGGCGGCCCAGGCCGGGGAAGGTAAACACTTGGACGTTCGCGAAATCCTTCGAGTATCGATGCGAGCGCTGGCGCGCAACAAGATGCGCACGGTGCTTACGATGCTCGGCATTATTATTGGCGTGGGCGCCGTAATCTGCACGGTGGCCATCGGCCAGGGCGCGTCTAACCAGGTGCAAGAGCAAATCAAGAGCCTGGGCGACAATATTATTTTCATTTCCGCCGGCAGCATTAACAAAGGCGGCGTCCATATGGGCAGCCAAGCCACGAAAACGCTGACCGAGGCGGATGGCGCCGCCATTCTCGCCGAGGTTCCTTTCATCAAATGGGTTTCCCCCAGTGTCGGCTACGGCGCGCAGATCGTTTACGGCGGCAACAACTGGTACACGCACGCAAGCGGCGTCTCGCCCGACTATCTGAAGATTCGCCACTGGGCCCTGGCGGCAGGCAGCATTTTTAATCAGCGCGATGTTGACGTAGCATCGAACGTTTGCCTGCTGGGACAGACCGTTGTAAAGAGTCTCTTTGCCCCGGGTGACGACCCAGTCGGCAAGACAGTTCGCATCTCCAATTTGCCTTTTCAGGTTGTTGGCGTCCTGGCGACCAAGGGCAGTTCACCCTTCGGCGGCGATGAGGACGACACAATCTTGATGCCTTACACAACAGTGCAGAAGAAACTTTCCGGCATTAATTGGATCCACTTCATGATGTTGTCCGCCGATTCGATGGACGACATACAACCGGCCGAAAACCAAATCACCGCGCTTCTCCGCCAGCGGCATCATTTGCGGCCCAACGAAGAAAACGACTTCATCATTCGCAGCCCCACGGATTTTGCCCAGGCGCAGGCACAGTCGGGCCAGGTGATGACGATTCTGCTGGCCAGCATCGCGTCTGTTTCTTTGCTGGTGGGCGGCATCGGCATCATGAACATCATGCTGGTGAGCGTGACCGAACGCACGCGCGAAATCGACGTGCGCATGGCCGTGGGCGCCACCGAATCCGACGTGCAGGGACAATTCTTGAGCGAGGCTATTGTGCTCAGCCTTATGGGCGGCAGCGTCGGCATTGTTCTGGGGGTTAGCGGTTCGCTGATTATTGCGCGGGCGCTTCACTGGCCCACGCTCGTTTCCCCGTCTTCCATCGTCATCGCCGTCCTGTTTTCTGCGGCGGTAGGAATTTTCTTTGGCTATTACCCGGCGCGTCGCGCCGCACACCTGGACCCCATTGAGGCGCTTCGATATGAATAGAGTTTCTAAATTTATTTCTGTTGCGATCGCTAGTTTGCTGGCTCTTGCTATCTCCGTGCCCGCGTGGGCGCAGGCGCATCCCAAGAATGCGCAGGGCGAGGAATTTTTCATCGTCTCGTCGGTGGACCTGCAGAAACATCAAGTGGTGCTCATGCGTCCCACGCAGTTGACTGTAGTGGCAACGATTGGCCCGCAAACCGCCTATCTGGGAGAAAAAGGGCAAAAACTTGACGTAAAAGCTATGAAGGCGGGCGATACAGTCTGGGGCATCACCAAACCCGGACCGGACGGTTCGGTAGTTGCAGTCCGTCTTCGTCAAGGCGCGATGACGCCAGCCGAACTTCACAAGCTCTACCTGCAACTGCCGGCGAGTAACACCTATTCGGTGCCGATGACTCCCCGCCCGCAGAGCGGCGCGCAAGCTGCGCCCTTGGCCACTTCCGGCGGGTCACGTTATTCAACTCAACTCGGCCGCCCGCGGACGCACCACCGCCGCCCTAATGCTCGGTAGTTTCCGCCGCAAGCCTCGCGGATTCATTACATCCTACTTCGACGAATCCGGCGGCGGCGTCGCCGCGATCGCAGGAACATTAGCGCGCCGAATTTGTTCGTTGAGAGCGGCCAGGTCTTTCTCCTTGATTTCCTTCCATTGCGCGATCAACTTGTCGGCTTTGCCGCTCAAATCCGCATACGCCGCGTAATCGGCGGCAGTGGGTGCATTGTCCGAGCCTTCCATAAATTCGGCGATGCCTTTCAACTGATCGTTGATCTCATCGGGATAGTTCAAGTCTTCTTCGCTGGCTTTCATCTGGCCTTGCCACAGCTGGTCGTCAATCGGCTTCATCTTTTTCTCAATGGCGTCGGCGCTTGTGAGAATCGGTTTATCTTGCGCGTTTGAGCCCAGTCTTTTGCGAAGCGCCGCGATCTGCGTTTTCACGGAGTTCATCTCGTTCACGGTTTCATCCGCGAGCGAAATCTCATCGCGAATCTTGAGCGACAGATCAAACTCCTTGCGCAAGTCCTCCGGCGAATTTTTCACGCGCGGATCGAGTTTCACCGTAAGCGGCTCGGTGAACGTCTTCCCCTCTGCCATCAGCCGCACTTGATAAGCTCCCGGCAACGCGAGCGTGCCCTTCGGCGTATCCGCGCTGTCCCACACCTGCCCCGGAATCAGCGTGGGTGTTTCATAACGCAAATCCCAGACGAAGCGGTTCATTCCCGCCTTGGCGGGAATCGCTTTGGGCGGATTGAATTCGTCGCCCGCTTCAGAGGGCTGCTCGTCCTTTTTCTTGGATTCGTTGGTGTATTTACGGATCGTTTTGCCGCTCGAGTCGAGGATTTCCAGCGTGACTTTGTCTTTATCGGCAGGTTTGGTCTTCAAATAATAGTTGATGACCGCTCCATCCGGCGCATTCTGGCCATACAACGCGAAAGCACGCGGGTTGGCGGAACCGAGCCGCGTCCGCCACGCCACGCGCGGCCGGAAGAGATGCGCGGCGTCGTTGGATATGTTGGCATTCCACTGGCGCAGCGGAGAGAGGTCGTCGAGTATCCAGAAGGAGCGGCCCTTCGTTGCAATTACCAGGTCATCGTTTTTCACCACCATGTCCGTCACTGGCACGACCGGCATATTCAACTCCAGCGGCTGCCAGTTCGCACCATCGTCAAAGGAAACGAAAATCCCCGTTTCCGTTCCGCAGTAGAGCAAGCCTTTCCGAACGGGATCGGCAGTCACTGCGTGAACGTAACTCCCCGATTGCGGCAGGCCATCTGTGATTTGCGTCCACGTCTTTCCATAGTCGGTGGTTTTGTAAACGTATGGATGAAAATCGTCGAGACGGTGCCGGTCGGCCGCCACATACGCCGTTCCGGCCGCGAACGGCGAAGCAGCAATCAAGCCGATGCGCTCCCACTCCGGCATTCCCTTCGGAGTCACATCACTCCAGGTTTTTCCGCCGTCGCGCGTGATGTGCACCAGACCGTCGTCGCTGCCAACCCAAATCAATCCGCGTTCCAGCGGCGATTCCACCACGGAGAAAATCGTGTCGTAATATTCCACGCTGGTTTCGTCGATGGTGAGAGGTCCACCCGACGGCGCCTGCTTGCTTTTGTCGTTGCGCGTCAGGTCTGGACTGATGGCTGTCCAATTCATTCCGCCGTCGGTCGTCTTGAAGAGTTTCTCGCCGCCGATATACACGGTGTTCGAATCGAACGGCGAAATCGCAATCGGCGCCGTCCACTGAAAGCGGTGCGGCAATTCGCCTGCACTCCAGCCGCTCGGGTTCACGGGCCAGACGGTGACGTCCTGCACCTGCCCGGTGTGCCGGTCGAGGCGCGTGATGATTCCCCAATTCCCGCCCGCGTAAACGATGTCGGGATCTTTCGGGTCCGCGACAATGTAACCGCTTTCGCCTCCAGCCACGTCGTACCAATCCTTGTCGGTGATCAGCCCGTGATCCGTGCGACTCGCAATTGCAACCGTCGAGTTGTCCTGCTGCGCGCCGTAAACGTAATACAAAAAGCGATTGTCGACGCTGACGTGATAAAACTGCGCCGTCGGCTGATTGTCTTCGTCTGTCCAGGTCTTCCCGCCGTCCACTGAAATCGTCGCGCCGCCATCGTTCCCTTCCATCAAGCGTTTGGGGTTCTGCGGGTCGATCCAGAAGGCATGATCATCTCCGTGCGGAGCGGCAATCGGAGTGAAGTGCATGCCACCGTCGGTCGAGCGATACGTTCCTGTATTCAAGATGTAAATCGTATCGGTCGACTTCGGGTCGGCAAAAATGTGCATGTAATACCATGCGCGTTGCAAGAATCGCTGGTCGCCATTGATGAACTCCCAGGTTTTTCCGGCATCGTCCGAGCGATACAGTCCGCCCTTCTTCGCTTCGATCAGCGCATAGACGCGGTCCGAATCCGCGCCCACAGCCAGCCCGATGCGCCCGTAAATCCCGTCCGGCAATCCATGTCCTGTAACCTGCTTCCAAGTTGTGCCGCCATCCTCGGATTTATAAATTCCGCTGCCCGGACCGCCGCTGGTGAATCCCCACGGCGTGCGAATTTCCTGATACATCGCCGCATACAAGATGTGCGAATTCGCCGGGTCGAAAACCAGATCCGCCGCTCCTGTCTTGTCATCCTTATAGAGAACTTTCTGCCAAGTCTTGCCCGCGTCCGTCGAGCGGAATACGCCGCGCTCTTCATTCGGCCCGTAGGCATGGCCAATCGCCGCGACGAAAACAGTGTTGGGATCCTTTGGGTCGATTAGCACTTTGGCGATGTGACGCGTGTCGTCGAGTCCCAAATGCGTCCACGTAGCGCCGCCGTCGGTCGATTTGTACACGCCATTGCCGAAAGAAATATTCCCGCGCAGGCACGCCTCGCCCGTACCCGCATAGATGATATTTGTATCCTGCGGATCAATCGCGATCGCGCCAATCGACGCAATGGGCTCTTTGTCAAACATGGGTCGCCATTCGCGTCCGGCGTCCGTCGTCTTCCAGACGCCTCCCGTCACCGCGCCGAAATAGTACACGTCCGGATTGCCCGGAATTCCAACAACGGTTTCAACGCGTCCGCCACGAAATGGGCCAATCGAGCGCCATTTCAATCCGGACCACATGCTCTTGTCGAGCGTCTGCCCCGATGAACGCAGAGAGCCAAAAAGGGCCAGCACGAGCGTCCCAAGCACCACCACGGCGAAGTTGCGAGCAAGCTTCATTCCTGATCCTCCCGAAATTGATTCAAAGTGGATGCGAACTTATTGAAATAAGTGCAAGCCGGCAATCCTAATACTTTCGGGGGGAAACGCGTAGGAATTTTAGAGGGAGGCAGACAAAGGGTTTAGTCTAGTGAACCGACGGAGTGCATGCGGCATCGCGGGTTTGAATCATCGAGACGGGACGGCAACTGTGCCGGCGTGAACCTTCGTTTCACTTGTGCTCATTCTCCCTCAAAGAAAACGCTCGCGGGAAGTACCAGTCATTTTGCGCGCTTTTAGGGCAATCTCCGCAAGCGGCATCGTTGCGCGCTCACCGTGTAAGTATGTCGTAGTACTCCGCCGCGGCGCGGTGAGCTACCTTTTACGTTCTAATCGGCCACCCAGTTGCAACCTATTCCTCGCACGTTACGCGGCTTGCGTTTCGTCCGCGCAGCGGCACACAAACTATGATCCCAGTTCTCATGCTCATGTTCTCAGCGATGGCGCTGGTCCAATTCTTCCTGTCGTATTGCCGCTCAATTCTGGCGACGTACGCCGAGGTGGAGCTGTCGCCCGCGACTCGCGAAGTTATCGGTCTTGAGCCGGGCGAAATTCGAGGCGGGCAGTTCAACCGGTTGCTTGGCCTCTTGCGCGTTGCGCCGAATCCTGGCGGAGACCAATGGCATTTGGGAATTGTTTCGACCTACTACCGCATCATCTCGATAATCGATATGTCCGTCGCGCAAATGGTGCCTGTCGCGCGAAGCTGGACCGAACGAGAGTCCACGCGCTGCGCCTATTTCGCCGCGGCTGCCCTCAATCGCCGCATCGCGACCATCACCCCGTGAATAGCGACTATTCGGGGTAACGGCTAAGGATCGCCGCCAGAATTGGCAGGTTACGATCCGCGAAGCAGCCGTGGATGCGCGGCTTGAGTAGACCATCCCGCAATGCTATGCTCCTTTGTGTCTGCCGCACATCGACTGACGAGCGGGAGTGGTTCAGTGGCAGAACGCTAGCTTCCCAAGCTAGAAATGAGGGTTCGATTCCCTTCTCCCGCTCCATTCAATTCTTTCAATTCAAGGTCTTGAGTGCTGCGGTCTTCCATATCCTACTGCGCTAGGACTGAGTGCTGTAGCGCTCCGATGCTGCCCGTAGTTTCAAGCCTCAGCCCCTCACAAATCCGGAGCACCCGGTCCGCCTGTGTCCCCGCTCCATCGAGCCGAAGCTAGACTTGCGTCAATCATCGACGTGTTCAGGTGCGACCTGCACAGCAAGCGGCTTCGTGAATGCAGAAATAAGGACTTGGAGATCGTTGCGAGGGAATTCCCCACGGTCTGAATCCGAGCGAGCGGATTTCAGTGTATAATCGCCCGCATTCGCTTCCTGCAAGGAGGCTCATGGCTTTGGATAATGCTTCCGCGATGTGGGTTCCTGTATGTTGCGGGCGCGTCATGCGCTGCAATATGTTCAGACAAGCGGGTGGCGGGGCTTACGCAGCGCTTGTTTGTACATTGTGCAACAAAAACATTACGCTTGAGCAGGAGCCTCTAGCAACTGCGAATAACTTCGGGGAAGGCTCGACGGTTTTGAGTCTGATTGGATCGCCCAAACCGCCAAAGACAGAACGAAGAAAATCATTCGAGGAAGCCGGTCCCGACGATCCAACGCTGTAGTCTGAACTGCTGCTCACGGAAAATTTTGCCTGCCGATGATTGGTCAGACCATTTCGCACTACCGCATCCTGGAGCAACTCGGCGCCGGCGGCATGGGAGTGGTATACAAGGCCCACGATAGCCGGCTTGACCGCGCGTTGGCACTGAAGCTCCTCCCGGAAGAGCTGGCGCAACAACCGCAGGCGCTCGAGCGGTTCCGACGCGAGGCGCGGGCCGCGTCCGCTCTAAACCATCCGGGTATTTGCACGATCTACGACATCGGCGAACAGGACGGCCGAGCGTTCATCGCCATGGAGTTCATCGACGGCGAAACTCTGCGCAGTCACATCCATGGGCAGGCGCTTCCTCTTGAAGAAATACTGAAGCTGGGGATCCAGATAGCGGAAGCCTTGGAAGCGGCGCACGCCGAAGGAATCATCCACCGCGACATTAAACCCGCGAATATCTTCGTGACGAAGCGCGGACAAGCGAAAGTTCTCGATTTTGGGCTTGCGAAGCTTATTCCCAAAGGCATCGCCGGAGGAGACTTAGAGCTCGGCGGCCGATCGCAGGATTCCAGTTCGATCGTTGGGATCATAAGCGGCACGCCCTCCTACATGTCACCTGAGCAGGTACGCGGAGATGATCTAGACCAGCGCACGGACATCTTCTCGCTCGGTCTCCTGCTTTATGAAATGGCAACAGGGCGCCAGGCCTTTGGCGGCGGTACGGGCGGCATGATTATCGAGGCGGTTCTGACCCGGCCGCCTGTTTCCGTGCGAAGCATCAACCTCGATATCCCGCCGAGGCTGGAAAGCATCATTGACAAGGCCCTCCACAAGGATAGGGGCCAGCGTTACCAGCGCGCAGCCGACATGCTTGCTGACCTCCAGCGACTGAAACGAGATACGGATTCGGGCCGGAGAGATCAGGAAGAGGAAGCCGAATCAGTCCTCGTCTCAGCCACCGATCCTTTATCCTCGACCGGCACGCGCACGCCTCGGGCTTCGGCAACGCAAACAACAACCCTCCGCCCAGGGCGCGTCTCAAAGATCATTGGCTCGCTTGCGGTTTTGCCTTTTGAGAACGTTAGTCGCGACCCTGAGAACGAATACCTCAGTGACGGAATCGCTGGTAGCCTTATCAATATCCTGGCAACGGTGCCGAGACTCCGCGTGATGGCGCAGAGTACGGTATTTCGGTACAAGGGACGGGAGATCGACCCTCAAGCCATCGGTCGCGAGCTCAATGTGCGCGCCGTGCTTACAGGAAGAATGATGCAAAGCGGTGGCTCTTTGCGCATTGGGACCGAGTTAGTCGATGTAGCGACGGGCGCTCAATTATGGAACGCGCAATTCGATCGCAAGCCGGGCGACATCTTTCTGATCCAGGACGAAATTTCCAACGAGATATCGGGTAAATTGCGGTTGCAGCTGACGCGGGCTGAAAAAAAGCGGCTAGTCAGACGCGACACAGAAGATGCCGAGGCTTACAGGCTCTACCTGCAAGGCCGTCATCATTGGAACAGATGGACCGAAGAAGGGTTCTACAAGGCGATCGGCTATTTTCAGCAGGCGGTCGAGAAGGATTCCAGCTACGCGCTTGCCTACACTGGTTTGGCGGAATCGTACGTGCTCTTGGGATGGAACAGTTATCTGCCGCCGAAGGACGCGTTCCCTAAAGGCAAAGCAGCCGCGATGACCGCCTTGGAGCTCGACCCGGAACTCGGCGAAGCCCACACACCTCTGGCAGCCGCGTTGTGGCTTCACGATTGGCAGTGGAAAGAGGCTCAGAAAGAATTCAAACGCAGCCTTGACCTGAATCCTGCTTATCCAACTGCGAATCATTGGCATGCCGAATATGTGATGACCATGGGCCGCCAGTTGGAAGCTATCGCCAAGATGAAAAACAGCCAGGAGCTGGATCCACTGTCCCTCATTATCAACGTCGCCATCGGATGGGCTTTCTACATGGCCCGTCGATACGACGAAGCCATTGATCAACTCCTGCGAACTGTCGAATTGGATCCGAACTACCCCGTCACCCACTGGATTCTCGGCCTTCTGTACCGGAAAACCGGCCGCTACGAATTGGCCATCACCGCGGGTGAGAAGGGAGTCAACCTTTCAGGCGGCAGTCCGTTGATGCGCGCGGCGCTGGCGCATACTTATGGAGAATCCGGAAGGACGAAGGAAGCACTGCAGGTGCTCGATGATTTGACAGAACTGGCGAGGCACAAATATGTCGCGCCCCACTTCTTCGCCGGAATCCATATCGGCTTGGGAGAAAACGAGCAGGCGATTGAATGCCTAGAGAAATCCTGGGAAGACCACTCGCACTGGCTTATCTATCTTCATCTGGATCCGAGCATGGACGCTTTGCGGAGCAATCTTGGTTTCCAAGACCTGCTAAGACGTGTCGGCCTTCCCACACCGGAGGCCGCCATCCCTGCCTGACAGAAACGCAGGTGGGTATGCGAAATCCCGCTCCATTCAATCGGATGAGAACTCGCGTAACGGCGATGAAACTCATCGCTATGCACCCGTTTGCCTGAATAGTTTGCTCTATAAAACGGAACTGGATTTGGCGCGAATCAGCGATTTGCTCGGGAAAAAATCGGAAGCCACGCAGTGGAAACAGAAGGCGCAGCAACGCCGCGCGAACATGGACAAATATTTGTGGGACGCGAAGGCGGGACTTTTTTACGATTACAATTTTCAGACGCGAACGCGCTCGTCGTATGACTTCGTGACTACATTCTATCCCCTGTGGGTGGGACTTGCGACAAAAGAACAAAAGAACAGGCGAAGGCCGTCGCCGCCAAGATTTCCCTGTTCGAACAACCCGGCGGCCTTGCCACCAGTCGAAACGACAGCGGCGCGCAGTGGGATTATCCCTACGGCTGGGCGCCGCTTCAATTGATTGCGGTCGAAGGACTTCGCCGCTATGGCTACGACGCCGACGCGAATCGCATCTCCTACAAGTTCCTCAGCATGATCCTTGCGGATTTCGAAAGCGAGAAGCACATCCGTGAGAAATACGATGTGGTTACGCGCGAGTCTGTAACACACATTCGCGCGGGCTACGTCACCAATCAGATTGGCTTCGGCTGGACCAACGGAGTGTTCCTCGAATTGCTGTACGAACTCCCACCGGAACAACTCGCCCGGCTTACGAACTGACTGAACTTGGGAAACCGCGCCGATCCCACGAAATATCTGTGTTGCGTGTCACGTTTATGCGGCACGCCTAGTCTAATCTCCGGCTAGAAGATTCGACTTCAGTTGGCAGGAGAAGTTCATGTTACTGATCATAATTATTCTGCTGGTGCTTTTGTTTGCGGGCGGTGGAGGCTATTACGGATACTCAAGATGGGGAACGGGCGGCGGCTTGGGCGTGGTAGGCACCGTTGTCGTGATCTTGCTTATCTTGTACCTGCTCGGCGCGCTGCGGTTTTGAAGAGTCCAAGCAGCGGCGCCGGCGCCTACGCTCCGCACGCTGCCTGACAAAATGAACCGTCGCGGTGTTGGCGCCGATTCCAGGGGTGCGCTCACGCATTTGCGCGAGAACTTTTCGGCAGAGGAGGTTCTTTCGCCAAAAGCTCCTCCACAGTCTTAATTAATCCCGCGCCGCTCCCCGACTTAGGGAACACGCGCGCAACGCCTGCCTGCGTCGCCGCCAATGTGGTTTCGGGAGAATCATGAATTGTATAATTGTCGTCGGCTATTAGTATCAGCTTTGACGTCTGATACGTGGAATCCCGCGCATCGTTTGGCTTCCTGGAGTCGCTCATAGCTAATCTTGAATGCGAAGCTGCACGAGCTGCATAAGGTGAACCCCGTATCCTGAGGCTAGTGTTTACCCTACCGGAAATTCTTGGTGGCCGACTGATTCACTTTTGTATTAACCGAGGCTTAATTCGTCTTGCGGGCGTAAGGGTAGCGTGAGGATTTTTGCGGGTGCGCGCTGCGGTATTCTTCCAGATCGCTATCCGAGATGCGATAACTGGATTCCAAGGGATTGTTGGCGTGACCCGCAAGCTCGCGATGCAGCTTCGTTGAACAAATCGAAGGGGCGTCCTGAAAACGCGCGCGATGCGCATTGAATGCTTCATTGGAAATCGACAGCTTGAACGCGCGAATTTCACCTTCTGAGACGTGCACGTTAAACGTGTATTCGCGGTCGAACGTTTTGACCTTGAAGCCGACATACTGCACGAACAGGTTATCGCTCACAGGAAGCTCCTTTGACAGATGGCAGCGATTGCGCTGCGTTACATCTTGTCAGTTACCGCCGACCCCCGCCACGATCGCTGCCGCCACGGTCGCTACCGCCCCGATCTCCGCCGCCGCGACCTCCACGGCCGCCGCCACCGCCCCCGTGACCTCCGCGGCCGCCACCCGCGCCTCCGCCGCCGCGATTGCCGAATCCGCCGCGATTTCCGCCGCCTTCGCCGCGTGGCGCTTGCGGACGCGCTTCGTTCACTTGCAAAGCGCGGCCCTCCATCATCGTTCCGTTCAACTGCGAAATCGCGCGCGCTGAGTCCTCTTTGGGACCCAGCTCAACGAATCCAAAACCGCGCGAACGTCCCGTGCCCATATCGCGAACAACGCGCGCGGATTGCACTTCGAATCCTTGGCTGCTGAACATTTGCTGCAAGCTTTCGTCGGTGACTTCAAACGGCAGGTTCCCTACGTAGAGCTTTGCCATGGAAGGGACTCCTTAGACTGCTACGCGGCAGCGTCTTTCCCGGAATTCGCACACCAGGAGGCTTTCCCGGAATCCGCTGCCAAGCTCTTTCTTTTCGGTGCACTTTACAGATGCTTTGTGGTGGGCCTGGCTTCTTTGAGATGCTAGCAGGAGCCTGCGCGTGGCAAGCTCCCGCTAATTTTGGTCTACTGACTAGAGGCTAGTTACGTTAGCGGCCTGCAAGCCCTTGGGGCCTGACACGACGTCGAATTCGACAGCTTGCCCTTCATTCAGCGACTTGTAGCCTTCCGACTGAATCGCCGAAAAGTGAACGAAAACATCTTCGCCCGACTGACGCTGGATGAATCCAAAGCCCTTGCTCGCATTGAACCACTTTACTGTTCCTTGTTCTTTTGACACTTGTGTTTCCTCTTCTTTATTTTAAGCTATTTGCGCCTCGCGACCGCCTCCAGCCGTAAAGCAAAAAAGGCTGCAAGTTTGTACTTGCAGCCCCTTTAATCGAATCTAGGGGTTTTACAAGAGCAACAAACGCAACCTGAGGATACCATAGTCAACCCTGTAGGGCTAGCGAATTCGCCAGCGCACCACGGGCCAATGTTCAAAAGGCGACACAAATGATTAGCTCCTGTTTTCCAGGCTTGCGAACCTCCCGGATGCCTTTTTGCGTGTCAAGTGTATTTCTCTTCTTTAGTGTTAACTATATCGACAACTGAACTGACAGGTGTGTCCAGTTTAAGGCCTTTTACAAACCGCCCCTCAAATCATTGTCCGGACCCTTTATTCTGAATAAATCACCGCAATTTCTGATCTCGCGGCCACCGGTTAGAAACCAACCACGGGCGTGCTTATCTCTAGCCTAATTGTCAATTTTGAGGCAAATTCCTTCCGTGAACTTTTTTCTTCGCAAACTTACGGAGGGCCCGGATGCGCGCTCAGCCTGACCGTTTCAATTTTCTTGCCGGCGTTGTGCTGTTCTGCCTGCTGAGTTCTCCTCAGTCTGGCGAGGCCGCGCAGCATCCTGCTGAGAAGCAAATTGACGCAATTTTTTCTGGGATCACATCCGCGCACGAGCCCGGCCTCGCCGTGGTCGTGCGAAAAGACGGTCACACCGAATTTATTCGCGGCTACGGCCTGCGCGATCTGCGCTCGAATTTACCCATCGACGAGCACACGAATTTCCGCCTCGCTTCATGCACAAAACAATTCACGGCGATGGCGATCATGCTGCTGGTGCACGATGGAAAGCTGCACTACAGCACAACTCTCGCCGATGTTTTTCCTGAGTTCCCCGCCTACGGCCGCACGATAACGATTCGCAATTTGCTCAACCACACCTCCGGCCTTGTCGCTTACGAAGACTTGATGGACAAACAATACGCCGGAAAATCCTGGGAGGAAATTCCGCAAATCAGCGACGCGGGCGTGCTCGCGCTGATGGAGCAGCAAACGGGAACGAAGTTTCCTCCCGGCACGAAGTGGAAGTACAGCAACAGCGGCTATTGCGTGCTTGCTATGGTCGTCGAGAAAATTTCCGGTATGCCATTCGCGGAGTTTCTGCATCGGCGAATTTTCGCGCCGCTCAAAATGCAAAACACGGCCGCGCACGTTTACGGCAAGGACCACATCGCGAATCGCGCCTACGGTTACACGAACGATGCGGGCGTGTGGCTCGAAACGGACCAGAGCCCTACTTCAGCCACGCTGGGAGACGGCGGAATTTATTCGTCGCTCGACGATTTGATCAAGTGGGACGACTCACTTCGCAATCATACGCTGCTCGGCGCGGCAGAGATGCGGCCCGCGGTGACACCGGAAACTTCCGCCGCTGTGTCGCCTGACAATGTGGAAGATTTGCCGAAAGCCGCCGGCGAAAAACCACTCGCGTACGGCTTCGGTTGGTTTCTCGATCCGTATCGCGGACACGCGCGCATGTGGCATTACGGCAGCTCGATCGGCTTTCACACCATGATCCAGCGCTTCACCGACGACAACCTGACGATAATTATCTTGTCAAATCGCTCAGATCTCGATTTGTCCGCGCTGGCCGCCGAAGTCGCCGACCTTTATCTTCATTAGCCGATGCATTGCCCCTTCATTCTTGCGTTACGGTCGGCCGTCGCGTTTTATTCTCATGCAAGATGATCCACGCCGCGAGCGTTGCACTCTTGTGATCCTGCGTCCACGGAGATCCGAGTGACTTCCCCATTTGCGAAATTTTCTTCACGGTAGCCGCTGCTGATTTGCCCAAGACTGATTTCGCTTGTGTTCCCAAGTCGCGCTCCCGGACACCCGATACTTCGATCTTCAATTTCTCGCAAGCGTTCCAGACCGCACGTCGGAAGAATTCTCCTTCTGCTGTGTGGATCAACGGGTGGGAAGCAAGTATGTCCGAAAGAGACGGAAGCGGACGTCCTGAGGCCAGCACGACGGCGCACGTTTTCACCGCATAATCGCTGTCACGCAACTGATCCATCAAGCTTCGAATTGATTCCGACGCCAGACGCTCCGAATCCACGGCGCAGTTCGCAATGTATTTTTCAGCCGCGCTCAAGGCAAGATTTTTCGCGAAATGGTACGGTTGCTTTTTTCCTGTGAACTTCTTCTCGTCTATGACCTCGATACGCCTTCGGTCAACGACGCTCAATCTGCCGCCGCCGTTCGATACGGCGACAATCGCTCCCCAGCCTGAGTGCATGCGAACGCCGATGGCTGCCGCTTTCACGTTAGTACCAATTTCAAAGGGAAAATCTGCCGCGCACTTACGCCAACGCCTTCGGAATCGCCGCTTCCCATTTTCCTTGCGCCTTCAAAATCAATTCGACCACTTCGCGTGCCGCGCCTTCCCCGCCCTTGGCGTGCGTGACGTAATGCGCTGCACGCATCACTTCCGCCGCCGCGTCCGCAACTGCAATGGCCAATCCCACGCGCGCAAAAAGCGGCAGGTCCGGCAAATCGTCGCCGATGTACGCAACTTCGTCGTCCTTCACGCCCGCGCGCCGGAGAATTTCTTCGTACGCGCCCACTTTTTTCGCCTGCCCCTGATACACAAATTCGATATGCGCCTCTTTCGCGCGTTGATCAACAGCTGGAGTGTTTCGTCCGGTGATCACGCCGCTGCGCAAGCCGACGAGTGACGCGAGATGCAGCCCCGCGCCATCGTGCGCGTTGAACACTTTCATCTCCGCTACGCCGCCGTCGGGAAACGCTTGCAGGCAGACGCTTCCATTTGTGAGAACGCCGTCCACGTCCATCAGCAGTAGCCGAATTTTCTTCGCCCGTCGCCGCACGTCCGCTGATTTTGTCTTTTTCGCCATGGCTCCATCAACGCTTGATGCGCTGTAGCTCACGTCCCGTTCACACGCCGTTTGTGCAAACTGGCGTGAGGCTTTCGACCACTCAACGTGCTCTTGCGAAACTGTGGCCCGTTGCTACCAGGCACGCTCGCCGCAATCTGTCGAAAACCCCAAGCAAGTGCAGATTCCTCGCCGCATGACGGCTCGGGATGACAGCGAATGTTTTTTGCAACCAGCTTTAGAAAAGCTGCAACGTCCACAGATCGTGCAAATGCACCACGCCTTCGACGCGCAGACGGACATCCACTACAACCACCGACGTAATTTTCCGCTCCTCCATCAAACGCAGCGCGCTTGCGGCCAATTCGGTGCGCGCGATAGTTACGGGATTTTTCGTCATGGCGTCCGCGGCCGTCAAATCGAGCGCCTCTTTTTTTCGCCGCTCCATCAGCCGCCGCAAATCGCCATCCGTCACGATGCCGAGCAGTTTGCCTGCGTCGTCCGCCACGACCGCCATTCCCAATTTCTTGCGGCTGATTTCGTAGATGACTTCGGGAACGGGCGCTTGCGGTTCCACGCGCGGCAGCGCGTCGCCGGCGTGCATCACCGAGTCCACGCGCCGCAGCTTCGTGCCGAGTTTCCCCGCCGGATGCAACGCCGCGAAATCTTCTTCGCGAAATCCGCGCCGATTGAGCAGCGCAATCGCAAGCGCATCGCCCATCGCCAATGCAGCGGTTGTCGAGGCAGTGGGAGCCAAATTCAACGAGCACGCTTCTTCCTTCACTGCGATGTCGAGCGCCACGTCGCTCGCCGCCGCCAGTGTCGAATGCGCATTCCCCGTCAGCGTCACCAGACGAATCCCCAAACGCTTGATGGGCTCGAGAAGCGCGAGCAATTCCTCCGTCTCGCCGCTTGTCGACACGGCGAGCGCCACGTCATCGCGCATCAGCATTCCCAAATCGCCGTGCAGAGCTTCGGCCGCGTGCAGAAAAACCGATGGCGTGCCCGTGCTCGCCAGCGTCGCCGAAATTTTCCGTCCGATCAGTCCCGACTTGCCCATGCCTGTCACAATCACTCGGCCGCGGCACTCGAAAATCATTTCGACGGCGCGCTCGAATCGTTCATCCAGCCGCTCGATCAAGTCGGCAATTGCGTCCGCTTCAATTCGCAGCACGCGCTGCGCCGCCGCGAGGCTTCCCATCGACTTCGCGGATTTCGTTGCTTTCATGGCTTTTCCCATTCGCGAACCAGCGATGCGATTTTCACAATTCGTTCCACCAACGGCCGGAATCTTTCGAGGGGCAGCGCGTTCGTTCCATCGGACAGCGCTTTCGCCGGATTGTCGTGAACTTCGGTGAACAGCCCGCTGGCTCCCGCCGCAGCCCCCGCTCGTGCCAACGGCTCGATGAATTCCGGCTGGCCGCCGCTCGATTTGCCTTCGCCGCCGGGCAATTGTACGGAATGCGTCACGTCAAACACCACCGGATATCCGAGCTTGTGCAAAATCGGAAACGAGCGCATGTCCACCACGAGATTCTGATAGCCAAACGACGCGCCGCGCTCCGTCACAATGATTTTGTGATTTCCCGTGCTGGCAATTTTTTCGACGGCGTTGCCCATCTCCCACGGCGAAACAAACTGCCCCTTTTTTATATTCACCGCGCGCCCGGATTTCCCCGCCGCTACCAGCAAATCCGTCTGCCGGCACAAGAACGCCGGGATTTGGATCACGTCACAGACTTCCGCAGCGGGTGCGACCTGCGCAACGTCGTGCACATCCGTCAAGATCGGCAGCGCAAATTTCTCTTTGATTTCGCCCAGAATTCGCAGCCCTTCTTTTATTCCCGGCCCGCGGAACGATGCCAGCGACGAGCGATTCGCTTTGTCATACGACGCCTTGAAAATCAACGGCACGCGCAGCTCGCGCGCCACGGCCGCAAGCCTCTCCGCAATCATCATCGCGTGGCTTTCGCTTTCGATCACGCACGGCCCCGCAATGAAAAAAAACGGCGCACCCGGCCCCATCGCCACCTTGCCCACCGTAAAATTGTGATTTGTCCGCGCCATTTGCTCGCGATTATCCCTGAGTGCCTGAACGCTCCTAAGACTATGCAGGATTCGCCGCCTTTGCAATCCCATCGTAGCCGCCGGTTGCCCGTCGCGCTCCTGGAAATGAACAGCCGCGGCTTGCCCGCCAAGCACGAATGGAGGAGTTTCCTGGGCCCGAGTCCGAATCAGTCCTCTACAGGAAAGCCGTTATTTCTCTTTGCGAGTCGGGCGAGTACAATGTGGCCAGATCGCCAGCCCAGGCGACGGAGGGAACCTCATGCACGCAGACCGCGTTGAAGTGTCCTGGGATGAAGAAAAATCGAAATGGCTGGTTCGCATTGAAGTCGGCGAAGAAGTCGTGCGCCGCCACTGCGATTTGCCGCAGAATGCCGACGAGCAATCGGTTCGCGCCGCCGCGCAAGAGACCGTCGCCGACGAAGGCTACGAAGCCAGCGCAGCCGACATTACGATTTTGCGCGCCCGCGTCGCATAGTAGGCGCGGCGCCAATCGGTCGTTCGCGCCGCAGCTTGGCTTCTGCGCATTTTCATGCGCGGACGCGAACTCTTTCCAAAATTATCCGCTGCACTCTCGCGCTCACTTGGTTGCAAGGTCAGCGTCCGCGCCGCGTGGGAACAAATAATATCCGGCCACGAGCAGATAAAGTGCAAAACTCAAAACAGGCGCGACGAGCGATGCAAGCGTCGCGACCGCGTACGTCATGGCTCCCACGCGGTAGGCGATCGTCGTCTGCCGAATCGCTGCTTCGCTAACGTTCGCGTGGAATGCGCCCGTTCGCTTCACGTGCCAGAGCAGCAGATTGTAAATGCTCCCGGAGCTTGTCAGCGTGAGGCCGTAGAGAAACGTTGACGAGCGCATTGTCGGATACGCGCCCAGCACCGACGTCGCGAACGGAATAAATACTGTCACGCCGAGCAGGCTCAGGTTCAGAAAAACCGTCATGCGGTCGACTGTGTCTACGAGCCGGAAAAGTGCGTGATGGTTCTGCCACATGATGCCGATGACGGAGAAACTCAATAGGTAGGCGAGCAGGTTCGGCCACAGGCGCAGCAGCGCGTGCGCTAGCTCGCGTTCTGAAGGCGGCGGATTTTTGAACGCGGGCAGCGCGATGCCGAGAATCAGCAGCGTGATCGCAAACGCAAACACGCTGTCGCTGAACGCCTCAAATCGCCCCTTATTCATCTGCCGCAATCGCGATTTCCATGATGCCTTAATCAGATGACGTGGCGGGGGCGCGGGCGGCGCGCTGGGGAGTTGCAGCGCGGCGGCGGCGATGCTCGGCGGATGCGCCGATGAACGCGGCGAATAATGGATGCGGGACGAGCGGCTTGGATTTGAATTCGGGATGGAACTGGCAGCCGAGGAACCACGGGTGATTGGGGACTTCGACGATTTCGACGTAAACCCCGTCGGGAGTCTTGCCCGTGATTTTCAAGCCTGCCGCAGTGAGCGCGGGCTCGTAATCGCGATTGAATTCGTAGCGATGGCGGTGGCGCTCGGAAATTTCCGTCGTGCCGTATGCGCGCGCGGCAAACGAATCCGTGTCAAGCTTGCACGGCCACGCACCCAGACGCATGGTGCCGCCCATTTCGTCGACACCGAGCAATTCGCGCAATTTGTAAATCACGCGATAGGGCGTTTGCGCGTCGAACTCCGTCGAGTTCGCGTGCTGCAATCCCGCGGCGTGGCGCGCGTATTCAATCGTCGCGCATTGCATTCCCAAACAAATTCCGAAGAACGGCACTTTTTTCTCGCGCGCATATTGAATCGCGTAAATCATTCCCTCGATTCCGCGCTTGCCGAATCCGCCGGGAACCAGAATTCCGTCCATGTGCCGCAAACGTTCCGCGGCCATTTCGAGCGATTCAATGTCGCCCGACTCCACCCATTCGATGGCGACGCGCGCGCGATGCGCCAGGCCGCCGTGCATCAGCGCTTCGCGCAAACTTTTGTACGCATCTTCGAGCTGCACATATTTTCCGACGACGCCGATGCGCACTTCGCCTTCGGGATGCTCGAGTTTTTCAAGCATGGCAAGCCACGGCGACATATCGCGGGGACCGGATTGCAAATGCAGCAGACGCAGAATTTGTTCGTCGAGGCCTTCGGCGACGAGCGACATGGGCACTTCGTAGATGTTGCGCACATCGGGCGCGGAAATCACGGCGGCTTGATTCACGTTGCAAAAAAGCGCAATCTTCGCCTTCAGCTCCGGCGCGATGGGATGGTCGCTGCGGCACAGCAAAATATCCGGTTGAATTCCGATGCTTAACAATTCTTTCACGCTGTGCTGCGTGGGTTTTGTTTTGTGCTCGCCGGCGGTGGCGATGTAGGGCACCAACGTCAGGTGAACGTAAATGGCGTTCTCAGGTCCAAGCTCCAATCGCATTTGACGGATCGCTTCCAAGAATGGCAGCGATTCAATGTCGCCCACCGTGCCGCCGATTTCGACGATCACCACGTCCACGTCGTCGGCGACTTTGCGAAACGCGGCTTTGATTTCGTCCGTGACGTGCGGAATCACTTGCACGGTCTTGCCAAGATAGTCGCCGCGCCGCTCTTTCGCCAAAATCGATTCGTAAATTCTGCCCGTGGTCCAGTTGTGATCTCGCGTCAACTTCGCATTCGTGAAGCGCTCGTAATGGCCGAGATCGAGATCCGTCTCCGCGCCATCGTCGGTGACGTACACTTCGCCGTGCTGATAGGGCGACATTGTGCCGGGATCAACGTTCAGGTAGGGATCGCACTTCTGAAGAGTGACTTTGAGGCCGCGGGATTCGAGCAGACAGCCGATGGAGGCCGCCGCAACGCCCTTGCCGAGAGAGGAAACCACGCCACCCGTTACGAAAACATACTTCGGGCGCGTCACCAAGGCTCCCGTTTTTCCTCCCAGGTAGGCTGCGTACAAATCATTATCGCCGCGACGCTCAACTCTGTCAATTGCCAGTTTTTATCCTCAGACGTTTGAGCATGTGAATTGGCGGCGGCAAAAACTCCGTGACGAATTCCCCGCAACGCGACACAATGCGTGGCCGTCGATAGACGCGCATGGGAAATGTAGCATCGATTCACACAAATCAAGGAGCTGCGGAATGAAAAAAGAATCGCAGATTTCGCGACGATTGTTCCTGAGAGCGACCACGTTTGCGGGCGCTGCGCTCGCCAGCGGTTTTGCACCTCTGTGCGATTTGGACGGCGAGACTCGCGTCCCATTTGCGCCGTCGGCAAAATCGCAAGCGGGCGGCTCGGCCTCGCCTTCGGGCAGCTTGGACGAATGGATCGAGCGCATTTTCTCGCGCGAATTCGTAGGCAAACGTTTCGGTCCCGCGCGCTGGGACGAGGACGGGAAGTCGTACACCGTTCTGGAATCCGCGCACGGCAATCGCGAAACGCAGGAGCTGGCGCGGTACGATTCCGCGAGCGGCGAACGGAGCGTGCTTTTCTCATCGGCCGAGTTAATACCCGCCGGGGCAAAAGAGCCGTTGCGCGTTCAGGATTTCGAATGGTCTCGGGACCGCAAGAAAATACTCATTTACACAAATTCAGCGCGCGTGTGGCGGCAAAATACTCGCGGAGATTACTGGGTATACGAGCGCGAGGCGAAGCGTTTGCGCAAGATCGGCGGAGATGCGGCTCCGTCGTCATTGATGTTCGCAAAATTTTCCCCGTCCGGTGATCAGGTGGCTTACGTGCGCGCGAATAATATTTACGTCGAGGAAATTTCCTCGGGCAGAATCAAAGCGCTGACCAGCGACGGATCCGAGACGACAATCAATGGCACTTCCGACTGGGTGTACGAGGAGGAATTCGACGTGCGCGATGGCTTTCGATGGAGCGCCGATGGACGCAGCATCGCGTATTTTCAATTCGACACGCGGCCCGTGCGCGAATTCTCGATGATCAACGACCTGGGCGGAGGTTTTCGCGAGCCGATCGCGCAAATCCCCTACCCAGAATACGGCGTGTACCCCAAAGTGTCGACGTTTCGCATTCCGTCCGCCGGGACGCCGAATTCCGCGGTGCGCATCGGCGTTGTGAATGTCGACGATGCCAAGACAACGTGGATTGACGTCACGGCAGATCCGGAAAAATCTTACATTCCGCGCATGGAGTGGGTCGACGATTCGAACGAGATTCTGCTGCAGCACATGAACCGGCGGCAAAATGCGAATGATGTTTATCTGGCGGCCGGCGCCACGGGGCACGCACATCGCATTTTTCACGACGAAGATAAAGCGTGGCTGGACGTGAATGAGGACACGCGATGGCTGGCGAAGCATAAGGGCTTTTTGTGGGCGAACGAGAGCGATGGCTGGCGGCACGTTTACGTCATCGCGCGAGACGGCAGCGGAGCGCGGCTGATCACGCGCGGAGATTTCGACGTGATCGAAATTCTCACCGTGGACCCCGCGGAGGAATGGCTCTACTTCATCGCGTCGCCGGACAACGCCACGCAGCGTTATTTGTACCGCGCGCGCATGGACGGCTCGACCGCGCCCGAACGCGTGACGCCGCCGAATACCGACGGGATTCATCGTTACGATATTTCTCCCGACTGCAAATGGGCCTTGCATACGTTTTCGTCCTTTGATGTGCCGCCCACAACGGAATTTGTGAGTCTGCCGGATCATCGCGTGGCGCGTGTGCTCGCGGACAATTCCGAAGTCCGCGAGAAACTCAAAGTCTTCGGTACTCGTGCCACAGAGTTTTTTCAAGTCGACATCGGAGATGGCGTGAAATTGGATGGCTGGATGATCAAGCCGGCCAATTTTGACGCGTCGCGCAAGTACCCAATACTTTTCAATGTGTACGGAGAGCCCGCGGCGCAAACGGTGTTCGATGGCTGGAGCGGCGGCTCGCTATTTCATCGCGCGGTTGCAAATCAAGGGTACATCATTGCGTCGGTGGACAATCGCGGCACGCCCGCGCCCAAGGGACGCGCGTGGCGCAAGATAATTTACGGCGCGGTGGGCGTGCTGTCGTCGAAAGAGCAAGCCGCGGCAGTCCGAGCGATTGCGCGCGAAAGATCATACGTGGATATCGAGCGTGTCGCAGTGTGGGGATGGAGCGGCGGCGGCACAAACACGCTGAATTTGATGTTCCGGTCGCCGGAGATTTACAAAGTGGGAATGTCGGTGGCGCCCGTGCCCGATCAGCGCATCTACGACACGATTTATCAGGAACGCTACATGGGATTGCCACAGGAAAATGTCGACGGGTACAAAGCGGCGTCGGCGGTGAATTTCGCGGAAGGGCTGCAAGGGAAATTGCTGCTGGTTCACGGCAGCGGGGACGACAACGTGCACTTCGCCGGGTCGGAGTTGTTGGTGAACAGGATGATCGAACTGGGGAAGGCGTTCGATTTCATGGTGTATCCGAATCGCACGCACGGGATTTCGGAAGGCCCCGGTACCACGCTGCATATTTTCAAACGCCTCGCGCGGCATTTGACAACAAATCTTCCAGCAGGGCCGTCGCAGCGCACAATGACTTTGTATCTCGGCCGAAAGCGCGAAGCGATCGAACGCGGTTGAAATTGCCGCGATTCGTGAGGACACAAAGCGGAACTTGAGCCGAAATGCCGGGTCAGTTGGCGGCGGCTTGGCGGGAGCGGAGGGCTTCTTCGACTTTGGCAACGTCGGCCGGTGTATCGACGGCGATGCCTTCGTAGGCGCATTCGGCGACGCGAATGTGGTAACCGTTTTCGAGCCAGCGAAGCTGTTCGAGCTGTTCAAGGCGCTCGAGTTCACCGGGCGGCAGCGCCGGAAACTCGAGAAGCGCGTCCCGGCGAAAGACGTAGAGGCCAATGTGCTTGAAATGGCGCGCCGAAACGCGCTCTCCCGCATCGCGGACCCACGGAATCGGCGCGCGGGAAAAATAAAGCGCGTTGCCATCGAAATCGAGGACGACTTTGACAACGTTCGGATCCATGATTTCAGCCGCGTGGGAAATAGGTGCACACAGAGTAGCGACTTGCGATTCCGGCTGCGAAAGAATTTCGTCCACCGCGGTGTTGATGGCTTCAGGAGAAATGAGGGGTTCGTCACCCTGCACGTTGACGTAAATCTCGGCGGGAATATGGACAGCGACTTCGGCGATGCGTTCGGTGCCGGAGCGGTGCTCGCGGCGCGTTATGATGGATTCGCCGCCAAAACCTGCAACGGCGTCTCGGATGCGGTCATCGTCGGTGGCCACGATGACGCGGGAAACGCGGCGGCTCATTTTCGCACGTTCGACGACGTGCTGAATCATGGGGTGTCCCCCAATGGACGCCAAGGGCTTCCCAGGGAAACGCGAAGAGTCGTAGCGCGCGGGAATCACGACGACAACGGAAGGTGAATCGCTTTGGGAATTTTTCGTCACGAGAAACTTCCACGCTTCAGGAGCATCTTACCACGTTGACGGAATTGCCGCGCCAGCTCCTGACTGGCGGACTGCCATCCGCGATGCGAAGAAAAACAGGCGTGAGCGAATTTATACAGGTTTACCGGGCGGAAATTTCGTCATTGCACCCTTGCAATGGGGCGCAACGGTGATAGAATCTCGTCAAGATTTGGGCCGGGGGTAGCGTGCTGAAAGCGGCCAGGCTGGCGAGACGAAGTTGGACGGCATGCGCGGTCGTGGCGCTGGCAGTCGGCATGATTCCTTGCGGAATGGCAGTCGCCCAAAGTACCGGGCCGCTGATTTATAAACCTCCTCCAGAGAGCAAGACCTCCCACGTAGCTGAAATCCGGAAAGATGTCAATTTAGTACTGGTAAATGCGACGGTTACGGATCCGTACGGGCGGCTGGTGACCGGGCTGGACCAGGAGAATTTCCGGGTCTTTGAGGACGGGAAGGAACAGGAAATCATGCGGTTCGCCGAAGACGATGTGCCGATTTCGATTGGCATGATTTTTGACGTCAGCGGCAGCATGACGGACAAGATTGCGAAATCCCGCATGGCGGCCGTGCAATTCTTCAAGACCGCGAATCCCGCGGACGAATTTTTCCTGGTGGATTTCGCCGACCGAGCGGAACTGGCTACGATGTTCACGAGCAGCATTGAGGAGTTGCAGAACCGCTTGCTTTTCAGCGCGCCAAAGGGAATGACGGCGCTCCTTGACGCAGTGTACCTTGGGATGAGCGAGATGAAAGGAGCACGCAACGCGAGAAAAGCTTTGCTCATCATATCGGATGGAGGCGATAATCATAGTCGCTACGACTACAGCGACGTCAAACGCTTCCTGCGCGAGACGGACGTCCAGATCTACGCGATTGGGATTGTCGACCCGGATGCTTGCGACAGAACTCCCGAAGAGTGCGCGGGACCGGGGTTTTTGCAAGGGCTGGCGTCAATGACGGGCGGCCGGTCGTTCACGGTGAGAAACCTGGATGACCTTGGCGATATAGCCACTAAGATCAGCATGGAGCTGCGGAATCAATATGTATTGGGCTACCGACCAAGAAACACGAAGCGCGACGGGAAATGGCGCAAGATCAAAGTCAAGATCCGTCCGCCGCGAGGACTGCCGCCGCTCACCGTATACTCGAGGTACGGGTACTACGCACCAAATCCCTAAAAGAATCGCGGTCCCTTCCCTCCTTGGATATCTGTGTTTTTTCTTAGTCACCGCGTTTCTATTTTGCGCCACCGGTGCGTCCGCACAGAGCCAGCCGCCGATTCAGAACCAGCCACCGATCCAGATTCCCCGGCCCGACGCGCCACAGCAAAAAGGGCCGTACACGCTCAAGAAAACCGTGGACATGGTGCGGTTGCCGGTGACCATCGTCGATAAGAAGGGGAATTTCGTTCCGGAACTGAAGCAGCAGAACTTCCGCATCCTGGAGAACGGCGTTCCGCAGAAGATTGCGGCGTTCAGCAATGACGACATTCCCATCGCGGTAGGGCTGGTGATCGACAACAGCGCGAGCATGAAATCGAAACGCGCGCGCGTGAATGCAGCAGCGATGTCGTTCGTGCAAACCAGCAATCCGCAGGACCAAGTCTTCGTGGTGAATTTCAATGACGAGTACTACCTCGACATGGACACGGATTTTACAAACGATCCCAAGGTGTTGAAGGCGGCCCTTGAAAGAATTGATTCGCGGGGCGGCACGGCGCTTTACGATGCGATTCTAGGTTCCATGAACCACTTGAGAAAAGCGAAACGAGACAAGAAAGTGCTGCTGGTGGTGACGGACGGAGTGGACAAGGACAGCAAGAATTCACTCGCGGCTACGGTGCAAAAGCTGCAACAATCCAACACCGTGATTTATGCCGTCGGATTGTTTACGGACAATGACGACGACAGAGAGGATAAGCGTCAGGGTAAGAAGGCGCTCGTGGCGTTGACGCAAGCGACGGGCGGTGAAGTCTATTTCCCGAAAACCATCGCCGAAGTGGATGACATTTGTAACCGGATTGCGCAGGACATACGCGATCAGTACATGATCGGCTACTATCCGACCAACACGGCCAAGGATGGCACGTATCGCACGGTGAAGGTGGAGCTAACGGACGTGAAAGGCCACGGAAAGCTGATTGTGCGCGCGCGGCCGGGTTACTACGCGCCCACAGCCACGCCGGGCACGGAAGCTGTGTCCGGGAATTAGTTATCGTAACTTCGGTCCTTATCTCGTCCGATTCACTCCTCCGTGTGGCATTCCTCAGCAAGTAATGTTTTCAAGAAAACCGCGAATGCTTTGTCTCATCGGCTTGGTTCGCGCTCCCGTTACTCGTAACGCAGTGCGACCATGGGATCGACGCGCATGGCACGGCGCGCCGGGATGTAGCAGGCAAGCAGCGCAACTCCGAACAGAACAACAGCCGTGGCGGTGAAAGTCACCGGGTCTGTGGCGGAAACGCCAAAGAGCAAGCTTGTCATCACGTGCGTGAGCAGAAGCGCGGCGACGACACCAACCCCCAGGCCAAACAGCGCAAGCTTCGCTCCTTGCCCCAGAATCAGGAGCAACACATCGCGCCGCTGTGCGCCAAGAGCGATGCGGATTCCGATTTCGTGAGTGCGCTGCGACGCTGAGTACGAGATCACGCCGAAAATTCCGATCGCCGCTAGCACCAGGGCGATCGTACTGAACGAACCCAACAAGTACGTGCGGAACCGCTCCTGTGACACGGATTCTCCGAGCGCCTCGGGCAGCGATGCGATGTCCGTGACAGGCAAGTCTTTGTCAATCGCGTGAGTTGCCTGGCGAACAGCGGCGGCTACGCTCGACACACTCAAGGAACTCCTCACGACGACGTCCCCTCCCCAAAACGGCGCCTGAGCGAAAGCTGAATACATCATCGGACCGGGTTTTTGGCCGAGCGAAACATCCCGCACGTCACCAACGATGCCCACGATTTCGCGCGACACACTCCCGTACGGCGGAAATCCGAAATTGAGATGTCTTCCAATAGGATCCTGGTTCGGGAAATAACGCTGCGCCAGTGTTTCGCTGATGAGCGCTACCGGCGGAGCGGACGGCGAATCGTGTTCGGAGAACAAACGGCCGCGAAGGAGAGGAATCCTCATCACGCGAAAGTAATTCGGACTCACCGAGGCGTAATCCGCGGTAATGGATTCGCCGGGCGGCAGCGGGGGATTTCCGACGATGTCGAATGCGAGATTGATGAAGCCATCGACCAGCGGTGTTGGAACCGCCATCGCCGAATCTTGCAGACCGGGCTGCGCTTGAACCCGTGCGATCAGTTCGTTCGAGAAAGCGGTCCACTGCTGCGGCGTCTTATATTGAAATTGCGGCAGCGAGATATTGGCTTTCACGACGTTTTTTGGATCAAAGCCCGGACTGACCGATGTAAGCAGGGCGAAGCTGCGAATGAGCAACCCACCTGCGACAAGTAGTACCATCGCGAGAGAAATTTCAGCCGTCGCAAGGACATTCCGCAGGCGCCGGCCGCCACGCTGTCCTGTCCGCCCGCCGCCATCCTTGATATTCACCTGCAAATTGGATGGCGTTGCCAAGAGTGCGGGCGCTAGGCCGAAGGCCAAAGCCGCCGCGAGCGACAGCAATAGCGCGAAAGCTAGGACTGAGCCTCCGACGTGAACTGGGTTGATCTGCGTAACTTCGGACGGCAATAGAGGTCTGAGGCTCCAGACGGCCCAGACCGCGAGAAGCACGCCGGCAAGTCCGCCGAGCAAGCCCAGCAGAGCGCTTTCCGTCAGCAATTGCCGCACAACGCGGGGACGTCCCGCGCCCAGCGCGATGCGCACAGCAATCTCTCTGGCGCGAGAAGTGGCGCGCGACAAAAGCAAGTTCGCGATATTGACGCACGCGATCAAGAGGACCAGACCAACCGCGCCCAACAGAATCAGCAGTCCGGATTTCACGTCTCCAACTATTGCCTGTTGAAGCGGCACAATGCGGATCGTCCATCCAGAATTTTCCGCGGGAAATTCCTTGGCGAGTCTCGCGCTTAAGGTGTCCATGTCTGCCTGAGCCTGCGCCAGAGAGACGCCTGCCTTGAGTCTGCCGACTACGCGCAGCCAGTGCCCGCCCAGCCGTTGCATCCAGGGTCCGAAAACAGGATCCTGCACGAGAGGAATCCAAATGTCCTCATTGGCAGCGCCGCGAGGATAGCGAAAGCCCGCCGGCATGATTCCGACCACGATAAACGGCCGCTTGTCCAAAATAATGGACTGGCCGAGGAGATTCGGATTGGAACTGAAACGGCTGCGCCAAAGGTTTTCGTTCAAAATGACCACCGGCACTGCACCTTGCTTGCCGTCCTCGGGCAAAAATATCCTCCCCGCGAGAGGTTTCGCACTCAGCAAAGAAAAAGTCTCCGGCGTCACAACCGCGGTGTCCAACTCTGAAGGCTCACCGACGCCAGTCAATGTGAGATCGTGAAATTGATTTCCGGCCATTTCACTAAAAACGCGGTTCTGCTTGCGGAGTTCCGCAAAATTCGGGTAGGAGAAGCCTGTCATTGCATCTGGGTGTTGCGGCGGAACATTGAACGCCATCACCAGTTGATTTGAATTGGGGTACGGAAGAGATTGCAGGAGCACGGCATCGACGACGCTGAAAATGGCGGTGTTGGCGCCGATGCCGAGAGCCAGCGTGAGGACGGCGACGGCGGTGAAGCCTGGAGATTTGCGCAGCATGCGGAAGGCGAAGCGAATGTCCTGGAGCAAGGCTTCGACGAAGTGCGTGCCGCGGGCTTCGCGCGCCTCCTCCTTGCGCGACTCCAGTCCGCCGAATTGCGCCAGCGCGCGGCGGCGCGCTTCGGCGGCGTTCATGCCGCTGGCCATGTTCTCGGCGATTTGCTGCTCGATGTGGAAGCGCAGCTCGGAGTCGAGCTGGTTATCGAGAGCGCGTTTCCGAAAGAGACGAGTGAGCCAGCGCATAACTATTTCAACCTCCTATTCGTATCGCAGCGCGACCATGGGATCGACGCGCATGGCGCGGCGAGCGGGGATGTAGCAGGCGAGCAGCGCGACGGCCGTTAAGAGCAGCGAGACGCTGACGTAGGTCAGCGGATCTGTCGAAGTGACGCCTACGAGGAAGTCCCCGAGAGTGCGCGCGAGGGCAAACGCCAATAGCAAGCCGACGAAGACGCCCGCCAAAACGATCACGAATCCCTGACGCAAAACCATTTTGAGAATGGCGCCCGGCTGCGCTCCTAGTGCCATGCGAATGCCGATTTCGTGTGTCCGCTGGCCGGCAGAATAGGAGACGACGCCGTAGACTCCAACGACCGCCAACGTCAGGCCTAGAAATCCGAGGACGCCCGCGAGGACGGCTCCGAATTGGAAGAGCAGAATGCCGTTAATCGTGTCGAGCGCGTCGTCCATCGTCTGCACGTCAAACAGCGGTAACCCAGGAGCCAGCGAAGCGATTTGGCTGTCGATGGTGGAAGCCATCGATTCTGGTGACGCCGCTGTGCGCACTTGAAGGGTTGCAAACGGAGGGGCGTGCTGCGTGATGGGCGTGTAGAAATAGGGATCAATCGGCCCGGAAATGGCGGAAAAGCGGGCATCCTTTGAGATTCCGATGATTTGGAGCTGGACATTTTTGGCGTCGGACGACTTGAACTTGCGCCCGATCGGATCCTGATGGGGCCAGAACTGCCTCGCCATGGCCTCGCTGATGATCGCGACTGGCTGCGAAGTTTTTGTATCTGCGCCGGTGAAGTCGCGGCCTCGGAGGAGCGGAATGCGCATGGTCTGGAAATAATCGGTCGAAACCGGGCTGTTGGCGACCTGCGGAACAGGCTGACCTTTCGGCAGCTCATAGCCGTCGATATCGAGAGTGGCGTTCGAGGCGACGTAACCAAATGGAACCGCAAAGGCAATGCTCGCGGACTGCACGCCCGGCAGCGCGCGGATACGATCTAGAATATTCTTGTAGAGCGCTCGCGCCTGGTCGTCCTTGTAGCCGAGGTTGTTGGGATCCATGCTGAGATTCAAGAGGTGATGAGGGTCGAAGCCGAGATCGGTCTTTTGAACGGCGCCCAAACTACGGGCGAACAGCGCGGCAATGACAAGCAGCGCCAGCGAGCCGCTGACTTGCGCGATGACCAACGCACTGCGCAACCGTTGCCGCCCAGAGGCGATTCCTCGCCCACCTCCATGGAGGACTTGATTTATGTCGGCGCGAGAGGCGCGCAGAGCCGGAATGATTCCAACGCTGACGCCGGCGAACAGGGCAGTACAGAGCGAGAACACAAAAACGCGCCAGTCGAAGCCGAAATTGAGATAGGTGGGAATTGTCGTTTTCAGGTTGACGCCGGCTATGGCGCCGCTGGCCCAAACTCCGAGGAGCACTCCTGCGGCGCCACCGAGAAAAGCCAGAAGGATACTCTCGGTGAGCATCTGGCTGATTAAGCGGCTTCGTGGAGCGCCCAGGGCGGCGCGCATGGCCATTTCGCGCTGGCGAGCCGAAGCGCGGACCAACAGAATATTTGCGACATTCATGCAGGCCAGTAACAGAACCAAAAGCGTCAATCCCAGAAAAATTGTCCCTACTTGGCTGATTTGCTGGCCCGATTGCGGGTCGGGACGCGAAAGAAGCTCGGGATATACACTGAAGCTGACCCCGTCGTCGACAGTCGGATACTGCGCGGAAAGCCGACGGCTGATTACGCCCAATTCCGCCTGAGCTTGTTTCAGGGTCACGCCGAACCGCAAACGTGCCAACGCGAATGCGGAACTCCTCGCGCGATTGGTCATGAAGCCCGGATCGCGGCCCGAAATGGCCAGCATGCCGAAGGGTATGTAGCCTTGGACGTCGAGGAGAGGGTGAAGGCCATGAAATCCCGGAGGCGCGACGCCGACAACTGTGAACGGGTGGCCGTTGATTGAAACTTTTTCGTGCAAGACGTCAGGATCGCCGCCGAATCGCGATTGCCAATAGGAATAGCTGAGAACGAGAATTGGATCGGCGTCAGGAACCTGTCCCTCGGAAGGAAGAACGAAGCGTCCCAGATACGGCTTGAGTCCGAGCGTCGTGAAAAAATTTCCGGTGACGTAGGCCGTCAAAAGCCGCTCGCCCTTACCGTCGAATTCAAGGGAGTCGAGTCCGATTTCGTAGGCCACGACGCTGGAAAAAACCTCAGATCCCTGGTTTTGGATGTCCTGAATATCCGGGTATGACAACTGGTTCTGCAGCGGGCCATTTTTGTGCTGGAAGGCGAGAACGGCCAGTTGGCTTGGTTGAGCGACGGGCAGGGGGCGTAGCAGCAGCGAATCGACGATGCTGAAGATCGCCGTGTTGGCGCCGATGCCGAGGGCGAGAGTGAGGACGGCGACAGCGGTGAAGCCGGGGGATTTGCGCAGCATGCGGAGGGCGAAGCGAATGTCCTGGAGCAAAGTATCAAGGAAATAGGTGCCACGCGCGTCGCGACATTCCTCTTTGATGTATTCTGTGCCGCCG
>DAHUXN010000004.1 GCA_027307115.1 Acidobacteriota bacterium
CCACCGTGGTAGTCGACGCTTACCGTTTTGTAGTAATCCTCGTCGATGACCAGAAGCTTGATGGGCTCCGAATTGTCTTTGCTGGCTTTGATCGCGTCGTCAAGCACGTCCCGCGTAAACACACGTCCATTCACGCCAGCGATTTTCATGCCAGCCGTAATTCCTGCCTTGAACGCAGGGCCGCCAACGATCGAATCGCCGACGGTTCCGTCCCCGCCGAGCCGCAAACCGAGCGAATATGCGTCACCCGGATTTCCGCCGCGGAGACCGGGATCGGGAGGTTTACTGCTGAACTCGACTTTCCATCCTCCGTTTTCAATGCCGCCAGTCGGCGCTTCGGGTGAAAGAGAAGTGAGCCGTTCATGCAAGAGCTTCGCCCAGTCGTACGGTACAATTTGATTGAGCGCCTCGACGACTTGATCGAACGTGTACGTTTTCAGTTCCGGGCCGTTGTTTGCTCCGCCGTGAAAGAGATGGCAGAAATCGTCGATGGATTTCGCGCCGTTGCTCTGCTGGTGAATAATCGTCGCCACTTCCAGCCACACGAGGTCGCCTTCCGGATAATAATCTGATCCGCGCTTCCAATTCCCCCAGCCAAATCCACCACGCACTCCGGGTATTCCTGTTGCGGTGTCCTGCAAATCGCGCCAAGTTCGTCCGGGAGTTCCCGGTCCCAGGTCCGCAGCGATGCTTGCCAGATATTCGTGATATTGCTCGGGCGTCCACAAACCGCTGCGCGCAGCGAGCAACGGGCCGAGGTAATCGGTCAGTCCTTCGTAAACCCAGAGCAAGTCATCCTGCATGGGCGTCTCGAACTCCGGCGTGCTCAAATCGGCCGGCCGCCGGAATTTGCCGTTCCACGAGTGCATGAATTCGTGCGACAGCAACCCTCCGAGCATCATTTCCGCATTTGGTCCAATCAACGCGCGCTCGGGCAAGCGGCTGTCGTTGCTTTCATGATGCTCCAGACCAAAGTGGGCAACGTGGTCGCTGAGCGTCAACAAGAAGTGATAATCGCGATAGTGCCGCGCACCAAAAAGTTTTCCCGACTCAGCGACGAGGTTCGTCATTTTCTTGATTGCGTCCGGACTGATGCTGAGCGCCGCTTCACTGTCCGCGGCGATGTCCATCTCGTGATGAATCGGCTCGCCGGGAGGCGTGATGTCGATCACGCGGTAATATTCCCCGGCGCTCACTGGCGAATCCACCAGCCGATTCAGCGCCACGGGTTTGAACGCGATTTCGTCTCCCGTGTGGCTTGCGATCGGCAGTGGCGTGCCAAATTTCCAACCGCTCGGAAGCTTGAGGCGCGCGTCGTACGTGATTTCTTTCGATGGCGCGCCCCCGGGATACAGAACATTTTGATTCCAACTGATCACTACAAGCTTATCGGTCGATGAGGCCGCACCCGAGGCAAATCCTCCGGCTTGCGGTTCGATGTAATCAAAATCCACGTCCATTCGCGCCGCGCCTTCGGGAACGTCCACGTGAAACGTGAACACATCGAGCTTGTCGCGCTGCCACGGAATCGCCTTGCCATTCGCGGAGAATTTCAATCCCGTGACGTTGGAGATGGGCCCATCGGGACCGTGCTCGCCCGGAATCCACTTGGGATAATAAAGCGTCAGCGGCCCGGCGTGGACCGGCATGACCATATGCGTTTTTACAATCCCGAGCGGCACCTGCGTGGCATCCACGGTCAGTTGAATTGTTCCGGACTGCGCGAACATGGCCGGCGCAGCCACTAGCAAAATTGCGGCGAAGAATGACGCAAACCGATAATGCAATCGAGCCATTTATGGTCTCCTTGTTTCGATGAAACAAAATTTCGCGGTGAATGCAATCACGCGAATCGCTTGAGGACAATCGTCATCTCGGTCGATAATTTCGGAAAACAACTCCAACATAACACGCGACCGACGAATCCCGCGCGCATCATACCTCCAAATCACGCGAATGGCGCGCGACAAAATAAATTCCGTTATGACTTCAAGCGTTGTTCGAGCCGCGTCTTTGCGACGGGCCATTCATTGTCCACAATGCTGAAGTAAACCGTGTGGCGGATGCGGCCGCTCGCGGTGATCATGTGGTTGCGGAAAATTCCCTCCTGGCGTGCGCCGATGCGTAAAATCGCAGCGCGCGATTTCTCGTTGAGTGAATCGGTCTTTAGCTCGACGCGTATGCATCCCAGAGTTTCAAAGGCGTGACGCAACAACAAATACTTTGCTTCGGTATTCACCACCGTGCGCTGCCATGATTTCCCGACCCACGTCCAACCGATTTCGACACGGCGATGCACGCGATCAATATTGCCGTAGCGCGTGCAGCCAACGGGCTTGCCGGAAGATTTCTCGGCAATTGCGAACGGGAGCGAAACGCCGCGCGCCTGCTCGGCGAGCGCCGCTTCTATGTACGCGGACATCTCCTCGGGAGTGCGGACGGGCACAGGAATCCAGCGCCACAAATCCTGGTCGAGACCAACTTCGGTGAGCGCGGCGTGATGCGCGGCCAGAAGCGGTTCGAGTTGGACGTGTTTGCCCTCGAGCGTGACGGGCGCAACAAGCATTTCGCTAGAAATTGTTTCGGCCATATTTGCGATCACTTGGTTCTTTCACTGCTGACCTTTTGCTGATTTGGCCGCGATTGGCGTTGGTTTGACTCGCCGAACGCGACATCACTTTTGTACCGATTAGAACTGGCAGGTTCCCTGTGTTTTGTGTAAGTTACGGGCAATTCTAATAATTTGTTGTACCGATTAGAAGTGCTGAAAATTCGCCCGAGAATTGAAGCCATGCCGCCACGCGAATTATTGTCTGTACGAATTATTGTTTGTAAATGACTCCGCCCTTCATTACGAAAGAGACTTTTTGCGTGACGCTGATGTCGTCGAGCGGGTTGCCGGGAACCGCAACGATGTCGGCGAAGTAGCCGGGCTTCAAGTTTCCGATCTTCCCTTGCCACATGAGCACCTTTGCGCCTTCGAGCATGTCGGACTGGAGCGCCTTCAATGGCGACATGCCGTACTGCACCATGAGCACGAGTTCGCGCGCCTGCGTGCCGTGCGGAAACGGGCCCACATCCGACCCAACCGCGAACGGTATGCCGGCGGCGATCTGCTTTTTGAATTGCCCGGCGTGATAATCGAGCATCGCGTGTTCAGCCTTGGCTGCGGCGGGTGAGGCGGCGTGGTCGGCGAAATACTCGAAAATGGCAAACGTGGGAACAGCGGGGATGTCCTTTTCGCGCATCAGGCGCATGGTTTCGTCGCTCAGTTGAGCCGCATGGTCGACGGATTCGACGCCGGCTTGAGCGGCGTAGAGGGCACCGGGCTCGCCCATGCAATGCACACCGACCCGCGTGCCGAGGCGCGCCGCTTCCTGAACGGCGGCGCTGAGTTGCGCTTCGGTGTACTGATATGGCGTGGAGAATTTGCCGTCGCGAAGAGAGTCGCGTCCCG
>DAHUXN010000016.1 GCA_027307115.1 Acidobacteriota bacterium
CGTCAGCTTCAACGATCTTGTCAGCGCCGCCTACGTTGCCAAAACGCTTCCTCCCGGCGTCGAGCCGGGTCTCGAAGCCACCACCTTCTTCGAGCCTACCAATTTCACTTTTCCGTTTGGCACGCACATTTGCGTTGTCGAAATCGACCGCGATACGGGTGACGTCAAACTCAAGAAATACGTCGCCGTGGACGATTGCGGCAACGTCATCAATCCGATGCTGGTCGATGGTCAGGTCCACGGCGGCATCGTCCAGGCCATCGGCCAAGTGCTTTTCGAAGAGGCCGTTTACGACGCCGAAGGCCAGCTCATCACGGGCGAGCTCACCGATTACGCTTTGCCCCACGCCGCCGATATTCCGCACATGGAGACGTCGCGCACCGTCACTCCCACGCCCGTCAATCCGATGGGCGTGAAAGGCGTCGGCGAAGCAGGCACCATCGGAGCCACTCCGTGTGTCGTCAACGCCGTCGTCGACGCGCTTGCGCCGCTCGGCATCACGCACGTTGATTTGCCCATCAAACGCGAACGCATCTGGAGCCTTTTGCAGAAATCCGCTCCACGCGCAAAAGCGAAATCCGGGAGGGCGCAATGATTCCAGCCGAGTTCGAATATCAGGCTCCGAAAACTCTGGACGAAGCCCTGCGCGCGCTCGGACGCCACGGCGACGAAGCAAAGATTCTTGCCGGCGGCCACAGCCTGTTGCCCATGATGAAGCTGCGGCTGGCTTCACCGCGTTATGTCGTCGATATTGGACGCATCCGCGGCATGGATTACATTCGCGAGGAGCGCGACAAAATCGCCATCGGCGCGCTGGTCACGCACGCGCAAGTCACCACCTCGGAATTGCTGCGCGCGAAGTGCCCTCTGCTCCCTGAAACCGCCTCGGAAATCGGCGACATGCAGGTGCGCAATCGCGGCACGATTGGCGGCAGCATCGCTCACGCCGATCCCGCCGCGGATTATCCTGCCTCCATTCTCGCGCTCGACGCCGAAATGGTCGTGCAATCCAGTTCCGGCAAACGCACCATTCCTGCCGCCGACTTTTTCGTTGACCTGCTCACCACGCAAATCCGTCCCGGCGAAATTTTGACGGAAGTCCGCGTGCCCGTCAAACGCGCCGGTGAAGGCACGGCCTACAAGAAATTCCACCAGCCCGCATCAGGATTCGCGATCGTCGGCGCCGCCGCCCGCGTCATCGCCAGCAAAGCTGGGCAAATCGAAGACGTCGCCCTCGGCATGACCGGCGTAGGCTCAAAAGCCTATCGCGCGACCGCTGTCGAGAAATCGCTGCGCGGAAAAACTGCCAGCGAGTCTCTGATCGCCGAGGCGTGCGGCAAGGCCGCGCAAGGCATCGACCCGCTCGCCGATATTTTCGCCTCCGCCGAATATCGCCGCGAAATGGCCAGCGTTTTTGCGCGTAGAGCCATCATCAGCGCGCTCGAAAAGGCCATGGGACGCGCATCCAGTCCGTCCAAGGGCGCGGCGCCAGGCAAAACCAAGTGAAGGTGCAGGGAACGGCGTCGCTTCCCGCGCCGCGCCAGCAGGTTTGGGATCTTCTGAACGATCCCGAACGTCTCGCGAAGTTGCTTCCCGGCGCGGAACGTCTCGAGCCCGACGGGCCTGACCGTTACAAAGTACAGATGAAGTTCGGCATCGCCGCCTTCTCCGGAAAATTCCAGGGCTCCGTCGAACTCGCCGAAAAAAAGCCGCCGGAGTCGCTGAAAATGCGAGTCGACGGCCGCGGCGCGCCCGGCTTCTTGAAGGGCGAAGGCACGCTTTCGCTGCACGAAAAAAGCGGTGTCACGGAAGTGCATTACGAAGGCGAAGCGCAGGTCGGAGGCGTTATTGCGTCGGTGGGCCAGCGAATGATCGAAGTTGCGTCAAAGAAAGTTATCCAGCAATTTTTCGATGCTGCTGCCGCCGAATTGAAGGATTCAGCCGGAAGGGAGCGCTCCTAAATCCGAAATTGCGTCTTTGTGCGTACTCTTATTGTTGCGAAACAAAATCTTGGTTGTCAGTAGCGCTTTGTCGTGGGGCTCGATTTGAATCGCGGCACACGCGACTGGCATCTATCTGACTGGCGGGCGTTATTTTTTATTTCAAACCTTCAAGGAGCGTGGTCATGAGGAAAGCAGGACTTTTGTGCAGTGCAATTTTGATGGTCGCGGGTTTGGCGATGGCGGCCCAGAAGCAGCAAACATTCACCGGAGCGATCAGCGACAGCATGTGCGGCGCAAGCCACATGATGCAAGGCAGCGCAAAGGATTGCACGCTGAAATGTGTCAAGGACGGCAGCAAGTTCGTCCTCGTCGATCCTGCGGGGAAAGTGTACCAGCTGAGCGACCAGAAGGCTCCTGAAGCGTTCGCTGGAGCAAACGTGAAAGTCACCGGCACGCTCAACGGCGACACCATCACGGTGAAATCCATCGCTGCCGCCAAGTAGCGCCGTCGCGCAAAACTTTTCTCTCGCGCAACCCGCATCTTCCAACGTATCTTGTGCGGGCCGGCAACGTTTGCACTCCGATTCGCGAGTGCACCGTGTTGCTGGCCCGCATTTGTGTGTCAGCACGCTTTTTGCCCAGTAGAGGTCGGATGCTCAACGCGTTGCGCTATTACTGGATGGTTGCCAAAGGGTACCGCCTGCGCCCTTGGCGAAGTCCGTATTTGCAGTGGCGCATGGAGACTTTTTTCGGCGCGGAAGCCGATAAACTCGACGCGCGCAAATTCCTGCATCTCATGTGGCGCGAGCGCGCCAGAATGAAAAGCTTCGCCGCTTGGGCCGCCGAACTTCGCCGCGCGCAAAAACGTAATTCGCGTTTTTGAATCGCGAAATTTGCGCGTTTGTGAATTGTCACCGCTCTGCGATCGGAATCACGAACCGCAGAGCAGTGTGCGTGGTTGAAAAACTGCAAACCTTATTGTCCGTTAGGCCCGCTGCTTTTCCCGCTTGAATCACGTCGATTTCGCGGATGTGCGGCTGGCCCTTGGGATAAACCACCCAGATCGCGCCGTTTTTCTGGATCGAACGCGCCAGCGATTCCAGCCGCGAAAGGTCGCCGCGAGCCTCCGCGGAAAAGAAAATCAGATCGGCATCGGCGATGCGTTTCCCGCGCGAGTACTCCGGTACGCGGGCGCTCAAATCAGCGAGGAATTCAGCGGACTCGACACCCAGCACGGCGACGCGTTGCCCAGCCTTCACGCCCAGCTTATCGACCAACAACCGGTGCGAGTAATCACGTTCCGGCGGCCGTTTGTTCTTTGAATCGTGCGTCATCGTTTCTGCGGCTGAATAGCTGCATCTTCGGCTAAAACACCTGCTCATCCGCCGAAGGCCCGTAAATCGACGGCACCGGCACATCATTCAGTCGCAGATACACACCGAGCTGCGCGCGATGATGAATCATGTGATTCATCACGAAGCCGCGTAACACCGCAATCTTCGGGAGGGTAAAGATTGTTTTGCCGTTGGCGATCAGCGACCACGGCTTCATCAACTCCTCATCGCTCGCTCCCGCAATCGCCACACGCCCCGCCGCCGCGCGCTTGTCGAACTCCTCCAGCAATTGCTTCCGCGAGCCCATCACCAGCGGCACATTCTTTGGATCTCCCTGGCGAATCTCGATGGAATTCTGCAGAATTGTCTCCTTCGCCCAGCCGGGGAGCTCCGCCAAGTGTCCCGCGAGCCGTCCCATCGGCATCGATTTCTCGTGAGGCTTGTAGTCCGGCTTTCCTTCCGGGACGCGCTCCAGCACTTTTCGCGTATTCCCTATTTCGTGATCGAATTCAGGTAAAATTCCATCTCGTATTGCCATTTTTTCCTCCTCAATTTGGGAAATTCAAAAGGTTGCGGCCTTCCGCCCGCTCGCCATAGGATGCGCCCATGCCACACCGGATGCAACCCGCGGGCAGTTCTTCCACAGCCACTGCTTCTGACAAACTCCCGCCATTGTGCTACGCTCTTTCAGAGGCAGCAGTTCGATGCCAGCGGCAATGCAGCAGCAGAAGCAGAATGGCTCGCGCGTTGCATCCCCCACTTCAGAGTCACAAGCCAGCCCAAATTCGGCCATTTCTAATCGGTACAACAAATTATTAGAATTTCTCGTAACTCGCACAAAACAAAGGAGCGGTGCCAATTCTAATCGGTACAAAAACCACATTTCGCAAGCGGCGCTTTTTGATCGTACAGAGACCTAAAATAATTCTGGGAAAGGTTCGGTTCTCTCGGTCTTGAGCGCGAGACTGAGCGGATCGACCATATGAATTGAGTTAAACGGAGCTAACGTGACGGAGGTGATTGGCACATGGTTCTGAGCGCAAGAGAAGTCGTCATGTCTTATATCAAGGCAATGGACAATAGGGACTATGCGGCTGCTCGAAAGTGTTTGCCCGATACTCTCTTAGTCAAGGGACCTGCCGGCGAAGCGTTCCGGGGTCCGGACGAGTTTCTTAAAATGATGGAGAATCAGCGCGGAAAGTATGACATCAAGAAAATTTTTGTGGACGGGAATGATGTTTGCCTGCTTTACGATTTTGCTACTCAGGCTGTGACTACGTTTTTCTGCTCCTGGTACCAGGTTAAAGATGGAAAGATAACTTCAATCCAGACTGTTTTCGATCCTCGCGCGTTTGCTGCAGCGCAGGAAAAGAGGTAATTGTCGCTTAATCTTTTTCGGAGAAAACGGCCGCCGCGGGCGGATGCAAAACATTACGGCAGACTAAAAATGAGCCGTCTCAACATTCTCCAAAAATCCGATTCGCTTCACGAAGCCCGTTGGTGGGACGTTGACGCCAGCGGCAAAGTGCATTGCTATCTCTGCCCGCGCCACTGCCATATCGGAGACGGGCAAACGGGCTTCTGCTTCATCCGCGTCAATCAAGGCGGAAAGCTTTATAGTCGGGGTTACGCATCGCCCGCCGCGATTCAAATTGATCCCATCGAGAAAAAACCGCTCAACCATTTTTTACCTGGCACAAGAATTCTTTCCCTCGGTACGGCGGGATGCAACATGGGCTGCTTCTTCTGTCAGAACTGGGACATCTCGAAGTCGCGCAGCGATCAAGTGCATTCGACGCATCTCGAACCCGCGCAAGTCGTCGAACTCGCCATCCACCACGACTGCCCCTCGATCGCGTTCACTTACAACGAGCCCACCATCTGGGCCGAGTACGTCATCGACATTTGCGAAGTGGCGCACAAACACGGCCTAAAAACCGTGATGGTGACGAACGGTTACATCACGCGCGAAGCCTTCCACGACGTTTACGATCATATCGATGCCGCAAATGTGGATTTGAAAGCCTTCACCGAAAAGTTCTACGGCAGAATCACGCTGACGCATCTCGAACCCGTCCTCGAAACGCTCCTGCGCCTGAAGAACGAGGCGAATGTCTGGTTCGAGCTCACAAATTTGATGATCCCCACTCTCAATGATGACGAAACAGAAACGCGGAGACTCGCCGACTGGATTCTTGCAAATCTTGGACCCGACGTGCCTCTGCATTTCACTGCATTTCATCCCGATTTCAAATTGCGCGACAAGCCGCGCACGCCTCCGGAAACATTGCACCGCGCGCGCAAAATTGCTCTCGACGCGGGATTGCATTACGTCTACGAAGGGAATATTTTCAGCGATGCCGCGAACACTTCCTGCCCAAAATGCGGCGAGCTCCTCGTCAAGCGTTCCTGGCACAATGTGCTGCAGTTTCGCGTCGTCGACGGCGCATGCCCCAAGTGCGGCCATCGCATCCCCGGAAATTGGGCCATCCCCGACAACGCCGCGCCCGGTGCTTCGCATCGCAAAACCAAATCACTAGCCAGCGCGAACGACGACTTCGAAATCTTGAATCTGTAAAAGTCATGAACCGACTTCGCAAATCCAGCTTTCGTCAAAGCACGGTTTCAGCCGTGCCGAATGGCGTATCCCTTATAGGGACTTTACCCCCTGAGGTCGGTCCTGTGTCTCGTGAGGATAGGGTTACTCTAAAGGAGGAGGTGCGATGAACAAACTCCGGGGAACTGCAATTACGATTCTCGCTGCGGGCGCCTTGGCGTGCGCGGCGTTGGCGATGGCGCAAGCGAGGGAACCCGCGCCCGTCGTCCCGCATGATCCGATGGTGTTTCAGGCGCCAAACGCAGTACGCACAACGGGCGTCAACGTCGTGCGGCTGATTAACACAGCAGAAGCGGAATACAAGAGCGCGCATGGCGGTTATGCGACATGGCCTGAACTCTACCGCTCGGGCATTATCGCGAAGCACGAAAAGCTGGGGCTGATGTTTGGCAACCTGAATCTAAGCGAGGGCCCTGAAGTCGTTCCCGGCTGGACGCTCGCCATGATCGTCGCCGCCGACGGTCAAAGTTACGAATTATCGCTGCGCAATTTAAAGGACAAATGCCAGTTTTCATTTTTCAGCGATCAGCGCGGCTTGATTTATGAAGGCAATGTCATTGGTTGTGAGACGGCCCAAGCCATCCTCGTGCATCACTAAACGCATCGCGATTGCCGATGCTTAGTTTGCTGCGCGAAGTAATTCGCCAGCCAGCTCGGCAGCCTCGACGCCCGTAAGTCGCGAGCGCTGGTTCAGCGGGTTCCACGGCAAGTCCGGGAATCCGCGCCGCGTCAATTCAGCGGGAAGATGGGCCAGAATGTTGTGCGAACTCTGCGCGAAAAGTCGCCGGATCGCTTCGAACAGAATTTCGTTATCCGCGTCGAGCCACGCGTAATCCGCAAGCATGCGAATCACGTTTCCGCGCGCCGGCGTATCTTCATTCGCGTCACAAACGAATTGAAGCAGCCGCGTTTCTTTATCAGCTCGCGAACTTGCAAAGATATTCGATGCCATCGCAGTGGCTCGGAATAAACAGGCCGCGCTCGATTATATGGGGAAGTTGAAAGCCGAAGAAGAGGATTACAGAGTCGCGTCGGTGAACAGCGCCGCTGCGTCAGCCTCGCTGATCACCCCGCGCTTGACGAGCAGCCGAACCAGCTTTTGGGCTGTGTCCGCAGGCACCTGTTTTGCGGGCGCTCGGGTCGGTGCTTGAGAAGCATCGAAGCTGGGAGGCTTCGCGGCGGTGAGTTCCACTAACCACGCGTCCAACGCGCGCGCTCGCTCGGGCGGCATGGCGTCGAAAGCCACGCCCATCCCCAGGCCTGACTGCGAGTACGTCACCGTGCCAAGAGCCTCTATCGACACATTGTCTTTATGAAGACGCACGCGCACGCTTGAGCCCACGGGAAGCGGCATCAATGTGTCGACGAAACAGCCGCCGGGGCCGAGATCCGTGGTGCGCGTGGAAAAGCGCGTGCCTGAAATCAGCTCAATGACTTCGGCGCCTACAGTGATTTGATAGCGAAGGCCGCCACGGCGCTCGTCCGCATCGTCAAACGTTGCGGCCAACATCGTTTTCGGCAATGTCTTAGACAGGGACATCTAACAATTCTCCTACGAACGAAAACAGAAAATTTGTGTGCTGCGCGCCAGAAGCGCAAGCGAAACGGCGGCAACACCCCGATTGTGCGGGCCGAAGAGGCCGCGCGCAAGAAGTTCACCGTTGAACAGTGCGGAAAGGGAACTGACCCTGCTACTGTACGGAGGGACAGGTACTTCGCGGATTAATTCTTGACGAAAGCACGGCGCAATTATTCGCAGTTTTCGGGCAACTGGCCCAGTTTTTGGGTGGCTTCGGCGTTGCCTTTGTTGGAGGCGGCGGTCAGCAGGATTCGCGCCTGCAAACAGCTCCGCGAAACTCCCTTGCCCTCCAAGTAGAGGTCGGCGAGCGGAATCGCCGCAGCGATATTGCCCTTTTCCAGTGACCGCCAAAATAATTCCACAGCTTCGGCGGGATCGGCAGAGACACTGCCAGTGCCCTTCAAATATCTTTGCGCTTGCTGAAATTCGCTTTGCCCCGCAACCGCGGGAAGATCCGTGGAACCGGCCGCGGGAGCGATCGCCGACAGGGATGACGCAACGGGAGGATTTTGAGCGGTGCTGCCAGAACTTGCACTGGCCGGCGGGACGCTGGGATGAAGCTGCGGCGCGGGCGCTGCCGCGGAAGCGGAAGGCGCGGACGCCTGCGAGGATCTTGTAACTGGCAAAGATGGGTTGGCGGGAATTGTGCCGCCTGACGATGATGGCGTGCTGGAATGCCGTGCTCCGGTCTGCGGCGAAGGTTGTGAAGTTTGTTGCGATGGCTGTTGTGCAGATTGCTGTGAAGGCTGCTGCGATGGCGCGGACGCATTTTCCGGCGGCTCGCCGGCAACGCTTCTGCCCATACCTTCGATCCGCGCGCCAATTTGCTGGCGATGCGAACGGATATACGGCACGCTCGCAACCGACGCTGCGACGATCAGGCAGATGACAATCACGGCGACCAGCCCTTTGTGGCTGCGCTCTTCCTCGGGAAGGGACTGTCCGGAGATCCAGGGCGAACGTGAAAAAAGTTCTCCTGTGTTTCGCGGTGGGAACAAAGGCCGCGAGGGCTCGAGCCGCGGGGGCGCGGCTGGAGTCTGCCTTACTCTCGGCTTGTTCTCGGGAGCTTGAGCGGAAAGTTTAGGAGCAACTGGTGGGGGAATTTCGGGAGGCGCTCCCTGAATGTCCGGGTGCGAAACTGACTCAACACTCGTTTGGAGATCCCGTTGCAAATGAGCCTGTGCAGTTGACGCGATATCACGCTGAACGCCTGCGGAAAGAAGCGGCTCAGGATTTCGCTGAAACGTTTTTTCAATAACTGGCTCCGCAACAGGCTTTGCCGCGGGCGGCGCAACTGGCAGGACAACTGACTGGACAAGCGGCTCGGCAGCGGCCGTGACATCCGACTGAACATCCTGCGGAATAATTGGTTGCGAAATAATTGCGGAAGAAATGTCAGGTTGCGCCGCGAGCGGTTTAGGCGCCGGAATTTCGGGCTGGATAGCTTCTTGCGTGGGCGGATCGACAGGCTCTACGGGTGGTTCGGCTGCGACAAGCGTTTCGGTTGCGAGTCCCACGGAAGGCGCCGGCACGGAGAGCGGCGCGCGAGGATTCTCGAGGCGCTCAATGATGAGCGGAGCTTCTTCGGTTCCACTTTCCGGGGCGGTGATTTCTGCCTGGACAGCGGCAGCGGCTTCACGCGCCGCCTCTGCTTCCGCCGTCTTCGTCACCCACTCGCGAATGATGCTGCGCGAGTCGGCGGGGAGGCGGGTGAACGTGGTGCCGCCGGAATTCCCGTTTGCGCCCACCCATGCAATGCGCGCGTGGGCTGAAATGCGATATCCGGCGCCCAGCGAAAACGAAACCGCGATCTCGGCGCCCTTTTCGACACGGCCCACGGCTTGAAATCCCAGGCCATCTTCGCTGATATCCACGATCATGCCGCCATTTTCGGCGCCCATGTCGAAATATTCCGGCGAATAAAGTTTCTGTCTTTCGTGTTGCCTGCGTTCGATTTCCACGCTATGGCTCTCGAGAAAAACTCTGAGTCTCGACGCAGCATCGCTGCGAGGGCCGGGGTTGGAAACTTCTTACGTGTTCAATTATAGACAGTAGCGGCCCTCCCCGCAAACACAAATGAACTGTAATTCGCTCCTGATTTCACTGTAAGGCGCCCGCAAATAATCGGATCGAAAAGGTTAGTGGCGACTCTCGGCGAGCAGTTGCGCCAGATAGTTTTTCCAGACGGCCGCGAGCGTGTGCGTTCCATGGCCGCGCGTTTCGCTGGTGATGGGCAGCAGCACAAACCGGCCGTGCGGCACTTTGTGAATTAGAACCTCGTCGATATGCAGCTCCGGCGGATTCACGAAATCATCCGCCGAGTTGATCGCCAGCAACGGAGCCTGGATTTTGCCGAGGTTTGGCGACGGATCGTAAGTGCGCGAAGCATCGAACGCATAGAGCAAATCATTCGCGTCCACACTCTTGAGCGCGCTGTCGAGATGGCGATCCAGAAACGCATCGGCCGCCTCCGCCGTGGGATATTCCTTCTGCCAGTAAAGCGGCGTGCTGACCATCAGCAGTTCCACATCCAGCGCGGCGCGCAGGCCGTTGATTGGCTCGGTTGTGTAATTACCGCCGTCCCAGGCAGGATCGTCGCGGATGAGGTCCATGATCATTTTTCTGTCGATGCGATTGCGTCCCGCGATTTGGATCGGCAGACACGCGAGCGGCATCAGCGCGTCCATGAATTTTGGATACGTCTCTCCCCACAACCACGTATGCATGCAGCCCATGGATGTGCCCGTTACGAGACGCAAATGATTTACATGCAGGCCCTCGGTGACTAGATCGTATTCGCCCTTCACCATGTCCGCGTAATCGTAATGCGGAAACTTCGTGCGCAGGCCGTCGCTCGGTTTGCTCGACTTTCCGTGGCCGATGTCGTCGGGAAGAATAATGAAATGCCTGGACGAGTCGAGCAATTGCCCGGGCCCGAAAAGCACGCCGGCGAATACGGGACGCAGGAACTGGTGTCCTGTGCCGCCGGTGCCGTGCATGATCAGCACCGCGTTCGTGACGCGGCCGCTGGCATCGCGATGCGGAGTGCCGAGCGTGGTGTAATGCAAACGCAACTCCGGCAGCGTTTCGCCATCGTTAAAATGAAAATTGTGGACCACAAAATCGCCTTCATGCGTGGGCCACGTTTGCGCGGGCGCGGCGGCACGCGGCGTCTGTGCGAAAAGTGCGCCGCGATAGGATAGCGTCGCAGCGAATAGCAAAAATGCCAGTCGACAATTCCAAATCTTCAATGTGGTTCTCCCATCATCGGAGTATCAGACCGAGTGTTTTTCCGTTTGTTCCTTACGCCTGAGCGGAATTCTTCCGCATCTTTGCATATCACGCGAGGGGAGTTTGTTCAACCGTGGATTTTGCATTCCGGTCGAGGTTCGCATTGACACGGCGCGGCGTCCGGAATAACCTTCCGCGACTTCCGCCATGGCGCGGCGCGCGGCCGTGGGAATGGAGCAATCACAATGCGAAGAGTTCAGGGGGAAGAATGATGAAGCGGGGAATCGCAATTCTTGGCGTGCTGGTTTTGCTGACGTTCGTGGGGCGAAGCGCGACAGCGCAGGACTCTGACAAGATGCCAACGGCTCCGACGTCGAAGTCCACGACGACATTTGTGGCCTGCGGGAAATTAATCGCCGCCGCGGACCAGCCGGCCATTGACGGCGGCGACGTTATCATCACGTCGGGGAAAATCACCGCCGTGGGGCACGGCTTGACCGCGCCTGCCGGAGCTCAGCAGGAAGATCTCTCGAAGTACACGTGCATTCCGGGGTTAATCGACGCGCACATTCACATCTGGACGGGCCCGCGCGGAAAATATCCTTCGTTGCCGCTGGCGACGATTCGCGCCACAAAAGCCATGGCGTACGCGCTCGATTCGGGCGTGGTGGCCGCGCGAGTGCTGGGCAGCGGCGGCTTCGTCGACGTTGCGCTCAAGGACGCGATCGAAGAAGGCACGATTCCCGGCCCGCATCTGATTCCCGCGGCGCACGCGATTTCCATTCCTGGCGGACACGGCGATTTCTATGATTTCCCGCCAGACCTGACTCCCGAAAATTATTACACGCCGGAAAATGGTTTCATCAATTCTCCGGCTGACGCAGAGGCGGCTGTTCATTGGCAGCTCAAATACGGCGCGCGGGTGATCAAGATTCTCGCTTCGGGCGGCGTGCTTTCACCGCTTGATTCGCCGCTGGCGGAACAGGTTTCTCCGGAAGAACTGAAAGTTATCGTTGAGCAAGCGCACGCCGCGCACGTGAAAGTGGCGGCGCACGACGAAAATCTCCCGACGATTTGGGCCGCGCTGCATGCGGGCGTAGATTCCATCGAGCACGGCGCGGGCCTCGACAAGGACGCGGCAAATTACATGAAGGACCATGGCGTTTACTTGACGCCGACGCTCTACATCGCAAACAATATCGTCGAGAACGGGCCGAAAATGCACATGGCGGATTACGCGATTCGCAAAGCCAATTTGATTTGGCAGGGCGAGTTGCAAGGATTCAAAGCCGCGCTCAGCACCGGCGTGAAAATCGCCGCAGGGTCTGACCAAAGTTACGAGCCGGGCAAGGGTACGGTGCGCGACGAAATCATGACCGACGTGCGCTTTGGCGCCACGCCGCAGCAGGCGCTTTTCTTCGGCACCAAAGCGTCGGCGGATTTGTTGGGCCTGGATGATGTGGGTGCGATTGCGGTCGGCAAAGAGGGTGACATCGTGGCGACAGAAGGCAATCCGCTTGAGGACATTCACGCGCTCGAAAAAGTTCGCGCGGTAATTGTGAAAGGCGAGCCTGTGCCCGCCGCGAATCGCTACTGAAAGGATGCCTTTCGGAGTGGTCTAAGGGGTGAGGGCTTTAGCGGACGGGGTTAGCGGCATGCAGAAATCGTCAATGTCGGGTCGATTGCAATACCGCGAAACCGTCCGAACTCCGGGTACCGGTCAAGGGAGAGTAATTCGTCAGTCCGCCGGCAGCGAATACGCGTACGTCGAGGTCTTGGTTGAGCCTATTGAAAGAGGTCAAGGTTTCTCATTTGTAGATCGTGTCACCGAGCAAGATCGCATCCCCTCTCCCTTCATCGCGCATGTGGAAACCGGCGTCCTCGACGTTGCTGCCCGCGGCTTTTCTGGTTTCGGGCTGACCGACGTTGCGGTGAGTGTAATAGATGGCAGCTATCACGACACCGACTCAACGTCGTCTGCGTTCGCCGACGCCGGGGCGATGGCCCTTGGCAATGCACTTGCCCAACTAGCGCCTGTGATTCTCGAACCGGTGTTGTTGGTGATTCTTTCAGTACCGATAAGATTCTTGTCACCAGTCTTTGGCGCGCTGAATATGCGCCGAGCCCACGTTGAGAAAACTGTGCACCATGGCGACAAGGACGAAGTCATCTTCGTCCTTCCGCAAAGTGAATTCGGAGATTATCGGCAAGAGATTCCGATCATTAGCGAAGGGACCGGAACTCTTTCATTTCGATTTGCTGGGTATCGTGAATTACCCGAGGGTTTGACGATGAAACTGTACTGTGCTCGCTGTGAGCGCGAGATGGTGCTGCCTGAGGTTGGGGGTGAGCCATACTCCCGAACGTGCTTGATTTGCGACACTGACCTGGAACCGCCGGATTCCGCAGCCGTGCGAGGTGCGATCAGATAGCACTGTTTACCGGCGCGACCGAGCTATTTTCCCGAGGCTCAGCCTGCGTTGACACCGGAGCTACGTCCGGTTAAGCTTCCGCCACCAGGCCCAATGACAGTCAACGAAACGTCTCGAAGGAAGCGCGTGTGGAAATGGGCGCTCGGCGGCTTCGCATTGCTGCTGCTGGCGGCGTATTTCGTGCTGGCGCATTTCATGGGCGGGCCGCGCGACGTTTACGGATTTCTGCGTTACGCGCTGCCGCAGTGGCATGAAGGCGATTTGCGGGTGGGCGAGCGCGCTCCCGACGCGCGAGTTTATTCGCTCGATGGGCGCACCGCTTTTTACTTGCACGAGCGCATCGGCAAACGCCCGCTGGTCCTGATATTCGGCAGCTACACTTGACCGCCTTTCCGCCGCGAGATTGGAAATCTCGTCAAGATTTACGACCAATATAAAGATCGCGCCGATTTCCTGACGGTCTACATCCGCGAAGCGCATCCGCAGGATGAATGGCAGATGAAATCGAACGTCGATCAAAATATTTGCTACGTGCAGCCGCGAACGTTTCCGCAGCGCGTGGCCATCGCCAACGACTTCGTGACGCGCTTCCATTACCCGATTCCCATCGCGATCGACACGATGAATGATGCCGCTGATCACACGTATGGCGGCTGGCCGGAGCGGATTTACATCATTGATGAATCAGGGAAAATTGTGTATCGCGGCGGGCTGGGCCCGTTCAATTACCATCCGAAGGAAGCGCGAGCGTGGCTTGCGCGACGCTTCCCGCAAACGGCATCCGCATCGCTCGCGCCGTCACACGCCAGTCAGTAGTACTTCGTTTTTGCGCTCCCACACGAAAAAATAATTTATGCGGGGCGTTCGAGGGCGGCGCGGTCCCAGTTGCCCAGGGATGCGGCCGCGTCGTAAGTGCTTTCGCAAAAGTCGAGAAGCGCGTCGCGAGGAGACGCGGTCTTGCGCACGTCCTCGTACGGAAGGAAAAATTCGGATAGCTCCGCGCCATAGTAAGCGGCCGCGGGACGCACATTCGCTTGTTTGAAGCCGGACGGTTCGGGAGCGGCGTAGGCGTAAAACGCGGCGTCGATCACGCCTTCGTTTCCGGGCCAAAATCCGACGCTGCTCACTTCATGCGAATAGGCCTCGCGCGTCATGAAGTCCGCTCCGGGCCGTTGTGGCGCGCGCCGACCCGAGAATCGCGTGACCGCCAAGTCGAAACTTCCCCAGAAAAAATGCACAGGACTCGATTTGCCGATAAAGCGCGCGCGAAATTCCTGCAGCACCGCCTCCGTGCTCATCAGTACCCTCCAGAAACGGTTGGCGTAATCGGGATCGTAGGAAGCGTGTACGGTGTCCAGGTCGAAGCGAATGGGATTGGGAATTTCCACGGGCATGGGCCAGATTTTCACGCGAATGTCGAGGGAAGCGAGGGCTTTCATGAATTCGCGGTAAAAATCGGCGACGGAACGTGGCCTTAATTCAATTATGCGCGTCTGAGCGTCGCAGGTTTGAATTTTGAGAATGTGTCGCAGAAAATCGAATTGGATTTCAAACGCGCCTTTGCCGTAGGGAATCGCCGAAGTGGTGAGGCCGCGACTATTGACGTAGAGCGGAACATTCCACCAATGATTGACGAGCGGCGTGAGCGCGAGGCGGACTTTGCCGGCCATTTGCGTCCACATATGCAGCGTCGCGCGCGTGGCTTCCCACTCCTTCACCGGCAACGCGGGCCAGAAAAGATCCTCGGCATATTTTGACGGCACAGTCGAAGCGGATTTTGGCTGGGGAGTCATGCGGTTTCGGTGCGGCGTGGCATTGCGTCAGTCCATCATTATTTCGTCGACGTAGCACCAGCGCCAATCTTCGCCAGGCTCGAAGGATTGAATGATTGGGTGTTTCGTGGAATGGAAATGTTTTGTGGCGTGGCGATTCTTCGACGAATCGCAGCAGCCGACGTGGCCGCAGATCAGGCACAGGCGAAGATGCACCCATGTGTCGCCCATCAGCAGGCATTCCTTGCAGCCTTTGCCGCTGGGCGTGACTTTCTGGATTTCCTTGACGTGCGCACAGGTTTGACTCAACGCAATGGCCTCTGCGCGGATTTTACGCCTATTGACCGCAAAAAATCGAGCCGAACATTTCAAGATGAAAACATAACGGCGCGAGGCGCGGGAGTCACCCGCACCTCACTGTGGGCGAGCGGCAGCAGCCGCAACGCTCATGGCGTTTTGACAATTATGTTTGCAACGTTGCGTTGTCGAAGCATGGAATTGAAGGCGGCAACGTCTTTCGACATAAGCTGCTGATCTTCGTTGCGATACTGTTCCGCCTTCTTGCTGAGTTCGTCAGCAACAGCGACCTGCTGCGTGGTGGGCGGGAAATCGGTGCTGCTGAGTTGGCGCGCGAGATAGGCGAGTTTCTCGACGAGCATCGACTCCCAGCGCACATCGTCCTGTCCGCGGCCGGTCGCTTTGAGCTGCAACAGATGGCCTTCAAAATCGGTGAGCTTGTTGTTCAACTCGGTGGCGGCGTCGCGAATGGATTTCGAATTCGCATCGTCTCCGAGCTGGGTTCCCAGTTGATTGAGCTGCGCCCGCACGGATTCGAGTTGATTCACGGCATCCGCCATCGTGTTCAGTTCGTCCTGGAGATGTTCGACGAGTTTTGTTTGCGTTTGGATGTCGGCTTCGGTGCCGGTAGAGTGCGGATCTTTTAGAATCCGCAGCTTCTGCGTGTATTCCTTTCCTCCGGCGAGCAATTTCACGGTGTAGGTTCCGGGCATTGCGAGCAGTCCAACAGGTTCCACGCCGGGAGCGGGCCGCCAGCCTTCCGGACCAACGGTCACTTCTGGCGCGTAGAGCGGACTCGTGCGCAGATGGAAGGGTTTACCCGGATCGAATCGCATATCCCACCAGATACGGTTGATTCCGGTATTTTTTGTTCCGTCGACGGTGCGCACGGTCTTGCCACTCGCATCGGCGATTTCGATTTTCACGGCGTCCTTTGTCGCAGACTTCAAATAGTAATTGATCACCGCGCCGAACGGCGGATTGTGCCCGGCTGTTGGATCGTAAGTTACGGAGGCAGGTTCGGTGACGTTGCGGAAACGATAAGCGTCACGCGGCACAAAAAGATGCGCATCGGACGCACGCACTTCGGGCGTCATTTGTTGCAGCGGAGAGATGTCGTCCAAGATCCAGAAGCCGCGTCCGTAAGTCGCCAGCGCGAGATCGTGGAAGCGCTCCTGCACGGCAATCCAGTAGACGGGAGCGTGCGGCAAGCCGGACTGCAGCGGCTGCCAGTTGTCGCCGTCGTCAAACGAAACGTAGAGCGCATTCTCGGTGCCGAGATACAGCAATCCCTTGCGCACGGGATCTTCGCGAACACAATGCGCGTAGCTCAAGGGGCTGTGCGGAATGCCGTTTGTGATTAGCGTCCAGGTTTTGCCGTAATCGCTTGTTTTATAAACAAACGGATCGCGATTGTTCATCTGGTGAAAATCGACGGTGATGTAAGCCTTGCCCGCATCGTAACGCGACGCCTCGATGTTGCTCACCGTTCCCCACTCGGGCAGATTGGGAATATTGGCGGTGACATTCGTCCAATGCTTCCCGGCGTCGCGCGTGATTTGCACCAGGCCGTCATTCGTGCCGGCCCAGATCACGCCCGCCTGTTTCGGCGACTCGGCGATGGAAAAAACAACGCCGGCATATTCGACGCCGATGTTGTCGGGAGTGAGGCCGCCGGAGATTCCCATTTTACTCTTGTCATTGCGAGTCAAATCGGGGCTGATAACTTGCCAGCTGTTGCCGCCGTCCGTGGTCATGTGGACGTACTGGCTGCCGGTGTAAACCTTGTTGTGGTCCTCGGGCGATATGGCGATGGGGAATTCCCAGTTGAAACGATATTTGACGTCAGCGGCGGGCGATCCGTTCGTGGTTTCGGGCCATACTTCCACTTCACGCGCCTGCCGATTCGCGACGTTGTCGAGAATCACCGTTCCGCCGACGCTGCCCGAGCCTGTCCCGCTGTTCCAGACGATGTTGTTGTCCACTGGGTCCACGGTTGCGAAACCGCTCTCGCCTCCGGCGAGCGAGCTCCACGCGCTGCGCGAAATGGGGCCAGGCCCGCGTCCACCGAAGAAACCGAATTGCAGACTGTTGCTGGGCCCGCGATAGGAGCCGCCGTCCTGTTTGTTGCCGTAAACGTTGTAGGGAATCTGATCGTCCACGGTGACGTGGTAAATCTGCGCGATGGGAAGTTGAATGTGATCCCATGTACGGCCGTGGTTGATGGAAATGCTGACGCCGCCATCGTTCACAACCGCCATGCGATTTCCATTCGTCGGATCAATCCACATTTCGTGATTGTCGCCGCCGGGGCTGGCAGGCATTGGTGTGAGCGTCTTGCCGCCGTCGAGCGTCCTCGAAAAGGCAGCAGAGAAGAAGTAGGCTTCGTTCTCGTTGTCCGGCGAGATTTCTTCGCGCGTGTAATAGTGCGTGCGTCCACGAAGCTGGCGGTCATAGCTCACAACTTGCCAGTTCGCGCCGCCGTCGTCCGATACCCAAAGCTGTCCGCGCTGCGTCGGCTTGCCGTCCATCGGGACGCCGTCGCCCGTCTCGATCAGGGCGTAGACGCGGTTGGAATCGCTGGGAGCCACGCGCACGGCGATTCTGCCCACCGGTGAATCGGGCAGTCCGTGCCCCTCGAGGCGCGTCCATGTGACGCCGCCGTCAGTTGATTTGAAAATTCCGCTTCCGGGACCGCCGCTGGTGCGTCCCCAAGTGTGAATCACAAGTTGCCACATGCCCGCAAAGAGCACGCGCGAGTTGTTTGGATCGATGGCGAGGTCGCCGCAGCCTGTGTTCTCGTCGACGAAAAGAGTTTTCTCCCAAGTCTTGCCGCCGTCCGTCGTCCGAAACACGCCGCGCTCCGGCTGCGGGCCGTACGCTGTTCCCAGCGAGCATGCGAAGACGACGTCCGGGTTGCGCGGATCAATAATCACGTTGGCGATGCGGCCCGTGTTTTCCAGGCCCATGTGCGTCCACGTGTGGCCCGCGTCCATTGATTTATAAATTCCGTCTCCGATGGAAATATGGCTGCGAATATAAGGTTCTCCCGTCCCTGCCCATACGATATTCGGATCCGTGGCGGCGACGGCTATCGCGCCAACCGAGGAAACGTCCTGCGAGTCGAAAATCGGGTCCCAGTGAATTCCGCCGTCGGTGGTCTTGAAAATTCCGCCGGAAGCCGCGCCGACGTAATAAATATTCGGATCGCCGGGCACGCCCGCCACCGCGATGGTGCGGTTGCCCACCGGGCCGATGTAACGGAAACGCAGTTGGCCAAACGGCGTGGAAGAGTTGTTGCCGCGCGTTCTTTGCGCGAATAAAAAGCTCGCACTGGCGAGCGACAACACGACCGCGATCGATGCCAGCAAAGCGACTCGCTTTGACATGATTTGTTTCCCTCTTTTGAATTGAAGGGTAATTAGACGCGCGGATAATACTGCGCGTTTCTGAGGACGTCAACCGCCGGGGCTGCTGGTGGGCCGACGGGATCAACAATTTATCTCAGACCGCGTGCCCAGGCTCAGGACTGGCGCAGTGACCAGTGATCTGCTCAACGAGAATGCGATAGAAGACCGGAACCAAGGGCCGCTCCACGCCATTGACAATGGTTCTCGCGTAACCGGGTTCCCACCACATAGCTTTTTGGTGCAACAGCTTGTATGCAAATAACTGCGCATCGTGCCATTCAGGCGTATTGGGGAGTTCCTGATAACGACCGAGGACGACGACACTCTGCCACTGTGTTGGGGTCACCACCTCATCTGCTTCCACGCATACCACTGGGTTGGCACGCATCCACTCGATTTTCTGTCCAACGGTAGAGAAGCTGTAAATGTAGTGGGCGTCGTAGACAAAATAAATTGGGACGATATAAGGCTGAGGACCTTGCGTGCACGCCAGTCTACCGAGATGCGTTCGCGCCAGCAGGTCCAGACTCGCCTTGCGAGTCATTTCCTGGATCAACATGACGCTTTCCCGTGAATCCTATACGACTCAGCCACGCACCGTCAGGACCGGGCACGGTGCGAGCGAAACCACTTTGTGCGCGATGGCCATTGGCAAGTGCGTGGCCGCTCCGTAAAGGCCGGTCGGCTTGCGCACTCCGAGGACGATCAACTCTGCGTTGCGCTTGGCCGCAACCTCTAAAATCTTTTCGGCTGGCGCGCCGTATTCCACAACATAGTCGGGCACGCACCAGAGTTCGGCTTGCGGCGGCACCAGATGGCGCAACATCCTCTCGGACGATGACGACAGTTCAGACGGGTGAACCAAGTCGCCGGTTTTCGGTGCGTTAATCACATGGAGCAGAGTCAAGTACGCCTGACATTCCTGTGCGAGCGAAATGGCATAGTTGGCCGCGGCCAGCGATTCGGGGCCAAAATCCGTGGCCAGCAAAATGCGCGTAATCTCACCGTTACTCTTCGGTACGACAGGGGAGTGCGGGCCGACGGTCAGTACGGGGCACGGCGCCTGCCGAAAAATCTCTTCGGCTGCGGAGCCCAACAGGAATTTTCCGATTCCAGAGCGTCCGCGAGTACCCATCACGATCAAGTCGATGTCGTGTTCCTGAATGGCGGCCTTAATGTTGGGCCAAAGATCTCCGTCATGGATCATGATTTCCGGGTGCAAGCCCTCGAACGTGTGGACGAGAGCAAATTTCTCCCGTTGCGCTTCGATCTCGGCGACCTTCTCCAGAGCTCTCCAGTTTTCCGGCAGCGTTGCGGTGTTGTCGATCGGCGGGCGCACATGCAAAGCGTAAAGCTTCGCGCCATAACGCCTGGCCAACTCGGCGGCATAGGGAGCTGCGATTTTGGCAGCGTCTGAAAAATCGGTGGTGAAGAGGATGTTCTTGAACTGAGCGTGAGTGCTCGCGGTGACCGGTTTCATTATCGGTTTCATTATTCACCTCCTACACGAGTCCAGTTAGCTCCTTGCCGTTCTTGCACGCTGTGACGCTCATCACGTCAAGCAGTGACGCTGGTCGCATGCGACGAGCCGGGCGCGAGGTACGGTAATTCTGTCCGCAGCCCGCGCGGGCACAAAAGGCCATAGGGATTTGGGATGGGCGGGGGGTAACTGGGGGATTTATGATTTCGAAATTTATCCATGGGGGAATCGCGGCACTTGTGGCGGCGTTGAGCGTTTTCCTAGTTCTGCGAGTCTATATTGTTCAGGAGATGCTCGCCGCGCTGTTTCTGTTTAGCCTTGTGTTCGCTGCCGTGGCACTCTTTTGCTTCGCGCTTGTCCTGCTCGATTGGTTCAGCCAAGTTTTAGTCCTCAAGATGCAGAGCGCGGTACACCTGCACGCCGCTTTAGCCCAACCACTGCTTATTTTTCGCGAATACGTAGGATGCAAATATTCTCTTGCCGTTCATCACCACTGGGGACATTAGACAGTTTGCGCCCTAAAGCCGAGCCGGTCGTCGGGATAGATGAATATGCTTGCCAGTTCGAAATTGCGCCTGTGGATTTCCAGGGTGACCGCCATCACTCCGAACCGTGCCGGCAATCACTGCCTCGCTCGTGCGGGATGATGTATCAATGCGCCGTGAAGAGACGGAGACTGCAAATGGGAAGCAGCCAAAAAGGTGACAGGCCCGAAAGTATGAGGCCGGCCTGCGGTCTGCGCCCAACGAACGTTACATGGGGTGGGCGTTCTTTGGGCATGACCCTTGCAGGAATCTCTGCCACTTCTCTCCGGGCCGGCGACGATGCGCGAAGCCAGATTGAAGCGCCCGATTGTTCGACGCACCGACCCTCCAGGGCCGGACGCTTCGCAGAGCACTCGCCGGCTCGGACAAAATGTTGGGGATGTTCAAGCAAGGGGAGAAGATAACTTCCATGGTCGATAGAATTTCGAAAGGAGATTAATAATGGCGAATCTGATTCCGCAAGACACTTTCTTCCAGGATCTCTTCGATTTCCGGCGGGATTTCGACCAGATCTTCAATCGTATCGTTCTTGCCAAGCCAATGCTCGGGGAACAATTCATTCCGAACAAGATGTTTGATTTCCTCCCGTCAATGGAGTCGTACCTCGACAAAGACGCCAAGAAATTCGTCTGTCGCGTTTCGCTCCCGGGCATTGACCCCAAAGACGTGGAGATCCATACCAAGGACAACGTGCTGACCATCAAGGGTGAGAGGAAATTGGTTCGCACGTCCAAGGAAGTGATGGACGATGAGATCATGTACGGCAAGTTCGAGCGCACGCTCACGCTTCCCGAGGGCGTAGTCGCCGACAAACTCACTGCCGAATATCACAACGGAATGCTGGAGATCAGCGCGCCGGTCGCCGCAGCGGCGATGCCGCGCAAGGTGGAAATCAAAGTTGTGCCGATTTCCAAGCAAATCGCTGCGTGAGATTCGGAAAGCGAAAAATGGCTCGGGACTCTGGTCGCCCCGGGCCATTTTCTTTTGCGCAGGGGCACGAATGCGCCGGAATGTGATTTGTTTCAGCAGTCGAGATTGTGTTGGCCTGTAACCTTCGCTTGAAAATTCATGGCGTACAGCGTAACGTTTCGCTCCGCACGTTTAATTCGCAACTCTATTAGACGCCCATCATCGGATGCTGCTTTGTGGCAAGGGCCCGGCTAAAGGTGGAACTCATGAAGAAGTTTGTTCTGATTTTTGCTGTTGCATGCATTTCTTTCCCCGCATGGGGAGCACAAAGGGCGGAGGTCGCTCGCTGGGAGCACGAGGCGCAGAACGTCACCATCATCCGCGATAATTGGGGGATCGCGCACGTCTACGGGAAAACGGACGCGGACGCTGTTTTTGGCATGGAATACGCGCAGGCTGAGGACGACTTCAATCGCGTGGAGACAAATTACATCAATGGCATGGGACGGCTGGCGGAGACGGAAGGGAAGTCCGCGATTTACCAGGATCTACGGATGAAGCTTTTCATCGACCCCGAAACTTTGAAGAAGCAGTACGCGGAAAGTCCGGCGTGGCTGAAAACGCTGATGAACGCGTTCGCCGACGGCTTGAACTACTACCTCTACAAGCATCCCGAAGTGAAACCAAAGGTCATCAAGAGATTCGAACCGTGGATGGCGCTGAGCTTTACGGAAGGGAGCATCGGTGGCGATATCGAGCGTGTGAATATTACGCATCTTGCGGCGTTCTATGGCCATGAATTGGTCGTGCAGGCTAGGCCTGCGAATCGGGATGCGATTCCTGAACCGACTGGGTCGAACGGCATGGCCATCGCGCCTTCGAACACGGTCGATCATCATGCGCTGCTGCTGATCAATCCGCACACGTCGTTTTATTTCCGTTCCGAACTGCAAATGGTGAGCGACCAGGGCCTTGATGCGTATGGCGCGGTGACCTGGGGACAATTTTTCATTTATCAAGGGTTCAATCCGCACGTCGGCTGGATGCACACGTCGAGCGGCGTGGACGCAGTCGACGAATACCTGGAAACGGTGGAAAAGAGGGGTGGCCGTTATTATTACAAGTACGGAAATAAGGAGCTTCCGGTCATCGTGAAACAAATCACCGTGCCTTATATTACCGACCACGGCATGGCAGAGAGAAAATTCACCGCGTATTTCACCGAACACGGGCCGGTAATTGGCGAAGAAACGGGCGGCGAGCAGAAAGCGAAGTGGGTGACCATCCGACTGATGCAGGAGCCGATCAAGGCGCTCATTCAGTCTTACACGCGCACCAAGGCTACGAACTTCAAGTCTTTCCTGCAAACAATGGAGCTGCGCGCGGACTCGTCGAACAACACCATTTTCGCTGATTCCGACGGCGACATCGCCTATTACCAAGCCAACTTCATTCCCAAACGCGACAACAGTTTCGATTTTACGAAGCCGGTGGATGGTAGCAATCCAGCGACGGACTGGCACGGCCTGTTGACGCTTGACGAAACTCCGCACCTGCTGAATCCTAAGAGCGGCTGGATTTACAACTCGAACGACGCACCGTGGAACGCGGCGGGAATAGGCAGTCTGAGGAAGGCAGATTTTCCCGCGTATGTGGAGAAGGGCGGAGAATCAGCGCGCGGGATCCATGCAGTCAGGGTCCTCGGGGACAAAAAGGATTTCACGCTCGATTCGCTGATTGGCGCGGCGTTCGACAGCTACCTGCCGTGGTTTGAAAGGGCGATGCCCGCGCTGATCAAGGCGTGGGATCAAGACGCTGACTCGGATCCACTAAAAGCGAAATTGGCGGAACAGATCTCCGTTCTGCGCAAATGGGATTTCCGCTGGGGAGTAGAGTCAATTCCCACGTCGCTCGCGGTTTTCTGGGGCGAAGACATCGTGCGTCACACGGGTCGCGACGCGAGAACCGCGGGCATTCCGGTGTACGATTACGTCGGAAGCAAAGTGCCCTCGGAGCAACTGCTGCAATCGCTCGCTGCTGCGTCCGACCGGCTCACGGCGGACTTCGGGACTTGGAAAACTCCGTGGGGCGACATCAACCGTTTTCAGCGCCTCGACGACGACATCTTTACGCACTTCGACGACTCCAAGGCGAGCATTCCCGTCGAGTTCACTTCGTCGGAGTGGGGTTCACTCGCGTCTTTCGGCGCGCGCCCATATCCGAACACGAAGAAATGGTACGGTACCAGCGGAAACAGTTTCGTCGCAGTGGTTGAATTTGGGAAGACGGTGCGCGCACGTGCCGTGACGGCGGGCGGCGAAAGCGGCAATCCAGCGTCTCCTCATTTTGAGGATGAGGCCGAACGCTACGCCACCGGCAATCTGCGGGAAGTCTACTTCTACCGCTCGCAGCTTCAGGGGCACACGGAGCGAACCTACCATCCCGGCGACTAGGTTCCGTACTCTTTTGGTGGCCTGGACAATTGATCGCATTTGGGGAGTCGATGACGCGATGAAGAAACTGTGTCTGTGCTGCGCAATTCTGCTGATGACGGTGCCGGCGAAGGCATCCGATCTTCAAAAAAAGATCGAGGCGCTGGCAGCGTCGTATCAAGGGCACGTGGCCCTGTATGCGAAAAATCTAACGACAGGGGAAACCGTTTCGCTCGATCCGGAGCGCCCGGTGCAGACGGCTTCGGTTATCAAGCTGCCGCTGATGCTGCAAGCCTTCGAGCAGGTGAAAGCGGGGAAATTGAATCTCTCGGCGCCCGTTGTGCTGACGAAAGGTAACCAGGTTCCAGGCTCCGGCATCCTCAACTTGCTGGATCCCGGGCTCACGCTGAGTCTGAAAGACACGATCACACTGATGATGACGCTGAGCGACAACACCGCGACTAACATGGTCATTGACGTCGTCGGCCTGCGCCCAACCAATGAAATGCTGGCTCGCATGGGGCTGCACAATACTTACTTCTACAAGAAAGTGTTCAAGCCGGCCGAAGGCCCAATGCCGACCGATCAGAAGCAGTTCGGCTTGGGTAAAACGACCGCAGAGGAAATGGCGAAGGTGATGGAGAGCATCTACCGCTGCGACATGGGCGACCGCGGACTTTGTCTGCAGATGATTACCATCATGCGCAACCAGCAATATCGAGCCATGCTGCCTCGGTACCTGGAAAGGGCCGACGCCAGCGAGGACCTATCGGCGATTGCCGACAAGATCGGGGCGCTCGACGATGTGCGCAACGACGTCGCGCTGGTCTACACGCAACGCGGCCCCGTGATCATTTCCATTTTCACGTATGACAACGCGGATAAATCCTGGACTCCCGAAAATAAGGCTGAAATTTTGATTGGACGGCTGGCGCAGGTCATCGTAAACACGTGGTCGCCGGAAGGCCTGACCGCGAAAGTGACGGAGCCAGTCGGAACGCCAGCCGTAAAATAGGCCGAGTTGGAAAACGCTTGCTTTCACTTCAACGGATTAAAATACGGAGGCATTGAATGAATCTTCTAGCGGCCATCAAACGCGAAGAGCGAAAGATTGAAAAACAGTTGGGCAAGTTGCAGCACGAACTGGACGGAGTGAGAGCCGCAGCGAAGGCACTGGGGCGCTCGGCGGAGCGCGAACTAACCGACGTCAAGAAGCGTGTGTTGTCCGCGGCGGGCAGAGCCAAGATTTCAAAGGCCGCGAAGAAGCGCTGGGCAAGAGTCAAAGCGCAAGCGAAGAAAGCCGTGAGTTAATCGCGATAATTTGTCGTAGGAGAGTCACAGAAGCGGCTTCTTCAAGGCTTCCTCGATCCCGGCCTCCGCCAGTGGCACCATGATTTCGTATCCCACTTTGTTGGGGTGCACGCCGTCAAGACTTAGCTCCGGTTTGAGGGCGCCATCGCTGGTGGCCATGCTGGAATAGTAGTCCACATAAACGAAACCATTTTTCGCGGCGTATTCTTTGATCCATGCGTTTAGCGCTCTAATCTTAGGGGCGGGCTCAAGCCCGCGGTGCCACGGAAAATCGCTCGCCGGCAAGACGGAACACAACACAAGCCGAATTCCATTCGCTCGGGCCAGATCGCTCATGGATGCAATGTTGTTTTCTATGTCGCGCAAAGTTGTCTTGCCTGTGTTTTCGGCGATGTCGTTTGTGCCTGCGAGCAAGACGACGACTTTCGGTTGCAAGTCGACGACGTCCTGACGAAAGCGCACCAGCATCTGGGGCGTGGTTTGTCCGGAGATGCCGCGGTTGATGTACAGCTTGCCGGGGAAAAACTCAGTGCGATCCGGCGACGTTGCCGGTTCCCTGCGTCCCCAGCCTTCCGTGATGGAATCTCCCATGAACACCACGCGCGCTTCGTCAGGCGCTGGAGGCGGCAACTCCTTATCGGCTTCACGGTATCTCGCAAGGAACGGCCAGTCGTTGAGGGCGCGCTCGATCTGCGACATTTGCCCCGGAGTCAATTGTTGCGCGGACGGCGTCGCTGGCTTCTGATTTTGTGTAGCCGGTGTGGACGCTGAAGCCTGCGGAAAAGAGAGCCGAGGAAACAGGAGGATCGCAACGAGCACGCAACAGCCAGACGCATAAGAAAATTTCTTTTTTCTGTTCACCGAATTGTCCCCCTAGCTTTGCCGGCTTATGTGAGTCACGCGGAGATGAGGAAAAGCGGGTCGCCGAGCTTGCCGGTGTAACGCGGGCGGTAGCGCTGCGTGTTGTAAAGCTTCTCAACATCCACCGTGCGCGGGCCCAGGGCTGGATCGGGCAAGGGCGCATGCGCGTAACGGCCTTCGCGCACCGCAACCATTTTGCCGAAGGTGTTTCCCGCGAAAAGATCGAGCGCGAGATTCGCGAACGTCGTGGCCACCACTTGATCCACGGCGTCCGGATCGCCGCTGCGCAGGTCGTATGTCAGATCGCTCGTCATGGTTTCTTCCCCAGTGCGCTGATGGAAAACTTCCGCGAGCGCGTGGCCGATATCGATTTTTTTGCGATGCCCATACGCGTCCGCCTCGCCGAAATCTTCCGCCCTGTGTCCCGTCCACACAGCGCCTTCCGAAGCAATCACGAACGAATAGTTGCTGGGATTGCCGCGCTTGTCTTCCACCAACAGCCGCACCAGCAGATCGAGATCGAAGGGATATTCCGGAATCACGCAGCGGGCGGACGTGACGTAAGCCGTGTACAGCGCCGTGAAGCCCGCATCGCGTCCGAAGATGCGGAAAATGCCGATGCGCTCGTGTGAGCCGAGCGTGGTTCGCTGCCGCGACACCAGTTCCTTCGCGCGCGTAATGGCGGTTGAAAATCCCACGCAGTACTCCGTGCCGCGCACGTCGTTGTCCATCGTCTTGGGGATGGCGATTAGCGGAAAGCCGGCGCGGTGCAGCGTGGTCGCAAAGCCCAACGTGTCGTCGCCGCCGATCACAACCAAACAGCCGATTCCCAAGCGCTCAAGATTGCTGAGAACTATTGGTGTGAAGTTAAAAGTCTGTCCGTCGTTGGAAAGGCGCTCCAACTCAGAGGGCGAGAGATGTTTGGGTAGATTGCTTTTCTTGATGCGCAGCGGATTCGTGCGCGATGTGTGCAGTACGGTTCCGCCGCTGCGGTCGATGGCGCGTGTGTTTTCGCGAGTCAGCGGCCGGACGTAGCGCGGATCGAATTCCTGCGAAGAATCGAGGTGCGTCAGTCCCTCCCAGCCTCTCCGAATGCCGAGCACCGAGCGGTTCATCTCGCTCGCGCGATAGACCACCGACTTGATCACCGAATTCAGCCCCGGCACGTCTCCGCCACCCGTCAGGACCCCGATCTTGCCCTCGCTCGCCATGAATCGATTCGCCTCCTCAGCCGACGATCAGGATTTAGCACGCCGCCAGTAATGTCAATAGCGGCGAACGTCACAGGGCGGAGTGACCACTATCACTGCAAACTGTGAGCGCCAATTACAAACTGGACCAAGGCGGACTGGGAGGCAAACCAACCATGGACTCGACAAAAAGGCATCGCGGACCTCGCTTGAATACCGAAGGGCTTCGGCAGGCTGCGAAGGAGATGCGGGCGATTGCGATAACTGACATCTATGCCGCAGGCTCAGGACATCCCGGTGGTTCTCTTTCCATTATGGACATCGCCGCTGCGCTGTATTTGAACGTGCTGAACCACGATCCGGACATGCCGACGTGGCCGGAGCGCGATCGCGTTTTTTGGTCGGCGGGACATAAAGCGCCGGCGCTCTATGTTGCGCTGGGCCGCGCCGGGTATTTTCCGTTGGAGGACACGGTCTCGCTGCGACAGTTGGGCTCGAAATTCGAAGGGCATCCGAACCGCCTAAAGCTGCCGGGCGTGGAAATTTCAAGCGGCTCGCTCGGGCAGGGCCTGAGCATCGCCGTGGGCAGCGCCCTGGCGGCGAAGCGGCGGCAAGACCCGTATCGCGTGTACTGCATCATGGGCGACGGGGAACATCAGGAAGGAAGCGTCTGGGAGGCCGTGATGGCCGCGGCGCACTATAAGCTCGACAACCTGTGCGCCATTGTGGACCGGAACCGACTGCAGATTGATGGTTGGGTGCAGGACGTGATGAACGTCGAACCACTGGGATTGAAGTACGCCACGTTCGGGTGGAACGTGATTGAGATTGACGGTCACGACGTGGGCGAAATCCTGGGCGCGTTTGACGCGGCAGCGGCGCACTGCGGCAATCCGACCATGATTCTCGCCGACACCATAAAGGGCAAGGGCGTTTCGTTCATGGAGAACCAGGCATCGTGGCATGGAGCGGCACCCAACCGGGAACAGTTCGATAAAGCGATGGCCGAATTGGCTACGCCTGCTGTTCCGCAAGAGAGAATTGACCGGATGCTGTCGCGCGCGAGAGAAGGAGCAGAAAATGCGGCGGCGACGGCGCGAAACCTTGTACCGATGGTGGGGCGCAATTACTGGTGGAACGCTCGCGACACGATGAAAGTGGAAATGGACTCCACACGAATGGGATTCGGGCGTGGACTGGAGACTGCCGGAGCGGACGAGCGCGTCTGCACGATCCAGGCCGATATTTCGGGTTCGATCCGCATCTCCGATTTCGCCGCGAAACATCCGGAGCGGCAAGAACGCGTCTTCAGCGTCGGAATTGCCGAGCAGAACATGATGGGGGTAGCGGCAGGCCTGGCAAAGGAAGGATTCATTCCGGTGACGGGCACGTACGGCGTGTTCGCGTCGGGCCGCGCGTGGGATCAGTTGCGAACGACAGTCTGCTACAACAATCTCAACGTGAAGATCGCGGGCGCGCACGGTGGAATATCGGTGGGGCCGGATGGAGCCACTCATCAGTCGCTGGAGGAAATTTCGCTGATGACCGTTCTTCCCAATATGCACATGGTTGCGCCATGCGATTCCGTGGAGACCGAGAAGGCCACGCGACACTGCCTGCTGGAAGTGGACGGCCCTGTTTACCTGCGGTTCGCGCGCGAAGCGACGCCGCTGGTGACGACGCCGGACACGCCTTATCGCTTCGGCGTTGCCAACGTCATCCGCTACCGCGCGCCTCAACCGCGATTTATCGATGCATTTGAGACCTTCGTGTCGACCGAATATTCGAACGAAAACGAAGACGCGACGATTGTGGCGTGCGGTCCGATGGTGCCTGAGGCGATGCGTGCAGCGTGGCTGTTGAAGGAAGACTTCGGAATCGAGACGCGCGTCATTAATATGCACACCATCAAGCCGCTCGACACCATGTCCTTGCTTGCGGCGGCAACCGAGACGCAAATCGTCATCACTGCCGAGGAGCATCAGAAAGGCGGATTCGGCAACCTGATCGCCGGGGCCATTTTGCGCGAACGGAGCGATTTCGCGCAGCCGTTATTACTCGACATGATTGGAGTTGAGGATCGCTTTGGGTTCTCCGGAAAGCCGTGGGAACTGATCCAAACGTTCGGTTTGACGGCTGAGCACATTGCGCAGCGTGTGCTGGATCTTTATGCGAAGAAAATGGGTTTCAATTATTCGAAAGCCAAGGAGGGTGCGACGATGACCATGCTCGAGTGCAGCGCCTGCCATACACAGGTGCCGCTGGAAAAGTACTTGCACGAACCCCTCGTGCCAGAGGACGAGTCCTGCGTGGAGTGCGAGTCAAAGTCGCCAGATGGTTGCGCGGTGTGCCGGCTGTGGTGGATGAACGCGAATCCCGAGTTTACGTTTCTCTGCCATGAATGCCGCGAAGTCGCCATGCCAAGTTAGCTCCGCTGCGGAATTAGCCCATGCCGCGACCGCCAAAGAGTGGGCTGATTAATTTGTGCGTTCGGCAAATCATTTCACTTAAACAATACTGCGCGGGCCGGCGCACCTATGTATCGGTCATTGCGCCATCATGCCAGACCATCACAGGGTGTTCGCCGTGTTGTCGTTCAACGGGAACTGCAGGAAATTGAAGTGGTGCCGAGGGGCAGAGTTGAACTGCCTACGCCGGCCTTTTCAGGGCCGCGCTCTACCGGTGAGCTACCTCGGCACGGGAACAATCAGCGATTTTACGGGCGGGGAAGTGGCGTGTCAATCCGCATCGGATGAGCGTACAATCGGCATTATCGAAACTGCAGAAGGAGGTGGTGGTGCGCCGCTTCGCCATTGCGTTCGCGCTGGTGCTCGTGCCGTTGGCTCTGGCGTCGCAGGACTCCCCGCAGACCCCGCAAATTCGCGTCGCGACTCGGCTGGTTGAGGTCGGCGTGATTGTTCGCGACAAGAACGGCCCGGTCGCTAACTTAACGAAAGACGATTTCACCGTATCCGACCGAGGCAAGCCGCAGAAAATCAGTATCTTCTCCGCCGATGCCGCCGCCTCTGCAGAACAACCACCGCAGCAGTCGCTGCCGCAAAACACTTTCTCCGACTTGCCGCAGTATGGCGCGACCGCGCCGAGAAGCGTCACCGTCGTCCTTCTCGACAACCTGAACACGCTTTACGGTTCCGCTCCACAGTCAAGGTATGAGAAGACGCCCTACTGGGTCGAGGATCTTGCGCTTCGGAACGCGAAGTCACATCTGATCGAATTCATAAAGCAACTCCAGCCGCAGGACCGCGTTGCGATTTACGGACTTGGCCATTCACTGCATGTGTTGTGCGATTTTACGGGCGACCGTGATCAGCTTCTCGCGATTCTGAAAGACTACGACACCAGATCGATCACGAATCGGGCGGTCGTCGAGCCCGGTGATACCGTGATGGACCTCGGTGGACATACCCATCGCACTCTCTTTAGAGAGGGAGATGGATTCGAGAATGGAGCATCGGGGCGTCTTGCGGGTGGGGCCAACGCGGATCGCGGAGCGCAAACAATGGCTGCGTTGCAGGCGATCGCGGCGCACGTCGCCAACATTCCGGGACGCAAAAATCTTGTTTGGCTCACCGCGGATCTTCCTTTTTCGGGCGCGACCATGGCGCATGTGCTGAGCCCCGCGAATATCGCCGTTTATCCGGTTGACGCGCGCGGCCTGCTCGGGCAATCCCCAACGGTGGCGGCCGGCGCTTATGGTACAGCCGATTTCGACGATGTCTCTGGCGCGAGCGGTAAACTTGACAATATGCCCGCTCAGTCGTCGCAGCCTATCGGCATTGCCACCATGCAGAAGCTCGCCGACGAAACCGGCGGCCAGGCGTTTGTGAATACAAATGACATCACGGACGCAATTCGCAAAGCCGTCGAAGATTCAGAAGTCACTTACACGCTGGGCTTTTATATAAACGGCGATTCGCTGGATGGAAAGCTCCACGAGTTGAAGGTGGAGACCAAACGCAAAAGTTTGACCATACGCTATCCGAAAGGTTATTTCGCATTTCCGGACACGGAGGCGACGAAGAGCGAAGATCAGTTTAGGCTCGTTGCCGCGGTGCAGAGCCCCGTCGAAGCTTCTTCAATTCCGCTGACGGCCACAGTGGACCGCGTGGATCAGCCTCCGCATTCTCTGAAAGTTTTGTGCACCATCGATGCGCACAATCTTCGTCTGGTGCAGAGCGGCGGCTTGCGCAGAGGTTCCGTCGAAGTCTACATCGTCGAACAGGACCAAACGGGGAAAGTGGTTTTGCAGTCGGGCAAGACGTTCAATCTTGAGTTCCCAGAGAAACAATATGATGCCCTGCTGAAATCGGGCATCCTGTTTCACGAATTTGTGCAGCCTCACGCTGGTGTGACCACGTTGCGCGTGCTTGTGGAGGACCCGAGCACCACGGAACTTGGCAGCGTGATTATTCCGTTGTCGCAGGTCAACTGAATCGAGCCGCTGGCATCGAGGAGCGATGAATCATAAGTAGATCCCTCGCCGCATGGCGGCTCGGGATGACGATCCTGGTCGGATCGTCATTTTACCGATTCGTCGAACTCGCGCATCCAGTCTTTCTTCTTGAGGACTTCGCGCGGACGAGAGCCGTCGGGCGGGCCAACGATTCCGTCTTTCTCCATCAAATCGATTAGCCGTGCAGCGCGTCCGTAGCCAACGCGCAAGCGCCGCTGCAAAGTGGAAGTGGAAGCGCGGCCCATTTCGCAGACCACGCGTATTGCATCTTGATAGAGGGCGTCGTCAACTTCGTCGCCGCCCGCTTCGCCGGAGCCGTCGGCGCTCGCGGCATTTTCATCGCGCGGCGGCTTGAGCAATTCCTCGTTGTAAATCGCCTTCGCCTGATCGCGCCAGAATTCGCAGACTGCGGCGACTTCCTGTTCGGTGACCAGCGGTCCGTGGATGCGATGGATGCGCGATGAGCCTGCCGGCAAATACAACATGTCGCCGCGTCCGAGCAGCGATTCCGCGCCGTTGGTATCGAGAATCGTGCGCGAGTCCACTTTGCTCGCCACGCGGAAGGAAATGCGCGCTGGGAAATTCGCCTTGATCAAGCCGGTGATTACGTCCACCGAAGGCCGTTGTGTCGCCAAAATCAAATGGATGCCCACGGCGCGCGCCATTTGCGCCAGACGGGTGATGGATTCCTCGACGTTCGTCGTGTCGACCATCATCAAATCGGCGAGCTCGTCGATGACGATCACGATGTAGGGCAGGGGCTTGTGCTCGGTTTCCTCGACGTCGTCAAAGAGCGACATCGGCTGGCCCTTCTCGAATGTGCGATTGTACTGGTCGATGTTGCGCACGCCGCGCTGCGCAAGCAGCTTCAATCGCCGCTCCATTTCCTTCGTCGCATTGCGCAGCACGTTCGACGCGACTTTCGGATCCGTGACGACCGGCGTGTACAAATGCGGAATGTCCTCGTAGAGCCCCAGCTCGATGCGCTTGGGATCGATCAGCACCACTTTCAGTTCGTCGGGCGTAGATTTATACAGCATGCCCATCAGCATGGAGTTGATGAACACGCTCTTGCCCGTGCCCGTTGCGCCGGCAATCAACAAGTGCGGCATTTGCGCCAGATCGGCGGCGCGAATATGTCCGACGAGGTCCTTGCCAAGCGGCAACGCCAATTTTGTGGAGGAATGCGAGAACTCCGGCGACTCGATCACTTCGCGCAACGCGATTGTTTCGCGATGCGGATTCGGCACTTCGATTCCGACCGTCGATTTCCCCGGGATGCGCTCGATCAAAATCGATTCGGCTTTCAATGCGAGGCACAGATCGTCCGCAAGTCCGGTGATGCGGCTGTATTTGATTCCTGCTTCGGGTTTCAATTCAAACGTGGTTACCACGGGGCCGGGATTGATTTGCGTCACGTGCCCCGCCACGTCGAATTCTGCGCACTTCTGTTCAATCGCGCGCGCGTATTCTTTTAGCTCCGGCTCGGTCATGCGTTCGCTGCGCTCGGCGCCCCGCAGCAATGTCGGCGAAGGCAGCCGGTACGTCATTTTTCCCTTCGCAATTTTCGGTTCGGTGCTCGATGATTTTCGTGGAGACTGGGCGGCTTCCAGCGGTTCGCTGAACGTAATCACCGGTGCGACGCGGCGCGCCTCCGGTTTTTCCTCGTTTTCGATTTCTTCGATGTCCCTTATCGTTGTCGCGACTTTTGTTTTTTGTTGCGCGGGCACCGCGGGCCTGCCGGCAATCTTGATTTCTTCGACGCGTTTGCGCAGCTTCTCCGACTCGCGCGCTTCGCGCCAGTCCTTCACGCAATCAATCAGCGCCAGGATTCGCCTGCCGAGGAAGCCTTCGGCGCCCAGCGGTCCGCGCATCCATTTTGCCGTGCCCGCAAAGGTGAACGGCGTGGTCAGCAGCAACGCCGCGAAAATGCACGCCAACGCCACCACGTTCGCACCAATGGAATTAACCGCGGAACGCAAAACGTGCGCCATCAGCTCGCCAAACATTCCGCCGGGCGGCAGCGCGCCGCGCACTTCGGGGGCGCCGATCAAGGAGAGTTCGGCAGGCAGCGCAAGAATAAATAGCGCGCACCCAATCGTTTTCGCAATCGGCGCATTCACTTTTTGACTGCGAAACCGGCGAAACGCCAGCAGAAACAATCCAACAGGGAAGAGAAACGCGGCGTATCCGACGCCCTGAAAAAAAAGATCGGCGACATGCGCGCCAACGGGCCCAATCCAATTGTGAGACGGTCCGGCTGCGGGCGCCGCGGCGGAGACATTGAAGGCCGCGTCCTGCGGCGAATAGGAAAGTAGGCTCAGCGCGAGCAACACAGCCAGCGTGATGCCCACAAAGCCGGCGAGTTCGTTGATGCGGCGGTTTTCGGTCAAAGCGAATATGCGCACAATTTCTCCTGAGCTGTGGGGGAAGGCCCCGGCATCGCACGGGACGCGTGGGCGCTAGCGCGCGTGGCCCATGTGGAAGAATAGTAACAGAATCACTATACCGAGCAGAATGCGGTAGTAAATGAATATTTTTAGCGTGCGTACTTGCAGATAACGCAGGAAAAACGCGATCGCGATGATGCCCACCACCGCCGACACGGCAATGCTGATGAGAATCGTCGAGAAAGGGATCGGCAACGTTCCCGCGTGGTGCATTTTCATCAGCTTCGGCAGCTCTACCACGGCCGCGCCCGCGATAATGGGCGTTGAGAGCAGAAAAGAAAAGCGCGCCGCCGCCTCGCGCGTCAGCCCGCGGAAGAGTCCCGCCGTGATAGTCGCTCCGGAGCGCGACACGCCGGGAAATAATGCGAATGCCTGCGCGATGCCAATGGCGATCGCGTCCACGAAACTTACGCGCTCCATGGGACGGTCCAGGCGCCCCGCGTATTCGCCATACCACATCACCAGCCCTACCACGATCATGGCCGCGGCGATTGCCAGGATGTACCAACCCTCTCCCTGACGGTCTTCAATCCTGTGCTGAAACAGGAATCCCAGCCCGGCGCCCGGAATCGTGGCCGCGACGATGTACCAGAACATTTTCCGCTGATGCTCCACGTATTCGTAACTGGCGTGCCGCGGATAGTGCAGCCCGATTCCCGCCGCGATCAGCTGAATCCAGTCGCTCAGAAAATAAAGAGCCACCGCGACCAGCGTTCCCGTGTGCAGCGCCACATCAAATGCCAGTCCGGGATCGGGCCATCCCGCCAGCCAGGGAAACAAAATCAAATGCGCGGTCGAACTGATGGGAAGAAACTCGGTGATGCCTTGAATGATCGCGAGAATAATCGCCTGATAGAGGTGCATCGGTGCTCAGTTCTCCTGGGCAGCGGCCCCGGCGAGCGGCTTCGACATTGAGAACGCGTCGAGCCCGCCGGGATAGTAGTTGCGAATCCGGCCGCGTGTACGATAGCCGTGCCTGTTCCAGAAGGCAATCGCAGCTTCGTTGTTGGTTGCTGTTTCCAGCCACACCTCGCGCGCGCCGCGTTTCCGCAAACGCACCTCCGCGCGGCAGAGAAGGGAAGCGCCTACGCCGGCGCGCCTGTGCAATTCGAGCACATCAATGGTGATGATGTGCGCATGTACGTCCTGTCGCGCGGTGACGATGAATCCGACGATCCTCTTGCGCGAAGCCTTCGGGTTGTTCTTGGCGCTGCCTATGCTGGCGCCACCTCGAATTTCCGCGACCAGACATTCCGCTCCCGGCAGGCCAAGATACCAGCGCAACTCGCCGCGAGAATACGCGATGTCCGCCGGATAGCAAGCTTGATCGATGGCGTAGATCGCATCGAAGTCCGCTGCACCATATTCGCGAATCGAGAATCTCACGGTTCACAATAATACTCGCGAACGCCAGTCCGCCGTAAACAGGGAAGCTCCCGCCGGCAGGGAAGGGAAGTGCATGCAGCTTATTTGTCCAGGTGCCTTCTCTTGCGTTTTTGCTTGGCGATGTAGCGCGCCAGGCTGGCAACCGCGTCTTCCCACAGGGAATCAACGAAGGTGCGCAAATCGAGCAGCGTCTCGGCGTTCAAGTTGAAATAATGACGCGTGCCTTCGCGCCGCTCGCCCACCAGCCTTGCTTGCTTCAAGATTTTCAAATGCTGCGAAACGGCGGGACGCGTCACCGGCAGCTTCTCCGCGAGCTCTCCGACGGTCATCGGCCTTCGCCGCAAGCGTTGCAGCATGGTCTGCCGCGTGCGGTCACCGAGAGCCGTAAGTATATAATTACCGTTAGGCACAACTAACGGTTATCACAAAAGCTGCAATCAGGGCAAGGAAAAGCGAAATCGTCGTAGGCGTGGCGCAAGCATTTCGGACTCCAGCAAAACGCGGTTGAGTTTTCGGGGCTTCAGACTTCGAGGATAACTGGCAAAATCATGGGCCGTTTCGAGGTCTTCTTGTTCAGGAAGCGTTTCAAGTCGGTGCGGATTTTCTCCTTGATGACGCTCCAGTCAGTCTTTTCCTCGGAATTCGATTGCTCGACGGTCTTAACAATCACTTCGCGCGCCTGCGCCATCAGTTCCTGGCCGTCGTCGGAGGGCAAAAAGCCCCGGCTCACAATCTCGGGAGGCGTTTCCATTCGCCCGCTGTGCTTGTTGATGGCGATGATCGGTACCACCACTCCATCCTCCGCCAGATGGCGCCGGTCGCGAATCACAAATTCTTCAAGTTCTTCGAGCGAGCCGGAATCGACGCACACGCGCCCCACAGTCACAGGCTCGCGACGGAACGCCCCGCCATCGGCGGTGAATTCAATTGGCTGGCCCGATTCCACCAGCATAATTTGGCCCGACACGGACCCCACCTGATGCGCCAACGCCGCGTGTTGAAACAATTGCCGGTACTCACCGTGAATCGGAACGAAATATTTTGGCCGCACCAGATTCAGCAGCAGCTTCATTTCTTCTTGGCTGCCGTGGCCGGAAACATGAATCGGTGCCGAGCGGCCGCTTTCGTAATAAACGAGCACGCGCCGCCGAAACAAATGATCGATCATCCGCGAGATGGCTTTTTCGTTTCCGGGAATGATGCGCGCCGACACGATGACCGTGTCGTTCTCCTCGATTGCCATCAGGCGATGATTGTCCACGGCGATGCGCGATAGCGCGGACATCGGCTCCGCCTGGCTTCCCGAAGCGAGTATGACGATTTTTTTCGGGTCGAATGACTTGATGTCCTGCGGGCGCACGACCGAGCCGTCTGGGATGGTCAACTTTTTCATCGAGTGCGCGATTTCGACGTTGTCCACCATGCTGCGCCCGATGAAGCCGACTTTGCGTCCTTGTTCCGTCGCAACGTCAACCACTTGCTGGATCCGGTGCACAGAGCTCGAGAAGCACGAAAGAATGACGCGTTGCGGCGCGGCGCGAAAAAGCTCTTCCAGGCGCGGACGCACGGCGCGTTCCGAAGGTGTGTAACCCGGCCGTTCCGCGTTCGTCGAATCGGCGAACAGCGCCAGCACGCCCTCCTGCCCGTAACGCGCGAAGCGATGCAGATCGAACGGAATATTGTCGACTGGCGTGGGATCGATTTTGAAATCGCCGGTGTGCAGCACAATCCCAAGCGGCGTGCGAATCGCCAGCGCCACGCATTCGATTGTGCTGTGTGTCACGTGGACGAATTCGACCTGGAACGGCCCGAGCGATACCGTCATCCCCGGCGCGATTTCGTGCAAGTCCGCCGAATCGAGTAGCCCGTGCTCTTCGAGTTTCTTGCGCACCAGGGCCAGCGTGAAGCGCGTCCCGTAGATCGGGCACTTCAGCTCCGGAAGAAGATACGGCACCGCGCCGATGTGATCTTCGTGCGCATGCGTCAAAATCAGCGCGCGCAATCCGGCGCGATTCTGTTTCAGGTAGGAAATGTCCGGAATGACGACATCGACGCCCAGCAATTCCGTCTCGGGGAACATCAGGCCCGCGTCGATGGCGAGAATATCCTCGCCATAACGGAGGGCCATCATGTTCATTCCAAATTCGCCCAGCCCGCCAAGCGGGATCATCCACAGGGAAGTTTTACTCAAGTGCGGTCTTTAAGCTCCTTTTCGTGAATCGCCATCGTATCACAGCGACGGCTTGCCGGTTTATAAGAGGAAACAAGTAAGATGAATTGCACCTATTCGAAGCGCAGCGCTTCGATGGGGTCGAGCTGCGAGGCTTTCTGCGCCGGATAATAGCCGAAGAAAAGTCCCACGAAGAGCGCGAACGCCGCGGCCACCACAATCGCGGAGATGGGAATCTGCATCGTCCACTGAAGAGTGCTCGCGAGCAAATTCGACGCAGACACGCCCACAAACACGCCCGCAACTCCACCCAGCAAGCTGACGATTATCGCTTCGATCAGGAACTGCATTTGAATGTCGCGTTCCGTTGCGCCCACGGCCATGCGCACGCCGATTTCCCGCGTCCGCTCAGTTACCGAGACGAGCATGATGTTCATGATGCCAATTCCACCCACCAGCAGCGCCACGGAAGCGATGCTTGCCAGCATCAGCGTGAAAGTGTGGCTTGCCTGCTCCTGCGCTTCCAAGAATTGCGTTGGCGTTCGAATGTTGAAATCATCCCCCTCGGTCAGACGCAAATGATGCCGTTGACGCAGCAGGCGCGAAGCGAGATCCTGCGCCGGGCCGATCGCTTCGGGACTAACCGCCGAGCAGAAAATATCGTCCAGCCACGGCTGCCCTGTCAGCTTGCGTTGCGCCGTCGTGTACGGCATCGAAAGCGTGTCGTCCTGGTCCCATCCGTAGGGAGTCATGCCCTTTGTGGAAAGCACGCCTATGACTTTAAAGGGCAGACCGCCGATTTGAATGTTTTTGCCGACGGGATTCTCGCCGGGGCGGAAAAGTTCATCGACGACCGTTCTTCCGAGAATCGCGACCTGCGCCAGAGTGGCAACATCGCGCGCGGTGAAATTGGTTCCCGAAGCGATGGGCCAGTTGCGAATTTCAAGGAAATTCGTTCCTGTTCCCCGAAAGTGCGTGGACCAATTCTTGTTGCCGTAGATCACCTGCACGTGGCCGTCGGAATTGGGCGAGCAGGCTTTCAGCAGGGGAATCTCCGCCGGCAGCGCGAGCGCATCCTGATTCGTCAACGACTTCGTGTTGTCGTTTCCGGTTCGCCTGCCGTTGATGCTCCGCCCGCCCGCTTCCACCCACACCATGTTGTCGCCCAACGCGGAAATTTGATCTCGAATCTGCTGCGAGCCTCCCTCGCCAATCGCCACCGTGCAAATCACCGCGCCAATGCCGATCGCGATGCCCAGCATAGTCAGCGCGCTTCGCATTTTGTTGCGCGCCAGCACGCGCATAGTGATGTGCATCAGGTCCGTCAATCTTGTGCTACGGCTCGCGCCTTGAATGAAGTGTTTCGGTGAGCTCAATGTTTAAATCCCCCAAGGTTATTAGAGTTCATTCGAATCGTAACGCTTCGATCGGATCGAGCTGTGACGCTTTCTGCGCCGGATAATAGCCGAAGAAAAGTCCCATAAAGAGCGCGAACGCCGCGGCCACCACGATGGCCAGCGCCGGAATCTGCATCGTCCAGTGTAGCGTGGACGCCAGCACGCGCGACGCGAAAATGCCGAAGAAAACGCCCAACACTCCTCCCAGCAAGCTGACGATTATCGCTTCGATCAGGAACTGCATTTGAATGTCGCGTTCCGTTGCGCCAACGGCCATGCGCACGCCGATCTCCCGCGTCCGCTCGGTCACTGAGACGAGCATGATGTTCATGATGCCGATTCCGCCCACCAGCAGCGCCACGGAAGCGATACTCGCCAGCATCAGCGTGAAAGTGTGGCTCGCCTGTTCCTGCGCTTCCAAGAATTGCGTCGGCGTTCGAATATTAAAATCATCGGGCTCTTTGGGACGCAAATGATGCCGTTGCCGCATCAGCCGGGTAATTTGCTCCTGCGCGGGATCGATCGCCTCCGGGGAAACGGCAGAACAGAAAATATCGTCCAGCCAGTCCTGCCCGGACACTTTGTGCTGCGCCGTCGTGTACGGCATCATCATCGTATCGTCTTGATCGCGCCCAAAACCCGACGCCCCTTTGCTCGTGAGGACTCCAATGACCTGAAAGGGAAGTCCGCCGACGCGAATCGTTTTGCCGACGGGATCGGCTCCGTTAAAGAGAGTGTCGGCCACCGTTTTCCCCAGCACCGTCACCTGCGCGCGCGAAGCCACGTCCTGTTCGGTGAATGGCGTGCCTTCCGCGACGGGCCAATTGCGGATCGTCAAGAAGCTCGGCGCGACTCCTCGAAATTGCGTGGACCAGTTTTGATTTCCGTAGACCACCTGCACATGCCCGTCGACGTTGGGCGAGCATGCCTTTATCAGCGGGGTCGACGCGGCAATCGCGTCCGAATCGCCATCGACGAGCGATTTCGTGTTGTCGTTTCCCGTGTGCGCACCGTTGACGGTGCGTCCGCCCGCTTCCACCCACACCATGTTGTCGCCCAATGACGAAATCTGGTCGCGGATCTGCTGCGAGCCGCCTTCTCCGATCGCCACCGTGCAAATCACCGCGCCGATGCCGATCGTGATGCCCAGCATCGTCAGGCCGGTGCGCATTTTGTTGCGCCCCAGCACGCGGAGCGTGATGCGCGCCAGGTCTCCAAATGACGTGCTGTACGCGGAATCCTTCGGTGATGCCAATGGTGCATTCCTCTAAGAAGTTAGACGCGCGGCATTGCCCTGCGGTTTTCGAATTTTACGAGCGCGGGTTTTGTGCCGGCTGCAAGTTGGGGCGCGCGGAAGTACGCGTTTTGCCCATCAGTTTCTGCTGCCCGCGAAGAGGCGCGCGACGGCTACGAGAACCACGGCGCCGACGAATGCGGCCGCCAGGCTCCCAAAAAATCCAAACGTCGTGATTCCGAGCTTGGAGAAAATCCATCCGCCGATCAGCGCGCCAACCATCCCCAAAATCGTGTCGGCGAAGCACCCAAAGCCGCGCCCGCGCGTCACCGTGCCCGTCAGCCACCCGGCGATCAGTCCGATGAGAATCCACGCCAGCAATCCGTGGTCGTAATAAATAACGCCCATCCTGTGCGGCTCCATATGGGGCGGATTATCTCACATCACGCGTACGGAAAAGCAACACAAACATCCAGGAGGCACGGCATCCGCCCCAGCGACAATCACTCTTTCAGAATGTAACAAGATGTCGTACAACGATCATCTTAAAGTAGTTCTTTCCCGAAACCATAAAGGCCATTATTTGTGTGCGAGTTTCGCGCGCGGCCGGTTTTATCAGTTGTCGGAAAATTACACTACGGGATTCACTGTATTTACAGGCGAAAAATGGCTTTGTAGGCTATCCGACATTCACTAAATACGGGGTCTCTTGGGTGTGATGCGAAAGCGAATATTGGTGGCGGACGACAACGAGCTGGTGCGAAAACTCCTGCATCTCATGCTTGAGCGTGATGCCGGATGGGAAGTTGCCGTCGCTCAGGACGGACGCGAGGCGATAGCAAAGGCGCAGGAATTTAAGCCCGACGTTGTCATTCTTGATTTCGCCATGCCCGATATGGATGGGTTGCAGATAGCGCGCCAGATCTCCAAACAGTTGCCTTCCCCGGCGATCATCCTATTCACGATTCATGATTCCCCGGAAATGAATTTCGAGGCGCGTCGGGCTGGGATTTCCCGCGTGTTGCCGAAGACGGCTGCCGGTCTGCCGTTAATTGCTGCGGTTGAAGAGCTGCTGACGAATCGACGGGAAGCGCCGCCTCAAGAGGCGCCGGAGCCTGTGCCCGAAATTGTATCTGGGTCTGCATTCGAACGTGTGCCAGATGCTGTATCTGAACTTGTAAATGACCCGGCCACGGTAATCGCCGCCCCTCCCCTCGAACCAAGCCCCGAAATGATGCAGGCCGAAGCCGCTGAAAGCGCGCCCAGCGCTTGCGAGGGAGAGCCTCCTCCCGATGGCTCTGCTGCGTCTGCCACCGGGGCCACCTAATCATTCCTCCCGCGCAGCGTTCTAACTTCTCCTCAGCCACAACATCCCGGCACTTCCAGGCTACTCCTTGTAGACCAAACGAGGCCCGCTGATTTGCGTCGCCTTCAGGTTCACACTCACTTCCACGCGATCCGCGATCTTTACGAAGGGAATTCCCTTAGTCATTCCATAGTCCTTCCGGTTGAAGGCCATGGTTCCGATAATCCTGCCTGAGCCTGTCCCCTTGCCGGTAATCGTCAGGGTCAGCGTCTGGACTTTGGTCACTCCGCGCAACGTAAAGTCGCCGCTCACCTCAAAACTGTCGGGACCGGTCTGAACAACTTTCTTTGATCGAAACGTGATCAACGGGTTCCGCTTGGCGTTAAAAAAATCTTTGCCCTTCAACTTGCGGTTCTTTATGCCGCTTCCGGTATTCACGCTGGCTGCCTGAATCTTGATGTCCAAAACTCCTGACGTCGCATCCGGAGACATAAATGTCAGCGTGGCGTCCCACTTGCCGAAAGTGCCGTCGACAGGCGCCGATGCCTTCACGCTGAAACGGATCGCGCTTTCTTCCGGCACGATCTTGAAAACAGGATTTCCTGAAGGACCCTGCGCTCGCGTTAAGGACGGAAACAAGGTGAAGGGCAACAGGCAAAATAGAATGAGTCGCACGCTTGCCAGCCTGAGACCTCGTTGCCCACTTGTCAATTCCAGCATTCAGCAGCGTTCAACGTTTCTGGCTTAAGCAGAACTTGTATCCCAGAATCTTGTAAACTAATTTAGCCGCGAGGA
>DAHUXN010000025.1 GCA_027307115.1 Acidobacteriota bacterium
GCGAGCAAGTCGTATGTTTGCATCCACCAGGCCAGCCATCCCTCCAGTTGCGGCTGTCGCCCAAACTTGTTCACCAGGTAACAGTAGTTGTCGAGCACGGAGCGGTCGCAAACCACATTCGCTGCATTTCGCGAAGCGTCAAGCTCGCCCGCAATCTGCGCGTGCAAAATCCAGAGCTGGCCTTCGAGCGTCGTCGCCGCATTCACGGGAAAGGGCGACCGCCGCGCTACTTCCGCGACCAATTCCACGTTTTCGCCCGCTTTCTTCATCCGCGAGCAGATTTCGTACGCGAGTGTGGTCTTTCCCACGCCGTGCGTTCCAATCAGCGCAAGCTTCAAATTCTTCCTTCCTCCGAACAGGCTTCATCGTTTCTAACATAGGTTTCCGCAGTCGCCAAACGCCGATCCACGGAAGTCGTGAGCCGTGAGCAAGGTCAACGAAGGAGCGAAAGGGATGAGGGGAAGAGGTACACGGGCACTCAACACAGAGAAAAGTCGCCGCACCGCTCGACCACAGGCGTAAAGCAACGCGGCGGAACGATTCCTGTTGGGATTTTCTTAGTCTTCGCCAAGCTGCCGCAGCTTGATACTCAGCGTGGCGACTTCCTTGGCAGACTCGTGGATGTCCTCCAGGTGCGCGCGTAACGGATGGCACTCTTCCTGAGCTTCTTCCAAAGCTAATTCTGAACGGCTATAGATGATGGTTGCATGCTCTGTAAGTTTATGTCCGTAAATCGTCAGGTGCTTGTGCACGTAGGTCAGTTTGTTCCGGTAGTACCTGTATGTTTCCGCCGTCTTTTCAGATTCCATGACAATATTTATTGCTCCTCGTAATTTCAGATCGCTCGATAGCGTCTGATTGGCTTCATTGGGTATGACCCAGATTCCCGAGAATTTTGTCAACAATACTGCGGAGAGCGTTTCTCTCCTGTTTTGTAACTCCCCGCCAAGCATCAAGAGCTACTCTTCGCGCTATCGGAATGCCTTTGCGGAGAGCCGCTTGTCCTTTCGGCGTGATTCGCAGAATCACCTGGCGCCTGTCCTTCTCGCTTCGCGTGCGCGTTAGAAGTCCTTTTTTTTCGAGGCGATCGACCATTCTGGTGATCGTCGACACATACAGGCCGTTTAAAGCCGCAAGTTCCGCGGGAGTGTTTCCTTCTTGTCGGGCACAGTTCAGCAACATACTGCCTTGATGAGCCGTCAGTCCGATGGAGGCTAGCGCCCTGTCATGCGCCTGGATGAGAACTCCCGTCACCCTGCCTAGCAGCAAGCGCCCCACAAAGACCTGGTCCAAATCCGTCTTGGAGTTGGGTCCTTTCAAGGGAACTCATAATACTTGCATAGGCAATGTGTGTCAATGCAAATATAAGGAATATTATTCTCCGGCGACTTGGCTCTACCCGCTGAACTGAACTCCCTGTACAATCAGCCGCCAGAGAATTCCATACTCAAGAAGGGCGCATCGTCGTGAGATCTGTGGTCCAGCGCGTGAGCCGGGCCCGCGTTGTGGTAGAAGGACGCGTAACCGGAGAAATCGGCGTGGGCCTTGTCGTTCTCGTCGGCGTTGGACGCGCGGACACGCCCGAAACAGCCGCCGTCATGGCTGAAAAAATCGTGAACTTGCGCATTTTTAACGATAGTCAGGGAAAGATGAACCGCTCGCTTCTCGATGTTGGTGGTGCAATCCTTTCGATATCCCAATTCACTCTCTATGGTGACGCGCGCGGTGGCCGCCGGCCCAGCTTTATTCAAGCAGCGCCGCCGGAACAGGGAAAGCTTCTTTATGAAGAATTCGTTCGTGCCATAGCGGCGCTAGGTGTCCGCGTCGAGACTGGCGTTTTTCAAGCGCACATGTCCGTCGAGCTTACCAACGATGGCCCGGTGACCATTCTCCTCGATTCCGATAAACTCTTCTGACTCCGCGCAAAAGCAGACGTACAGTAGCCCGGTTTTCAGAGTAAAAAAGGAAACTTGGCCAAAAACAAACTGCCAGCCTGGAAGAAAATGCACCTGCTCGGTTAGGACTCTCCAGGCGTGTGATTCCTGAATTCGTTGCAAATAATCGGCAACTCGGAAACCGACTCGCTACTCGCGTCGCGCCCGTTTTGACCCTTGGGGGAATTGTGCTAATTTCGCTGCGCCATGAAAAAGCGCATCGGCATACTTCTCTCCGGCCGCGGCTCGAATTTCGAGGCGCTCGCGGACAGCGTCGCCGCCGGACGCATTCCCAACGCGGAAATCGCCATCGTCATTAGCCATCGCGAAGGCGCCCCCGGCATCGATCGCGCCCGCGCGCGCGGCATCGACGCTCGCGTGATTCCCTCGAAGGGCCTTGAGCGCGAAGCCTATGACCGCCAGGTCGTCGCCGTGCTGCAAGAAAAAAATGTCGATCTCGTCTGCCTCGCCGGTTACCTGCGATTGCTCTCGCCCTATTTTGTGCAGGCCTTTCGCGGTCGCATTTTGAATATTCACCCGTCGCTCCTGCCCGCGTTTCCCGGGCTCGAGTCGCAGCGCCAGGCCCTAGAGCACGGCGCGAAATTCGCCGGATGCACCGTGCATTTCGTGGACGAGACTCTCGACGCCGGCCCTATCATTCTGCAATCCGCCGTCCCGATTCGCGACGATGACACGGTCGACTCTCTTTCCGCTCGCATCCTCGCTGAAGAGCATCGCATCTATTCCCAAGCCGTGCGCATTGTTCTCGAAGGCCGCTACCGTATTGACGGCCGCCGCGTCATAATTCTCTCTGACGCCCCCATTCCAAACAATGTCGCAAAGAATGCCGCCAAAAATCATGTCTGAACCGCGCCACAAATCGATTGACGAACAGCTCGCCTACATTCATAAAGGCGCCGCTGAGATCATTCCCGAGACTGAACTTCGGGCGAAGCTCGAACAGTCCGCAAAATCTGGCAAGCCTCTGCGCGTCTATCTCGGCGTCGATCCCACTGCGCCCGACCTTCATCTCGGCCACACAGTCGTCCTGCGCAAGCTCAAACATTTTCAGGACATGGGCCACACCGCCATTTTTCTCATCGGCGACTTTTCCGCCATGATTGGCGACCCCACGGGACAATCCGAGACGCGCCCTCCGCTCTCGCGCGAACAAGTCGACGCGAATGCTCAAACCTATCTCGCGCAGGTCTACAAAATTCTCGATCCCGAAAAGACCGAAGTCCGCTACAACAGCGAGTGGCTCGGCAAAATGTCGAGTTACGACGTGGTGAGGTTGTGTGGCCACTATCGCCTCGCGCGCATGCTCGAACGCGAGGATTTTCGTTCGCGCCTCGAGAAAAATCTCCCGATCTCCGTTCACGAACTGCTGTACCCGCTGCTCACCGCGTGCGATGCCGTCGAACTAAAATCCGACGTCGAGCTGGGCGCCACCGAGCAGAAGTTCAACATTTTGGTGCATCGCGAAATCCAGCGCGAGTACGGTTTGTCCCCGCAGGTTGTGTTCACCATGCCCATTCTCGTCGGCCTCGACGGCGCGAAAAAAATGTCGAAGTCCCTCGGCAATTACGTTGGCATCAACGAGCCGCCGAAAGACATGTTCGGCAAACTCATGTCCATCTCCGACGATCTGATGTGGTCTTACTACGAACTGCTCACCGACTTCGCCCCGCCCGTGATCGTTCGCCTCAAAGAAGAAGTCCGCACCGGCGTGCTGCATCCCATGGACGCCAAAATGCAACTCGCCCACACCATCATCGCCAATTTCCACGGCGAAGCCGCCGCTCGCTCCGCCCGCGACGAATTTCAACGCGTCTTCCGCGACCGCCAATCCCCTGAAGACGCCCCAGTTCGCAAATTGCCGCGCGGCGCGCCAAAGCGTTTAAGCGCGCTCCTCGTCGAATTGAATCTCGCGCCTTCGCGCGCTGAAGCCGAACGCCTCATCAAGCAGGGCGGCGTCGAAATCGACGGTCAGCGCGTCGACGACGTGAAACACGAGATCGACCTATCGAGACCAGGCAGCAGGTTTCTCCTCCGCGCCGGCAAAAAGAAATTCCTCCGCATCATCGTCGACTAAGTGGTTTTGTAACTCAGGTCCGGTCCCGGCGTTTTCAGTCGGGCCTGACCTGGGGTCTTCATGCCGCGAGCAATAAAATCGATTTGTTCGCCTCCGCGACCATTGTGACGAGGAATCTACATTCCCTTTTCGGGAGCCAATCCTCAGCGTCTTGTGCTCGGCCTTATGAAGCGCAGCGAAGGGTGGGGTTGTTATTTTTGCTTTTGTCCCGCGGCGCGTTCGCGCGCAGCAACGCTCGGGTTCCGGCTTGCCGGACACTCGAGTTTCGTCAGGGCATGGCTTCAGCATGCCAATAATGCCCGGACAAATCATCCGCTTCCTATTTGCGCGTTTTTGTTTGCGCAAAGCCTCTCGTTGTCCTAAATGTCTTGCAGCGCCTGGTTGGTGTGTTTCTTGTAGGGACCGTTCGGACTTATCGGCCCGCTTTTCTTCGTGAGGATGCATTGTGCTTCCCGAGAAGACCGTCGATCCCCCACGTTTCTCCCGCGTGCGTCACGAAGAAAATCGCAAACAGAAATAGCAGCGGAATGTGGTCCAGATTCGCGCCGAAATATCTCCACGTCGCAACGCCATGCCCCGGCGCGTACCACGTCGCCAGCGCCAAACTGATCATATGAATTGCACCTCCCACGGAAGCGATGCGCACGAAAAGCCCCAGCACCAACGCGATCCCGATCGCCAACTCGCCCCAGCCGACAATCCGCGCGCACAACACCGGATGCATCAGCACAAACTTCTGAAGAAATACGCCGTAAAATCCCACCGGCTCGTTCTGGCTCAACCAGCCGCGAACCCACACGCTGAAACTCGTGTGCGCAAATTCCGGACCTGCAATTTTATATTCGCCAAAAAACAGGAAAATAATCCCCGTCAATATCCGCACGACAGCAATCGTCTTCCGCCCCATATCCAGACTCGCGACGCCTGTTTGACTCATCCTCGCCTCCGCTATTCCTGCTTGCGCCACCACGATTCGCCTAATGCTCCACCAGTCGCTTCAGGCGCGCAAGCTCGTTGCGATCGCGCCGCGCCACCGCATGCCGCGTGAGCAGCCAATCCATAAATTTGCCAAAGCGGCCTGACATTTCGTAGCGGTCGCGCATTCGCAGACGCGTTCCGTTCGCGCTCCCCTCGATTTCCCACCGCTGCAAACCGCGCACGCCGTAGGCATCCTGAAATTGCCATTCCAGCACGCGCCCGCGCTCGAATTCCGTCACCACCGTCGTGTGCGACACTTCTCGCTTTCCGATTCGCCCGGTCAATTTCACTTTGAGTCCGTTGCGAAATTCAATCGCCCCGCTCTGCACCTCGAATTGTAAATCGAGCTCGCGCCCATACCACGCACCCATGCGGTGCGGCACGAAAAAAGCTCCGACGATTGTCGTCGGAGCGGCAATCTCCTGAATGAAAATCAAATCGCCCATGGAAGCTGCGCTATCTTACCGGACGCCCGCTCAATCGCCAATTAAGAGCGGCGATTTTGCATTCACTTCGTCGCCACCGCGCATCGCAGCATCAAAGGGCCATGCATTTGGCGCGTATGTAAGGTAAAAAGGAAGTCGCCGCGACACACAGACGCGGCGCGCTAAAATGCCGCCAGCCACAAATCGTCCACCGGGTCCGCGAGGGAAGCCGCTCGTCGGCGTCGCGCTTGAACTTCGCAAGCACGGCCTCAATCTTCTGGCCCGTTGCGCGCGCGATTATGGCGACCTCGTTTATCTCCCGCTCGCTTTCGGGCAGACCCGCCTTCTCGTCAATCACCCCGATCTGGTCGAACAGGTTCTCGTCGTCCAGCAGCACAAATTCCACAAGAGCGCTCTTTCGAAAGTAGCCACGGGGCGCCTGCTCGGCAACGGCCTGCTCAATAGCGAAGGAGATTTCTGGCGGCGTCAGCGGCGTCTGGCGCAGCCCGCATTTCAAAAAACGCGCGTCAACGAATACGCCGCAACGATGGTCGAGCACGCACTGGCGTTCACCGCGCGGTGGCGCGACGGCGAAATCCGCGACATCGCCGACGAAATGTCACGCCTCACGTGCGGCATCGCGGTCAAAACGCTTTTCGGCATCGACCTTGGCGCCGAAGCTGATCGCGTCGGCGAAAATCTCACCAACCTGATGCGCTTTCAAATCCACCGCATCCGTTCGCCCTTGCGCATTTCAGAGAATTTTCCTACTCCCGCGAATCGCCGCGCCAACGCCGCGTTTCAATATCTCGATTCCCTCGTCTATCGCATTATCGAGGAGCGCCGCGCGCGTGGCGCCGGCGGCAACGATCTGCTTTCGCGCTTAATCTCCGCGATGGACGAAGACGGCACGCAGATGACTCCCCGGCAATTGCGCGACGAAACCATGACGCTTTTTCTCGCCGGCCACGAAACGACCGCGCTCACGCTTTCCTGGACGTGGTATCTCCTGGCGCAAAATCCGGCCGCCGAAGCGCATGTGCACGAAGAATTGGCGTGCGTTTTTGCCGGCCGAGCAGCGCGTCCTCTCGAAGCCAAAGACGCGGAGTCGCTCCCTTACCTCGACGCGGTGATTCGCGAATCGCTGCGCCTTTACCCGCCCGCATACATCGTCGCGCGCGTGGCAATCGAGCCGTTTGAACTCGGCGGCTATTCCTTTCCCGTGGGCACGACAATTTTGATGTCGCAGTGGGTCATGCATCGCGACCCGCGCTATTTTCCCGAGCCACTCGCGTTTCGCCCCGAGCGCTGGCTCGACGGATTGGCTGCGCGCCTTCCCGCGCACGCCTATTTTCCCTTCGGAGGCGGCCCTCGCCGTTGCATTGGTCAGGGATTTGCCTTGATGGAAGCCGCGCTCGTCGCGGCGACGCTCGCGCAGCGCTTTCGCTTCGAACTCGAGTCGGGCCAAACAATTGTGCCGGAGCCGCTCGTTACGCTGCGCCCGCGCGGCGGCATTCGCATGCGCATTCACGCGCGAAAGCCCGAAATCTGAGAAAAAAGAGGGTCTTTCAAAAAGGGCTTATACTAGACTCACCTGTCAGTTTGGTGGCAAAAAAGCATCCCAATACGGATAAATGTGTATCGTATAGATGATTCTGCGAGCGACAAATCGATTTTCTCGCAGCGGCGGCGCTGAGATCAGTACCCGTTGCGCAATGACTCGTCAGAATGCGGCGCGCGGTACGACGGCGTGTTAAGTCCGATCACGCCCTACACTGGCAAAACGGAAACGCTGCGCACTTGGCGCGTCATTTCACGAATTCAGGCTTCTTGCCCTGTCCCCACGGATCGTATGTCAACGCGTAATTCACACGTTCGGTCAGCGGGGGGTGATCGTATAGCCACAGCTTGATGAAGGGACTCGGATGCGGATCCGCTAGATCCACTTCGCCAAGGATTTGGAAAGCGCGGGCCGCCACTTGACTCGAATCAGGAATCAGCCCGTGCGTCACTTCCAGTCCGTACTGGTCTGCCTGATGTTCAACGTGCCGGCTGAACGTGTTTGCTGCCGGTGACGCCAGGAATCCCAGAATCGCGAACCACAGAAGCAGCACGGGCAGTGATGCCCAATCATCCGTCCCGCGAATTCCCCACCGACCGCTCCATCGTGAAAGAGTCCACAGCATTCCGTGAAAACCGAAATAGAGCAGCACAAGCAACAGGATCGCGGCAAAAACCAGTCCTTTATACACATGTCCCAAAACGTAGTGCCCCATTTCATGGCCGAAAACGAACATCGTTTCCGGCACGGTCATTTTGGCAATCGTCGTGTCCCACACCACCACGCGTTTCGACGCACCAAATCCGGCCACGTAAGCATTCAGATCGTTTCCTTTTTCGCTTTCGTTCATCCAGAACATGCGTTCCGGCGGTATGTTCATTCCCGCGCGTTGCACCACTTTTTCGAGCGCCACCACCAACGCCGGATCCTTCGTCTCCAGCGGCTCGAATTTGTTGAACAGCGGAGCGATCACCAGCGGCGCAAGAAAAATCACGAAGAATAAAATGGGCAGCGCCGCCAGCCAGAAGTAAAACCACCAACGTCCCGGGCTGCGCCGGATCACTGCATAGAGAATCCACACCAGAATGATTCCAATCACGAACGATACAATCTCGCCCTTGGTCCAGTCCCATGCCCACGAGCCCCATCCCTGCACCGAAATTCCATAGCTGCGCGAGAGCCAATGCCCGTAAATATCCGTCGGTAATCCCAACACGGCGATGGTCAGCAACAGAATGGGCGTGAAAATCACCGCCTGCAAGAATCGGACCTTCGTGGCGCGTTCAGCCCAATCGCGATATTTCGGCGCCAGCTTCCAAGCGAGCACGAGAAGCAAAACAATCACGCCCCACGCGAAGCCGGTGAAGTACAAGATGTATTGCGCGCGCGAATATTTCACCGCCTTCTGGTAAAGATCAGGCGGCAGCGTGTAGGCCTTCACTTCGGACTCGTTTTTTGCCGCTTGTGCTGTTGTGGAGGATGCCGGAGCCTGCGTCCGCTGCGGCGAATTAGCTGTGGCCGCGGAGTTTGGGGCCGCGACTCCGCTTCGAGCCGCGCTGATTGTCGCGGTCGCTCCAAACAGAAACAGAAGCGCAAGCGCTGCAAGAAATTTCGAGATGCTGAATCCAGTCATCATTTTCCCTCCGCTGGACAGACTGTCGCAGGCCGCTCAAACTTCCGCGGGATTATCCTCCCGGCCGTCACCTCCCACAAGCGCTATCGTTATCGGCGGGCATCGCTTTCGCCCGCGTCGCCGTCTAATAGGGCAACGAGAGATGAAACGGGTCATGCTCATTGCCGCTTCTGCGTGGCTGGCGTTCGCCGTCAGCGCGGCCTGCCCGGAGGCGTTTCCGCAAAGCGTGCCGCCTGCGATGCAGGAGCAATCACAGAATGCATCCATCTCTCGGGCCGAAAACCCCTCGACCTCGACGGTCGCGCTTGCTGGCAAACGTCTCTCGTTTGAACAGATGCTTCCCGCTCTGCCCCGGCGAGTGGTGTCCAAATCCGGCGCGCCGGGCGACATGGTGAACCTGTTGATCGTCGGCTCGAAAGAGCAAGTTGCTGACGCGTTCCAGGCCGCCGGCTGGATCCAGCCAGATAAGACTACGCAGGACGCGATCATCCACGCCATTCAGGAGACCATGGCGCACAAGGCCTACACCGAAATGCCCATGAGCCAACTCTATCTTTTTGGCCGCCCGCAGGATTTCGGTTTCGTTGATGGCATGCCCATTCAGGTTGTCGCCGAGCGAAATCATTTTCGCGTGTGGCGGGCGCCGTGGCTCGATTCTCAAGGACGCACCGTGTGGGCCGGCGCGGGCACGCACGATGTGGGCATCGAGAAGGATCAATCCGGCACGCTGACTCACCGCATTGACCCGAACGTGGATACCGAGCGCGATTATATTGTTCAGACGCTCGAAGACGCGGGCAAGGTGGTCACAACAGAATACATCACGCCCGCTAATCCTGTTCGCCAAGCCGTCACCGCCACCGGCGACGCCTATCATTCTGACGGCCGCATCCTCGTGATTTATCTCAAGTAGCGGGCGGCAGTGCGCGCTTTGGACGCAAGTTGGCGCGGGAGCCGCAACCGCGTCTTTGAATTTAGCGCCGGCGAGCGTACGCTTATGGCAGCGCAGCAAGACGTAACGAACAAGGCGAAAGAACAAGCTCAAGGAACTGGCAAATGACCAGGTGCCTCTTTGGGCGCGCGCCGGAACCTACGCTGGCCCGAATTTCACGATGCGGCTAGCATAGGGAAGGCGGTTCCGAGGAAAAACCATGAAACATGCGATGAGATGCGCGAATATTGCAGCACTGCTGATTCTTGCGCCCGGAATTTCCTCCGCGGGATTCGCGGCCGGGCCTCAATCGAGCCAGCAGTCCGGCCAATCCGTCGCTGAAGCCGCGCGCAAGGCGCAGCAAAAGGAGAAGGAAGCGCCCAAGGCGAAAACTGTCTGGACGAATGACAACATTCCGAATACGCCGGGAGGAGTCAGTGTTGTGGGACAGCCCGCGCCTTCGTCTTCCTCAGCCGCGGCAATTTCCACCGAGCCTGCCGCTGGCTCCGCGAATGCGAAAGCGCCGACAGACGCTGACAAGGAAAAAGTCGCCGCCGAACGCGCCAAAACGTTAAGCGATCTCGAAGGCGCCAGGAAGCAACTCGACAGCGTCAAAACCGATCTTGATATTGCCCAGCGCGAATACAATCTGGACGCCGCGCAACTCTACAGCACTCCGGACTATTCCAAGGACCAGCAAGGACAAGCTAAAGTCGACGCGGAAAAATCCGCCGTCGCCACCAAGCAGCAAGCCGTCGACGCGGCACAAAAGAAGGTCGACGACCTCGTGAAACTCCTGAAGTCTCTCGGCGGAGAAGAGAAGCCCGCGGCACCACCGGCTTCGGCACCCGGCGCCCCGTCATTGAAACCATAGCAAGTCTCACGGGTCATCACGAGCTTGCCTGCGGCAAGCAGACAAATGCGAGGGATCTGTCTTGGTTTGCTGCCAACCCACTAGAACGCCGCTGGCGAAGAAATGGAGAAATAAGGGCAAGTCGCGAAAAGGGCTTATACTGGACAGACCTGTCAGTTGAGTTGTCGAAAGAGTTAACCGCACAAGGTCAGCCAGCGATAGAAACCGGCCGGGACGTTCTCCCTCCTCACGCATCGCGCATGCCACCGCGTTCGACCCGCAACCCGGACCCCATATATAGTGCAGCTTTCCCCTTGACACACCAGACTAGGCCGCGCAGAATCCTCTCAGATTTTTTCGCGATCAGTACGAAGGCTGCCGGGCGCGGAATTGCTGACAACGGCGCCAGATGAATTTCGCCAAGTGGATTTTGGTTTGAATTTCCTGAATTGCTCGGGGAGGTTAGACATGGTATTTCTGCCGGGCCGCACTGTGCAGTGTGTAAATCCAGAGTGCGCCGCGCGCGGCCACTGGCTCCGCGTGGAAATGGCGCCGGTCGAGCGCTGCTCGAATTGCAATTCACCGCTGCACAACGTACCGCCGCCGCTCCCAGCGCGTTTCCGAATGCGTCCCAGGCCACTTGTTAGTTATCGACCACGCGCGCGCTGACAGGAACGGCGGCGTTAGAGGGCTCTGCGGCTCGCTGGCCAAGAAAATCTTCGATCGTGAGCTTGGTTGCGATGGCGTCCCGGAAACTTCGGCGGCGGTAGCTGCGGATGCTCCATGTTTTGCGTGCCCGCTCGCACGCTAAACTTTGTGACAGAGGTTCGGTTGCGGCCCAATCGTCCCCGCAGCCGCCTTGGGTCGTGGAGTGTTCGCCAACTCGCGAAAAATAAAAAAGGCCCCGATTCCTCGGGGCCTTTTTACATTTCCGAACTATCCGTCCGCTAGAACTGATAGCGCAAAGCGAACTGCATCACGCGTGGATTGGTCAGCAAGTGAGTGTAGTTTCCAAAAGTAGCTGCATTATCAAGCGTAAGCGACGCAGATTGGACGTCGAAGCGCTTGAGATTGAACACGTTGAAAGTGTCCCAGACGAGCCGCAATTCGTGATTCTCGTTGTAGGGCATCTTCCATGCTTTTCCGACTTCGAGGTCCGTGTCGAAGAACCCGTCGCCACGGATCTGGTTACGCGCACCAGAGAAACCAGGCAACGGGACGGCAAAGTTGGCCGACTCGTTGGGCCCGCTCTTGAAGATATTGAAAAGGGGGCCTCCGTTGGAAGGCTCGTTCACAAGGGTCGCCCGTCCGCCACTAACTTTTGCCGTGGCGATGGCGTTGCCGGTGAGTTGCCAGTTGGTTTCAAAGCAGAAGCACGTTCCCACGTTCACCGGGAATCCGCTGGACCACCGCGTCAGTCCGGAAACCTGCCAGCCGCCGATGATCGCGTCGAGACCTTTGCTGATATGGCCCGCGTAGGCGCGTCCTATGCCGATAGGCAACTGCCAGTACCAATGGGCATTGATCTGGTGGCGCAGGTCGAAATCGGAAGGTCCGCGAAGCTGATTCGGACTCCAAGAATTGATGACGGAGCCGCCGAGACCGCCCCATTCGCCAACGCGTTCGGCGTCCGAGGCAAGATCAAGCGACTTCGAGTAAGTGTAATTGATGTTAAACCCAAGCCCCTGCGACATCTGTTTTTGGAAAGTGACTTCCATGGCGTTGTAAGACGAGTTCGAAATCGAACGCCACGCATAGAGCGACGAATACTGCGAATTGAACCAGCTAAAGGGCCCGGTATTCGCGAAGTAAAAATTATCCGGGGTTCCGGGGCTCGCGGTGGATGTCGTACCGGGAAGCCCAGCAACGTCAAGGAAAAACAGGCCTGTCGTCTCGTTATCGGCGTTGCACAGGTACGTGGCGTAAACCGCTTGAACGATGTCTGAGGTTGGCCCGCCACAGCCTGGTCCGAACTTCGAGTCCCCGGGGTTGTACTGGTCGCCTGCTGCTAGCGGCTGCATCATATTTTGCCAATAAGCCCCGGTGGGGCCAATGGTTGCCGCCGTCACCGACGAAATCGGGGCACCGTTTCCGCCATTCGACCGCGCCAGCGTCGCCATGGCCTGTGCCGCCTGGAAGTAGGTGATTCCCGACTTCGGATCTTTGAGGTCCTTGGGCATCGCGAGGTCTTCCTGGGCGAGCAACCGATGAGCCAAATGTCCCGTGTACGCGACCTCGAGGCTCATATTGTGCGCGAACTGGCGCTGGACCGAGAAGTCGATCGCGTAGGAATATGGTGTCTTGATCGAGCTATCGAGTCCCCAGCAAATGCAAAAATTCCCCGGGGGAAACGTCTGCGGGAAGTTTGCCGGCGGCGCAGGAGTGAAGATGGCCACGCCGTTGTTGTCAACCGTGGGGATCGTGTTCAGGCTCGTGAGCCGCGGTGAGGAGCTCGCTGATTCCGTCTGAGCGGGGTTCGTGAGCAGGGATGATAGCCCGAACGAGCCGTTTTGGTCGAAGGTCGTCAGCATTCCCTGGCCGAAATGGTCGTAGTACATGCCGAACCCGGCACGAAGGACGGTTTTGTCGCCATCGCCGACCAGCCGCTTGAGCCAATCCCAACTGGGTTCGGGTGACCATGCAAGAGAAATTCGAGGAGCGAAATTCTTCTTCTGCGAGGGCCAAAGATCCGGCTTGCCATTCGATCTTCCCGCCAATCCAAACTGAATCAACGGGTCTTGGTTGGAAGGAACGTCTTGGACCATGTTGGCGCCGCGGGTGTTGAACCACTGGCCCAGATTAAACGTGGGGGCCACTTCCTGACCATTGGTCTCCCACGGTGCCGTATCGATTCCGTAGCGCAAGCCGTAGTTGAAGGTCAAGTTCGGCCGAATCTTCCAAGAATCCTGGGCGTAAAATTCATATTCATACAATGCGAAATTCCGCTGCACAGGAGCGCCTTGCGCCAAGGGAGTCCCCGTTCCGTTGCTGTTGACATGAAAGTTGTATTGCGCGTCAACTTCCGTGACCATGCCCAGCAGTCCAATCAGTGGAAAGTCATAACCATTATTGAATCCCGGATCCACCTTGGGGAAACCATTGTTAGCCGGGTTGAACGGGCTGGCGCGGTTCGCGAACCCACCCGTATTCAACCACGCCGCATTGGCACTTCCGTCGCTGAAGGAATTTGATTGGCTCAAAGAGCCGTTGTGAATGAGGAGGATATTCGTTCCGAAGCTCAGAGTGTGATTTCCCCTAGTCCAAGCGAGGTCATCGGCGATGTTGTGAACCGGGAACTGGAAGCTATTGGTTCGTGTGACGCCCTGGCTCAAATTCCGGATGAAAATGAACGGTTGCGTGCTGTCGCCTGAATCCGAAATGCTCTGCCGCGTCAGCCCGTAGCGCAAATTATTTACAAGGTTGGAGCGCAAAACCGCCGTGTATCCAGCCACCATGCCCTTGCTTAAATCGACTCTTTGCGTTTCCGGTACCGCGCCCGGCAGGAACTGCGGAGAGGTAACGTTGACGTCGTCGCGCCCACGCCCGCTCCAGAAAATGGTGTGGTTGCCATTGGCCGTAATTTTGTAGTCCACGCGGCCGATCAGCCAATCATCTTTCTGAGGTTCCGCAGCCGAAAACCGGAATCCCTCGAAGTTGAGTCCGTCACCGACAGTCTGGTCATTCGGCAGCGGATAGGTGTTGAAGTAATTGAGAACGGCCGTGTTTGGACCCAGTGCCAAGGGATCCATTCCCTTGATCTGCGCTGCGTTGAGCGCAAAAGTGCCAGGCGCGACGTTGTAACTCGTGCCACTCAAGCCGATAACTGTTCCGCCGGGACAAGTGGCGCTTGCGTCGCAGTTATACTGAATAACGCCGTCGCGGAGTGCGGCCGATGGGACGTTGCGCACGGCGCTCGTGCCCTGAGCAACGCGATGACCTTCGTAGTTCAAGAAGAAGAACAAGCGGTCGTGCTTGACCGGACCGCCGATTGAGCCTCCGAAAACGTTGCGGACGAGCTGCGTGGGTTTGTTTGGTTGACCCTGCGATGCTTCGGCTGACTTAATGAAGAAATCGTTGGCTTCGCCGAATGAACTGCGGTTGGATTCGTACAGCGAGCCGTGGAACGCGTTCGTCCCCGGGGTCGTCGTCAGCGCGACTTGCGCGCCCGCCGAGCGGCCTTGGTCCGCGCCGTAGTTGGACGTAGTGACCCGAAATTCCTGCACAGAATCAACAGTAACGGGCAACACGGAAGTGAAAGCCTGGCCGCCGCCCTGATCGTTGGCATCCGCGCCATCGATCGTGACGTTGCTCTGGTCGCTGCGCTCACCGTTCACGGCACCGCTACGCGTGTCGTTTGTATTGTTCAGGATGTCGTTGCGGTCGGAGGTGTACACGACGCCGGGTTGGAGGCTCAACAGTTGCACGACGTTGCCGCCCTCGATCGGCAAATTTTGAATCAAATTCCGGTTCATCGTGTTGCCTTCGCTCGCGTCGGTTGTGTTCAACAGGGGCGCTTGCTCGGTTACCGTTACCGTCTGAGTCGCCGCCCCGATTTTCATCCTTACATTAAGCGTCGCGGGCAGGTTGACAAGGAGTTCGATTCCCTTTTGTTCAAACTTGGCGAAGCCCGCGCCTTCAACGACCAGGCTATAGTGCCCTGGTTGCACCTGCGCGAAAACATAGCTGCCTTCCTGGTCCGTTGTCGCCGTGCGTGCCAAATTAGTATCTGTATTCGTCAGAGTCACGGTCGCGTTCGGAATCGAGGCATTGCTCGGATCCGTGACAGTTCCTCGAAGGGACGTCGCGGCCTGACCCCAAGCAGTGCCGCTCGAAATGAAGAAGGCAGCGCTGAAAATTGCCAACACGAAAAGTAAGGAAGCTCGCTTCACAGTCCACCCCCACGAATTTGTTCGGATTATGTTTACAGATGCACGGCTGCGACCGCGAACCCGCGTCGCCAACTTCGTGCACCTTGATGAGAAGACCTCTAGGATATTTCCCCCGGGCTACCCAACTCCAAATAGCTACACTCAGCAATTGCTGTTCGATTTTGCAAGCGGTGTACCACAATTTACCTTTTCATTCAACGAAAAGTTAAAGCGCAGAGAATGAGCACATTGATTAAGCATGCCCGTATGTTTGCTCTCCCGCGTCTGCACGGAATCTACTCGAAACTGTATTTACCTCCATAAAGTGGAATTGGACTCTAACGAGCGGAGAACATCTTAGGTTCTCAAGCGGTCACTGGGGCATTCTGGGAGCGAAAAAAAAAGCGGCCGGTGGGGGTTCCGGCCGCTGTGGGCATGGGGTGATGGAGGTGCACTAATTTCGAGGCCCGATGGCGCGGGGGGACGCAACACCGAACCTCGAACACATCGTCATTCTGCCTTCGCGCGCCCATAGCGTCGATAGCCCGCAAGGTTCAATTCGTTCTGGTACCGTAGTACTGCCCAGCCATTGTGACACCGTGCTATTTGTCCGACCCCGTCAATCCCACTGAAATGCGGCTACTTATTCTCCACGCCGTGGCGGGGGCTCCGGCGGCCCTATCGTGATATAGGGTACGTTTGCGTCTCTGAGCGCTTTGTTCAAGCTCGTGAGATCGGTGTTCACGATTGCATGCACGGAATCCAACGCCGTGCTCAACTCCTGCGAGACTCCCGCCATTTCGTCTTTCTCCCCCTGCGTTGGCGCGGCGGTGTATCCCTCGAGCTGGAACATCAGGCGTCCGACGCGCTGCGGCAGCGGCGGAGGGGTGTAATGCAGCGGCCCGCCCGCCCCCCCGGCACCGCGCTCCGCGACGAACTTGCCGCTGAGGTCGTTCACTTTCTTGGAGAGCGCCTCGGCCTGCTTGCGAACGTTCTCAGGGATTTTCGGCGCGCCCGGCTTTTTCCACGCTGCCAGCGTATCCGTGAGCGACTTTTTCAGGCCTCCGATTGTCTTCGCGCCTTCGTCCGCCCGTTTGTAGAGGTCGTACAATTGCATTTGCATATCGTGCCGTGCGGCGCGATCCGCTGCGCTGATCTGTATGCGCGGATCCTCCTCCACTTTCACGCTCTGAGTCTGCGAATTGTCCCCGAGCGCCACTTTTACCGTGTACGTCCCGGGCTCGACCATCGGTCCGCGCGCGCCTCCGCCGAAAAAGCCTTGCGCTTGCGCCGCCAACTGCTCAGGAGTGGGCTTCACCGGCGGGTCGTACCGCAAATCCCAGTCTACGCGGTTGATTCCGGCTCCCGGTTTGGCATCAGTGATTTCGCGAACGGTCTTTCCCGACGAATCAAGCACCGTAATTTTCACTTTTTGGTCCTTCGCCGGCTTGGTTTTTAGGTAGAAATCGATGGACGCTCCCTCCGGCGGATTCGGGCCCAGAAACACCTGCTGCGCGTCGAACCAGCGGTTCTGATAAATCCGCCAGGCGATCGTGTCGCGAATCGGGAAAAGATGCAGGTCTTCGCCCAGCACTTTGTCGTTCAAATGCTGCAGCGCTGTTATATTGTCGAGGATATAAATTGAGCGGCCATGCGTTGCCAAAATCAGATCGTTTTCGCGCGGCTGAATTTGAATGTCGTCCACGGGAACCGTGGGCAGTCCCATGCCCAACTTGTTCCAGTGCCCGCCGCCATCGAGCGAAAAATACGCGCCGAATTCCATGCCCACGAACAACATATTCGGATCGTTCGGATGCTCGCGAATCACGTGTACCGTGCCGGTGCTCTCGGGCAATCCCGCCGAAATCGACTTCCACGTTTGGCCGTAATTGGTGGTCTTGAAAAGGTACACGTGAAAATCGTTTGACCGGTGCCCGTCGAACGTCACATACGCCGTTCCGTCGCCCGTTCTGGACGCCACCACGCGTGTGACATACGTTCCCTTCGGCACGCCGGGAACGCGATCGGCAACGTTTTTCCAACTCTGTCCGCCGTCGCGCGACACCTGCAAATTGCCGTCGTCGGTGCCCACCCACAGCACCGAACTGTTCGCCGGCGACTCATCAATCGTCGTGATCGTCGGATACCACTCCACTCCGTCGTACAGCGATTGCGTATCCTTGGAAGGAAGCTGCCCCAGAATCGGCAGCGTGTTGCGGTCCACTCCCGTCGTCAGGTCGCCTCCCAGGCGCGTCCACGTGTTGCCGCGATCCGTCGACTTGAACAGAAAATTTCCGCCGTAATAAATCGTGTTGTGGTTCTTCGGCGAAATCAGCAAAGGAGAATTCCAGTTGAACCGGTACGGAGGTTGCCCCTCGGGCGGCACAGGACGGATATTCAACGCTTCATTCGTGCGCAGATCCCGCCGGCTCAAATTGCCGTCCTGCGATTCCGTGTAAATCGTTTGCGGATCCTCCGCATCGGGCTTCACGTAGAACCCGTCGCCACCCCCCACCATGAACCAGTCGCTATTCGAGATTCCCCCCGCGTACAGCGTCCGGCTGGGCCCGCACCATTCCGCATTGTCCTGATATCCCGCGCAGACGTGATATGGCTGCTGATTGTCGTAGCCCACTTCGTACGCCTGCCCCAGCGGCATCACGTTCAAGTGATCCCAATCGCGTCCCGCGTCGCGGCTTTCATAGACGCCGCCATCGCAGCCCGCCAGCATGTAATTCGAATTGTTCGGGTCAATCCAAATCGCGTGGAAATCGCTGTGGACTTGTCGCCCTCGCGTGGTAACAAACGTTTTTCCGCCATCCTCCGAATAGGAAAGTTGCACGCCGCCCATCCAAATGCGCAAATCGTTATTCGGATCGATGCGGATCTGGCTGAAATACGACGGTCGCGGATTTTCGGAGCTCATTTTCGTCCACGTCGCGCCGCTGTCTTCGCTCCGGAACACTCCGCCTTTTTCGTTCTGCACCAGCGCGTAAACGATGCTGGGGTTTCGGCGGTAAACCGCCAGTCCGATCCTTCCCGTGTTGCCGTTGTCCGGCAAGTCTTTCGTCAACTTATTCCAAGTCGCTCCGCCATCCGTCGTTTTGTAAATGCCGCTGCCCGGACCCCCGCCGTTGAACCCCCACGCCGTGCGTCGTCGTTCATAAGCCGCGGCGTAAAGAGTCGTCGGGCTCTGCGGATCAATCGTTACGTCGTTCACGCCCGTGTCGTCGTTTATAAAAAGGACTTTGTTCCACGTCTTGCCGCCGTCGGTGGTTTTGAAGAGCCCGCGCTCGGCATTCGGGCCCCACAGATGCCCCACCGCCGCCACGTAAGCCACGTCCGCATTCCTCGGATCGATTACGATTCTGCCAATCGCCTGCGTGTCGTCCAGGCCCACATGCGTCCACGTGTTTCCAGCGTCGCTCGATTTATAAACGCCATCGCCCCACGAAGCGCTCTGCCGGTTATTCGCTTCGCCTGTTCCTACATAAATAATCGACGGATTCGACGGTGCCACCGCGAGCGCGCCAATCGACGGATTCGGTTCGCTGTCCCACACCGATTTCCACGTCATCCCTCCGTCCACCGATTTCCATACGCCGCCGGCCGCCGCTCCCAGATAGATCGTCTTCGGATCCGTTTCCGCCACCGCGAAGTCGTCGATGCGTCCGCCCATGATTGCGGGGCCGATCGCGCGCATCTTCAGATTGCTCGTCGCCGAATCAATCGTCGGCGGCGTGGCTTGCTCCGCTGACCCGCCAGCGTGCTCCTGCGCCGTGGCGTCCGTAGCAAACATCGCGCACGCGAACCCGAACAGCAGCAACGTCGCCACCGCAAACACATTCCGCAACCGAATCGACCGCACATGGAATTGCATCATCAAACTCACCTCGCAAAAATATTTTTCGCGCAATCGCGGTACAAACTCACTCGCCCTAGTCCGTGGCGCCCGTGGCAAACGACAAGCTGGAGACGAAAATCGTCACTCCGTCCGAATCACAACGCGAAGCCCACTGAGCAAACACCCCGTATGCCTCTACAGACGCACTCCGCCCTCGTTGCGTTTCGTCGCGCCGCAACCCTCTCTCTTCCGTCGGGGATTTACCGCTGCGCCAGCGCGCCCAGGTCACGCCACTCTGGCGTGGACTTCCAGATACTCCGCTTTTATCAGCGTATGCTGCGCGTCGCCTTCGTTGTGAGTCGCCCAGTGATTCGTCAGATCCTCGGCCAACACTTTCTGGCCCGCGGCATCGAGGCGCGCGAATGCCGTTTGCGTGGGGCCGAAATACTTTCTGAAGAACTCAACCGCCTCCACGGGACCAAACGGAAAATCGAAGATCAGTTCGCGCTTCGCCGTCTCCACGCGCGCTCTCGAACCGAATCGTTGGGCCACCACGGATTCATCTCCCCACAGTAATGGCGACGGCAATCCCGGCGGCGGTGGCACATGCCGGCCCATGACAATAAATGACTGTCCCACGAAGCCTCGCGCGGTCCAATTTGCCATGGCGATCAGTCCGCCTGGGCGGCAGACCCGCGTCAGTTCCGACGCAACCACCTCGGGCCGGGGCGCAAACATCGCTCCGAACATCGACGTAACCACGTCAAAATGCCCCGCCTCTTGCGGAAGCTTTTCCGCGTCTCCTTCGATAAATTCAATCTTCAGTCCTTCGGACTCGGCTCGCTTCCGCGCCTGTTGCAGCAGATTCGGAGCGATGTCCAGGCCCGTCACATTCGCGCCTGTCCTGGCTGCGGGAATCGACACATTTCCGGTGCCGCATGCCACGTCCAATACTCTCATGCCAGGTTTCAACCCGAGCCGGCTTGCGAATTTTTCGGCCTCGCGCTCGTTCAGCCGCGCAATTTCCCCGAAGTCGCCCGCCATCCAGCTTGCCCGCATCCGCTGTTTCAACTCTGCTAATCCGTCCGCCGAATTGGCCATAGTTGCCTCCTGATCCCAATCTAACCGCGAAAACACATGGGCGTCAGCGGCCAGAGAAAAGGCCGTCGATTACCCCTGATGAAATTTCCTCCGGTGGCGCACGGTCTTCATTGTTGCGAGCTGCTTGTATCGTGGGCGAGGATGACGTCACCGGAATAGTCGCTGCGTATGACGGCGAGGCGCTTGCCGTCGAGAGACCAGCGGAAGTCCTGAATCTGCTCAGAGGTGAAGTGAGTAAGCTGATGGCCCTTTGAGCCATCAATCGGCTGAATCCAAATGTTGTCCACTCCTTTTTCCTCCATGGTAATGGCGACAGCTTTGCCGTCGGGCGTGAAGTGGAAGCTGTTCCAAGACGCAGGGCCGGGGACGTCGAAACTGACGCCGCAGCGCGGATCGGTGGTGATATAGCGCGGCGGTGTCTTTGGATTGTCCGTGCTAAAGAGGGCAATCTTGTTCACGTAGGTGCGTGTAGTAGGATCGACGGCAACCAAGTAACCTGCTGCTATCTTGCCGTCCCGGGAGAACGCCACGGCCTTTGGCAAGCCTTGGACGGCTTCTGTTCCCGGCGTAACTTCCGGCGCCCCGCCATTCGCGGGTATGCGCATCAGATCCAGTTTCGACTCAGTGATGTAATAGAGCCAGTTCCCATTGCAGGCCAACAGACTCCTTGCATTCAGGTGCGAATTGAGGGGAGTAGCGTCCGAGCCGTCAGGATTAGCGCGCCAGATTCTATAAAGGTCGCCTTCGTTATGGTGGAAAACCCACGTAAAAGCAATGAAACGGCCCGAGTCGCAGGACATCATGTCGTTGATCCAACTGCTCGAATCGCTGAGAAGAGTGACGGCGTCACTTCCGTCAGTATTCATGCGCAGCAAACGAAGGCCTTCGGAAACGAGAAGGTGGTCATCCGAGGTCCAGTCGAGGGAAGGAAACACGGTCTGGCTAGGGATGCCGGGAACCGGAACCGCTGGCCCTGCGCCGTTGCCCGGCAGGACATCGATTTCGCTCGCGGATTGGTCCTGCACAGTCGCCAAAGTCTTGCCGTCTGCGGAGAGGCTCACATCCGTGTGATCGTTGACGTCGCTGATGATGGGACGGAATTTGCCTTCAGGATAAGAAACAACGCCGACTTTGGTTTTGAGCGAGAAGGGTTTCTGCGCCGAGGGATAAACCATATAGATGGAACGGCCGTCGGGCGCCCAGGCGATCTGTAAGGCAAACTTATCGTTGAAGGCGACGAAAGGATTTACTTTGCCAGTAGCGAGATCGAACATTCTGATGGCGAAGGAATCTGCGGGAGAACCGCTCGTGAGGGCGATTCTCTTGCTATCCGGCGACCAGGCGATAGATTCTGGCGGAAGCGGACCGGAACCGACGAACAGGACTTTCTCGTTGCTGCCGTCGGCGTTGGCTTCGAGCAACCGCCACTTACCAACGTCGGGATCGTTGGCGCGCGCATAAGCGATGTTCTTGCCGTCAGGAGAGACGGTGACATTGGTGTCCACGTCCTTGGAGATGATTTCCGGCGCGCCGCCGAGAACGGGTGCGCGAAGAAGGTTAAAACTTTCCCCGCCGATGGCTTGCTGGCGGAAGTAGAAGTAATTGCCATCGGGGGAAAATGTGAGCATGCTGAACGAGAGACCCGACGGAGCGATGACTTGAGTGTCGCTGCCGGTAGGAATGTTGCGTAGCCAGAGGCTTTGCCGGCCCTGGTCTTTTTGTACGGTGAGAAGAAATTTGCCGTCGGGCGAAATGGCGGTTTCGGTGATTTTTCCGTTGCTGGTGATCTGCGACATGGTGAAATTTTGGAAAGGGACTGGCGTGGCGTGATGCAGAAGGGAATAAACTCCGTAGCCCGCCGCGCCAATCAGGATCAGCACCACGACGATTGTCGCCGCCGCGCCGAATTTGTGCTCCCGCGCCACCACCGCCACGGTGGAACCGCCCGATGCTCGCACCGCGGCGGATCCACTCGTGGGACTGCGGCCCGTTGACCCCGAGGTGCCAGCCGTCTGCCCTGACGACGAAACGCTTCCGGTCCCCGCCGCGGATGCGGCCAACAATGCTCCTGACGCTTCGGAATTTTCCTGCAGCGTCCCCGAACGTCTCGAATCCGTGTCACGCTTCAACCGCTTCAAATCCGCGCGCATCTCCCCTGCGTGCTGGTAGCGCACGTCGCGATCTTTCTCCAATGCCTTTTCAATGATTTCTTCCAGCTTTGCCGGAACATCCGGATTCAATCGCACCGCGGGCGCCGGCGCACGATTTAGAATCGCATCGTGAACAATCGCCGTGGTGTTTCCGCCGAAGGGCATTCGCCCCGTCGCCATTTCGTAAAGCACCGCGCCGAACGAAAACAAATCGGTGCGCGCATCCAGTTGTTCGCCGCGCGCCTGCTCGGGGGACATATACGCAACCGTGCCCACCGCCATGCCGGGGCTGGTCAAATGTTGCTCGACATGATCCACGGTCGCTCGCGTCATTCCCTGAGCTGCGTCAGCCGCGCCTCCCATCACCTTTGCCAGCCCGAAGTCGAGAATCTTCGCGTGCCCGCGCGACGTGATGAAAATATTCCCGGGTTTGATATCCCGGTGAATGATTCCCCGCGCGTGCGCCGCATCCAGCGCGTCCGCGATCTCGACGCCCCAATCGAGCAGCATCTCGAGGGGCGAAGGCCGGCCGTCGATGCGATGCCGCAGCGTCTGGCCCTCCAGGTACTCCATGGCGATAAAGGCGCGCCCCGCTTCTTCGCCAACGTCGTAAATCGTGCAAATGTTCGGATGATTCAGCGCCGAAGCGGCCTGTGCTTCCTTCTGGAAGCGCGCCAATGCCTGAGCGTCCCCGCCAACATCATCAGGAAGCAGTTTGAGCGCGACGAACCGATGCAGCCGCGTGTCCTCGGCTTTGTACACCACGCCCATTCCGCCGCCGCCCAGCTTTTCGACAATGCGGTAGTGCGAAATAGTTTGGTTGATCAAAATGAAAAGGATTCCACCTTCGGGTGAAGATAGTAGATGCGCGGCAACTTTGAAGTCAACGGCTTCGCAATTCGAAAGTGCGCGGCAAAAGCGGAGGTACCAGCAGCTATCAGGTCTAATTGCAGCCGGGCAAGCGGAAAGAGCCGATTTTTGTGCTGTACCCCGTGCTGTCTTTTTTCACGTAGTCGCCGACGTACCAGAAAGTGCAGTCGTCGCTGGGGTCAATCGCGGTCGTGGTGTAGTCTTCCCATCGGAGCGTGTTCGTTTGCGCGGCCTCGCCGTTCACCAGCACCGTCTCGTGGAGCGTCAACGCGCCTTTCGCGTCGCCCGCAAGCCGCGCAGCAAATCGCTGCCCGGCGAAGTTTGCGCCTCCGCCAAACGAATAGCCCACGCCGATGTCGCCCTTCTTGTCCATCGCGATGCTCGGCATCCACCGGTAAAAACTGTCTGGCGCGTAGGTGCCTTGTTGATAGAGAACCGGATCGCGCTTTTTGTCGAGCCTGAATTCGTACCAGCGCACACCCCCGCCACCGGCTTTCGTCGCAACGGAGTGCGCGGCGACGATTGATTCGTGATCACCGATCCGGCGGTACACCAGCCGCTGCATGATTTTGTCGCCTTGCGCGTCCAGTCGCTGATCCGTCCCCGGCTGAGGCACGCAATTCGACAATTGGCCGTTGCAAAGATAGTGATACGGAGCCACATTGATTTTCACCGGGCCACTGGCCTTTGTGTTCGCGGGATTCTCCCAGTCGACGTGAACTTTCCAGAAGTAAATCCCGTCGTCATCGAAGATACCTTTGAGCTGCGTGCCGCCCGCCGCCATCATGATGTTCGGCGCGCCGGGTGGCGGCAGTTCTTGCCCATCGATGTCGGCGTTGTTCAGAAAATTCACGCCGTCGATGACGATGCATTGTTCCGTGGCGGGCTGGCCCTTCAGCATCTTGTTGCGGTCCGCGATGCATACATGTTTCTGAATCACCGTGTCGCCCGTGCTTGTCGGAATGTAGTAACCGTCCGGCCAGATTGCCGGGCGCGGATAGTCGGGAAACAGCGTCCTCTCGAACGCATAGCGGTAGTATGTGCCCAGCGGATCGCTGCTGGTGCTCACGGCGTAGCACATTGCGTACGTTCCCTGCGCCTCCGCGGGATTCTTGGGCGGCGCCGCGGGCGCTCCCGGCTCCGACGGCTGGCCAGGACGTGCGGCCTCTCCGTGGGGAGCCACCTTGCCCGGCATCTGCGCTTCGCCGCGGCCTTCAAATTCGCCCGGCGCAATCCGGCTGAAGATCGGCATCACGATCAGCCAGCGTCCCGCCAATTGATCGTAGCGAACCACCGCGTCGCCATTGTCGCGCGCTTCGCAAACGCCGCCGAAGCCCGAGAAAATTATGTTGGTCGGCACCGGTCCGTACAGCACCGTTCCACTCTTGTCGTACCGCGCGCCTTTTTTCGTCAAGACCGCCAGCCGCGAGTTCACGATCTGCACAATATCGTCCGGGCCGGCGGCCAGACTATTGTCCGATGGGTTGCGATTGAAGGCACGAGCAGCCGGGGTGGCTTGTGGACCTTCGAATCCCACGCCGAGCCCGTCGAAACTTTCGATCAGGGGCGCGGCTGGCTTTTCTCCCTGTGACGTCTGCTCCACCGCTTCGCCGGCTGGCGTAATCGTCGGCGGGGGCGCAGGCTCGCGCTTTTGCGCCGCATCTTGATCGTCCGGAGATAGGCCGCATGACGCGCTTCCGCAGTCGGCAGGTTGAATCCCTGACGCTGTTGCCGATTTTCCTGTGGCTGATGTCGCGCGCAGCAGCGCCAGCGGCCGCGAAACGTCGAACGCCATCGCGCGATGAATCACCAGCGAGCCAGCCGCTGGCCCCGCGATACTCGCGATTCGTCTCGCAATTGTCCTTGTTCGGCCCTCGCCCGCCCCGAAACTCCACGCGCAGCGCGCAGCAAAGAAAGCTCCCGCGAATAGCATCGCGGCCGCCGCAATTCTGCGTCTTCTTGCTGCGCGATTCATCCTTGCCTCATCACCGTTCCTACAGACGCCCCGCATCACTCCCGCGTTTCCCGAATCGCTGGCCGCGGAGTTGAACACCCTGCGGCGGCGTGGTAGCCTCGGGCCATCCCCGCAGACTGCTGCGCGGCCCGCTCATTTGCACGCCTGCCGCGATACGGGAACCTTATCGTGGGAACCTCCGCCGCCAAACTCGAGCGCACGAATCTCGAACAATCCATCCGCGAAATCGTAACCACGCTTTTGCGCGAACTGGGAAATTCCCGCGCGCTTGAGGAATTCGCTCGCAAGGGCGAAGCGGCGCATCTCGAGCGCGACTTGGGACTCGGCAGTCTCGAGCGCGTCGAGCTGATGCTCCGCCTCGATAATGCCTTCTCGATTCACCTGCCCGAAAAAGTGGTCGCCGAGGCCGACACTCCCGCCGACTTGCTCGAAGCCGTTCTGCACCAACTTTCCAGCGCGCCAAATGACGTGTCTGCGGATGATTCGCGCCTCTCCGCCGCGAGTCGCGTTCGAGATTTTCATCCCGCAATTCCCGGCGGAATGCGCGCAAATTTGCGCGACGAACTCGCCCGCGCCGAAACTCTCACCGACGTTTTTCGCATTCGCGCGCGGCTCGACCCAGCAACCGAGCACATTCATTTGTACGAAGAAGACGGCAGGGTCCGCACTATTACCTGCGGCGAATTATTCAAGCGCGCCTCGGCCGTCGCCGCCGAACTGGCGCGCCGCGGAATTTCCCCGGGCGACACCGTCGCGATCATGCTTCCCACCAGCGCCGACTTTTTCTGGACTTTCGCCGGCACTTTGCTGGCGGGCGCGATTCCCGTGCCCATTTATCCGCCGTTCCGCGCAGATCGCATTGAGGAATACGCCGCGCGCCAGGCCGCCATCCTGCGCAACGCCGAAGCGCGTTTGCTGGTCACTTTTCGGCGCGCCGAATCCGTCGCCAAACTTCTTCGACCGCAGGTGAAATCGCTTCGTGGCGTCGTCACTGCGGAACGTCTGGCGTCTTCCGCCGGTGCGTCCGTGCCGCCTCCCACTGAAATTCGTGCCGTGGATGAATCGTCGCATCGCGCGCGTCCCGGCGACATCGCTTTTTTGCAATACACTTCGGGTTCCACTGGAAATCCCAAGGGCGTGATTCTGACGCACGCGAACTTGCTCGCGAACCTTCGCTCCATCACCGAATACGTTGGCATTCGCGACGACGACGTTGCCGTCAGTTGGCTCCCGCTCTACCATGACATGGGACTAATTGGCGCGTGGTTTGTGCCTCTCGTCTCTGGCATTCCGATGGTGGTGCTCTCGCCGCTGGCATTCCTCAGCCGGCCAGAGCGCTGGCTGCGCGCGATCCACGAGCATCGCGGCACGCTCAGTCCCGCCCCGAACTTTGCTTATGAACTGTGCGTGCGCAAAATTCCCGAGAGTGCCCTCGAAGGCCTAGACTTGAGTTCGTGGCGCGCAGCCTTGAATGGCGCGGAACCTGTTCGCCCTCAGACCGTCAATCGCTTCGTCGAGAAATTCGCACGCTGCGGCTTTCGCCGCGAAGCTTTGCTTTCCGTTTACGGCTTGGCCGAGGCTTCGCTCGGCGTCGCAGCCCCTCGGATGGGCGGCGGCGCGCGCATCGATCGCATTCGCCGCGCCGAATTCGAAAACGAAGGCCTCGCAACCGCTGCGGATCCCAGCGAACAAAACATCCTCGAATTTGTTTCCGCCGGCCAGCCATTGCCGCGCATGGAGATTTCCGTCGTCGACGCGGAAGGCCGCGCGCTCACCGAACGCCGTGCGGGCCGGCTGCTCTTCCGCGGCCCTTCGGCGACTTCCGGCTATTACCGGAATCCCGAAGCCACGCGCGAACTGATACGCGGAGACGGCTGGCTCGATTCGGGCGACCTTGCGTACATCGCCGAAGGCGAACTTTACATCACCGGGCGCGCGAAAGACGTGATCATCAAGGGCGGCCGGAATCTTCATCCTCAGGAAATCGAAGAAATCGCCGGACGCGTCAACGGCGTTCGCAGCGGATGCGTGGTTGCCTTCGGCGTTCCCGATGAAGCCAGCGGCACCGAGCGCCTGGTCGTGACGGCGGAAGCGCGCGATCTCGCCCAACGCAATCGCATCGCGCAGGAAATCACGCAGCAGGTCAGCGATTCCCTGGGCTTGCCGCCGGATGTCGTCGAAATTCTCCCCATGCATTCCATTCCGAAAACGTCGAGCGGAAAGCTTCGCCGCGCCGAAACGCGCCGCCTGTACCTCGACGGAAAATTGGGCAAGCGGCAGGCGCCCGTGTGGATGCAAATCAGCAAACTTGCCGCACGCGGAATCGTTCCGCGATTGTTTTCGAGCGCCAAGAAAGTTTTGCGGCGCGGCGCTGAAATTATTTACGGCCTGTACGCTCTCGCACTTTTCGGAATCGCAGCGGTGTTGGTCTGGCTCGTGCTGTTGCCCATGCGCAGCCGGCGAATTTCCGCCGCCATCCTCCACCACGGCGCGCGCGTTTTGCTTTCAATCGCCGCCATCCGCGTCAGCGTGGAAGGAGGCGACACTTTCACGCAATGGAAGCAGACGCCGCCGTGGATTTTCGCGCCCAATCATTCCAGCTATCTCGACATTCTTGTCCTGCTCGCGTTCCTCCCCGCTGAGGCGCGTTACGTCGCCAAGGGAGAAATTTATTCCATGCCGCTCGTCGGCACCATGGCCAAACGCTGCGGATATTTTGCGTTTGACCGCGCGGATCCCGAGGCGCGCATCGCGCAAGCGAAGGAAATCGAGTGCGCTCTGGGCCGCGGCGAATCCGTGGTGATTTATCCCGAGGGTACTTTCACGGCCGCGCGCGGCGTGCGTCCTTTTCAGCTGGGCGCGTTCAAGGCCGCTGTGGATACGGGGCGCCCGATTTGTCCCGTGGCCGTCCGCGGCGCGCGCGAATTGCTGCGCGACGAAACGTTGCTCCCCAAGCCGGGCCGCATCACGCTCACCTTTGGCCCGCTGGTCATTTCGCGAGCCGCCGCGGGCGGAACCCGCGATGCCGATCAAACGAATGCCGTGCATGAAGACGCTCGGCCTGAAACCGGCTGGCAGGAAATCGTCCGCCTTCGCGACGAAACGCGCGAAATCATCGCGCGCGGCGCCGCCGAGCCTCTGCTCTAGCGTCCCTCCACAAACAACCAGCCTGGAACAATTTCACTATTTATCAGCGTGTTGAAAAACTCCATCTGTTGTCATTCCGAGGAGCTACGCGACGAGGAATCTGCATTTTCTTTGGTTTTCTATGCTGAGCTCTCCCGTGGTCTGGAATGACGGTCAGGAACGCTTTTCAACGAGCTGTTAGTAAAGAACGCGGAACTTAATGGTGTGCGGAATCGCCTTTAGCTCTTCCCTGATTTTCGGATTGTACGCCGTGCTGATGTCCGTGATCGCGTATCCGATCGTCTGCGAAGTTTTTAGATATTGCCCCAGAATATTCGCTTTGTGCCGCGCGAACACTTTGTTGATCTGCGCCAGCATCCCGGGAATGTTTTCGTGGATGTGAATCAAGCGGTGGGCATTCGTGATTTTCGGCAACTGCACGTTGGGAAAATTCACGCTGTACATGGTGCTGCCCGCTTGAAAATATTCGATGATTCGCTCGGACACAAAAGCACCGATATCTTTTTGCGCTTCTTCCGTGCTGCCCGCCACGTGCGGCGTCAGAATCACCTGCTCCATGCCCTGCAGCGGCGAAGTGAACGGCTCGGCGTTGCCGCGCGGCTCTCGCGGAAACACGTCAATCGCTGCGGCGCGTACTTTACCCGTTTTCAAGGCCTCCGCCAACGCTTGATCGTCCACCACGAATCCGCGGCTGGCATTCAGGAAAATCGCGCCGCGTTTCATGTGCGCGAATTCTTTTCTGCCGATTAAATTGCGGTTTTCCGAACGCCCGTCCACGTGCAGCGTAATGATGTCCGCGGTCTTGAACAGTTGCTCGAGCGATGCCGCCTTCTTCGCATTCCCTAAAATCAGTTTTTCCTCCACGTCATGAAAATAAACCTCCATGCCCAGAGTTTCGGCCAGCACGGAAAGTTGCGAGCCGATTTTCCCGTAACCGACGATGCCCAGCTTCTTGCCGCGAATCTCGTTGCTTCCCGCCGCCGACTTGTCCCAAACGCCGCGATGAAGTTTTTCACTTTTTCCGAATACGCCGCGCGCCAGCAAAATAATTTCGCCCAGGATCAGTTCCACCACGCTGCGCGTGCTGCTATACGGCGCGTTGAAAACGGCGATTCCTTTGTTCGTGCACGCGTCCAGATCGATTTGATCCGTGCCAATACAAAACGCTCCAATCGCGTCCAAGCGGCTGGCGTGCGCGACAACACGCGCGGTCACTTTGGTTTTTGAGCGAATGCCAACGACCGAAATTCCCGCCAGCTTGCTGGATAGGACGTCCTCTTCTTCCACGCCCTGGGTGAGCTCCGCAACCGTGTAGCCTGCTTCGCGGAATTTCGCCGCCGCGCCCGGATGAACGTTTTCGAGCAGCAAAACTTTCTGTGCGAGTTCTTTCATGTTTGTGTGAGGAGATTCGCGCTAATCGGACAGGCCGTCAAAAATTTCTCTGCTGCTCGCTTCCGAAATTCTTTTCTATAGTATCCCATTCGCTCGGTCGCGGCCATCTCCTCGAACCGTCTGTAGTGACTCAGTTTCCGGTCAATCAGGAG
>DAHUXN010000031.1 GCA_027307115.1 Acidobacteriota bacterium
CCACCGCTCGCCGATTCTTCACCTGATCCAGCAGATCCGCGACGAGACTCACCGATTCGCGGTCACGTTCCACCGCCTGCGAAGGACAAAAGGGCGCCTGCGGACTTCGTTGACCGAGGTACCGGGAGTTGGGCCGCAGACGGCGCGGAAGCTGCTGAAGCGATTCGGGAGTGTGGCGCGATTGAGGCAGTTGGGCATGGAAGAGCTGGCTGCGGAAATGCCCAGGGCAAAAGCCGAAAAGCTGCACGAATTCCTGCATTCGCAGAAAATATGGCGCAAATAAGCCGAATAAGACAAAGGGCGAGACTTACGCCACCTAAACAGCTTGCGGGGCGCGGCATTTGCAGCTCCATGCGGCGGCGTATGGATACAGTGAAATACCGCATCGAATAGGGGCAAACCTGCTTGCTACTGGTACTTGCGTGTGCTACGGTCGGATTCGGAGGTTGCTAAAATGGCCGAGAACGTTGGATCCAAGGTTAGCTTTTTTTTGGTCGGGCTGGGCATCGGAGCACTGGTGGGAATTTTATTCGCGCCGAAATCCGGCGAAGAGACACGCGACTACTTGACCAAGAAGGCGGATGAAGGCCGCGAGTACGCGCAGAAGAAAGCGCGTGAGTTGCGGGAACGCGCCGAGGACTTGATTGAGCGGAGCAAAGAAATCATGAACCGCGAGAAGGGCTCGATCACGGCAGCCGTCGAAGCGGGCAAGGAAACCTACCAGAGAGAGAAAAGCAAAGCGCAAGCACAATAACTGACGCGGGAGTCGAGAAAGCTCATGCTGATGACTGGGTGGATGGTCGCGTTCTTTGTGATCGCGACGATTGCGATTGTGCTGCAGATGCTGATCCTGGCGGGAATGTACTTTCAGTTCAAGCGCACAAGTTTGGAAATGAGCCGCGCGATTGGTGAAGTGCAACGCAAACTGGATCCGATTCTTTTCCGGATTAATCGCGTGCTGGAGAATTCGGAAGATAAGATCTCCAGCATCGTGACGGATGCAGCCGAAATGACGCGCTTGGCACGAGGTCAGGCGCAGAAGATAGACCGCGTCGTCAGCGATGCGCTAGACCGGACACGCAGCCAGATCATTCGCGCCGATTCGATTCTCACCGGCACGCTGGAAGCGGTCGAGGACGCTGGCGTGCGCGTGCGGCGATCCGTTTTGGGCCCGTTACAACAGGCGTCGGCGGTGCTCAAGGGGATACGCACAGGCATTGATTTCATCCGCGGGCAACGCGGCTCGCGGGGAAGTTCAATCGATCAGGACGACGAACTGTTTATTTGAGAACTCGCAACGCGGTTGACACGGGCCGTGCTCCGCTTCGTCTTACCAAAAACCTACAATCTGCTTCAAGAGCTGACCTCTAATTAGCGGAGCCAGCCGCCACCGAGGACCCTGTCAGAGGAATAGAAGACGGCGGCTTGGCCGGGAGTGATGGCGCGCTGAGGTTCATGGAAGCGGATTCGCGCCGTAGTGGCGTCGAGAGGCTCAATGAGCGCGCTGGCGGGCGCATGGCGATGGCGTACCTTCACATTTGCCTCAACGGGACTGTCGGGGCACGCGACGGAGATCCAATTCACTTCGCGGACTTCGCAGATGGAAGTGAAGAGTTCATCGTCGTCGCCGACGATGAGGCGATTGTTAGCGCGGTCGAGCGCAACGACGTAAACAGGGCGTCCGACGGAAAATCCCAGGCCCTTCCGCTGACCGACTGTGTAGCGATGCAAACCGTCGTGGCGGCCGATGACCGTGCCGTCGGTGGTGACGATTTCACCGGCTTCCGCCGCCAATTCCCTGCCCTGCTCGCGCAAATAACTCCCGATGAAGCGGACGTAGTTCCCCGTTGGCACAAAACAAATTTCCTGGCTTTCCGGTTTTTCGGCGACGGGGAGCTGCGTACGGCGCGCGATATCGCGAACTTCGGACTTTGTCAGCTCGCCTAGAGGAAAACGGGAGCGCGAAAGCTGCTCCTGCGTCAGGCCGAAGAGAAAATAGGATTGATCCTTGGATTCGTCGGCGGCGCGGAGAAGCCCGTAACGGCCTGAGTCGGGATTCCAGCGGACGCGCGCGTAATGGCCTGTGGCGAGACGATCGGCACCGATTTGCCGCGCGGTGACGAGCAGTTGCTCGAACTTCACGTGATTATTGCAGAGCGTGCACGGAATGGGCGTGCGTCCGGCAAGATAGTCGTCAACGAACGGGCGGATGACGCGGTCTTCGAAAGCCTGCTCGAAATTCACAACGTAAAAAGGGAAACCGAGATGCCGCGCGACACGGCGCGCGTCATAAACGTCGTCGAGCGAACAGCAGCGATGCGGCGCGGGGCCTTCGGTCGAGGCAAGCTCCGGCAGGCGGCGCTGGTTCCAGAGCTGCATCGTGAGGCCGACGATAGGCTCGGCCGCTTCGTGGAGCAGCGCGGCGACGGCAGAGCTGTCAACGCCGCCGCTCATGGCGACGGCGGTGAGAGCGGATTGTGAGGATGACGACAATGCAATCACTCCGGATTGAAAATAGGAAAGAAAGCCTCAGGTCAGTTTCCGCAAAAGAGCGCGGGAACGGGACCTGAGCTACAAGAACATACTTAGAATACCAGAGGAATGCGAAATCCGGCGTTGCTTCAGTCGGCGGGGATGGTGGCTTTGCCGTAATTTGGGGAGAGGCTGCGGAGACGCGCGACGACGCCGGGAATGACTTCGACGGCATAGGCTACATCTTCGGGCGTGGTTAAGCGGCCAAGGCTGAAGCGCAAAGTGGATTTGGCTTCGTCGTGCGGCAGACCGATGGCGCGAAGAACGTGCGAGGGCAAAACCGCGCCGGAGGAACAGGCTGCACCGCCGGAGCACTGGACACCTTGCAGATCAAAAGCGATGACAAGCGATTCGCCCGCGGCATGTGGGAAAGTGATGTTGGTCGTGTTGGGCACGCGGCGCGTGCGATTGCCGTTCACGCGCGATTCCGGGACGCGCGAGAGAATGCCCTCTTCGAAACTATTGCGAAGAGTCGTCAGGCGATCCGAATCGGATGCGAGATGCGCGCGAGCGATTTCCGCGGCCTTTCCCAGGCCAACGATTCCCGGAACATTCTCCGTGCCGGGGCGGCGGTCGCGCTCGTGCGTGCCGCCGAAAAGTATCGGTTCGAGAGGCGTGTTTTCGCGCACGTAGAGCGCGCCGATGCCTTTGGGGCCGCAAAGTTTGTGCGCGGAGAGCGCGAGAAAATCCACTTTGAGTTCGTTGACGTCGAGGGGAATTTTGCCCGTGGACTGAACCGCGTCTGTGTGAAAATAAACATCGGATTCGAAAGCGATGCGGCCGATTTCCGCGATGGGTTGGATCGTGCCGAGCTCGTTGTTCGCGTGCATCACGGTGATGAGAACGGTTTCGGGGCGAATCGCGCGGCGAACGTCTTCGGGAGCGACAATGCCGTCACTGGAAACAGGGAGCCAGGTGACTTCGATGCCCTGCTTCTCGAGAGCTTCGACGGCATTGAGGACGGCGTGGTGCTCGATGGCGGAACAGATGACGTGCTTTTTTTCGCGGCGCATTGCTGCGACGAAACCGAGGACGGCGAGATTGTCCGCTTCCGTGCCGCCGCTGGTGAAGACGATTTCGGATGGCTTCGCGCCAATGAGCGCGGCGACAGATTGACGCGCGGTTTCGACGGCTCCGCGGGCGTTCTGGCCAGCGGAATGAATCGAGCTGGCGTTGCCGTAGCCTTCCGTGAAGAAAGGAAGCATCGCGTCGAGGACTTCGCGGTCGACGGGAGTGGTGGCGTTGTAATCTAAGTAGACGCGTCGCATGGATGAAGGCGGCAAAGTGAAACTTAGAATAGCGCGCCGCCTACGATTGGTCAACGAAAGTAGAATTGTGCGGGAGTTTTGCGCGCCCCGAAAGCCGCCATCGGCGGACGGCGACGACAGACCACACGGCTTCGACGAGCCCGAACGGCCATGCTCCTTGCAAAAACCCATACGCGGATGCGAGGCCGCACGCGGCCGCGAACGCCAGGATGAACCAGCGGCTGCGATGTTCCAATGCGTAAGTGATCAGCATCGCTGTGACTGCAAGTAATCCAAACGCGGTGAGCCAACTCATAAGCTTCCTCTGATAGTATTTATCGACTTCGCCATGAAACGTCGAGGCTATCACGTGAAGGTCGAATCACAATTTTTGCGGGTAGATTTCACCGGGGAGTAAGAGCCAGCGATGATGTATCGCAAGACAATTTGCAAAGTGACTGCGGTGATCGCGCTGCTACTGGCTGCCGTTTCGACAGTGAAGGCTGGGCCGCCGTTTCAGACGGACGATCCGGAGCCGGTGGATTTTCGCCACTACGAATTTTATACGTTTGGAGCCATGGATGGAACGGGCGTCGAGATCGACACGCTCGGCCCGGCGCTGGAGTTCAACTGGGGCATTTTGCCGAACACGCAGTTCCATGTCGTGTTCCCTGCTGCGGCGATTTTTCCGTACAACAATGCGCGATATTCCGGCGCCGGAGTGGGCGGGCGCGCTTGGGGCGTGGGCGACACAGAAATCGGCGTGAAGTTGCGCTACCTGAAGGAAACGAAGTATAGGCCGATGATTGGGACGTTCACGATGATTGAAGTGCCCACCGGCGATTCGGCGAACGGTTTGGGAGTCGGGAAAGTCTGGTGGAGGCTGCCGGTGTGGATACAGAAAAGCTGGGGACCGTGGACAACCTATGGCGGCGTGGGCGAGACGATAATACCGCAGACCGGCTTCAACAACTTCACATTTGGCGGATGGCTGCTGCAACGCGACATTGGAAAAAAAATGACCCTGGGGACAGAAATTTTTTCGCATGGCAACGAAGGCCCGTTGACGACGCAGCCTGGCGCGGCGACGCTCGTCGATTTCGGCGGATATTACTATTTCAGGAATCCGGGATTTCAATTGCTGTTTTGCTACGGGCATTCGGTGGCGGGCCTTGCGGAGACCTACGCGTACCTCGGCCTATATTGGACATGGGGAAACTCGAAGGGCGAGAAAAAGGCGGGCGAGAGCGCTTTCAACCGCATGCATTCGCGGGAGATTCCGGGAATCATGTAGAGTTGCCTGAATCGGAGCCGCGCCTAGACACGAAAAACATCAGGTCAGCCCGCGTGAAAAGCCGCGGTCGGGACCTGAGCTACAAAACTCGAATCGAGTGATTTCACACCAGGAAACCTACACGGCGTGGAACGTTGCCTTGCGCGAGTGTCTCTGACAGACTTGTAGAACAAGGCAAGCTGAAATCGGGAGACAAATTTGACGCGCTCAATTATTACGCTGACGACGGACTTCGGATCGGCCGATCATTTGGCCGGAACGATGAAGGGCGTCATTCTCAACATCAATCCCGACGCGGAGATCGCGGACATTACGCACCACGTCCTGCCGTACGATTTGCTCGATGGCGCGCTGGCGATTGGGCAGGCGTACAAATTTTTCCCGCCGAAAACGATACACGTGGTGGTGGTGGATCCGGGCGTGGGCACGGAGCGGCGGCCGCTGCTGGTGAGCGCTGGCACGCACTATTTTGTCGCGCCGGATAATGGCGTGCTTTCGATGATTTACGAGCGCGAAGAACAGCTGACCGTGCGGCATATCACTTCCGATCATTATTTTTTGCAGCCGCTGAGCACCACGTTCCACGGGCGCGATATTTTTTCGCCGGTGGCGGCATGGCTCTCAAAAACGTGGCAGACCAACGCGTTCGGCGAAGAAATCACTGATTTTGTGCGCTTCACGTTGCCCAAGCCGAAGCCTTCCGGCAAAGGCGTGAAGGGCGTGGTGCTGCGCGCCGACAATTTCGGGAATCTGCTGACAAATTTGGCCGCCGAGGACATGCCGCAAGTGATTGCAGGAACGAGTTTCAAGATGCGCATTGGAAATGTGGAGATTTCCAAGTTCGCGCAGACGTTCTCAGAAGGCGGGCCAAATGAGCCGGTGCTGCTGATGGGTTCGAGCGGATTTTTTGAGGTGGCCGTGAATCGCGGAAGCGCGGCAAAGGTCGTCGGCGCGAATCGCGGCGCGGAAGTGACCGTCGAATTCGCGTAAACTGCTATTTCGCAACGCAATTGTCGCATCGCGAGGAAGTCTTCATGATACGCGCTGTTGTTTCGAGAGCCGTCCTCGTTCTTTTGTGCGCTTTCGTGTGCTTCCCATTTCCGGCGTCCAGCCAGCAGAAATCCGCTGTGTCTGCACCGGACGCCGATGAGTACGCAATCTACAGCTTGATTGTCAGAACGCAATTCGCCCATAGAGGACTTACAAAAATCGTCGTCCGAGAACATAGTGGGATAGACCAAGCGTTGACTGATCAAATGCTTGACGAGCGGCGGTTTGGGAGGTATGTGGGGAAGATGCTGCCGGGCATCCACGCCGACACCATCGCTGATTTCAAAGCCAAGAGCAAAAAGGCTGACCAGTTAGAAGGCGGTTTCAGTCTTAAGGTTCCTCGTATTCTCGTAGCAGACGAGGAGATAAACGCGATCTTTCGTTCGAGCGCGGATGGCTGGTATATCTTTTACAAGAAATATCCAGGGGCCCAAGGAATTCTTACGTTCTCGCGGGTGGGGTTTGATCGGCAGAGAAACGAAGCCCTCGTATACTTTGGGAATCAACGTCAGTGGCTAGACGGCGCTGGCTATCTTGTTCTTCTAGCTAAGAAAGATGACACTTGGGTCATTCTTGAGCAGACAATGATTTGGATTTCGTAAACGAAAGGACGGGAGCCTTGCCTGCGGCAAACGTAGCTAACGGGCGAGGTCGGTGACGACCAGGTAGGAGCGGATGCGCGGGTCCATCCAGTCGCGCAGAGCGTCTCCCAACAAATTGAACGCGAGGACGGCGGTCATCACGGCGAGCGCGGGGAAGATGACCATGTGCGGCGCGTCGAAAAGATGGCTGCGCGCGTCATTGAGCATCGCGCCCCAGCTCGACATGGGCGCGAGGACGCCGAGGCCGAGGAAGCTCAGCGTCGATTCGGCGAGAATCGCGCCGGCGAGCGCGATGGTTCCCTGAACCAGAACGGGCTGAATGATGTTGGGCAACAAATGGCGAACTAGAATGCGCCTGTGCGACGCGCCAAGCGAACGCGCTGCGGTGACATAATCCATTTCTTTCGCTTGCAGCACTTGCGCACGAGCGAGACGCGCATAGCCCGCCCATCCCGTGATGGTGAGTGCGATGATCACGTTGCCGAGGCCGGGGCCGAGAAATGCAGCGAACGCAATCGCGAGGAGAATTCCCGGGAACGAAAGAAACGCGTTGATGAGGATGATGTTCACGAAGCGGTCGAACCAGCCTCCGAAATAGCCCGCGAGCGAACCAAGAATCAAGCCGATAATTCCCGCGCCGAAAACGACGGAAACGCTGACGGACATCGAGACGCGCGCGCCGTAAATCACGCGAGAAAGAACGTCGCGGCCAAGCTCGTCGGTGCCCATCCAGTGCGCGGCACTCGGCGACATCAGGCGCGCGGGGAGATTTTGCGCGGCGGGATTGTAAGGCGCGAGCCACGGCGCGCCGAGCGCGAGAATAATCAGAATCACGCAAAGAACGAATCCGACGCTGCCGGGCACGCTGTGTCGAAGGAACTCACGCAGCGCTTTCATTGCAGGCGCACGCGCGGATCAGCAAACGCGTAGACGAGATCCGTCAGCAAATTTACAAGGACGTACGAAACGGCAATGACCAGGATGCAACCCTGCAGCAGGGGATAATCGCGCGCTTCGATGGCTTGCACAGCGAGGCGGCCGATGCCCGGCCAGGAAAAAATCGTTTCGGTGACGATGGTTCCGGCGAGAAGCGTGCCGAATTGCAAGCCGAGAATGGTGAGAATGGGAATCAGCGCATTGCGAAACGCGTGGCGCAGCAGGACGGCGCGTTCGGTGAGGCCTTTGGCGCGCGCAGTGCGGACGTAATCGCTTCCCAGTTGTTCGAGCACGGAGGTGCGCACCATGCGCGTGAGAATCGCAGCGAGCGCGGCTCCCAAGGTGATGGCCGGGAGGATGAGATGCGAGATGCCGCCGCGTCCGCTGACCGGCAGCCAGCCGATGAGCACGGAGAAAATCAAAATGAGCAGTGGGCCGAGCGCGAAATTCGGAATGGACAGTCCGAGCAAAGTGAAGAAGCCCACAGCGTGGTCGGCGGGCCGTCCACGGCGCTGCGCGGCGAGCAGGCCGGCGGGAATTCCAATCGCGCAGCAAACGATGAGCGCGGCGAAGGCGAGTTCGAGCGTTGCGGGATAATGTTCGAGAACCACGCGAAGCACCGGCTGCTGAAAACGAAACGATTCGCCGAGATCGCCGCGCACGACTCCGCCAAGATAGTGGCCGTACTGAACTGGAATCGGCTGATCGAGGCCGAGCGTGTGGCGAAGTTGAATTAAATCGGAAGCGGTGGCGCCTTCGCCGAGCATTTGCTGCACCGGATCGCCGGGCACGATGTGCGCGAGCAGAAAAACCATGGTGACGATGAGCCAGAGCGCGGGAAGCGAATAAACGAGGCGAAGTGAAATGTAGCGCGTCATTTCGATTTGCGAGCGGCTTTCGGAGTGGATTTAGACGCGCGCTTTTGAGGATCTGGCTCCGCACTCTTTGGCGACGAGGCTGCAGGGACGTTTTTTGGTTTCTCCGTCAATGCGGGAGCTGCGTCTGCGTCCTCGAGGCGCTTAATTTTCACGCGAGCGATGCGGCGGCCCTCGACCTCCACAATGGTGAAGCGGTAGCCGTGGTCCTCAAAAGTTTCGCCGCCGCGCGGAAGGAAACCGAGTTGCGTGAGCACAAAGCCCGCGAGCGTTTCGTAAGCCGGATTTTCGGGCAGCTCAATGTGAAATTGGCCTTCGAGATCACGGATATTCAACGACGCGTCGAAAATCATGGAGCCGTCGGCGAGGTGCAGCGGATGCTCGACCACATCGAACTCGTCGTGAATTTCGCCGACCATTTGTTCGAGGATGTCTTCGAGCGTCACCAGGCCCAGGATCGTGCCGAATTCGTCGACCGCCATCGCAAGGCCTGTGCGGTGAACGCGCAATTCGAGAAGCAGTTCGATGGCAGGCTTGGTTTCCGGAACGATCAGAACTTCGCGCAACATGTGGCGGAGATGAAATTCGGCGGGCGGCTGATTTTCTTCGGCGCGGCGCGCGCGGTCGAGCAAAATCCAAATCAAATCCTTGATGTGAACGAAGCCGATGACGTGATCGAGATTGCCTTCGTAGACAGGAATGCGCGAACGCTGGGTGATGGCGATGATTTTCATCACGTCTTCGAGCGAGGCGTTCGAAGGCAACGCGTGAATGTCCGGACGCGGCACCATGATCTCGCGCACCTGCACGTTGCCAAGATTCATCGCGCCTTGGATGAAACGCTCTTCGACGGGCTCAAGGACACCGCGTTCGCCCGCCTGCTCGACGAGAATGCGTAGTTCTTCGGCGGAGCGAATAGCGGAGTGGCTCTGCGGCATTTTTACGCCGAGCGCCTTGACGAACTTGCCCGCGACACCGTTGAGCAACAAAATGGCCCAACGAAATGTGCGCAGGAACCAGCGAAACGGCCGGGCGACAAGCAACGCGACGCGTTCGGCGTGGGCGAGGCTCAAACTCTTCGGCACAAGCTCGCCAAGCACAACTTGCAATGCCGTTAGCAAAAGAAAAGCGAACAGGAGAGCAAAGCCGTGTTCGATGAGGGGAACGTAACGTCCGGGAACTTTCGCGAAAAAGGGGTCCAGAAAATTCACCAGCGAAATCTCGCCCAAGTATCCGAGGGCAAGACTAGTCAGCGTGATTCCGACCTGAACGCCGGAAATGACGGTGCCCATGTCGGCGATGAGGAGCTCGACAACGCGCGCGCGCGAGTCGCCTTGCTCGATGAGTTGCCGGACACGCGATTGCCTTACGGCGACCAGAGAGAATTCGACGGCCGCGAAGAACGCGTTGATCGCAACCAGCACAAGAATGACGAAGAGATGGAGGACGATCATTGGTCGGAGTCACGTGTAACAGGCATAGGATTGCCTTGTCCGCGCGTTGCCGCCGCGGCGAGAGCGGAAACAAATGCAATAGGTACCGCCATGCCTGCCGCAATTGTAACAAGATGGCCGTGCCACGGGGCGGATTCGAAGATGTATTTGCGGGAATGGTTATTTCGGGAGGGGGGACGGGAGGGCGATTCGGAGTTGGTTGCATCGGTTGAAGTGTCGAGCTAGACTCGCAAGGCTGGAGACGAAACGCGATGAGTCCTGTGCCCAATAAAGCGCCTGAGCCGCCACGCAAAGGCGAATTCGAAAAATCGCTGACGCGGTTGGAAGAAGTTGTGAAGCGGCTGGAATCGACGGATCTGTCGCTCGACGAAGCGATGAAGCTTTTCGAGGAGGGCGTGAAGCTGTCGCGCGATTGCCAGAAGCAGCTTGAAGAGGCGGAGGGGCGCGTCGAAATTCTGCTGAGAAAGGCCGATGGAAAAATTCAAGCTGAGCCTTTCGAGACCAATGAAGACGATTCGCAATCACGGTGAGCCTATCCGCGCATTTCAGCTACCGCACTCTACCTTCACATAAATGACGCAGCCTGCCTTTTTTGTTGAAGACCAAGCCGTCATCGAAGCGGCGCTCGAGCGTTTGCTGCCATCGGAAACCACGCCACCCCCGACAATTCATCAAGCGATGCGCTACAGCGTGTTTGCGGGAGGAAAGCGCATTCGTCCGATTCTATGCCTGGAAGCGGCGCGTTTATTTTCGAGCGAGCGAGACGGTGCGGCGACAGCGGGATGCGCGCTGGAATTCATTCACACGTATTCGCTGATTCACGACGATCTGCCCGCGCTCGATAATGATGACTTGCGGCGCGGCAAGCCGACATGCCACAAGAAATTCGGCGTGGCGATGGCGATTCTGGCGGGCGATGGTTTGCTGACGCTGGCGTTCGAAACGCTCGCAAGAGTGAACGTCGATGCGGAGCGGCGCGTGCGAATTATCACTGAGATTGCCACGGCGGCGGGGACCGTGAGCGGAATGGTCGGTGGACAAGTGGCGGACATCGAAGCGGAAGGAAAAACCGTCGACGCAGCGGGACTTGAGTACATTCACCGGTCGAAGACCGCGGCGTTGATTCGCGCTTCGATTGTCGCGGGATCGCTGGCGGGCGGCGCGAGCGGCGAGGACGTCGAAAGGCTGCGACGGTTTGGCGAGGCGATTGGCTGGGCGTTTCAAGTCGTCGATGACATTCTCGATGTTGAGGAGTCATCTGCGGCGCTTGGCAAAACAGCGGGAAAAGATCAGGCGCAGAGCAAAGCGACTTATCCGGCGCTTTTCGGGATTGAGAAATCGCGGGCGTTTGCGCGAGAGTTGGCGGCGCGCGCGGATCGCGAGCTAGATTGCTACGGCGAACGCGCGGCGCGCTTGCGTGCGATTGCCGAATATTTGATTGTGCGGCGCACGTAGATTGTTTTTCTTCCGTGACTTTTTATCTTGCAAGCAACCCACAGACGGTCAGAGGCGAATCCTTCGCCTCGTCCGAAATACCAAAGCAAAAAACAGCCTTGAATCAGCTTTGCCGCGGGCGAAAGGTTCTGTTATCGTGCAATGAATGGTTGCGCCGAAGACGCTCGAACTTGCGTTGCTCACTGCCGCGGTGCTCGGTTTCCGTCATGGATTTGATTACGATCATATCGCCGCAATTTCAGACATCACAAACGTCGAGTCCGACCGCAAGCGCGCCATGCACATGGGACTGCTGTACGTGGTGGGACACGCGGCCACGGTGGCGGCGCTGGGCAGCATCGTGATTTTCTTCCAGACTTCCCTCCCGCCGGTGGTGGACAGTTGGGCCGAGCGCGTTGTGGGATTGACGCTGGTCGTGCTCGGAATTTACGTGCTGGGTTCGATGTTCCGCAGCGGGGGAAAAGCCGCGCCGAAATCGCGAATTATGATTTTAATCGGCGCGTTCCACTGGATTGCGTGGAAAGTTCAACGGGCGCTTCACGGCGAAGGTGCGGCACGGCCCGCGAAGATGAATTGGAGCTATACGAAAAAATCCGTGTTCTTTGTGGGCGTGATTCACGGGCTGGGTGCGGAAACGCCGAGCCAATTGTTGATTTTTCTGCTTGCGGCTAATCTGGGCGGACGCGCGCGGGGATTTCTTGGTTTGGCAATGTTTTTGGCTGGACTGCTGCTGATGAATACCCTAATGACTGCGTCCGCCGTCGGCGTTTTTACCGTGAGCGCTACACGGCAACGGTTGATGCAAATCGCCACCGCGCTGACGGCGACGTATAGTCTGGTGGTCGGCACGATTTTCCTCTTCGGCTCCGCGGCAATTTTGCCTCCTCTCGGATAACTGCGAAAGCCGTTTCATTCTATGGACGTCGCGCGTTCGACTTCTAAACAAAAACGCATCAGAGTGGATGCGGCGCTGGTGGCGCGAAAACTTGCAGAGACGCCGCAGCGCGCGCAGGCGCTAATCATGGCCGGCAAAGTGCTGGTTGATAAGCAACGAATAACGAAAGCAGGAGAGCTAGTGGCCGTGGACGCGCGAATTGAAATTACCGGCGCGGATTTCAAATATGCAAGCAGGGCGGGTCTGAAACTCGAAGGAGCGCTCGATGATTTTGGCGTGGACGTGCGCGGCTTGGTGTGCCTCGACGTGGGCGCGTCGAATGGCGGATTTACGGATTGTTTGCTGCAGGGCGGGGCGCGACGTGTGTACGCAGTTGACGTCAATACGGCTCAACTGGATTGGCGACTACAACACGATGCACGCGTGATCCCCATAAAGAAAAACGCGCGTTACTTGAGTTCCGCCGACATCGCGGAAAAAGCAGAAGTGGTGACGATGGACGTGTCGTTTATTTCCGTGACGAAGCTGATTGGCGCGGCCGTCGCGATGGCAAGGCGCGGCGCGATATTTTTAATCCTGGTGAAACCGCAATTCGAGTTGCCAAAAGCAATGATCGGCAAAGGCGGCATCGTGCGTGACGCTGCGCTGCATGAGCGTGGGATTGCCAGCGTTCGCAGCGCAGCCGAAAAGGCGGGGCTGCAGGTTCTTGGTATTCGGCCGAGCCGCGTGGCGGGCAAGGAAGGCAATCAGGAATATTTCCTCCACGCAAGGTTCCCCGAATAGAATACAATTCGCGAACTTGGCGAAACGAACCTGGTAAAGCGAATCTGGTGAAACGAATCCGGTGAATCAATGATCAAGAGCGCGGGAATTTTCTGCAAGCCACGGAAGGCGGAAATTTGCGCGGTGGTTCCGCGCATGACCGAGTGGCTGCGCGAGCGCGGCGTTGACGTCTATTTCGACTCCGTGGCGGCATCGTGTTTCCATCCGCCGGCAAAAATAAATCTCGACGAAATGGCCGCGCAGATGGACTTGCTGATTGTGCTCGGCGGAGACGGCACGCTGCTCGCTGCCGCGCGGCGATTCCACGAATGCGAAGTGCCCATGCTCGCCGTGAATTTGGGCGGCATGGGCTTCATGACCAGCGTCACGATCGACGAGGCATTCCCCCTGCTTGAGGAAGTGCTTGCCGGCAGGCACCGGCTGAGCCCGCGAATGATGTTGAAAGCGGAATTGCTGCGCGACGGAAAAATGATTCAGCAACAGCAAGCGTTGAACGATGCAGTGGTGACAAAATCGGCGTTGTCGCGCATTCTCGATTTCGATTTGTCGGTGAACGGGCAGTTCCTCGGGCTTTATCGCGCGGACGGCTTGATCGTTTCGACGCCCACGGGCTCGACCGCGTATTCGCTCGCCGCGGGAGGGCCGATTCTTTATCCGGTGCTGGAGGCGTTTGTGCTGACGCCGATTTGTCCGCACATGCTGACCAACCGGCCGCTGGTGCTGCCGGACAGCGTATATCTTGAACTGGATTTCAGCGCGCTGGAAGAGCAGGCGTACCTCACGCTCGATGGACAAGTAGGATTCGAGCTCGAGCGCGGCGATCGCATCACCATTTCCAAATCGCCGCATCACGTGCAGCTTGTGAGGCCGCAGGAGCAGACGTATTACAAAGTTCTTCGCAATAAGCTGCGGTGGGGGCAACGCTGAACGCGCCGCCGAGCCGCCGCGGAAAATCGCACAAAAAAGGAAAACATAATGAAAGCTAAAATTCTGTCGTGCATATTCCTGGCGGCTTTGTTCATCGCGTTTGCCTCGCCAATGCGAGCGCAGCGCCGGGTTCACCGCGCGGCTCGCAGCAGAGTCAACAGCGCCAGTGTGTATCCGGTGCACGAAGGATTCGTGGATGCGCATGGCATGTTGATTTATTACATGACTGTGGGGCGCGGCGCTCCGCTGATGATTCTTCACGGCGGCCCGGGCGCGTCGCACGATTATTTTTTGCCTTATCTGCTGCCGCTGGCGCGTCATAACGAATTGGTGTTTATCGACGAGCGCGGCTCGGGTAAATCGCAGAAGCTCTCCGATCCTGCCGGATACACGGTCGAAAACATGGTGGAGGATGTAGAGGCCGTGCGCCAGGCGCTCGACCTCGGAAAAATCACGCTGCTCGGGCATTCCGCAGGCGGAGTGCTCGCGCAGGCCTACGCGTTGAAATATCAACGCAACTTGACGCATCTGATTTTGTGCAGCACGTTTCCGAGCACGAAGCAGATGAACGAAGTGCTCGCTAAGGAGAAGGCCAGCGCCCCTCCGGATGTGCAAGCAAAACTCGATGCGATGGAGAAAGCCGGACTTTTCGGGCATGGCCTTCCCTACCAGCAGAATCGCTACACGGATGCGTACATGACGGCCGCGTGGGGCCAGGCCTATTTTCCCTACCTCTACCAGAATCATCCCGACCCGAATTACGATCCGGTCGCGAACGGAATCATGTCGTGGGACCTGTATCGCGAAATGTGGGGCTCTGACGGCGAATTTGTGATTGACGGGAATTTGAAGTCCGTGGAATACGTGGACAAGCTGCCGACGATTCACGTGCCGACGCTGATTCTTGTGGGCGATCACGACGAATGCGCACCGTCACTCTCCAAAGAAATGCACGACAAGATCACGGGCTCGAAGCTGGTGATTTTGCCGAAGAGCGGCCACATGACGTTTGTGGATCAGCCGGATTTATTCATGGGCGCCGTGGACAGCTTCCTGCATCGCGGTGAGTGATAGCGGAAACGTCAGGACAAACGTTCGCCGCGAATTAAATCTTCGCGCGTTTCGCGGCGGCGAATGATGCGGAAGCGGCTGCCTTGGACGAGAATTTCCGCCGAACGCGGGCGCGAATTGTAATTCGAAGATTCGGCGAAACCGTAAGCGCCCGCTCCCCAAATCACCAGCAGATCTCCAGGCTGAACTTCCGGCATGGGCCAATCGTGGAGAAATGAATCGCCGGACTCGCAAATCGGGCCGACGATATCGACGGGAGATATTTTCGCACTGGCGCGCGGACGGTTGACTGGCGTGATGGGATGAGTTGCGCCATACAGCGCGGGGCGAATCAGATCGTTCATCGCCGCATCGACAACAATGAATGTTTTCCCGCGGCTGCTTTTTATGTACAAAACGCGCGTGAGCAAGACGCCCGCTTGCCCGATCAGAGCGCGGCCCGGCTCGAGAAGCAAATGGCAACCGAGCGCGCGCAGCGACTTTGGCAAAACGGCGACATATTCCTCGATCGAAGGCGGATTTTCGTTTGTGTAACGGATGCCGAGGCCGCCGCCGATATCGAGATAGCGAAGCGCGATTCCCTCATTTGAAAGATCGCGAAAATATCCCGCCAGGCGCGTAGCGGCGGCGCGAAACGGCGCAACCCTGGTGATCTGCGAGCCGATGTGGCCGCTGATTCCCTTCCAATCGATCCACAGCGAATCCTTGTGGAGAAGATAGAGACGCCGCGCTTCGGGCCAGTCAACTCCAAATTTGTGGCGATGATGGCCGGTGGCGATGTGCGGATGTCCGCCCGCTTCGATATCCGGATTGACGCGAATCGCGGCAGGCGCGGCGCGGCCGATGCGCGCGGCTTCGCTCGCAAGTATTTCGAGTTCTTCCGCCGATTCCACGTTGAAAAGCAAAATGCGTGCGCGCAAAGCTTCGCGAATTTCCTCGCGCGTTTTGCCAACGCCGGAAAAAACAATTCGCTCGCCGGACACGCCGATGCGCCGCAACCGGAATAGTTCTCCCGCGGAGACAATATCGAAGCTGCTGCCCATGCGGGCAAACGCGCGCAGAATGGCGAGATTCGAATTGGCCTTGACGGCGTAACAAATCGAATGCGGCGTGCCGCGAAGGGCGCGTCGAAATCGCCGATAGGCGGAAGTGAACGCGGCGCGGCCATAGATGTAAGTGGGAGTTCCCGCGCGCGCGGCGATGGCAGCGAGCGAAACACGTTCGCAAGAAAGTGCGCCGCGTCGATACGAGAAGTTTGGCGTGTAACTGGCCGGATTCAGCAAATCAGAATCTTTGTCTTTCGCCATGCAGAGGATTCTTATATCACTTTCAGGACGACAAGGGTGCGGTCATCGAAGGGATGACGCCCGCCGGAAAATTCGTCGACATTGGTGAGCAACTGATCGGCGATTTCGGCGGAGGAAAGTCCCGCTTGCGAAGAGGCAGCGGCGCTGAGGCGTTGCCAGCCGTAAAATTGCGCGCCGGAGTTTTGCGTGTCCGTGACGCCGTCCGAGTAAAGCACTACAATATCGCCGGGAGACAACACGAGGCGAAGCTCGTCATACGTGGAATCGTCAAACATGCCGACAGGAAAACCGGCGAGCGGAAGCTTTTCGCCGCGGCCGTTCTGAAAAACCAGCGGCTGTTCCTGACCCGCGTTCGCGACGCGCAGAATGCGCTCCGCCGGCTGCCAAGAAAGAAAACACATGGTCATGAAACGGCCTTCGATGCGGCGCTCGCAAATAATCTGGTTGAGCTTCTGGAGAATTTTCGCGGGCGCCAGATGCTGTGGAGCGAGGCTGCGCATGATTCCCACGGCGGCGGCGCCGTAGAGCGCGGCGGCGCTTCCCTTTCCGCTGACGTCGCCAAGCGCGATGCCAAGCTCTCCCGTGCTGTATGGCACAAAATCGTAGAGGTCTCCGCAGAGTTCGCGTGAGGAAACGACGCGCGCGGCAATATCGAGGCCGTATTCGCTGCCGGGAACGGGAGGCAACAGCGCGGATTGCAAACGGCGAGCGGCGTTGAGGTCGCGTTCCATGCGCGCTTCGTCACGCGCAACTTGTTCGTAAAGGCGCGCGTTCTCAATCGAGATCGCGAGATGCGATGCAAGAATCGAAAGAGCCTGCACATGGTCGGGCGTGAAATAATTGAGCTGCGGGCTTTCGAGATCGAGCACGCCAATCACGCGATGCTTGTAGAGAAGCGGAATCGCCAACTCCGAACGCGTTTCCGGGTTGATGGAAATGTAGCGCGGATCGAAAGACACATCCGGCACCACCACGGGCCGCCGCAGAGTCGCCGCCGCTCCCACAATCCCCTCGTGCGGCGAAACCACGGAACGTTCCTGCATGTGCTGGCCGAATTTCACGTTGAGGCGATGGCGGAAAACGCGCGCCGCTTCGTCGTAAAGCAGGATAGCGAAAATCTGGTAGTCGATGACGCGCTTCACCATCTCCGCGGCGCGCCGCAGCACGCCTTCGACATCGAGAATGGAATTCGTTTCGCGCGCCACTTCGTTGAGAAGCAGAAGCGTGTCTGCTTGATGGCGCGTGCGCTCAAACAAGCGCGCGTTTTCAATTGCGCTGGAAATGCGCGTCGCGAGCATCATCAAAATGTTCTGCTGATCGCGCGTGAAGTAATCGAGCTGGCTGCTTTCAATATCGAGCACGCCGACCACGCGCCCCTGCAACACCAGAGGAACCGCGAGTTCCGACTGCACTGCATCGAGAGCGTTCAGGTAACGCGAATCTTTGTGGACATCGCTGACGCGCACGGGACGCCCGGTGGAGGCGGCGGCTCCGATGATTCCCTGCCCCACGGGGATGCGCCAATTCTCGACCACTTCCTGGCGGTGGCCGATGGCGAAACGGAAGCGGAGTTCGTTCGCGTTTTCGTCGAGCAGCAGCACGGCGAAAATTTCGTAGTCGATCAGCCGCTTGATTTGCGCAGCGGCGTGCGCCAACACTTCGTCGAGATTCAGCGACGCGTTGATTTCCTGGCCGATTTCGGCCATCGTCGCCAGCACTTCGGCGGGCAGTTCCTGGGTAACGTTCAATTCCACGGGTTCCATGATTCCCTATTAGATGAGATTGGCGGACGCGACGACTCGGATGCCGCGACGCGCTCTGACTTATTTATTATAGCAGGCGAAGCAGGGGAACATCCGCGAGCTTGGCGTGAAGTGCGAAATTAGCGTGCCAAAACGCACCGCGAAGTTGTTATTCGGCGGCGGCGCGGCGGGCCTCTTCGATGATTTTGACGCCCGAGCTTGAGCCGATGCGCGTTGCACCCGCCGCAATCATCTTTTTTAAATCTGTAAGTGTGCGGATGCCGCCCGCTGCTTTAATTCCCATTCCCGGGCCGACGATGGAACGCATCAGCGCGACGTCTTCCACCGTGGCGCCGCCGGGACCGAAGCCCGTGGAAGTCTTCACGTAGTCCGCGTCACAATTCTTTGCCGCGCGGCAGGCGCGAACTTTTTCCTCCGCGGTGAGCAGCGCCATTTCGAGGATTACTTTGCAGATCGCGTCGCCGCGATGGCTGGCGTCGACCACACCGCAAATATCCGCCTCGAGAGCTTCATCGTCGCCGGATTTCAGCGCGCCGATGTTGATGACCATATCGATTTCGTCCGCGCCATTTTTAATCGCGTGCTCCGTCTCGAAAACTTTCACGGGCGGAAGTGTTGCTCCCAGAGGAAAACCGACCACCGTGCAGACTTTCACCGCTGAGCCGCGAACCAAATCGGCGGCAAGCGGCACGTAGCACGGATTGATGCACACGGAAGCGAAACCGAAGCGCACCGCCTCTTCGCAGAGCGCGCGAATCTGCCCGGTGGACGCTTCCGGTTTTAGCAGCGTGTGGTCAATCAGCTTGGCGATATCTTCGGCGCGCATCGCGATTTCGTCTTTTCGGGGAACCTTCATTCAGCCGGCAAAGTCAAAACACAAACGTCTTTCAGATTGCGATAGTGCTCATCGTAATCCAAACCGTAGCCAACGACAAATTCGTTGGGAATTGTGAAGCCGACATAGTCCGCTTTGATATTTTGAACGCGGCGCGAAGGCTTGTCGAGCAGCGCGGCGATTCTCAGCGCCTTCGGCTTGCGCTGCTGCAACACGCGGCAAAGATAACTGAGCGTGAGTCCCGTATCGAGAATGTCCTCGACGAGAATCACGTTCAAGCCTTCGATGCTGGTGTCTAGGTCCTTGTAAAGGCGTACCTGTCCCGAAGATTGCTTGCCTTTGCCGTAGCTCGCGACGGCCATGAAGTCGATGGAAGTGTCGAGGTCGATTTCGCGAATCAGGTCGGAAAGAAAAATGCACGCGCCTTTGAGTACGCCGATCAGGTGAACGCGCTCGCCGCGAAAATCGCGGCTGATTTGGCGCGCCACCGCGACCACGCGTTTCTGAATCGCCGCCCGCCGCAACAGAACTTTCAGATGGCTCTTGAGACTTTTGCTCGCCGGATTCATGCGCGCGTCGCGACTCCTCGCTGAGAAGGCGGCTAATCTATCGTAGCTGCGCGCGGATGACAAGACGCGACGGAATTATCTAGTGGCTCAGTTTCCGGTTACCACGTTTATCAGGACCTATTCCTCGGACGTTTTTTGGGCCCCATGGATGACGTCGCACCATTCCACATGCCTCTGAGGACGTCCCGTAAGGCTCCAAGCTTCGCAAGCCTGAATACGAACCAAACTCCTACGAGCACAATGGTTATGAAATAGAATTGCAATTTCCTCGTAAGAGGATCATCTGAGGTCCAGCCGAAGGCTGCAGGAATCCACGCGAAGAGTCTCCTTGGGAAGAGTCCATAGTGATCCAAAATAGTGCCCAGCATCATTAAGATCACGAGCGCGACGCCTAACCCAAAACCCCATGCAATAGCCACCCAGATACGGGTACCTTGTTGAACTAATTCGGACTTGGCAGCCAACAAAATGAGAACGTAATGATCGCCCTTACGGAGTATGCGGACGGCTTGGTCCCAATTGCGGAGCTTCTCGCCGTCTTCATCCTTCAGCCGCTTGTAAGCGTGACGGAGAAGCCGCGAGATCTTAACTTCGTATTCGCCGGTGTCGTACTGGCCTTCAAACTCATCATTCAACTCAATCGGGTTTTCGCATGAGGTGGAATCGCTCTCTGTGAAATACATCATTCTTTTCTCTAGATCGCTCAGCGGGACGTTCTCTAGAGCGGCTTGTTCCGCAGTCTGCTGCACCAGAAAGTCTTTGGCCTGTTTTGTATCCATTTTCTCGGCTTGCGAAGCGCACGGACCTACTGAGGGCGCATGATACACCTCAACTACGAAATCCGGCATCATTGCCCAAGTCCCGAGAAGTCCGCAACTCGGCTGGAATTCTGCCAGGTGACTTCTGGTAAGTCGGATAATCGGAAACCAACCTACTACGTTAATCTGAGTCACTACGCGGAATTATCGTTTGTGTTTTTGCCGCTCAGTTTGGGTTTGCGGTCATGGAGGCACGGCGTCCAGTGGCAATGGAAAAATACTTCATCCACTGCGTGCGAATGCCATTTGTACGTTCGATCAGCTCGCGACTCGGTTTGAGGCCGTGCTGAACGATGATGACCATTCCGGTGTTGAAGCGCCGTTGCGCGTGGTCAACATCGGGCGAACGCGCTCCTTCGGCGGCAATGACATCCTGAATCGTCACCTTGGTTCGGTTCGCCTTGAAGATTGAGTGCCCGTTCGCATCTTTGCCGACGCGGTCAAGGTTGCGAAGAATGAAAAAGTCGGGCACTTCGGCGGGAGAAATCAGACCCATCAGGTAGAGGTCGAGATATGAGTATCCGGTCGCTGGCACGTAATAGTCGTCGTCGAGTTGCGTGTACGTGCCGTCAAAGTTGTCCTGCCAAACCCCGCCGCCCATGATGGATGCCTCCGTCGGCCGCACATAGGGAAACGGCACGCGCGCCTGCAGACCCATCGCCCAATGCGTGGGACCGAGCGGAATTGTCTCGCCTCCCACCTTCGCCGAAACGAACGCGGCCCAGCGATGGCCCATTTCGTGGCCGATCTGCGACATTGCGTACATGTAGGGAGGCATCTTGCCGTTCTGCGAAATTTCGGCGAGCTGCTGCTGATAGAACGTGATGTCGCGATCGTTCCCGACGGGCGCGTCGGGCGGCGGGTACTCCTGCATCTGAATGGAGCCGGAGTAGACGGGTTGAATGAAGCCCCACTGAAACCGGCCCGCTGAACAGTAGGATGCGAGGCCGCGCTGCTCCGCGCCAATTCCGGTGACGGCGGGGCCAGTGGATCCCAGCGGGCCGTTGCTCGGAGTGCCTGCTTCCTGATTGTCGACGCGAAAGTCGGAGTAGTAGGGGAGGAAGTCGAATTTATCGCCGAGGGCCTTGATGACCGTGCACGCCAGATCATGATCATTGGGCAATGCGTAATAGTGGAAGGCTTCGTAGATGACCGGAAATGGCCCGGCTTGCGGCTTAAGCGAAGAAAAATGCACTTCAGGATTGCGAATGCCGGTGAGCGCGACGAGTTGAGCGGGAATCCGTGAAACAGGCTGCTCAGAACCCGAAGAGGTGTCGGCGGAAACGAAAATCTCGCTCGCGCCTCGAAGCGCCGACGGAAGGATTCCCTGAATGGAGATGGCGTTGCCGTTCGTCTCCACGCGGCGCGAGACGCCGGGACCAAACGCAACGTATCGCGAAGCACGCCCGTAGGCGGGATTGCGAGGCGCGAAGCCGAAAATTGTCCAGATCGCGTCGGCTTGCGTGCCGGGCGCCGGCTGGAGAGAAGGTTTGTGCGCGTTGAAGTAAACGCGATAGGCAATGCGGGAGAGGCCGGGATCACCCTCGGGCAAAACAGGACCGGAAGTTTCGAACGTGACCTTCAGGAACAAGCCGTCAACGACGGAGAGTTTCATGTTCTGGAGATCGAGATTCGCGGCGGCGGAGGAATTCTTGTTACCGCTGAGCGTGGCGAGAGATTTTTCTGCTTCGCCGGAAACGAGCGGATAGACGCCGACGATTGCGTCCTTTGCGGCGAGCTGCTGATAAGACATCTCGATCTCGCCGTCTTTGTGGAGCACAACCTGAAAGCGATTGACCGTCTTGGTCCAGGTGAAATCCTGAATATTGCCGTACGGTTCGGTTACGTCCCACGTGACGACCACGCGATCCTCGAGCTCCTTTGCATAGCGAGCGCCGGACATGCGTGGCTTGAAAAAAACGCAGATTGCCGGAACCGTGTTGACCAAATTTCCCGCGCCTTCGGCCAATTGATCGAAGCGTGCGATGGACACTCCGCCCTGATCGCGCGGCGTGAACGCGGGATTCCCGGCCCCGGCAAACGCGCTTCTTGCCGGCGGGCCGAAGCGAATCGAGCCGGTGACGCCGACGGAAAACGAATCCCACGCCTTGCCGGAAAACGGAAACGAGAAGTTATGCAGCGTGACTGTCGGGCTGCTTAGTTCCTGGCCGAAGTCGGCGTCCCAACGCAGCGGAAGTGTCTCGACGCGATAGCCTGCGCTTCCGGGCGTGAAGCGAAGAGTGCGGTGATCGAGGTCGAAGAGGTTCTGCTGGCCGAGCGCTCCCTTGTCCAGCTCCATGAGAATCAGGTTGCCCAAGACGGAGACTTTGCCGATGGACTTGCCAGGCTGCTCGCGTTCTTGGGCATGCGCAACCGATTTCGGCAGCAGGATGATGCTCAGGATCAGCAATATGAGTAATGGATGGCGGTTACGCGTATTCATCGGCCCTCCTTGGGTAGGCCGCATTCTATTTATAAAATATGCAAAATGGAAAGCGAATTTACCGCCGCTGATCTGGTGGCCGTGGGCGTTTGAGCAACAGCACACTTACGCCGCGCCATTCACCCGTGGGGGCAACCTAGGGGTGGCGCGCGTTGAATTCGGCGCGGAACTTGCGGATGTATTGCAGAGCCTCGCCGATCGAAACCAGGTCTTGTTGCTTTCGTGGTTCATGCCGGGCGTTGCGCTGTTGGGTTTGCTTTTGAAGTGAACACTTTGTGTTCAAGGGGATGGGCGCGGCGCCAGCCGCGTTTCTATCTCTGTCTTGTTTCTGTATTGTCTCTGTCTTGTCTTCTTTGTTTTTCCCGTTTCGGGCACACCTCTGCCCACTCGTGTCCACAGGTCTACCCATTTGTGCCCCGTTAAGGGCCACATTCGGCACGTTTGATGCCGTGTCCGGGTGGACATATTTGTCCACTCCTGCGGCAGGCCACTTCTGTGAGTTGATGATTTCGACGACCGTACCGAACGGAGTCAGGCGGGCATTAATGTAGCAATGAGAAGCAAGGCGGCGGCGCCAGCGCCGCACGGTCTTCGTCGAGCAGCAAAATGCCTTGGCCACTTCGGCGTCGCGCATGGGGCAGCCGCCGAGGACCCGGCCGATGTAGCGTCCATCGGGCGCGGGGATCTCCTCGGTGGTGCGGTCGACGTAAAAGAGGAGCAGCCAAATCGCCTCGCCGATTTTCGGGTAATGCTCGAAGATGCCGGTCGAGACGGGAATGCGAAACGTCTTGCGCGAAGCGGACTGATCAGGGTTCGCCACGGATTCGTTCGTTTGCTCCACGGAATTTTCCTTTCATGTCTCTCGAATGACGTTCGCTGATTGCGCCTCGCCTCACAAAACGCACCAGTGCGCGTGTGCGCAGAGAATGCGCGCGCTACTGCGATTCAGGGCAGCAAGACACCTCAGAACTTTCGGATGGAAGCAGAAATCAGTTCAGGTAGGGACACCAATCCAGCTTACAATTTATTTTTGTAGCATTTTCCCTGTTTCCGCGCAAGTCCAGTGGGGTGTAGACAAAAGTCGCCCAAGGTAAAAACCCGCGCGAAGCCGATTTTGACTCAATTCCGCGCAGGAAAAATAGGCGGTTTAATTTCCGCGCACCGCGGTGTACACTCTTGAACACTTTTCAGATCCCATGTTTCCCGGCTGCGGACACTGCCGTCCTCAAATCCACGGCTTGGGAAAAATCCAAGGAGGGCTTCGCAATGGCAAATCCTGTAAAAGCAATTCCCGAAAATCATCCCACGATTACACCTGGGCTGACCTGCAAGAACGCAGCGAAGGCCATTGAATTTTACAAGACTACATTCGACGCGAAGGAACTGATGCGCATGGAAGGCCCCGGCGGTTCGATCGGTCACTGCGAACTGACCATCGGCAATTCCAAAATCATGGTCAACGACGAGTTTCCGGGACGCGCCGTCGCGCCCGCAGGCTGCACGGCCCATTCCTTCTACGTTTACTTCGAGGATTGCGACGCCGTGTTCAACCGCGCCGTCGCGGGCGGTGCGAAAGTGGTTATGCCGCTGACGAACATGTTCTGGGGCGACCGCTACGGAACCGTCACCGACCCGTTCGGCCATATTTGGGGCATTGCCTCGCACGTTGAGGACGTTGCGCCGGAAGAGATGGAGCGACGCTCGAAAGAATGGATGGCCAAGGCCGCAGGGCAAGGCCAGTAGGGTCGCGCATTTTTTGTGAAATTCTCCTGAGCGGGATGCGGGCGGGCGCTCGCTCAGGAGCTAATCTCTCCACTGCGAAGCACTATGCCGTGGCGTCGATGCTGGCGCGGACTTGTTGCCAGCGGCGCGGACGGCGCTTGGGGTCGAGAACTTTTTTACGCAGGCGAATTGACTTCGGCGTGATCTCGACGAATTCATCGTCGGTGATGAATTCGATGGCCATTTCGAGCGTCAGCACGCGATGCGGCACCAGGCGAATCGCCTCATCGGCGCTCGAAGATCGCATGTTGGTTTGCTTTTTCTCTTTCGTGACGTTCACGTCCATGTCCGCTTCGCGCGCATTTTCGCCGATGATCATTCCTTCGTAGACTTCCACGGCCGTACCGACGAATAGTTCGCCGCGCTCCTGCAAATTCCACAGCGCAAAGGCCGTGGTTTTCCCGGCGCGATCCGCCACCAGCGCGCCTGTGTTGCGCGACGCAAGTTCTCCCGCGTATTCCGTCCAGCCATCGAAGAGCGAATGCAGCAGCGCCGTGCCGCGCGTGTCGGTGAGAAGCTGGCCGCGCAATCCGATCAAACCGCGCGAAGGAATCTTGAATTCCATGCGCACGCGTCCGGAGCCATGATTCACCATTTTGGCGAGTTCCGCGCGGCGGCTGCCCAGCGTTTCCATCACCACGCCAACAAAAGTCTCCGGGCAATCGACGACCAGCAGCTCGACAGGTTCGAACCGCCGTCCATTCTCCGTGCGCACCACGATTTCCGGTTTGCCGACCATCAATTCGTAGCCTTCGCGGCGCATGGTTTCAATCAGAATGGCGAGTTGCAATTCGCCGCGTCCCAGCACGCGAAACGCATCGGTGGTCTCCGAATCCTCCACGCGAATGGAAACATTTGTAAGCAATTCTTTTTGCAGGCGTGCGCGAATGTCGCGCGAAGTAACGAACTGCCCTTCGCGGCCCGCGAGCGGCGAAGTGTTCACCGTGAAAATCATCGCCAGCGTCGGCTCGTCAATCACCAACGGCTCGCACGGCGCGGGATTTTCCAGGTCTGTGATCGTCTCGCCGATTTGAATGCCGTCGAAGCCCGCAATGGCCACAATGTCGCCGGCGGCCACTTCGTCCGCTTCGTCGCGCTCCAGGCCGCGAAACGTGAAGAGTTTTGTAATGACCGTGGGAATCATGTCGCCCTGCAGTTTCGCAATGCCCACTTCGGAGCCACGACGTAGCGTGCCGCTGAAAACGCGCCCAATCGCGATGCGTCCCAGGAAATCGCTGTAATCGAGATTCGTAACCTGAACTTGCAGCGCTCCTGCTGGATCACCCGAAGGCGCGGGAATCGCGGAAACGATGGCTTCAAACAGCGGCTGAAGATTTGTCGAGCCGTCATCCAGTTTGCGATGTGCGACGCCGGTCTTCGCATTGGTATAAAGCACGGGAAACGAGAGTTGGTCTTCGGTTGCGTCGAGATCGATGAATAAATCGTAAATTTCGTCGAGCACTTCCTTGGCGCGCGCGTCGGAGCGGTCAATTTTATTCAGCACGATGATCGGAGGAAGATGCGCTTGCAATGCCTTTTGCAGCACGTAGCGCGTCTGCGGCAAAGGGCCTTCGCTGGCATCGACAAGCAACAGCACGCCATCGACCATGCGCAGCGCGCGTTCCACTTCGCCGCCGAAATCGCTGTGCCCCGGCGTGTCCACGATATTGATTTTTGTGTCGTGATAAAACAGCGCCGTATTTTTTGCGAGAATGGTGATGCCGCGCTCGCGCTCCAGGTCGTTCGAATCCATCACGCGCTCAACGACCACCTGATTGGCGCGGAAAATTCCACTCTGCCGCAGCATGGCGTCGACGAGTGTCGTCTTGCCATGATCCACGTGAGCAATAATTGCGATGTTGCGAATCGGCTGCGCCATGCTTAGATCCTTCTCCTCGTGCACAATACTCGCCGGTGATTTCTGGAAGCCGCCGCAAAAATTACACAGAGCTTCGCTTTACTTCACTTTCGTATGAACGTGAGGCCTCGCGTTCTTCTCGCGAAGCTTGGCAGGGGCGTTGCAAATCGAATTCGGGGAATGTCTCGCGTGCCCGCAAACTGCGTTGCCGCTAATCCCACTGCATCATCAAAAATAGCATAAAAAGGCTCGCAAATGCGGCTTATATCGAACCGAGTTGCAAACGGGGAATCCACCAGCGGGATTATGTGCTACTCATGCGTACGGCTCAACAGTTTCGCGGAAAATATGGCTCCGTCGGGAAACGGAGCGTCGGCGGGCATCTCTTCAACGAACATCTCGGCGCGGTTGCGTCCGAGTTCTTTCGCGCGATACAGCGCGGCATTTAATGAGCGCATCACGGACTCGGACGTGTGAAACTCGCCGGGCGCCGCGGAAAATGCACCTAGACTGACCGTCAACGGAACCGCTCCCGAGGCGGTTTTGAATGGTGAGCCGGCAATCATGCCGCGGAGGCGTTCGGCCTTGTTTCGTATCGCCGTGGTATCGCAACCTGAAAACAGGAGCAGGAATTCTTCGCCTCCCACTCGCCCCACGATATCGTATATGCGGACGGATCCAAGTATTCGCAGCGCGGCCTGGCGCAATACATCGTCTCCGGCCAGTTGCCCCAGTGAATCATTGATGTTCTTGAAATGGTCGAAGTCAATCAGAATGAGTCCAAGAGGCTTGCCCTCGCGATTGGCGCGGCTCAACTCGCGCTCGAGCATGTCGAAAGTATTTCCGCGGCTCCACGCGCCCGTCAGCGAATCGTGCGTCGATTTGAACCGGACAAGCTCCCGCGCCTGGATCAAATCGCTTTGCATCTGCAAAATTCGTTCGCCGATGCGGATGCGCGCGCGCAACTCCGACGTGTTACAGGGCTTCGTCAAATAATCATCGGCTCCGGATTCGAGGCCCTCAATGACGTCCTGTTGATTCTGGCGCGCCGTCAGCAGAATGACGTACGTATATGCTTCCGCATTACGCGTGCGCAGTTTCCGGCACACTTCGACGCCGCTCAATCCGGGCATCGTCCAATCCATCAGAACCAAACGCGGACTGTCCGGCGCTTGGAGAGCAGCCCACGCCGCAGTTCCATCCTTCGCCACCTGAACCTCGCAGCCCCATTTGTCCAACAGCGGCATGAGCGACAGACGCGAAACTGGATCATCGTCGACCAGCAGAATCTTCATTTGCAAGCTCCGGTGAGACACAGAGCACGACAATGCCCATGAGAAGCGCAGCGCTTATTTCTTTAGCGTCGGAGAATCAGCAGAATAGAAAACTGCTGAAAACGGAGCGATAAGCTTGCAGCTTGAGGATGTACCGGGCAAAGCACTGTGTTCCGCATTGGAACAGAAGCAAACGCTCCGTAGCGATTGCTGCGGCGGCGAAGCGCAAAACACCCCGCCTCCGCAACAATCCCCACCTGCATGCCGCAACTCGGCTGCGTGATTCCAGTTTAGTGCGCGTAGCTCGAGTTAATGAAGGTGTCCACGTCCTTGTGAAGTTTGTCGTGCGCTTTCTGGTCGATGTAGACCATGTGGCCGGAATCGTAATAGGCGAAACTGATGTTCTTGCGAATTGAAGGCTCGAGGCCCATGTGAGACACGGTTTCCTCGATGCCGTTGAATGGCGTCGCCAGGTCGTAATAGCCGCACACGACGAGCACTTTAAGATTCGATTCCTCGGTCATCGCGGAGCGCAACACTTCCGCAACGTCAGTGTCGCCGGTGCGATCCCACGGCCGGACGTTCGCCGTGACGGTGTAATACTGGTCGCTGTCCCACTTCAAATCGCGCCGCACATAATCCTGGAACGTTGCCGTGAACGCTCCCAGATACGACGCTTCGCTCGGATCGTATTCGGGCCGCTCACTCGCGGCGTCTCTGTTCATGCCCTCGAAGCGCGAGTCGAGGCGCCCAACCACAAGCCGCTTATCGCGTTCCAGTTCCGTAAACCAACGGAAAGGACTGACGCGCAGGTCCGCTTCTTCAATGTACTTTGGTGAAAGCGCCGTCAAGCGCGCCATGTCTTTCACCACTTTTTCTTTCTCGTCGTTAGATAGCTGGTCGCCTTTCGCCAGTGCTTCCGCGTATTCGCCGTGCGCAAATTCGCGCGCCTGCTGCGCGACTTGCTCGACGGTCTCACTTTCAAGATCGGGCGCCAGCAAATGGTGGTACCACGCGGAAGTCACATACGTGGGCAGAAAAAACTCCGACCGGTCATCGGCTCCCCAACTTGCAAAGGCAACCGTCGATACCAGCACGATCCCGTTCAGATAAATTTCGTGGCGATGTTGCAGCACTCCCGCAAGCTCCGCCGAGCGCGTCGTTCCGTAGCTCTCGCCAATCAGATATTTCGGCGAGTCCCAGCGCTCGTTGCGCGTGATGTACTGGTAGATGAAATCGGAGAACCATGTGGCGTCTTCGACGATGCCGTGAAACTGCGCGGGATTTTCGCCGGGCGCGGGACGGCTGTAGCCTGTCGAAATCGCATCGACGAAAACAAGATCCGTCGCGTCCAGGAAAGAATCCTCGTTATCCGTGATCGTGTATGGCGCGGCCATGCCGTGGCCGTCGGGCGTCAGCACCACGCGCTCAGGTCCCATGCCCATGTGAGTGAAGAGCGAGGCCGAGCCAGGGCCGCCGTTGTAAACAAAAGCGACGGGACGCTTGGAAACATCCGACACGCCGTCTTTCGTGTACCCCACGTAGAAGAACGTCGCCTTCGGATTGCCTTGATCGTCTTTTATGACGTACGTGCCAGCCGTAGCCGTGTAATTGATTTCCTGCCCGCCGATGCGCGCGCTGTGATGCGTCACCACCGTCTTTTCCACCGGCGGCGGTGGAGGTGCATGGCGCACCGGAGCATTCTCGTTCTGCGCCGGGGATTGCGGCTCCGCCATTCCGGGCATTCCAGGCTGTCCCGGTCGCTGCTGCCCTGGGCGCCTCTGCTGCGCTACTACCGTGGATGACATCGCAAAAGCGGCCAGCGCTGCGACAATAATGCGGCTTATTCTCATAGCATCCTCTCCCCTGACACTGGCGGTTTAACCGCATTCCGCCCTGCGGGATTTTCCTATTAGGAACATGCTCTGAGACGTGCGAACCGTCAGCACAGTTTCACCCGAGCGCAACAAACCCCGGAAGAGTCTGACGCTATAGCTTCAACTCAAACTACAATTAGTTTACGGGAGGTTGCCGGTGCGGCCACGTTGGTGACCACACCGGTCTCTGGGGTGCCGTGTTAGGCTGAGATCAAATCGCTTTGCGGTGTGACTGGGACGATGTCCGCGGCGGCGGTCGCGCCTGGCAGCACCGCCGTCTTCGCCCGGCGAATCTGCCGTGCGAGTCCCAGTTTCTTCAGAGCCCAAATGCCATACCAGTTCAGATCTACTTCATACCACCGGAGGCCGTGCCGCGCGGAAGTCGGATACGCATGATGGTTGTTATGCCAGCCTTCTCCGAACGTGAGCAACGCCACCCACCAACTGTTCGTTGAATGGTCGCGAGTCTCAAAGCGGCGAGAGCCCCACACATGCGTTGCCGAATTCACCAACCATGTGGCATGCAGGCCAACCACGGTGCGCAGGAAAACTCCCCACAGCAGGAACGGAAGACCGCCGATGGCAAACAGCACGACGCCCAGCACAATCATCGGCACGTAATTGTATTTCGTGATCCAAACTTGAAATTTGTCCTTCGCCAGATCGGGGACGTAGCGAGCCAAAGTCGAAGTGTCGTGATGCATCGACTTGCCCACTAGAATCCAGCCTACATGCGCCCACCACTTGCCGTCGCGCGGGGAGTGCGGATCCCCTTCGCGATCCGAGAATTGATGATGAATCCGGTGCGTCGCCACCCAGAAAATCGGGCCGCCTTCGAGCGCCAGCGTCGCGCAAACCGTCAAGAAGTACTCCACCCATTTCGGAGTCTTGTAAGCGCGGTGCGTCAGCAGGCGGTGGTAACACATGCCAATGCCGAGACTTCCGGAAACCCACCAGAGGAAAAGCGCGACCAATAAAGCCTTCCACGTAAAAAAGAAAAGGGCAGCGATTGCGCCCAAATGAAATAAGACCATAAAAGAAGAAGTCACCCAGTTGATATCGCGGTCGCCGGGCTGTCTTCGTTGTAGATTTTCGAGTTCCATTGATCGTCCTTCCCTATTTTCTTTTACGCCGCCAGCCCTTCAGGCGCCGCTTTCACAACAGACGCACATACTTGCCGCCATCCAAGAACACGTCCAATCACAGTAGCCGGATCCAGGTGCACGTTAGAAATGCCGGAACCCCCGAAACAGGGAGGAGCGCTCCCGGTTCACGTTCGGAGCGGGTTCCGAATGCAAACAATTCAGTGGAGATTCAAACCAAACTGCGGAATTCACTCGAGCGAGTGGACTGCGTCTTGGTCTAGGATGAATCGCTGCTTTAATTAGAACTCTCCCATCAGAGAGTCTACAGTGCCACAAGAAGATTGTCTGTTCAATAAAGGACATCCATGCGCGCGCTCGTAAGATTACTAGCCACTGGTACAGGTCGCTTCCCTGGCATTTTGGAATCTCATGCCATATCGAGCGATTCCCAAATGCTGCGAACCGCGGAATATCGAGTTTCCAACACTCCGCGCGCACTCTCTTCCTGACGTTCACGCTGTATTTAGCTGAATGAACGGCCCTAAAGCATTCGATGCGCCCAAACATGCAATCGTTGTAGTTATTTCATGCCGGACCGGAAAAAATGCAGCGCTACGCGAGGTAAACTTTCGGGGAGTTCATAAATCGGGGGCAAGAGGGCATGGCGACAATGTAGTGCAATGAATGTCGAGTAATGAATCGGAGGAATACAAGCTGCGGCGCTGCGTGGCAACGTCGGCGAAATATGCCGTGAAATGTTCTGGCCCAGGACCTTATCCGGAACGGCGGGGAGAGATGCTCGCTCCGTGCTTCTGTTTCTGCAATCGCTGGAAGTTGTCGGCGCCGTGCTGCACCAGTTTCTTTCCGCCCAGGCGCTCATAACCGCCAACAAACGAATTCTGCTCTGATTTGAATTTTGTTGACGATTGCTTTTTCTGCTTCGCTTGTCTTTTCGCCAAAGGGGATGCCTCGTTTCAGAAACTCCACCATCGACCGCAGTTATGTCTCGGGAGAATACGAGCCAAGACTTTAAAGAATAATCAAATGGTTCACTAAATTGCCTGCGATGTTTAGTGTAGCGAGCCGGTGTGGCTCGATTGCGCGCCTTCTGCCATGTTATCGAATGAGCGATTTTTTTGGAGACGTCCTGCGAACTGTTCGCGCTTACCGTTAATCACGTATAACTCGTCCTCGGTCAGCTTTCCCCAGCTTTCCTTGATTTTCCCTTTATACAGCTTCAAAGAACCTTCCACCCAGTTCCAGTTCATGCCTCACCTTCCTCCATCCATTTAGACGTGATTGGCCGGCACAGAGTGACATTCCAATGCCGCGGGAGGGGCCAGGCTAGCAGACACAATTATACTCTCGTTATAACGTCTGGTGTTAAACACTTTCGCTGTCGGGCCCGATACCCGCGAAATGTTTCTCGGTCTATTTTGCCCGTGATTGTTGAGAGTATCGCAGCATACGCCTGCTTGCATACGCCGGATACCTGCGCTATAAGCTGGCCTTAAATCGACCCGGGAGATCCGCGATGGCATCTCTTTCCGAATACATGGCTCGCTATGACCACGAGCATACGAACGTCTGGAACAAGGCCTGCCACGGCGTTGGTATTCCGCTGGTAATTGCCGGGATTGTGTTGTTACTGATGCTCCGCTGGAAGATAGGGCTGGCGCTGTTCATTCTGGGATGGATTTTTCTCTTCGGCGGGCACCGCATCGAGGGCAACAAGCCGGCTTTTTTCCAGGGTGTGATTTACTTTCTGGTGGGGCCACTCTGGATCGCGAAGGAAATCAAGGACGCGATTTTCGGGGGCCGTAGAGCTCCGCCGAGCAGCCGCTGATTCTCGGATCGTTTCCGTGTCGCCCCTTTGGCAGACTGACCTCGATTGAGCCAGCGTGTGTTGTGCCGTAACACGCTCGACCCCGCTCCTCACAGGAATAGGCTCGTGGAAGTTACCCTTTTCGCACACCTGTACTCTGCGGGCCTCTGTCTGGATACCCCCAAATGGTATCTTAGGAAACTGCCTCCGAGGAGAAGTGTGTGACCGAGTCGATGGCGTCAAACGACGCAGACATTCAGAAGCGTCGAAGCACGCGAATTGCGCAGGCCATCCCCATAACAGTGGTCGGCGTGGATGCGCTCGGGCAGGCATTCAAAGAGCGCACTTCGACAGTCTCGGTTAACTGCCACGGCTGCAAGTACCAGTCGAGACACTACGTTCCAAAGAACTCGCAAATAACGATTGAGATCCCGCGCGCCGAATCGGACGCGCCTCCGCGAATTGTGGAAGCGACCGTCGCATGGGTGCAGCGCCCGCGCACCGTACGCGAACTCTTCCAGATTGGAGTCCAGTTTACCGTGCCAGGGAATGCCTGGGGCATTGCCTTCCCGCCCGCCGATTGGTTCCCGCTTCCCGAGGAAAAAGAGATCGCCATTGAAATTCCCGCGCCGCCACCCGTATCTGCAAAGGAACCGTTAAGTCATGCGCGCCTGACGCCCGAATCCCCGGTAATCGAGATGGAGTCGCGTGCAAATGCGCCGGCCGCTCCTGCAGAAGACAACGTACGAGTGCTGCCCGGGCCGGCACAAACTCAGGACACTATGTCGGTTGCGCGGCAGATGGCGCGGCTGCTCGCCGAAGCGAAGCAGCACTTGCGGCGCACAATGCAAAGCGACGCGGCAGGAGCGGTCGCGCAGGAGGTTCGGACCGCGCGCGAGCAAGTAGAAGCCCATGTTCGCACCGCTGTGAACGACGCCGTCGAGCAGTCGGTAACAAAAGCCACCGAGACCTCCGTGCAAGCGACCGTTCAGACCGCGGTTCAAAACGCAGTGCAAGGCTCGTTGCAGCAGATGGTGGAGAAAGCGACGCAACAAGTGGTGCAAAACGCGCTCGCCGCATTTGAGCAGGCGCGAAGATCATCTACTCCGAAGGCAGAAGAATTGGACGCGCAAGTGCGCGCTGCCGTCGAGCGCGTGGTGGAAAAGTCCGCCGCAAAGCTGGCCGAACAAACTGTACAACAAAGCGTGCAACAAACCGTCGAACACGCGGTGAAGCAATCGGTGCAGCACGCGGTTGAACAAGCCACGGCGAAGTTTCCGATTCCTGGCGTTTCTGCGACGGTCATCGCGCCCACCGAAGAAGTGCTTCGGCAATTGGATGAGGCAGGACAGGCGCGGCTGGCGGCGTGGCGCAAGGAAATTGAAGACGCCGCAGGCAAGCTCCAGGCGCAATCGCGCGAGAATTTGAGCGCGGAATCCGAAGCGGCCACGCGGAAGTGGCGTGAACAATTCGATCGGGCTCTGACTGGCGCGTCGGCGCAGATGAGCGAGCAATTGAATCAGATTTCTCAGGCTGCTACGGTGCGAGCCGAGCAGGAAATCTCCGCGAGAAGCGCGTCATTGCGCGGTTTGCTCGACGAAGCGGCCTCCGAGGCCCAGAACAATCTGGAGTCGCTGTGCTCCGGACTCGAACAGGAGCGTACACGCGCCGAGGGCGTGATCGGTAAAGCGGACGAGGCCGTGCGGCGCGCCGAAGAGACTTCGGCGAAGATGGAAGCGATGTCGCGCGCGGCTTACGACGAAGCGCAAAAACACCTTGATGGATTGTTGGCGTCGCAGACGGAGCAGCTGAACCGCCGCGTCGACGACGTGATTCAGAAGAAGGCTGGCGAACTCGAAGGTCCCATCAATGACGTGGCTGACAGCGCGCTGAAGCGGCTGGCTGAGCAAGTGGAGCAACAACTTGCGCCGCATTACGAACGCGCGCGACAATCGACCGAGCAACTTGCAGATGCGAATCAGCACGCCCAGGATGCGCTCCATCAGTTCCGCGCGCAAATGCACGAAGTCTCCGAACAGGCGCTGACGGCCTCGCTCGAGCGCATGCGCGAACAGAGCGTGGAATTGCCGGCTGAATTTGAGCAGACTTGCCGCGCCGCTCTGGCTCGCGTCGAAGAAGAGCTCGAAACCAAGACCACGGACGCGACGCATACTACGTTTGAGGCGCTCTATAAAGCATCGGAGTGGTATCAGAAAAAAGCGCAGACGAGCATGCAGACGACGCTCGAAAAGATGATGGACCAGTCGACGGGCGCCATGCGTGAACGCGCGGGCGAAGTTTCGCGCATGTTTGGCTCCGAGCTCGACCACTACAGCCGCAGCTACGTGGAACATGCGCAGGGCATGATTGAAGAGGACGCCAAAGAAATCAAGGAGCGCACCCGCGAGCAACTGGAAGTGACGGCAAAAACCGTGGCAGCGAGCGTCACAGACGAGCTTCGCCGCATCACCAGCGAAAGCCTAGCGCAGTTCGAAGAAGCAGCGAAAGTTTCCGCCGAACAGAATCAGGCAAGCATAAAAGAAGGCGCTGACAAAGCGTTGGTCGAGTTTGACGGGCATCTGGAAGAAAGAATGGTGCAGGGCGCGACACTTGCGCGGCGGCATCTTGAGGAACAGTTGAAGCCGCTGGTGGAAGCCTTCTATGCCCGGCGCGAGGCGGAACAGACTGCGTGGCTCGAGCAGATGAAAGGCTCCGTCGAGAAATCGATCGAGCAATATAAGGAACGTCTCGAAAATACTTCCAACTCATGGCTGCTGGCGTCGGCCACAACGCTAGGCCAGCACTCGAAAACCGTGCTCGAAACTCTCTCTGGCGCCGCGGAAGAACGGCTGCGCGACACTTGCTCCGACGTGTTTGCAGGACTGGGCGAAACGCTCCGCCAGCGGCTGCTGGGTCTTTCTTCGGAAGTCGGCACCGGCAAAAAGCCGCCAGAAAAGAAGTAGGCAACGGGCTCTCTTCGTACTCCGCGATATCCAACGTTTAAGTCGTTGTGCTCATATCCGGTATAATGTTGCGCATGGCCAATCGCGCGTATGCGAGTATCTGGGTGAGGGGTTTCTGCGCGGAGACGCTGCTCGACCGATGGAAGGAATTCCTGCAGACGGTTCCTGTTTCGACGGAACGCCCGGGCTTTAGTGAGCTCGTCATTCGAGCGGTCGACACGGCGGAGACACCAATCCTGGAGCAGGATTTGCGCTCGGGAGAATACGATGCACAGGTGCTCGTCGACCTGGCCAGCGAACATGTGCACAGCGATTCCTCGTATGAAACGCAGGCGTGGTGGGATTTGTGGATGTACGACGCGCGCGGCAATCGTTGGGAATTGAAGCCGGAGCCTCTGGCAATTTATTGTTACGGCGAAGAATTCGACGATGGCCTTTCGCAAGAGCAGGGACATTTTCTGGTGGATGCCGGCTTCGAGCATGTTTTTACCGGACACGCGGGCCTGCTAGGTTTTGCGGGCGAGCGGGAACGGCGTCTCGAGCACCCCGACGAAGCGAATTTTGTCGCTTTGATGTCGCAGCCGGAAAACTTGCGGACATATCACGAGAAAACGCGCGAGAACATCCGCAAGCTCTACAATTGGATGGAGCGAGTCGAGTCCGCGCTGCCGGTGGAGCGCTATCGATTGTGGTCGGAAGGCGAAGAGAATTTCGAGGCGCGCATGGAGGAAATTCTCGCCGCGCGTTAACGCAGCGCTTCCGTCAGGAGCGTGCACACGTTAGAATCGCTTCGCTGCTCTTTCCAACAGATGGAGACGATGGGGAGGGGCTGAATAATTGGTTGCGGCGCGCGAGTGGGCGCGTGTCCGAAGACAAGAGCAGTTTTAAACTCTTCGAGGAGACTGAATGCGACGATTCTACTGGTTGGCGACATGTGGCGCGTTCCTGTTCCTCGCATCCTGCGGCAGCAGCCCGCATCCAATTGCGCAAGACGCCGCGAAGCCCGCTGCGCCCTCGTATCCACCGGAAGTGGATCAAGTGACGCAGAAGCTATTCGGCACGGAAACGGAAGTGATTGCCTACGGGGATCTGGCGAAAAACGGGAAGCAGGAGGCGTTGGTCGTCAACCGCATTAAGAAAACGCCCGATGGGATCGTTCCCGGGAATTTGGTGACGCGTGTTGGAATCATCGAGAATGAGGGCGGAAATTCGTGGAAGGAAGTGTTTTTGTGCGACGAGCATTTCAAGAATCCAGCTGGATTTTTGGGCGGGCAGCCGCTTTCGCCGGTCAACGGCTGGCGTTTGCAATATGAGCAGGACGCGAAGAAGGGGCTGACTATGTATTTTACGCCGCTGCAGAAACCTGCGGGCGGCTACGTTGTGACTTACGGAGTGCGATGGAACCCGGAAACGAAGCGTTACCAGATGCTCGACCGGAGTTTTACTAAATTCCTGGGAGAAGTGTCGACGCTCGAGCCGATCGACTCGACTTCGCAATAATGAGCACAGTGGCACAAACAATTAGCGCGGCGAAGAAGCCGCAGAAGAAGGCCAGCGCGGCGGCCGAGTTGCGGCGGCTAATCCCTTATTTGGGGCCCTACAAGGGCGGGATTTTGTTCGGGCTGCTGATGCTCGCGGTGATGGGCCTAATCGGCGCGCTTCCGCCGCTGATCATTGGTTCGATCATAGATTGCCTCAAGGGATCGCCGCAACCGATGCCCAATCTCACGCAGGCGTCGCACGCGGGAGCAATAACGCTGTGGCACTCCGCGCTGAAGCCGATTCTCTATTTTTATCAGCCGGAAAACCGTCACACATTGTTGGTTCTTTGTCTGATGCTGGTGGGCGTGGTGGTGGTGAAGGGCATTTTCTCATTTACGTCGCGCTGGGTTCTCATAGGCGTTTCGCGCGACATTGAATACGATCTGCGAAACGATTTGCTGGCGCGCCTGGTGAAGCTGGAACCGGAATTTTACGTGCGGAATCGCACGGGTGACTTGATGTCGCGCTGCACAAACGACTTGAGCGCGGTGCGCATGGTGCTCGGGCCCGGAATCATGTACAGCGCGACGACGCTCGTGGGAATGGCAGTGGCTCTGGCGGTGATGGCGACGATATCGCCGCTGCTGACGCTGGAGGTTCTTTTGCCGGTTCCGTTTGTGTTCATCACGGTGAGGTACTTCGGCACGAGGATCCACGAGCTGCAAGCGAAGATCCAGGCGATGCTGGCAACGCTTTCCGCCAAAGCACAGGAGAATCTGTCGGGAATACGCGTGGTGCGGGCTTACGGGCAAGAGGAGGCCGAAACGCGGTCGTTTGACGACGCAAATCGGCAATACGTTGGGCAGAACATACGCATGATTCGCGCGTGGAGCCTGTTTTTTCCCGCGCTGTCCACGATCATTGGATTTTCGATTGTGTTCGTCCTGTGGCAGGGCAGCCGCATGGTGGTTCAAGGCCGCATCTCGCTGGGGGCGCTGATTGCATTTTACACGTTTGTAGGGCAGCTCGTGTTTCCGATGATCGCGCTCGGCTTCGTGACCAATATTTTTCAACGCGGGGCGGCATCGATGGGTCGATTGAACTACGTTTTGGACGTCGAACCGGGAATCAGCGACGCGGGAGTGCACAGAGAGGCGCCGGCCGAGGTTCGAGGCGACATTGAATTTCGCAATTTGACCTTCACTTATCCCACAGCGCGAAGCGGAAATGGCACGCAACCGGCCGCGAGAGGCAAAGATTCCGAGGCCGCTGTGAATGAGCCGGTGCTGCGGAATATCAATTTGCACATTCCGGCAGGCTCGACAGTTGCGATTGTGGGTCCAACGGGGAGCGGAAAAACGACGCTGGCGGGACTGATCGCGCGGCTTTGGGAAGCGCCGACCGGCACGCTCTTTATCGACGGCCAATCGATTCGCGAGTGGCCGCTGGCGGCGCTGCGCCGAGCGATTGGATTTGTGCCGCAGGATGCGTTTTTGTTCAGCGACACGCTGCGCGAGAATATTGCATTTGGCGTGGAGGCGGCCACGCTGGAAGCGGTGGAAGACGCGTCGCACGTGGCGAATATCGCGGGCGACATCTCGGATTTTCCTGGGCGTTATGAAACGATCGTCGGCGAGCGCGGAATCACGCTTTCGGGCGGGCAAAAGCAGCGGACGACGCTTGCGCGGGCGCTTATTCGCGATCCGAGAATTCTGATTCTGGACGACGCCTTCTCGAGCGTGGACACTGATACGGAAGAAAAAATTCTGCAGGGACTGGAAGACGTGTTCAAGGAACGCACGACGATACTGATTTCGCACCGGTGCTCAACGGTGCGCGATGCGGATCAAATTGTTGTGTTGCGCGTCGGCGAGATCATTGAAAAGGGGACGCACGAAGAACTGATTGGGCTTGGCGGATATTACGCGGAGCTATATCAGAAGCAGTTGCTCGAAGAAGAGCTGGCCAGAGAATGAGCACACACCACGAAGAAGAGAAACTTGGGCGCATATACGACTCGCAACTGACCTGGCGGCTGCTGAAGTATCTGAAGCCGTACAAGTGGCGAGTCTTTTTGGCGCTTGCGCTGACGATGGTGGTCACGCCCTTGCGGCTGGTCGGGCCGCGGCTCTTTGCGGCGGTAATTGACCGCTACATCACGCCTGCTCTGGGCCACAAGATTACGGTGAACGCGGCGTTTCATGGGATTCTCTGGATTTCGCTGGCGTTTGTTGCAACGCTGATTCTCAGTTTTCTGTTTCAGTATGGCCAAGTGCGAATCATGCAGTCCGTAGGCCAGCAGACCATGTACGACCTGCGCAAGCAGATCTTCGGCCATTTGCAGCTGCTGCCGATGGGCTTCTTCGACCGCACGCCGGTGGGACGCCTGGTCACGCGCGTAACCACCGACGTGGATGCGCTGAACGATTTGTTCGCCGCAGGCGTGGTGGCCATGGTGAACGATTTCTTTTTCCTGGTGGCTGCAATCGCTTATATGTTGAAGCTGAACTGGAGGCTGGCGCTTGCGGCGTTCGCCGTGCTGCCGCTTATGTTCGGCGTCACGTGGCTATTTCGAAACAGCGTGCGCGACGCAAACCGGCAGATCCGCACGGGAGTGGCGCGAATCAATGCGTTCCTGCAAGAGCACATCGGCGGAATGGCGGTGATTCAGCTTTTCAACCGCGAGCAAAAGGCGCGGGAGCAATTCAAGGGGCTGAACCTCGCGTATAACCTTGCTTTCAAAAAGGCCATCAAGGCATATGCGCTGTTCTATCCCGCAATTGATCTGCTGTCTTCGTCCGGATACGCGATGATCTTCTGGTTCGGCGGATTGCGGCAAGTTGCGGGAGGTCTGGGTATCGGCGTGGTCGCGGAGTTCTATATGTACTCGCAGCAGTTTTTCATGCCGATTCAGGATTTGAGCGAAAAATTCAACATTCTGCAATCGGCGATGGCCGCTTCGGAGCGGATTTTCAAACTGCTCGATGAGCCGCTGACCGTGCAATCGGCGGCGAATGCGGTGAAGCTGGAAACGGCAAAGGGCGAGATTCAATTCCGCAATGTATGGTTTGCGTATCGCGGCGGCGAAAATCCCAAAGAAGAAGATTGGGTGCTGCGGGATGTATCGTTCCGCGTCGCGCCGGGGCAAAACATAGCCATCGTAGGGCACACTGGCGCGGGCAAGACGACGATTATTCAACTGCTGCTGCGGTTTTACGATATTCAGCGTGGTGAAATTCTTCTTGACGGGATAAATATCCGGGAACTGCAGCTTCAGCATTTGCGGCAGTTCTTCGGGATTGTGCTGCAGGATCCTTTCCTTTTCAGCGGGACAATCGAATCGAATGTGCGTCTGGGAACCGCGTCGATCACGCCCGACATGGTAGAGCAGTCTTTGCGCGAAGTGGGCCTCGGTCCCTTTATCGAATCCCTGCCTCATGGAATGGCCACCGAAGTGACCGAGCGAGGTGCTACTCTTTCGGTGGGACAACGGCAGCTGATCAGCTTCGCGCGCGCGCTGGCGCACGATCCGCAATTCTTAATTCTGGACGAGGCGACGTCGAGCGTTGACACCCAGACGGAATCGCTGATCCGTGAGGCGCTTGACCGTTTGCTTTCTGGAAGGACCGCTCTGGTGATTGCGCATCGCCTCAGCACCATTCAACACGCTGACCGGATTCTTGTATTCCACAAGAGCAGGTTGCGCGAAGAAGGCACGCACCAGGAACTGCTGGCGCGCCGCGGGATTTATTACCGCCTCTACCAGCTCCAGTACAAAGACCAGGAACTTCGCCTGCCAGTTTCGGGCGGTGTGCGCGCTGGCACGCCTCTGCCGGCAAATGATTAGGCCGCGGCGCCGCCAGTGCTGGAGCGCCACGCAAAATGCATTCCTCTCCCGCCCGTGAACATTCTGCTCACCGCATTCCTTGAGTCCGCCGCATGATGGCTCCGCCGGAAATCCTCATCTCCGCGGGCGAAGCCTCCGGCGACATGTATGCTGCCCGACTGGCGCGCGCGCTGCAGGCGCTGACGGGCGCTCACCTTTTCGGCATGGGCGGCCCGAAGATGCGCGAAGCAGGAGTCGAGATTGTCGCAGACGCTTCAGAAATCGCCGTTGTAGGGATCACGGAAGCGCTGCACCGGCTGCCCGCTGTCTGGCGCGCATGGCGGAAATTGGAACAAGAAGCGGTGCACCGCAAGCCGGCCCTGGCGATCACCGTGGATTCACCGGGATTCAATTTTGGCCTGGCGCGGCGATTGAAAAAGCACGGTATTCGAATCGTTTATTTCATCAGCCCCCAGATTTGGGCTTGGAGGCCGCGCCGCATGCGCTGGATTCAGCGCCGGTTCGAGCGCGTCCTCGTGATTTTTCCTTTCGAGGAGGAGATCTATCGCAAAGCCGGCGTTGCGGTGAATTTCGTCGGGCATCCTCTGGTCGATTCGGTCCACCCGCAAACGACGCGCGAGCAATTCGCTGGGCGATTCGGTCTGAATGCGCAGCGCCCAATCGTTGCATTATTGCCGGGAAGCCGTCCCAGCGAAATCCGACGGAGCATGCCGATTATTGCGGAGGCTTGCGCACGGTTGCAAAAAAACTTCCCGGTGCAGTTTGTGCTTCTGGTGGCACCGGGGCTTGAGGCGAATATTTTCGACTGCTTCAAACGGACGGATTTGCACGTAACCTCAGTTGTAGATGCCGTTTACGATGCGCTCGCGGCGGCCGACTGCGCCATCGTGTCGAGTGGAACGGCAACCGTTGAAGCCGCGCTGCTGGGCACGCCGATGGTGGTCGTGTACCGGCTTTCGGGACTCACTGCAATGATTGCAAGGCCCCTTGTGCGGACTCCTTTATTCGCCATGGTGAATCTAATTTCAGGTCGGCAAGTGGTGCCGGAGCTGATTCAGGACAGATTTACGGCCGAGGCTTTGGAGAGAGAGATTCGCCGTCTGCTGGATTCGCCAGAGGCACGCGCGCAACAAAGGCAGGATCTGGCGGCTGTGAGGCTGAAACTGGGCCCCGGGGGCGCGATCGAGAGGGCCGCCGAAGTCATCGCGGGAATGCTCTAATCTTTGAGAGAACAGGCAACTAGCAGGCTTGGTTTGGTACTCTAATGAGCGGACGATACATGACATTAAAAAAAGGCATCGCCACATATCTTCAAGCTCTTCAGCTCACATTTCTGCTCGTACTGCTCGGTCTCAGCGCAAGTGTGCTAAGCGCGCAAACACAGCTTCCTAAATTCGATTTTCAAGCTGAGCATTACGACGTCCAAGCGGCGCTGCACCCGGCTGAACAAAATCTGACAGCCGAAGCAAAAGTCGAATTCGTGGCGAAAACGGCGTCGCGAACCATCTTGGTTGAATTGCATCCTGATTTGCACGTGGACGCGGTGAAGCTCGCGATTGACGGCCGGAAACTTGATTTTCAGCGCGACTCGTTCAATCCGCTCGATCTCGAAGTGACACTTCCCTCCATGGCGCAGCCTGGAATGCACGTCACGCTCATTTTCAATTATTCGGGCGCCTTCGCGAATGACGATGACAGCCCGACGAAAGACGTTCGTTTCGCATGGATCGATAAGACCTCCGCGTACCTGCTGCTGCCGGCTCGCTGGTTTCCCTTGACGAATTATCCTTCGAACCGCTACACGGCCACTTTTCAAATCACCGTACCGGACAATTTCGCCGTGACCGGCACCGGGCAATCCTCGACGCCGAATTCCCTGCCCGCCGAAAAACCCGGAGAGTCTGGGCGGTCGGTATACACCTTCAATTGTAAAGACGCAGCGCCAGTGGGAACGTTTGTCGCGGGAAGCTTGCAACTGGCGCCAGTACAGGCGCAAGGCTTAAACATTTCCGTGTTTGCGCCGCCGGCGGCAAGCGCCACGGCTCCGCGTTACGGCGATGAGCTTGCTAACGTTCTGACTTATTACTCGAACGAATTCGGCCCATTACCGTCGCCCACTATGACGCTGGCGCAATTGCCGGACGGCACCATCGACAGTTTCTCGGCTCCAGGGTTGCTGCTGCTCAGCGCGCGCGACTGGGGCACCACGGTAAATCAGAACGAACTGGCGCACTTGTCCGCTCAGCAGTGGTGGGGCAATCAAGTGCTGCCCGCGTCGCCTGGCAACGCATGGGTCACCGACGGGTTGGCGCAATACGTGACCGCCATGTACATCGAACACTCACAGGGCGAGCAAGGTTTTCGCCGTGAATTGACGAACTACGCCGTAGGCTCGGTGATGTTCGAAAGCGCCACGCCCATTGCACAATCGCAGGATTTGCAGCCGTACTCGCAGCAGTATCAGTCGATAGTGGTGGACAAGGGCGCGATGGTGTTTCACATGTTGCGGACGTCCATGGGAGATGCGGCTTTCAATTCATTGCTGCACGATTTCTATACAGCACACACGGGAAAAACAGCGAGCATCGAGGATTTCGAAAAAGCTGCGGAAACCCATATGCTCCCGCAGAAGACCGGCCAGCCGCATCTGAATCTGACTGCATTTTTTTCTCAGTGGCTCGATTCCACGGGCATTCCGGAATTCAAGCTGGACTACATTGTTTACCGAACGCCCAAGGGTTTCAAAGTTGTTGGCAAAGTCACGCAGCCGCTCGAGACCTTTAACATGCCGGTCGAAATTCGCGTGAATACAGAGGGGAACCCGGTAACGAAAACCGTCCAGGTGATTGGGACGAGCACGCCTTTTGAGATCGAGTCCTTCAACGTGCCGAAACCCGACGGAATTTTGATCGACCCGGATAACGACCTGTTGAAAGTGAGTCCGAAACTGCATGTGCGGGCTCTTATCGCCCGCGGCGAAGGCCTGGCGGCCCAAGGAAACTTCCAGGAAGCCATCCAGCAATACCAGCAGGCGCTGGCCTTGCAAGCGAACAATTCCCTGGCGGATTTTCGGATTGGCGAAGCGTATTTCTATCAGAAAAACTATTCGGCGTCCGCGGATTCCTTTCGCAACGCGCTCGATGGCGATCTCGATTCCAGTTATAAGTGGGTCGAAGTCTGGAGCCACATTTACCTGGGAAAGATTTTTGACCTGACCGGCTCGCGCGAGCGCGCCATCAACGAATATCAGAAGGCGGAGGAATTGAAGGACAACACAGGCGGCGCACAGCAAGAAGCCGAGAAGTACATGAAGTCACCGTACACCGCGGCCGGCGGTACGCAGTCCCCTACGACGAAGCCGGAAGAGAAATCCTCGAAGCCGTAGCAAACACGCTCGCGCGTTACGCCTCTGTATTTCCCTTCTTTTTTGTTTCCTTCCACACTTGCTCGAATATTTCGAGGGATTGTTTGTCAAAGAGAATAAATTGCACTTGTTCGAGGGAAGTCGCACCCTGCAAATGCTTTTGCGCCTCGGCGAGCATGATTTCAGCGCACTCGCGCATGGGAAAACCGGCAATGCCAGTGCCAACCGCCGGAAAAGCGATCGTCTTGAGGTTATTTTGCGCGGCAATGCGAAGCGAATGCGCCGTCGAACTGCGCAATGCTCGTCCCGTTGTCGCGCCGCCGAGTTGCATGCTGGCCGCGTGAATTACATGACGCGCTTTCAACCGGCCCCCGGACGTGATGGCCGCGCCACCCACCGGAACGGAGCCGATGGCGTTGCATTCGCGCTGAATCTGCTCGCCACCCTTGCGGCGAATGGCTCCCGCCACGCCTCCTCCGAGCTGCAAGTCATTGTTCGCGGCGTTGACGATCGCGTCGGCATCCGCCTCCGTCAAGTCGCCCTGCAGCAAAACGATTTTGTCCGCAATTTCGGCCATGGCTGAATATTAAAAAAATCCTACGCCTTCTGCTTGGCTGCCGCATCCTTGTATTCGAAAACGCCGCGACCCGATTTGCGTCCCAGTCGGCCAGCCTTCACGTATTGTTCAATCAATGGGCACGGACGATACTTGTCGCCAAGCGTGCGATGCAAATGCTGAAGAATGCTCAATCGCACATCGAGTCCCACAAGGTCGACCAGCTCAAAAGGGCCCATCGGATGGTTGAGTCCGAGCTTCAAGGCCTTGTCAATATCCGCAGCGCTGGCAATCCCCTCCTGCAACATGTAAAACGCTTCGTTCCCAATCATCGCATTGATGCGGCTGGTGACGAAGCCCGGCGATTCGCGGACGACAACGACCTCTTTCCCCATGCGACGGCCCGCCTCGACGCAGGAGTTCACAGTCGCTTCCGAAGTTTCCAGGCCGCGCACAATTTCGAGCAATTTCATTTTCTGGACAGGATTAAAAAAGTGCATGCCAATGCAATTCTCGGCGCGGAAAGTGATTGCAGCCATTTCCGTAATCGAAAGCGAAGACGTGTTGCTGGCGAAAATTGACCCTGGCTTGGCGAATTTGTCGAGGATGGTGAAGATCTCGAGCTTCAATTCCATCTCTTCAGGAACAGCCTCGATAACTAGATCCGCTTCCCGGCAGGCGTCTTGCACTGAACCGGCGGTAGTGATCCGGGCGAGCGATTGCTGCTTCTGCTCCTCAGTGATCTTGCCTCGCGCGATTCCTTCATCGAATGCGCGGCGAATGTATTCGATGCCTTGCTCCTGCATCGATGGCGACACATCTTCGAGAATCGTTCGGTAGCCGGCGAGCGCGGAGCAGTACGCGATGCCGCGTCCCATCGTCCCCGCGCCAATAATTGCGACGGTCTTGATTTCCATTCGCTCTCCTTCGGATGACTTCCGCGCGAGAAGCGTGTTGCGTTACGCGTGTCCCGGAAACAGCCGGGCGGCGTTGTCGTACAGAATCTTGCGCTGCGCCTCGGCGGAAATCCGCAACGCGCGAAATTTTTCAACATTGCCGCGAATTGCGGGAACGCCGGGACCGGGCCAATCCGTGCCCCACAGAACTTTATCGGCGATCTCTTCGATGCGCGGAAAAGATTCCATCAGGCGCTGCGGCGGAATGCCGGAGATATCCATGTACATATTCGGATGACGGCGAACCAGGAAAAATGCTTCGTTCATCCACAGCGGCCGGCCACCGTGCGCCAGAATGATAACGAGTTTCGGAAAATCCACCGCAACGTCGTCGGCGAGCATCGGCTGAGCGTACACGTTTCGCGCGCCCTGAAAAATCGAAGTGCCTGTGTGGATCATCACGGGCATGCCGTGCGCCTGCGCGCGATCATACATGCTCGCAAGCGGACCAAGCCCATCTCGATAGGCATTGGGCGCGAAAAGTTGATGCGAAGGATGAACTTTGAGTCCGCGAATGCCCAATTTCGCTAGCCGGTCGACTTCAGCTCCCGCGTCGGGTACGTATTTTGGGTGCACGGAGCCAAAAGCGAGCAACCGTTTTGGATCCGCCGAACAATATTTCGCGATCCAGTCATTCACCTCAGGAGGAAACCCGATTACTTCTGGGCTCACATAGTTGATTAAGCCGGCTCGTTCGATTCCGGCGTCATCGAGAAAGTGAAGGAATGCGTTCGCATCGGCTGAGTATTTTTGCACTTCAGGATAATCTTTGCGGCCTTTTTGAATCAACGCTAGAGCATGCGGCTTGAACATGTGCAGCGGCTGAATGTGGATGTGAATGTCGATGATGGCGTCCGAGTCCGATGCCAAGCCACTCCTCCTCAGTTTTCGCGCAACAAAGATGGTCTATGCGCTGCCATGGCCATTCTTCCACGTTTCTTCCAATGCGCGGCGCGTAAACACTCGCACCATATCGCGGCGATAGACGGGCGTCGAGCCGGAAGTCGTCAGCGGCTTGCCTGTCTGGATGGCCGCGTGCGCGACGCGCTCCGCGAGTTCCAGCGACCACTTCCGGCCAATGAGCGATTCGCCTGCCTGGGTCACCAACATTGGAGCTGGATTCACAGCGGACAAGGCAACGCGTGCGTCTTTGCAAATGCCGGCAGAATCGACCTCCATCGCAACGGCAACGCCAGCTAGCGGATAATCGATAGAGTCCCGAACCCGCAATTTTTGATATACGCCGCGGCGGCCGGCCATATGCGCGGGCACGTGGACAGCGGTGAGCAATTCGTTGCGCGCGAGGGCGATGCGATCCATGCCGTCATTCTTATAGAACTCGCGCAAAGGCACACGCCGCGTTCCCGAAAGACTGGCGATTTCCAGTTCGGCGTCGAGCGCCAAAAATGCAGGGGCGGAATCGCCCGACCACGCGGCCCAGCAAAACTTTCCTCCGGGCGCAACGTGGCAGATGTCGCCGTCTTTTTTCAAGCAGCCGCCAAGCGACTGACGCCAGAAATGGGACTGGTTGTACCAGCGGCAACGCGTCTCCAGGCACAGGTTGCCGCCGATCGTGCCCATGTTGCGTTGCAACGGGCCGGCAACTGTGCCAATGGCGCTCGCGAGAACAGCGAATTTATCGCGCATCCACGGCGTCTCGAGAATATGGGTCAGCGTGGCCGTCGCGCCGATGTGCAGGCCCTGGCGCGCCGAAAACTCTATGACCGCCAATTCGCGCAGAGGCTTTACGTCGACTAACACGCGCGGCGTGAAAAGTCGCATCTGCAAATTAGGAATCACGTCCGTGCCGCCAGCAATCACCATGGCGTCGGAACGGTGCTCATCGAGCATGCGAACTGCATCTTCGACCGTGCGCGGCTGCAACACGCGAAATGCAGGAAGCGTCATAGACGACCCCCTGCCGCAACCGGCTTGTTCGCCGCATTTGCTCCATTACCAGACGCTAATTTCTGTTTTTCGCGCAACGCATCGAGAATTTTATCTGGCGTGATGGGAGTCGAATTGATGCGCACGCCGACGGCATCGAAAATCGCATTCGCAATCGCGGGAATCGTCGCGGCCAGCGAGCCCTCGCCGGCCTCCTTCGCGCCGAAGGGACCTTCAGGGTCAATGCTTTCAACGATGATCGATTCAATCTCCGGATTTTCTTTGGTGGCAGGGATGCGATACTCGAGCAGCGAAGGATTCATCAGCCGGCCATCCTTCCAAATCATATCTTCCTGCAGCGCTTGTCCAAATCCCATGTATACGGAGCCTTCAATCTGACCTTCGACTGTCAGGGGATTCAGCGCTTTGCCGCAATCGTGCGCCGCCACAATCTTGTCGACGCGGACTTGGCCCGTTTCTGGATCAACGGTGACTTCCGCGACTTGTGCGCTATAACTGTAGGCCGGTGAGGGACCGACGCCCGCGCCCTTGAATTTTCCGCCGCGCGCCGTTTCGGGAGGCGCGTAAGTGCCGCGAGCTACGAGAGCCCCATGAAATTCAAGAGCGACAGTGACCGCTTCGTCGAACGAAAGACTCTTGCCCGCATCGCTCTTGTGCGAAATGCGCCCATCTTTCACTTCGAAATCGTCCGCCGCGCAGCCGAATTTCCTTGCCACCGCCGCGACAATTTGGTCGCGCATGTCTTTGGCCGCGTTCAGGCACGCATTGCCCGCCATGAATGTAACGCGGCTCGAATAACTGCCGAGGTCAATCGGCGTAAGCTCCGTATCGGCGGCGACCAGCTTAATGCGGTCCGTGCTGACGCCAAGAATCTCCGCGGCAATTTGCACCTGCATCGTATCCGAACCCTGGCCGATCTCGGAGGCACCCGTGTAAACGGTCACCGCCGCGTCGCGATCAATCTTGATGTGCACGGTCGTGTGTGGCATGTTCGAACGGATGATGGGATTCGCTGCTCCGCTGACGTAATGGCTGCACGCCATGCCCACGCCCTTGCCATAGGGGAGATTGCCCTTCTTTTCCGCCCAACCGGAACGCTCAAAAACTTTCTCGATGCATTCCGGCAAGCCGTAGCTCGTAACGCGAAGCGAATTTGCCGTAATGCAGGGCGCCTTCAGCAGATTTCGCCTCCGGACTTCGAGTGGATCAAGTCCGGCCTGATGCGATAGCTGATCAAGTATGGACTCGAAGGCGAAGCGCACATTGACCGTGCCGTGGCCGCGCATCGCGCCGCACGCAGGTTTATTCGTGAGCACCCGGAAACCGTCATATTGCACATTCGCAATATCGTAAATCGCTCCGAGCAGCGCGCCTGAATAGAGCACCGTCACCGGGCCGTAGCCGCAATACGCGCCGCCATCTTGAATCACTCGCGCCTGTACGGCTGTGATTTTCCCAGCACGGCTGAGGCCGACTTTCAGATAGACGATCGTGATCGGGCGGCCGCGATGCGCCAGGAAAACTTCCTCGCGCGTGTACGTGATCTTCACGGGCTTGCGCGCCTTCTTTGCGAGCACGCACGCTGCAACTTCCAGAGGAATAATTTCGCTCTTGCCGCCGAATCCCCCGCCGATCAGCGGTTTGATCACCCGAATCTGACTCATCGGCATTTCGCACACGGCGGCGATGGTGCGATGAAGGTAGAACGGCACTTGCGTGGAGGAATGGACTGTCAGGCGATTGTCCGGCTCCCACACCGCGAGGGTTGCGTGCGGCTCCATGGCGGCCTGATTCACTTCGCCCGCGTAATAACGCTCCTCCGCAATGAAATCCGCCTCGCCAAAACCCTTTTCCGGGTCGCCAAATACGTGGTGATATTCCTTTTCGATATTTTGCGGGCGCTCTTCATTGATCCAGTTCGAAGACGCTTTCATGGACTCCTCGGGATCGAACCATCCCGGCAGTTGTTCGTAATCGACGCGGATTAAATCGAGCGCTCGCTCGGCGACCTCAGGAGTTGTCGCCGCGACAGCAGCGATGTTGTCACCAATATAGAGGGCTTTGCCGAGCGCGAACGCGCGTTCGTCGTGGCCGATCGGCAAAATACCGTAAGGATTGCGTGCGTCTTCGCCAGTGGCGGTGACTTTAACTCCGGCGAGCGCTTCGGCTTGCGAAGTATCAATCGAACGAATGCGCGCATGCGCATGGGGCGAGTGCAGAATCTTCCCGATCAGCATTCCCGGAACCGAAAGATCGTCGGCGTATTTCCCGAGGCCCGTGACCTTGGCGCGCGCGTCCGTCATCGCCATTGGCTTGCCGATGATGTTGTAGCCGTTGGTGTCTTTCGCCATGGTCAGCGGGTCGCCGGAGCTTGCGTCGCGGACTTCGCGCGCAGCTTTTCAATCGCGTATTTCACGGACTCGTAGATTTGCATGTAGCCAGTGCAGCGGCAGAGATTGCCTGAGAGGGCTTCGCGAATTTCGTCCATCGTAGGATCCGGATTGCGGTCGAGCAGCGCTTTCGTCGCAATCATGAATCCCGGCGTGCAATAGCCGCATTGCGCACCGCCCATTTCGGCATAGCCTTCCTGCACGGGATCGAGTTCACCCGGGCCGCCGAGTCCTTCGACCGTCGTGATTTCGCGCCCTTCGTAGCTGGCTGCGAGCGCAACGCAGGAAAGCATCGGCGTTCCATCGATAAGCACCGCGCAGCAGCCGCAACTCGAGTCGTCGCAACCGCGCTTCGAACCTGTGAGGCCAAGATCTTCGCGAAGCGCGTCGAGCAGCAACCGATTCGGCGTAATGGCGATCTCGCGCTCCTCGCCATTCACGCGCAAGTGCGTCAGCTCTTTATTCACAAATCTCCTAGGTGAGTTTCTTCAGCGCTTCTTCGTCGTATCCCAACACGATTTTCGTTCCCGAAATTACGACCGGCCTGCGAATCGAATTCGGCTCCGCAGCCATCATTTTCAACGCGTCCGCGCGCGACGGCGGATTTTCCTTCATGTTCCGCTGCCGATATAGCTCATTTCGCGTATTCAAGAACAATCGGTAGTCACGCTCGCCGATCAGCTTGTCCAGTTCCGCCGCCGTCAAGCGATCTTGAGCGATATCTCGCAGCTCCAGTTCCGCACCGCCCTCGAGCAAGAGACCTCTTGCTTTGCGGCAGGAAGTTCATGTCGGCTTGTGCCAAAATTTAATTTTCGGTTTCGCCATTTTTGTTCGCCCCTCAGTAACGAGGCACGCGTGGATCGATTTCCTGTGACCACCGGTCAATTCCGCCAGCCATGGACCGCGCGCCCGAAACTCCCTGGGAGCGCAACCACGCCGCAGCGTCGAGACTCCGCCGGCCGCTGTGACAGAAAAGTATGGCGCTATCCGCCGATTCGAATTCGCCCAAGCTTGCGGGGATCTGTCCAAGCGGAATCAGTTTTGAACCTTCGATATGGCAGAGCTGGTGTTCCCACGGCTCGCGCACGTCCACAAAAAATAATCTCTCGCCGCGGTCGAGCTGTTGTTTCACTTCGGCGGGAGTGATCTCCAGATTTGCGAGCAAGTCTTCAGGCATTTTCCTGCGCTTCCCTTCTCAAATGCATTTCAATTTGTAACGGCGCGATTGGGCTCAGTGTCCCTGCCAGACGGGAGCACGTTTTTCGAGGAACGCGCGAATGCCTTCCCGCGCGTCCTCGCTATGAGTCAAGTCCCGCAAGTAAAGGTCTTCGACAGTCTGCAGGCTACGCTCAAAATCGAATCCATCTGTTTTCCACAATGCACGCCGCGCCATTCCCAGGACTGCGGGACTCAGCGCGCCGAGCTCTTCGAGCAACGCCGCAACAGTATTCTCCAACTCACTATCCGCGACTACCCGTGAAGTAAGTCCGAGGCGTTGCGCTTCGCGCGCGGATACTGTGCGGCCGCTCAATATCAAGTCCACCGCTGCGCGCATACCGATCAGGCCCGGAAAGGTGACCATGGCCACCGGCGGAAAACAGCCGAGCTTGATTTCAGGCTGGCCGAATTTCGCCGATTCTGTTGCGATGACGAAATCGCAGAACGTTGCCAGTTCGCAGCCGCCTCCCAAGCAGTGCCCATGCACGGCAGCAATGGTGATGAACCGGCCGCTCCACATTTCGCGGAAGATTCCGTGAAATGCGTGGAGCATATTCTCGACGCGCTCTGGCGTATGGTCCGCCACTTCCGCGCCGGCCGAAAAACCCCGCTCCCCTGCGCCCTGAAAAACCAGGAAATCCATTTCCGGACCCAGTTCCTCAATCACCGCATGAATCTCGCGCATCATCGCAATGTTCATCACGTTCAGCGGCGGACGGTCGAGCACAATCCGCGCAATGCGACCTTCCGTGCGTACGCGAACGCTTTCCAGGGCTAGCATGTCCGTCGTTTCAAAATGCGCGAGAGTACTCTCCGCATTACTCCATCGATCCCTTCGGGGCGATCCACTTCGGCTCCGTACTTTGAATGTCACTGATAAGCTTCAAGTCTTCTTCCTGCGGAAACACTTCCTTCAAATGCTCCGCGAATTTCTCCGGCGACAGCAATTCACCCGTAACGCTGTACGGTTGATTCGCAAACTCGCCGATATGGCGATTGAATTTTGGATTCGGAACATAGAGCGGAGTCTTGCCTGCGGGAACGTGCCTGTTGATTTGCTCGATCAATTTCAAGCACTCCGCGTAATAGAGATTGCGATTATGCTCGTTCATGTGGCCTAAGTCCGCAGCCTGCTGATTTTGCGCTTCGTCATAACGTCCCTTGAGGCCCCAAACATAGAACCAGTGAGCTGAACTCGACTGATCGACGCCGAAAAGGTCGTTGCTCACCGGAATCCATTTGTTGATGTACTTCTGAACCACCGGCAGAGGAACCACGCCGGCTTTCACGATGCGCTTGATGCCATCGTGACCCGTGCCCAGGTGAAAAGACTCCTCGCGCAGCATGGGAATCATGGATTGCGCGAGCGGCGCGAAGCCGGAATAGCTCAGCATCGTGAGCTGGAATTTTCCGTCGCGATCCACGAAATCGGTGTATGTGAAAAAGTCGAGCCAGTTGCGGACGTCCTGGTTAAACGCGCCCAGCAGACGCTTCTGTTCGAACGCGCGCCGCTCCAGCATTTTTTGTGCTTCCACGCGCCCGCCATAGCCGAAGTGAGAAATCAGCAGCGTGCACATTTGCCAGCCGTGCCGCATTTCCTCGGTTACCACTCGGCACAGCGATTTGCGGTCGTGCTCGCTCGGGCATGCCTCAAAAAGATGGCGTTGTTGCTCAACCGATGCGAATTCCGTGTCGCCTTGATAAATAATCAGGTTCATCAGGCCATCGCGTATCCGCTGGTCAGGAATTTCGAGAACTTTCTGCCACTTTGAGCGGCCCTTGAACGCGCCGAATTCAATTTCGTTCGAGCGGATCGGGCCGAATTTCGCTTCGAATTTATAATTCTCGATTTCGGCGTAATTCACGCCAATTTCCTTGCGCCACGAGCCGAATAAATCCACCCAATCGTCAAAAGTTGCGATTCGTGTTGCAGGCATTGCTCCATCTCCTCCCGGGATCGCCCGGTCACCAGAGCTTATTTAGGATAAAAACTTGTTCTTTCAGCTCCCTCGAAACCGCGGCTCACGCTTGGCGAAGAATGCGTCAAGCCCTTCTGCGCAGTCGGCTGAAAGGAAACATTTCACTTGCCGCTCGATTTCGGCGTCCAGCGCGTGCTCCAACTTCTCGCGTTCAGCGCCAAATAAGGCCTGCTTGACCGCACGAATCGCCATCGGAGGGCCGGCAGCCAATCGCGCGGCAAACTTCTTTACTTCCTCCACGAACTTTTCTTCCGGCACCACGCGATTGACAATTCCGAGCCGCTCCGCTTCAGCCGCAGAAATCATTTCCGCGGTGTAAAACAACTCCGCAGCCTTTGCCGCGCCAACGACCTTCGGCAGAAAATACGTCCCGCCGAAATCGGGATACAAACCCACTCGCGCGAATGTCTCGCCAAAGGTCGCCTGATCGGAAGCGATGCGAAGGTCACACGCCAGAGCCAGGTTCATCCCGGCTCCTGCTGCCGGCCCATTCACCGCGGCAATCACCGGTTTCGGCATAGTGCGGACAGCCATCGCGATTTTTTTTCCCGCTCGCAATAGGCCTTCGAGTTCGTGGCCGGCATTCCGCGAACGCGCGTCACGAAGCACGGCCAGATCTCCTCCCGCGCAGAAACCGCGGCCCGCGCCCGTCAAAATAATCACCTGTGCCGAGCCGTCAGCAGCGGCGCGATCGAGTCCATCAACGAGCGCGCGGCCCAGCTCTACATTCAGCGCATTCAGACGCTCGGGTCGATTCAGACGGAGAGTCAACACGGCGCCGTCGCGCTCGTTGAGAACCAGGGACTCTCCCACCGATTTTTGCGTTGCGCCTGGCATCACAGGTTGGCTCAATTGCCCATCCGTTTCAAAACCGCGGCCAGCTTCCTGAAATAGCGCATCTTCACGCCTCGCCCCTTCGCATTCAGCGCGCTAGTGGAAGGCAGCACAAAAACGTCCGCGCCGTAGAGCTTTTCCTTCTGCAAACCCAGCATGCAAGGTCGGCCTGCAAATTTCTCGTAGACCATCTTGCCGTTAAACGCCACGAGACGCGGGCGAAACTCTTCGAGCTTCTGCGCCAATAGGACTCGGCCTTCCGCAAATTCCTCGCGCTCGATGTCGTCGACGCCCTTCGACGGCCGCTTGACCAGATCCGTAAGCCCGATGCCAAATTCCACCACGCGGCGATCATCCGCATAGGCAATCGGCTCGGGAATAACACCCGATTCATAAAGCAGCGGCCAAAATTCGTTACCGCGCCCCGCGTAATAGTGACCCACACGGGCTGATCGCTCCCCGGGATTACAGCCGACTACAATCAGCTTCATCCCTCGGCGGAGATAATCAGGCAGCGTGCGCATCGCTTCGAGCCAACTCCATCGTCACATTTAATCTTTCAGATTCACCCAAACGCTCTTCACCTGCGTATAGCTCTCGAGCGCGTGCATGCTCAATTCGCGTCCGTAACCGCTCATCTTGTAGCCGCCAAACGCCGCGGCAGGATCGTAATTGTTGTACGTGTTGATCCACACGGTTCCGGCCTGCAACCGATGCGCGACGCGATGCGCCTTGGCAATGTCCCGAGTCCAAACGGCGGCGGCAAGGCCGTAGGGGTTTTTGTTCGCTTCGCGAATCGCTTCTTCCACGTCGTCGAACGCAATCGTTGCGAGCACAGGCCCGAAGATTTCCTCGCGCGCAATGGTCATATCGTTCTTCACGTCGTCGAAAACCGTCGGCTGCACAAAATAGCCTTTCCCATTCCCGAATTGCGCCCGCGCTCCTCCTGCAACGAGTTTCGCCCCTTCAGCTTTTCCTTTTTCGATGTAGCCGAGGACTTTGTTCATCTGCGCCTCGCTGACTAACGCGCCAAACTTCGTCTTGGGATCGAGTGGATCGCCCGGTTGGACTTTTTTCGTGCGGTCGACCAATTTCTGCATGAAGTCATCGTGAATCTTGCGCTCCACAAAAAGCCGTGAGCCCGCAGCGCAAACTTCGCCTTTCCCATAGAAGATACCGATCGTCGCGCCGCGCGCCGCGCCATCCAAATCCGCATCGGCCAGGACAATATTCGGGGATTTTCCTCCAAGCTCCAGAGTCACGTGCTTCAAGCTATCCGCGGAAACGCGCGCAATCTCCTGGCCGGTCATCGTTGAGCCGGTGAACGCAATTTTGGACACGCCCGGATGACGCACCAGCGCACGCCCGAGTTCATCGGAAGCGCCTGTCACGATGTTCAAAGCGCCGTCCGGCAACCCGGCCTCTTGGCAAATCTCGCCGAGCCGCAGTGCTGTAAGTGATGTCCACGGCGCAGGCTTCAGCACGACGGTGTTGCCGGCAGCCAGCGCGGGAGCCACTTTCCACGACGCAAGGAGCAGCGGAAAATTCCACGGGACGATTGCCGCAACCACACCGATGGGCTCACGCAGCGTGTAATGCAGAAACGGCCCACGGACGGGAACCGTTTCACCGTGAATTTTCGTCGCCCAACCCGCATAGTAGCGAAAGACCTCCGCCACCATCGGAATATCCACCTGGCACGATTCAAAGATCGGCTTTCCGTTGTCGAGCGTTTCGAGGGTGCCAAGCTCTTCGTTGTATTTGTCAACCAGATCGCCGATCTTCCAGAGTATGCGGCCGCGGTCCGAAGCGCTCATTTCCGCCCACGGGCCCGACTCGAACGCACGCCGCGCCGCCCCGACCGCCGCATCGGCGTCGTTCGCGTCCGCATCGGCAATCTGCGTCAGCGTTTCGCCCGTGGCGGGATTAACGGTGGGGTACGTCTTGCCCGAGGCGGCATCCAGCCATTTGCCACCTATGAACAACTTTCCGGGCTTCGGTTCGATTTTGGCTGCCGTCGCCATGCTTGAGCCTACTTTCCCTTGAATTCCGGCTGGCGCTTATCGACGTATGCTTTCAGCCCTTCCTTCGCGTCCTCGCTTGTGAAGAGCAATTGCTGCAATTCGCGCTCGATACCGAGAGCCTCCCCAAAGCCGACTTCCAATCCGGTGACCACGGCGCGCTTGATACGACCCACTGCGCGAGACGCCTTGTTTGGCGGGCAGAATTGCCGCGCGTAAGCCATTACTTCGTCCCAGAATGATTCACGCTCGTAAATATACTGAATCAGCCCCATCTCGGCGGCTTCTTCGAAGCTGAACGTGCGTCCCGTCGCCATTAATTCAATCGCCCGCGACTTGCCCACAGCCCGCGCAAGACGTTGCGTGCCGCCCGTGCCGGGGAGAACGCCCAGGTTCACTTCGGGCAGGCCAATTTTGCCGCCCTCCTTTTTCGCCAGTCGGATATCGCAAGCAAGCGCAATTTCAAGACCGCCTCCCACCGTATGGCCGTTGAGCGCCGCAATCACCAGTTTGGGAGTCTGCTCCAGGCGGGAGAGCGTCTCGTTCGCATGTAGACAGAAATAATATTTGAACTGCGGATCGACTTTGGCGAGCATCGGAATACTTGCGCCCGCGGAAAAAAACTTTTCGCCGGCGCCACGCAGCAAAAGCACGTGGACGTTGTCGTCCATGCGCGCCTCTAGTATTGACTCATCGAGCTGGCGCATCATCTCGTAGGTGTACGTATTCGCCGGCGCATCATCCATCTCGATTATGGCGATGCCGTCTTCAACCCGATAATTCACCAACTGTTTCTGATCCACCGCTTGCGTCGTTGCCATTGAAAAACTCCTCTCTCTTGTGAATATCGATTTCGTCTAACCCGCGGCATGTACTGCGATTTTCACTGTGTTGTGTGCGGCGCGCGATGATTTCTGCGACCCGGCCCGGTGGCCATTCATCACTCCGTGCAGGAACATTTGCGACATTACATCCGAAAGCCCTTCGGCTTCGGGATCCACTTGTGGACGATGCCATGTGTGAATCCAGTTCATCATACCGAACAACGACAAAACGGCGATGCGAGGATTTAGTTGTCGTGCCGGGCCCGCGCGCCGCAATTCCTCGAAAATCTCGAGCGCCGTGTCGTAATAGCGGCGCTTGATCTCCGCGACTTCCTTTCGATACTCGCCTGCAAGCACATCATCCTCGCGCGCAAGCACCTTCATCTCCATCGGATGGCGCAGAAAATATTCCAGATGATTATGAACCAGGACGCGAAGGCGGACGGCAGGATCGGAGACACCCTCCAAGTTGCGGCGAAGCTGCGCCAGAATCGTTCTAAACGTATGGATTTGAATCAGATAGAGAAGCTTCTGCTTGCTTTCAACATAATAATACAAGCCAGACAGGGAAACACCGCTTGCGCGGCTGATGTCGCGAATAGAAGCGCCTTCGTAGCCCTTTTCGGCGAAAACGCGGGCGGAATGCCGGAGAATCATCTCCAACTTCCGGGAAGCGATGCGGGAATCTGGTGTCGCAACACGAGGCATTCGTTGGCGATCCTGAGTCGAACG
>DAHUXN010000041.1 GCA_027307115.1 Acidobacteriota bacterium
GCGTGTGGGAGTCGAACCCACCATTCGACTCGCTAGGAGCCGAATCGCCGGCTTTGAAGGCCGGGACAGTCACCGGACCATTTTCGCCTCCGGAGTGCGACCACATCATATCAAAACTTTCCATTGAGGCATCGCGGCGCACCTGTTTTTCCGACTGGCTGTGGCGCTACAGGGGTGCTATTCATGAGGCGGATTCAAGCAATGGCCGGGTGCAAATTCAAGAGAGAAAGGTGCGCATATCGCTTCGTTATCGCGAGTCCCAAGGCAGTTCTTTAGCAGCTTGTTGAAAAAGTGGATCTGATTGCCATCTCTGCGGCCGCGAGGGAACCGGAGCTTGCACAAATCCAAGGAAACAGCAGATTCCTCCTCGCGGTTGCTCGTCGGAATGACAGCGGGTAGAGTTTTTCAACAAGCTGTTAGCCAAATCGACTCCGGCGAGCAACTCGTGGCTGGCTCAAGCGCAGGCCTCTCATCCTACCGTCCGATTCGCGTCCGCAAGCCAAAAACGTTCGAAGCCGGTGCGTTTCATATCTCTTGACAAAGGGGCTGTCTAAGACTAAGACATTACCTCGGTTCCTGACTCGACGGGAGATTCGCCCGCAATGCAAACATCCCGCAGAGACTTCCTCAAGGTGGCTGGAGTCGGCGGTGTTGCCGCCACGGTCTTCGGATTCGATCTCAAGCCTGCGTATGCCCAGCTGAAAGAACTAAAGATCGCGCGCGCGGCGGAAACGCGGTCAACGTGTCCGTATTGCGCAGTCGGTTGCGGAGTGCTGATTTACACGATCGGCGACCGTGCCAAGAACGTGACGCCGCAAGTGATCCACGTCGAAGGCGATCCCGATCATCCAACCAACCGCGGAACGCTGTGCCCCAAGGGTTCTTCGCTCGAGCAGGACATTCTGAATCCGCGGCGGCTCACGAAGCCGCAGGTCCGGCGTCCGGGCGCCACGGACTGGGAGGACATTTCCTGGGACACAGCGCTCGATGAGATTGCACAGTGGACGAAAAAGACGCGGGACGCGACGTTTGTCGAGAAGGACGCAGCGGGTCACACAGTAAACCGCTGCGAAGGCATCTCGTTCATCGGCGGTTGCACGGACACAAATGAGTTCAATTATCTGGTCGTCAAGACCATGAGGAGTTTGGGCTTGGTGTATTTAGAAAACCAAGCCCGTGTTTGACACGGCCCCACGGTCTCAAGTTTGGGACCAACATTCGGACGCGGGGCGATGACCAACGGCTGGATCGACATCAAGAACACCGACATGATGTTGATCATGGGCGGGAATCCCGCCGAAAACCATCCCTGCGGATTCAAGTGGGCGATGGAGGCCAAGCGCAACCGCAACGCCAAGCTGATTTCCGTAGACCCGCGATTCACTCGCACATCTGCAACTGCCGATTTGTTCCTTCAGATTCGTGCCGGCACCGACATTGCGTTCCTGGGCGGACTGATTCGTTATGCCATCGAGAACAACCGGATCGCGAAAGAATATCTTGCCAACTACACGAATGCTGCATTCATCGTTAAAGAAGGATTCAAACTGCCGGAAGACGGGTTGTACTCCGGGTTTAACGCCGCATCGGGCACTTACAATAACGCCACGTGGAATTATGAAGAGGGCGGAGACCTGAGCGGGAAAATGGACGCAGTTGCTTCTAGTGCGCACGAAAGCTCCGCGCATGGTAAAACGTCCGCGCCCGCCGGGAAGCCGCCCGCGCTGCCACCGAATGTCGCCTACGACCTAACGCTTCAACATCCGCGTTGCGTCTTCCAATTGCTGAAACGGCAATATTCGCGTTACACGCCGGAAACGGTTGAGCGGATCACGGGCATTCCGAAAGAGCAGTTCCTGAAGGCCGCCGACCTGTTCACTTCCGTCCGCAAAGACGGGGACATGAAGAAGGTGGCGACCATTATTTACGCGGTTGGTTGGACACAGCACACCTTCGGCACGCAAATCATTCGCACGGCAGCGATGATCCAGTTGCTGTTGGGAAACGTGGGCAGAGCGGGCGGCGGAGTAAATGCACTTCGAGGGCATTCGAATATTCAGGGCGCGACGGACATGGCGGGACTTTTCGACAGCCTGCCCGGATACCTGAAAGTGCCTGTTCCCGCCGACACGGATTTGGCGGCGTATCTGAAACGCATAACCCCGGGTTCGTCGAAGCCAACGGAGTGGAGTTCGATGAACTACTGGTCAAACACGCCAAAGTTTTTCGTGTCGCTGCTGAAGTCGCTGTACGGCGACTCGGCGACAAAGGAAAACGGATTCGGTTTCGACTATCTGCCCAAAGTGGATCGCGATTATTCGTGGACGCACATCTGGGACGATATGTACAACGGCAAGGTCAAGGGCATGATGGCCTTTGGCATGAACGGCGTGATGATCGGGCCGGACACGAATAAAAACATCAATGCGCTGAAGAAAGCGGATTGGCTGGTGGTGGGCGAAATCTATCCGGATGAAACCAGCGAGTTCTGGAAAGCTCCGGGGATTACGGCTGAAGAGCAAAAAAGCATAAACACGACAGTGTATCGCCTGCCGTGCGCGGGCTTCGCGGAAAAAGACGGTAGCATGACGAATTCCGCGCGCTGGGTAACGTGGAAATATGCCGCCGTTCCGCCTCCCGGCCTGGCGCGGCTCGACCAGGACATCATCGCGCAAATTTTTCTGCGTGTGCGCGACCTGTATAAAAAAGAGGGGGGTAAATTCCCGGATCCCATCCTGAATCTGAGCTGGGCTTATGCGGATGCCGCCCACCCGGGACTTTCGCAGGTCGCCATGGAGGTGAACGGCCGGGCGCTCGCGGATTTGACCGACCCTGCCACGAAGCAAGTAATTAAGGCGGGCCAGCAACTGCCCGGATTCGCATGGCTGAAGGATGACGGCACCACGATGTGCGGGAATTGGATTTATTCAGGCACCTGGACGGAAGCTGGTTCGCAAATACAGCGCCGCGGCACCGAGGATCCGTCCGGCCTGGGCATCTATCCAAACTGGGCGTGGTCGTGGCCGGCAAACCGCCGCGTTCTTTATAATCGCGCTTCCTGTGACAGTGCCGGAAAACCGTGGGATCCGGATCGGAAACAAGTATGGTGGAACGAAGCGGCCGGTAAATGGGTGGGCAACGACGTGCCGGACTTCAAGCCGGATTCGCATCCGAAGGATCATCTGGGTCCGTTCATCATGAACCCGGAAGGCGTGGGACGGCTATTCGTACCGATTGGCGTGCTGGCCGACGGGCCGTTCCCCGAGCACTACGAACCGATCGAAAGCCCCATCAAGAATCCACTGCATCCGAACCAGTCGAACAATCCGTTGGTGAAAAAATTCAAGACTCCCTACGACAAATTCGGATCGCCGGAAGAGTACAGCATCGTATGCACGACTTACCGGCTGACCGAGCAATATCACTACTGGACGAAAAATAATCCGATGAACGTGCAGCTGATTCCGGAACCGTTCGTGGAAATTCCCGTTGAGCTGGCGGAGGAAAAAGGAATTCGCGGAACGGACAAGATCAAAGTGATCAGCGCGCGCGGAACCTACATCGCGAAAGCCTTCGTAACGCGCCGCCTGAAACCCATGATGATCGACGGTAAAAAAGTCTACCAGATCGGCTTGCCCATTCATCAGGGCTTTCGCGGCATTGACGAGGATGAGGGAAGAAACGCGCGGACTCCGGCGAATTTGCTGACGCCGACGGTGACCGATCCGAACGCCCACACGCCAGAATCCAAGGGCTTCCTAGTGAAAATCGAGAAAGCGTAGACAGCGACGATGAGCCAGGCGTCCACAGAAATAATCCGGATTTCAGGGCACGCGGGAAGCGTTCCGGGCGCCGGGTTGAACAGGGAATTTCAGGTTTGCAAACTGGTGGATACCACCACGTGCATTGGGTGCAAAGCGTGCGAAGTGGCGTGCCTGGAATGGAACGGTTACACGTTCAGCGAGACGACTTTTGACAACACCTACCAGACCATGCCGGAAACGGCGTGGAATTATTGGAACCTGATCAAATTCAATGAACACGAGCGCGCCGACGGCAGCATGATGCTGTTGATGCGCAAAGATCAGTGCATGCACTGCGAAGATCCGGGTTGTTTGGCGGCATGTCCGGCGGATGGCGCCATCGTGCAGTACGCCAACGGCATCGTGGATTTTCAAGAACAGCACTGCATCGGTTGCGGCTACTGCATCACGGGGTGCCCGTTCAATATTCCAAAATTCAGTCCCGAGGCGCGCAAGGTTTTCAAATGCACGCTGTGCAACGACCGCGTGTCGGTTGGTCTCGAACCAGCCTGCATTAAAGCGTGCCCGACGGGCTGCCTGCACTTCGGCACGAAGCCGGAAATGAAGGAGCTAGCGGAAACGCGCGCGGAACAACTTCGCAACGTCTCTGGATTCGCGGACGCGGGAGTCTACGATCCGCCGGGGGTCAGCGGCACGCACGTGATCTACGTGCTGCACGATGCGAAAAATCCCGAGCTGTATGGCGGCCTTCCAAAAGATCCGCACATTCCTTACTCGGTCCGCCTGTGGAAAGGACCGCTGAAATGGCTGGGGAATTTCGCAATGATAGGCGGCCTAGTGGGTCTTGCCTGGCACTACATGCGATACGGCCCGAAGAACGAGGAACCAATTCCGCCGGATGATCGGAGGCGCGTATGAGCACCAAGGCTATTTCGCGCTCCACCGCCGCCGGCCGCGACGAGGAATTGATCCCGCGTTACTCATTGGGCGAGCGCGCAAACCACTGGCTCGGCTCGCTTGCTTACATTTATCTCCTGATGACCGGGCTGGCGTTCTGGTCGCCGTACTTGTATTGGATGGCCGCCGTCGTGGGCGGGGCTCCCACGGCCCGATTCTGGCATCCGTGGCTCGGCCTGATTTTTACGGTGTCGCTATTCTGGATGCTTAAGCAGTGGCATGGCGACATGCGAATTGACGATAACGACCGCGCCTGGGCGAAAGCCATGCCCGACTACATCCAAAACCGAGACGACGAGCTGCCGCCGACGGGGCGATTCAACTTCGGACAGAAACTTTTCTTCTGGGGAATGTTGTTGAGCGTGATCCTGCTGCTGCTCTCCGGAGTTGTCTTGTGGTACACGGAAACGCTTCCATGGAGCCTGCGATACGTCCGGTACGCCGCAATCTTGATTCACGCGAGCGTAGCGCTCGTCACCATTGGCCTGTTTTTGGTTCACGTGTACATGAGCACGATCCTGGAAAAGGGCAGCTTCAGCGCCATGGTTCACGGGTACGTCACGCGGGCATGGGCGTGGACGTTCCATCGCACGTGGTATTACGAGGTCACCAGCGGGTCGCGACCTAGACCTAGACAATGACCAGCCCGCAGTGGGATCGGCGAATCCGTCGCGCCGCCGAATTAACATCAGCCTATCCATTCGCCGCGGAAGGCTTGCGCTTTTACGCACGCGTTGCAACAGTTCAGAAAAATCTCTACGCGGAAATCCAAAAGGCACTGGCCGATTCGCCGAAGACTTCGGCCGGGCGCCCCTTGCGGGATGAGCTGGATATTTTCCTCCTCCTTCCCAATTTCCTCCCATTTCTGTCTTTGATCGAGAATATTGCTCCGGTGCCGCTTGCCAACGCCGCCGTCCGGATGGCGGAAAAAGGTCCCGCGGGATGGCAGCAGGCAATTGAGGGTTTCTGGCACCGGGAGACTGAATTGGCCTCGATGATGGACAACACAGAAGAGGCGCGGAGTGGCGATTCACTGGAGGCGACTGCTTCAGAGCGATTGCTGGTGTGGATTTTTCTCCAGCCGTATGCAGAGTATCTTGCCATCAACCGCGAGCCCACAATCGTCGACGGAACTCCGTCGACCTGCCCGCTTTGCGGCGGCAAGCCTATCGCCGGCGTATTAAGAAGTGAAGGTGACGGTGCGAAAAAGTCGCTGATCTGTATGCTCTGCGCGCACGAGTGGAATTTTCGACGGATTTATTGTCCGGCGTGCGGAGAAGAAAGAGAGCCGCAGATGGCGTTCTATTCCGCGCCGGAAATCAGCCACGTCCGCGTGGACGTTTGCGACACGTGCCACGCCTATCTGAAGAGCATCGATCTGACGAAGACAGGGCTGGCTGTCCCGATTGTGGATGAGCTGGCGACCATTCCCCTGGATTTGTGGGCGGTCGAGCACGGCTACAAGAAGCTCCAAGTCAACATGCTCGGAATTTGATCAGACAAACCGTGGCCGATGCGCCCGATTTTCCATCGGTTTGCAACGTGGCCCGTGAGTCTTGGCCGGAGACTGCTCCTAAATTTAAGCTGTCTCGGCGTGTCGCCTCAAACCCAGGACTCAAAGTTGTCCTTCCCACCTCTCGCAGTCGCCAAACTTAGCGCTTGGCCGCGCCGACTTTTTTGCGGGCGAGTTCGAGAAGCTTGGGATGGACGCAGACTTCGAAGTAGGGACGGTTCGTGGGACCCCCGATTTTGCCGCCGGCCTGGAGCTCGCGGGTCATTCCGCGACGAATCACAATCGGTTCGAGCGAATCGCCGAATGGCAATTCGCCGTAGAAAAGTTGCGCGCGATCTTTTCCCCACGGCATCGGAAAACTTCCCTCCAGTGGAAAAAGCGAAATCTCGCCGGTGAGTTTCTGGAAGCCTTCTTCGTTGAGTTCGATGCCATTCATGTTGTAACGCATCAACAGTTCGTCGCCCTCTTCCTCGCCCGCGTCTTCCACGATTAAGGTCTGCAACAGGAAAACGCGAAATGGCGAAGGGTTTTTGGCGAACAAGCGGCGCGCCATCTTGGAGCAGCTCGACAGACGGTCTGAAAGATTCAGAGCCTTCGAGATCATGATCTTCGAGTCGCCGTCCGACCAAACCGACGGCGCGGAATTTTGAAACGCTACTCCAATGCCAAGCTCGAGACGAGGCAGATTTCCGGATTCTGCTTTGGCGTTGTAAGCTTGCGTCACTTCAATAATCTCGCGCGCGAGCACGCATGCTTTCGCCACAGCGCGTTGGTTCGCGCGATTCGATTCCGTTTCGTAGATGGCCAGAATGATGGCGTCGCCCTCAAGAAAAACCTTCGCCGCGCCGTGGCGCTCGAGGAGGCGCTTGACGGGCTCGTGAAGCGTCAAGCTAAAATGCGATGCGGGATTAAGACCGCGCGCCAGCAAATCTTTGGTTATTTCCGTCGAGCCGCGAACGTCCGCCTTGATAACGGTATGCGATACAACCGGATCATCGGTGCCGCGACGCTCATCGGAAAACACGAACTCGTAGAGCGTGTTATTGACGCGGGAGAGTTCGCGCTGGCGATCCGACCGTACCAGGTTGATTTTCTCGAGCCACGCCGCCACGTGATGGTAATTCCGGCGGTCGCGGCGGAGACGCATCAAGTCCTGCACGAAACGCAGCACCAACGCGCGCGATTCGTCATGGGAGTAGCGACGGAGGGCTTTCGAGGCTTCCTCGATGCGTTTCAAGGAGAAATTGCGCGCGGGAAATTGGCCCAGCACTTTTTCGACGCGTTTCATTTCGTCGCGCGACAACAGCGCACGCCTGAGCTGCTGCAAGTGAACGGGCGGGCAAAAATCATTGTAAAGATTGCAGACTTCGTAGCTCGCGACCACGTAGCCAAGAAGATCGCGCTCCTCGAGGCGCCGGTGCAATTCCTCGAGCAACCGCTCGCGTACCTCTGCTTCGCCCGCGCCGTGACTACCCGCCGCCGATGGATCGAACAAGCGGCGCGCATTCTGCGGCTCGCTGAGGTAGTCGCCCAACCGGCTGCGAAATTCCTCGGTCAGAAAGTCCACCTTTTGCTTGGCTGCCTCGAGTTCCGGGCTAATTTCCGCAAGCTGAAATTCGAGGTCCGCCTGGCGCCGGCGCAACACAGCGAGATTCGTCTCGGCTTCCACTCCGCCGCGACGTTTGAAAATTCCGGGAAGGAAACCCTCACCGCCGCCGACCCTGCGCAGCGCTTCCTCCTGCTCTTCTTCGAGCTTAGCCAATCCGGAACGCTTGCCGAGAGCCTGTTCAACGAGCTTCCCGTATGTTTCCTGAGCGCGGCGAAGCTCTTCCGAGGCAGCCTCCGTGATAACAAAGTCGCGAAGAAAGTCGATCAGCAGGGTGTCGAAATTCTCGAAACGGTCAGGGTCCTGCAAGAAATTGCCGAGGAGCACATAGTGTTCCAGGAAGAGATAATCATCGTTTCCGTTTTCGACAAAGAGCAGTCTGTTTGTAAGCAGTTCGTAGGTATCCGCAAAATCCTCGCCAAAGAGCGCGCGGCGCGATTTCGCGAGCACGGTTTCATCCAGTTCCTTGAGGATATGAAACAACGTTTGGCCGGCGCGGCGCACGATGGTTTTACGGTTCGATTGCAACTCGGCAATTTGCGCGCGCTTCACGTGGGCCTGCTCGCTGTGTTCGAAGACGGAACCCCTGGAACGGATATGCTCCTTGCATTCGACGATCACGCTGGAGAATTCGCTGGCAAGTTCCTGGGTAAAGAATTTCAGTACGGCCAGGCGGAGCAGTAAATCGAACTCGATGTTTTTTTCAAACTGCGCCCGCGTAATTCCAGATTGCAAGAGCTCGCTCAGCAGTTTGCGGAACTGCGAGGAGTCGCCCGTGCGCGACTGCCGCGATTCGAAGCCGAAGAACCGCTGGAGAGACGCGGCTTGGCGCACGAGATCCGCGAGGTACTGCCGCCCGGTCTCAAGAAATCTTGGGCTTAGATAGACATCATAGTGGATATTGTCGATGCCGGGCGTGAGCGCCCCGAGGCGCAACTCGGCAGAGTACGGCTCGAGCTTCAGGCGCGCCGGGCGGGCCGGCGTTGCGGTGGTGGTGTCCGGCATGAGACCAGTCTGGCCTTACTCTTTTGACTGTAGCAGAATGCGAGAGTGGCGCAAGGATGAGAGACCAAGTCGTTAACCCGGCGGAGGGACAGGGGCCCCGCTGTCTGCATCTGGGAAGTTCCGGCGAGCGGTGCGAGGAGCCGGCGCTTGAGGATGGCTTCTGCGAACGCCACGGACCTGACACAGCTTGGCGACTCGGGGTCGCCGCGCGTCGCAGAATCATGGCCGTGTTGCTCGGCGTCGCCGTGCTTTGGCCGCTGCTCGCCGATCTGTGGCGCGCACTTCAGCATTGGCTGCACTAGCGCGCTGCAATCAACGCGCAGGCGTTTTGTGCAGCGCTCTATGCTGTGCCACTGCTTCTTCGCGCGAATTTGTCCGGCACGGTTTCAGCTATGGTAATTTTTCGCACGTCGTCGGCGACATGCTCGAGTGCGATGCGCAGTACGGGCCAGTCTGTGCGCAGGCGCATCCGTTCGGGCCATTCAATAAGCACAATCGCAGGCTCAGCGAAAAGTTCCTCCAAGCCTAGAGTGTCGAAATCGTGCACGTCCGAGACACGGTAGAGGTCCACGTGAAAGACTTTAACGCGGCCAGTAAAAGTGTGAATGAGTGTGAAAGTGGGGCTCGTAATGTCTTCTTCGGCGGCAACTCCCAGGCCGCTGATGATGCCCTTCGCCAGCGTCGTCTTGCCCGCACCAAGCTCGCCCGTTAGAAGGATCAAGAGCGGCGGGCGTAAACTGGCGGCCAGTTCCCTGCCCTGGGAAATCGTTTCTTCAGTCGAGCGCGAAAGAATTTCGACAGATGGCATCTCAGAGCGCCTGAATCGCGTCGCGGAGTTGCGCACATGCGGCGGGTATTGCTCGAATCACATCGGTGGCGATGAGTGGCGCTTCGCCAAACTCCTCGGCAGCTAAATCGCCCGCCAGACCGTGCAAGTAGACGCCGCACGCAAGCGCCAGCGGCCAGTTCTGCGCCCCCAACTGCGCCGTGAGGCCGGCGAGCATTCCAGTCAGTACGTCTCCGGTACCGCCCGTCGCCATCCCCGGATTGCCGGTGGAATTAATCCACGCCGTGCCGTCAGGCGCCGCCAAAATTGTTTGATAGCCTTTCAGTATGACGAACGCTTGCCAATCACTCGCCGACTTTCGCGCCACCTCGAGGCGGCGAGACTGAACATCCTTCACGGTACCGCCAATTAGCCGCGCCATTTCGCCCGGGTGTGGAGTAACCGCAAGTATTTCGCGCGAGCCGCGAAGCTCGTCAGCGCGTCCGGCGAAAGCATTCAGACCATCGGCATCCAGGATGATTGGAATTTGCCGGGGGCTGGCGATAACCGACCGGACAAACTGCTGCGTTTCTGGGTGCGTGGTCAATCCGGGACCGAGTGCCAGTACACTTTTTCCGTCGAGGATCTTCGCGAACCCGCCCGAATCAAAAACGTCGCGCGCAATCGTTCCCGCGGGAGTCGCGTGCAAGGGTTCGGTCATAATTTCCGGCGCAAATCCAGCGACAGTCCTAAGCACGGGTTCGGGCGTGGCGACCGTGACCAAGCCCACGCCCGCACGCAACGCGCCCAAGGCCGCCAGAGCCGCGGCCCCGGCCTTGCCTGTCGAGCCCGCAACAATTAATGCGTGGCCGTATAAACCCTTATTTGAGTCGGCTTTTCGGCTTGTCGTCAGCGAGCGAAATTCCCACGGCTCCAGCCAGCGGACTTTGCTCTGCGAGATTTCCTCGATCAGCGCGCGCGGCGAACCAATGTCGGCGACTGTCAACCGGCCAATCCACGGGCGCGCGGACGCCGAGATCATCCCAACTTTTGGGGCAGTAAAAGTGATTGTGTAATCGGCAACAACCGCCGGACCGGCGGCCTCCCCTGTGTTCGCCAGGAGTCCCGAAGGAATATCGATCGAGACAACACAAGTGCCGTGTTCATGCCGGTTCACGTCTTGAATCACCTGAGCCAACAGACCCTCAACTGGCCCGCGCAAGCCTGTCCCAAAAAGAGCGTCCACAATAACCGCGGTTCCCGCGAGTGCATTTCGCGACTGGCCCCATGCGGTCGCGTCAGCAATGACTGTCGTTTCAATCGAAGCCGCGCGCAGACGCCGAAAATTATCGGCAGCATCGCCGGCCACTTCGGAAGGGTCCGCAAAGAGTAAAACGACTGGCTGAGCGCCAAGTTCACGGAGTCTGCGCGCGACGACAAAACCGTCTCCCCCGTTGTTGCCTTTGCCACACAACACGATGACGCGCCTTCGCTCGAGCGGTGAAAAGTGCGCGGCAATAAATCGTGCAATCGACGAACCGGCATTCTCCATCAGCGTCAAGCTCGGGATTGAGTACCGCTCCGTCGTCAAACGGTCGGCCTGGAGCATTTCGTCAACAGTAAGAATTTTCATGTGAATTCAGAGGGCGTTAGAGAAGTCCCGCCGCCTGTAAGTTTATCCTGACAGGCGAGAAACGGAAACTCCGGGGATTGTGCGACAGTGTCTTGGAAGCGTACGCGACGCTTCACTGCCCGCGGAGAACGTCGTAGCGCGCGACCGTGTAACCAATCGCGGCTCCAAGAAACACATCCGACGGAAAGTGGGACTGTATTGTGATGCGCGAAAAACTGATGACGGCCGCTGCGCCGTAGGCGAGCCACGGAACCCAACGATGCTTTCGATAGCGTCTTGCGATTACCGTCGCGATTCCAAAAGCCTCTGTCGCATGGCCAGATGGAAAGCTATTGGAGATTAGACCCTTGTGACCCTCCCAGAAAGTGTCGGAAAAGTTTCCGTCTGGCGGGATTTCGATAGGGCGTCGCCGATGCGTGGCCACCTGGGCGATTCCGTAAAAAACCATGCCATCAGCAGCAGCCTCACCGGCAAACAAAGCGGTCTTCTGGGCGTAGGAGTTTCTGGTAGCAAGACCTGCCAGATACAAGAAAGTGGGAGCGGCCGCGAGTTCGGCGTCAGTCGCTATCTTGCTGAAGCTGCTGTTAAAATCGATGAAAGTTCTCGTGCGACGGAAGTAGGGAGCATCGTGCGGATCGGCAACGATAAGACCGGCCGTAAGTCCGACGATTGAAATGGTGGGCAGCCAATGATGGCCATGCGCGAGTTGCACAGGAAAAAGCCACATCGCTCGCTGATCGTCGAGAAAGTTAGTTGGCAGCAGACCCCAAGAGACGTCGCGCTGCCCCGTGGCGGAGTCGGTGACGTATCCCTGGCTCGGCCCTGCGGCGGGAAACGCGGGTGCGGAGAACGCGGGCCCTACGGGAATGCCGAGAGTTTCTGGCGGTGCGGCTATTTGAAACTTAGGGGATGGAAACATTGGCGACGGCTCAGGGAAGGCGGGTAGCGGCGTCGAGAATGCAGACGGCGAAGTTGCTAATGTGGGTTGAAACGTGACCTCTTGGGCGTGTAGGACTCTCGCGCTTGATATCGCGACGCCAAGCAGCACTACGGCGAACAGACGTCGCGAACAGCGGTGAATGATCGGCATGAGCTCCCTTTCAGCGTCTAAGTGAGGTACCGCCATTACCAATTAATGATGCGCAGCGGCAGGCTTAAGTCACGTGCGCGCAACACGCAAAGTATTTGAGGGATATCGGTTTCCGCATGAACAAATTCAATGAAGTTCCGGCAGTTTCGACCTGCTTGGCCACCAAACTTTCACGAGCGTTAAGAAGAATGGCGGAATCACGAGCGATTAATTATACTTCTTGAGTTTGGCCGCGCGTTTCCGGGGTCGGCTAATTGGTAGGCCGCCAGCCTTTGGAGCTGGTTATCCTGGTTCGAGTCCAGGCCCCGGAGCCAATCCTCCTGATTTTGCCTGTCTGCAACAGCCCTCTGTTCTCGGATCGCTCCGCGAAGTCACCAAGGGACGCTCACCGCACTCTAAAGAGGCGGCGGGCGACCTCTGTCGAAATGAGCCGACCGTGGTTGAACTCGGAGGCTTCGAAAAGGATGAGAAATGCTGCCGAACCGAGGAGCCGCCTTTTGCACACAGAGCGAGAATCGCTCTGCATTGGAAGAATCTGAATCGGGAGGATGAGATGGCAAAATACGGAAAGGCTGCGGCGGAAAGCGTCAAGAGGGCCGTGCATCGCGAAAAGCGAGGAACCCTAAAGTCCGGCAAGGGCGGCAAGGGCGGCACAGTAAAGAGCCGCAAACAAGCAATCGCAATCGGACTTTCCGAGGCGCGCAAGAAAGGTGCGAAGGTCCCCAGGAAGAAGTCTTAGCGACCCTCCTCCCAAGCGAACAGAATTACCGTCCACTGTCGCATGTTCGCGCCGGTGTGCGCCAACGCTATCGAACCTCGATGCCAGGCTCGGAGACACACGTCAACCTGCGCACCGCTCGATTTGACGGTGCCCGACATTCCAAGGGACTCCGCAGGTAACCCGATTAATCTGTGAAAACCAAAGTTTTCACTTCCTGGCGACCGTGCTTTATGTGCTTGAGCGGGTGCGAATTGAGGCGGCGCGAAGCCACCCGGAGCAGGTTTTCGAAATCGCGGTCACGCGGAGTACGGCTAGGTTTCCGGATTTTTGTTTCAGGCACTTCTGTTTCTCCCTCAACCCTCTCCAAAAACGGAGAGAACCTCCACGCGCAGATAGATAATCTCTTTAGGCAAGTGTGTCAATCAGGATGACACCCTAGAAAAACGAGCGGCTTGCCTTTCAGGGGCGGTAGCACATAACCTATCGCCCATATGAGCGCGCAGTTTCTGGTCATGGGTGTCATATGGTACGTGGTGTTCCTGTTCTCGACGGTGTGCCACGAGGGCGCGCACGCCTTCGCGGGCAAACTGGGCGGAGACCCGACAGCATTCCACGGCGGGCAAGCTTCCCTCAACCCATTGCCGCATATCCGGCGCGAGCTGTTCGGCACGGTGATCGTACCCATCGCGTCTTATTTTCTGACTCATCCGCCCTGGATGATCGGTTGGGCTAGCGCGCCCTATGATCCCGTGTGGGCGCAACGCCACCCGCGTCGCGCGGCATGGATGGCTCTGGCCGGACCCGCGGCGAATTTCAGTTTAATGATCGCGGCCGCACTTGCAATCCGCGTGGGCGTCGCTATGGGAGCCTTCCGCGCGCCCGAAAGCATATCGTCATACGCGCAAATCACTCAGGCCTCTAATACCGCGAGCAGTGGAGCACAACTGGCGGCTGCGGCGCTCAGTATTCTGTTTGTGCTGAATCTTCTGCTCGGCACGTTCAATCTACTTCCCTTCCCGCCGCTCGATGGACATAACGGAGTTACGGTGCTGATGAGCGAAAACACGGCGCGCCGATTTATGGCCAGCACCTTCTCGGGACTCGGATTCGCCGGGCTTCTTATCGCCTGGTTCGTGTACGGCAAGATTTTCGCCTTCGTTTATCCGCTCGCGCTTAACCTCCTTTATTATCCGGGCGTGCATTACCACTGAACTGCGTTAGCTATTTTTCGCCCATCTAGGAAAAGCGCCATTAAGAGCATTCCGCTTGATTCAAACCAGCACATTTGTACTGATTTGCGATGCGTGCACGATACGGTAGCTTGCGGAGGGCGCCGTAACTCCTTGCCACTCAGCAGAGCACCCGGTGCCACCTTTGGCATTCGTTCTGCTTTTCTTATCTGTGGAGGTAATTTGATGGCTCCGCTGGAAACAGAAGAATCAAGTCGCCCGGTCGAGATTTCCGGATGGGATCTGGCCGAGAACTTTTTTGTTGAGAAGACCGTGCTCCGCAGGTGTGACGATGGCAGCCGGAAAGTGCGGCTTCACGCTGCACTACGAGTTGGAGCGCTGGTGTTCGCGCGCCTGTCCGACGAGCAGACCGCAGATCGTACTAGCCCTGTCACCTATCAAGTCGCTACGATAAACGCAGACTTCTCGGACGAAGGAAGGGAAGTTCGGTTGCTGCAGCGCCATCCGCGCCAGACTCTTCTGGGCAAGTTGAATGCCTCATTCGCGGACCCGGCGACGAAGAACTAGGATCGCCAGCGCGAGAGAGCGCGCCGGGATGGCGCACGTCTGCGTTCCCTTTTGACACCGAAAATCGGATTTGAAACGCTCGCCTAGTTCCAAAGCCGGTCAATTCGTTGCATCAGACTCAGTAAGGCTCACGAAGGCACTGTACCGAAACGAATCACCTCAGGATAACTCTCTCAGGCACAGCGAATTCCCGTCGGTAGATTCGCTTCGGCCGTCCGGCAGTACCTGACGCTCAACGTGTGCCGTGTCCGAACGTTGTGGCATGCGCCGTGCCTGTATCTGCAGAATGGCAGTCACCACTGAACAACCTGTCGCTGAATTAGCTCGCCGAAACTTATCGATTTGCGTTTTGGATGATGAGGCGGATCTGGTCGAAAGCACCACAGCAAGATTGCAACGTTTGGGCTATCCTGCAAACGGGACTACCAGCCCGAACGAGGCTCTGGCACAAGTGCGCGCAGGTGGATGCCGCATGGTTCTGGCGGATATGCTAATGCCAGAAATGGATGGCTTTACTTTCCTCGGAAAATCGCTACAGCTTGATCCCAATGTCGCAGTGATTCTTATCACCAGCCATTACACGGTTGATTCGGCGATCGAAGCAATCAAGCGCGGGGCGTACGACTATCTTTGCAAGCCACTCGACCAGGCCAGGCTCAGGAAGTCACTTGATGAACTCGCGGAAGTGTCGTCGCGGCGGTCGCAAATCCGGGTGCTCGACGAACAACTGCTTTCGAATTTCGAATTTGAAGGCATCGTCGGCCGCAGCCCTGCCATGCTCGAAATGCTGGACATGGCGCGAAAAATCGCCAAGCATTACACGAACGTCCTAATCAGCGGCCCCACTGGATCCGGAAAGGAATTGGTGGCCCGCGCGCTTCATCAGATGAGCCCGGTGGGACAACAACGGTTCGCGGTATGCAATTGCTCGGCTCTGGTGGACACGCTCCTCGAAAGCCAGCTATTCGGGCACATGCGCGGTGCGTTTACTGGCGCAACAGAGACGCGGCCCGGTTTATTCGAGTATGCGAATGGCGGCACGGTCTTCCTGGATGAAGTCAGCGAAACATCGCTGCAGATGCAGGCGAAGTTGCTGCGCGTGATTCAGAATCGCGAAATCCAGCGCATAGGTTCGCCCGAAGTCATGAAAGTGGACGTGCGCATTATCGCCGCAACGAACCGTGATCTCCGCAGCGAAGTTCTCGCGGGACGTTTCCGGGAAGATCTTTTCTATCGCCTCAGTTCCCTTGAAATTCACGTGCCCGGCTTGGCTGAGCGCACTGAAGATATTCCGATTCTGGTGCGCTATTTCCTAAAAAAATATAGCGACGAATACGGGAAAACGTTTCAGGGGCTGACCAGGCGCGCGCAAATGGTTCTGCTGCATCACGGCTGGCCGGGCAATGTAAGGGAGCTCGAAAACGTCATTTCGAGCGCAGCGATCACGGCCACGAACGAATTCATCGACGTGGATGACCTGCCAGGGAATCTTCGCCGGCCTGTCGGAAATATCGGGCCGGTGGAGGAAAATTGGCGGCCTCTACCGCTCGACGAAGTGCGCCGAATTCATATCAAGCGAGTGCTAGAAATGTGCGCAGGAAACCGCGTGCGCGCGGCGCAGGTGTTGGGCATTGGCCGAACCAGTCTGTACCGTTTCCTGAAGCGCGAGCATCGGCAGACATCAAAAAATGCCGCATAGTTTCCGGCCTCTGATGCCCGTGAGCTGGGTGTACCGCAACAGCACATCTGTATCGACATGCGCCGCGCAGATCCGCTAACCAGTCTGCGTTTCCCCTTTCCTCTCAATCACATAGTTTCGCCGCCGAAATGGTTGCTGACCTGCCTCTTACGAGGCGGGAGGCCAGAAAATGCGGGCGCAAGTCAATTGGGAAGAACTCGGGATCCAGGCAAACCAGGACCGACGTCGCGAGCCGCGACTGTCTCTTTCGGTCCCGATCGAGGTGACGGGTTTCGACACGGATGCACACTTCTTCCGGGAACTCACGACAACGATCGACATCAGCGAGAGCGGGTGTTGCTTTGTCTTGCAACGTGAAGTGCCACGTGGCGGCATCGTTGCCATCAAGGTGATGCTGAAGGAATACGCGAAGGATAACTTCGCGCGCCCATTCTTGTATCAAATCGCTCGCGCGGTCGAGGACCAGAATCGCTGGCTGGTCGGAGCCGCCAAGCTGCAAGCTGAGAGTATTTGGTTCGTCGCGTTTCCGAAATCCGCCAATCCCAAGCAAACGGCCTGAAACCTTCCCCTTGACGGCGGCGATTCAACAGAACGCGGCCGATGAGCAAGTTGATAAAACGGATAATCGCTTGCTGTTTCCCTCAGTCTTAATCGCTTCGCTTCTTACGTTGCAAATTCCCGACAATTATTCACGCCGGACTAACGTCGCGCGGCTTTCGCGTGCGCGAGCGGTATGCTAGACTCGCGGCAGCGAGCAAGAATCGCGGCGCGCAAAAACGCGACGCGAAAATTGCTCGCGCATCGGTGGAACTTCGGGCTCTGTGCGACGATTCCCCGCGAACCCCGCCAGGCCCGGAAGGGAGCAACGGTAGCGGATCAGCTTCGTGCGCCGCGGATCACCCGAAGTTCCTTCCACACACGAGGCGAACCTAAACAACTTCATGGCTTATCAAGTGATCGCGCGCAA
>DAHUXN010000067.1 GCA_027307115.1 Acidobacteriota bacterium
TTCGTCCGGGTCGAAAGGGGTTTACACTCCGAAAAGCTTCATCCCCCACGCGGCGTCGCTGCGTCAGGCTTTCGCCCATTGCGCAATATTCCCCACTGCTGCCTCCCGTAGGAGTCTGGACCGTGTCTCAGTTCCAGTGTGACCGATCGTCCTCTCAGACCGGTTACCGATCATTGCCTTGGTGAGCCGTTACCTCGCCAACTAGCTAATCGGCCGCGGGCCCCTCTTCCGGCGCATTGCTGCTTTGAATCCCCCAGTCGTAACCAGGGGAATGTTATGCGGTATTAGTCTCGCTTTCGCGAGGGTATCCCCCACCGAAGGGAAGGTTGCCCACGTGTTACGCACCCGTTCGCCACGCGCCCATTCCCTGTATTGCTACAGGAAACTGCGCGTTCGACTTGCATGTGTTAAGCACGCCGCCAGCGTTCGCTCTGAGCCAGGATCAAACTCTCATTTGAAACTGGTGCTCGTCAATTTTTCGCGAAACTTGCGTTTCGAAAAAACTGAAAAGCGAACTGTTGATCGCTCGGTTTCTCAAAAAAACCGAACGGGTTCTGGCTTGTTTTATCCGATTGTCAAAGAGCAGGAACTTCCTGTCCAGCAGGAAGGAGTACAGACAAACCCCAATACTACAGATGAGCCGAGTATCTGTCAACCACGATGATACGGCCACAAGAAAGAGTTTTGCACAGGGTATTTTGTTGGTGAATTACGGGCCCGGCGGAAAACCGGGCCCGTTTTTTGCTAGCTAGTGGAGCGCCTCAATTCTGTTATTGAAGAGCATGAGGCGCTGGCTTTGTAGAGAAAAAATTAGCCTCTCTGGCCAACTTGCAAATTGTTGGTTACAGAGAAAACGTTCGGCACGGAACTCGCGCGGAGCGTGGCGAGATGGACATCGGTCTCACTGTCCACGTAACCGACGAGCGTCACGTGGCCGTTGTTGACGATGATGTGAATGGAAGGATTCACGCCCATCGAGTAGCCGCTCAGTTGAGCTTCCGAAAAGATCGCGCGATATTCGGCGCGCCGGATTTGATTGTCAAAACCCGAAGGCGGCAGCACGGTGATATGGTCCACGACTTTGCCCACGCCCTCAATATGTTTCACCGACGCGAGAGCGTCGCTCTTGGTCGAAGGTCTGACGACCTGGCCGCTGAGCGTCACGTCATTTCCGTTGATGGTGTATTCAAGATTGTCGAACACGCCATACCAAGGCAGCATGGCGAGCCGATGATGCACTTCCTTGTACAAGTAACTGCTGTACTTGGCACTGCTGGCCGTACGGTCCTGCTGCGGCACGGTGCCTGAAGCGGCAAAACCCCCGGGAGCCGCCATCAGCAACGTGGCGGAGGCCAAAGCGGCCATCCCAGCCCATTTCGTAAGTCGATTCGTGAGGTTCATAATCCATCCTCCCGTCTTTGCTGTGATTCCCCAAGTCCGTTGTCTCTAATCTATCTTTCGTTACGTTAGATGCAGATTCATGGCGAGGGGACGCCAATGTAACTGCATGTATAAAAGCAACATAGAGCATATTTGCGGTGGTTGAAAAGAACCACTTCTTAGACGGGGAATGGGAAGGATGGTTTGGTGGGATAATCGGCAAGACGGGATGATTCGGGGTTTGGCGATCCAATGATGGGAGGGCGAACTACTGCGCTAATCCGACGCGACGGAGGAACGCTTGGAAACGCGGGTCGGTGCGAAAAGGATCGTACATGGGGTCGACCCTGAGAGCGACGAGCGAATTGGAGCGTTCTGCGAACGCCTCCTGCAAGCAATTGAAGAGTTTTTCCTTGTCGCCCATACCCGCATAAGCGAGGGCAAGCGCGACGGGAAAATCCACTTGTCCGCGCCGATTCGACTGTTGGAATCTTGCCAACGCGCGCCGAGCTTGTGCCAACCGACCGGCGCGGCCGTACACGTAGGACTCCATGGCCCAGAGTCCGGGCGAATCGTTCATGCGGCGCCATTTCTCAGTGTCGGCCAAAGCTTGCGCGAACTGACCCTTCTGAACGTAGGTCTGAATAAGAAGGCCGTTGGCCCGGGGGAAATTTGGTTCCATATCAAGGACGGTGTGAAGTTGTTCGATGGCGCGGTCGTACTGCCGGGAATAATAGAAGATTGCGGCATGATCGGTGGATATGATGAGCGACAAAGGATCAAGCTGGCGCGCTCGTTCGCTCTCCGCAAATGCTTCATCGAAGCGCCCTTGCCAGGCAAGGTACTCGGCATACCACTGGTGAGCTGTGGGGTAGTTGGGATTCAACTGGATGGCGCGGCGGAATTCCTTCCCGGCAGTTTGCCAATCCCAATCGTAATTTTCGGCAATCAGAGCGAGGGCGGTGTGGGCTTCGGCCAGGTTTTCGTTAATTTGCAGGGCGCGCAACGCTGCGGCGCGCGCCTTGGGGGGAAGATTCCCGCCCGGGTCCAAATTGTAGCTGCTGGTGAGCGCATAGGAGTCAGCCAGGCCAGCATAAGCCAGGGCATAACGGGGATCCTTGGCGATGGCCTGCTGAAAATAGTCAATTGCCTGCTGGAATCCCAGTGGTGTTCTCTTGTTCAGGAAGTAGCGGCCTTTGAGATAGAGGTCATAGGCTTCGTATGAAGTCGGGGAGGTGACAGGGCCACGGGCGGGAACGATGCGTCTGGGGCTGTCGCCGAGAGTGAGCTGTATCTCACCGGCGATTTCCTGCGCAATTTCCTGCTGGAGAGCGAGGATGCTGGTAAGTTCGCGATCATATTCGCGCGACCAGACCGTTTTCTGATCGCTAATTCGAATCAACTGGGCGGTGATGCGCACTTTTTCGGAATCGCGACGGACGCTGCCCTCGAGGACGTATTGGATTCCCAGATCGCGAGCGATTTGTTGCAGATTTTGATTGTGGCGATAATGCATCACAGAGGCGCGCCCAATGACGCCGAGGCGTTCGGGATTGAGTTGTCCGAGCTGGGCGATCATTTCCTCCGTGAGACCATCGCTGAAATAATCCTGAGAAGCGTCTCCTGTAAGGTTTTCGAAAGGAAGCACGGCCAGCATTACGTGGCCTGCGGGCGACTGAGGAGGAATCGGAGAACGCGAGCGCAGAAGATAGGCACCGGCCGAAACGATCAAGACAACAGCGATGGCCGCGAAAATCGGCCAAAAGCGAAGAGCCCAGTTTCGCCGAGTATGGTGCACCGAAATGCTTGTGTCGCCTGAATTTTCGAGAGCGATTTGCGGAGCAGAAAGGGGCGCGTTCGCAGGAGGCTCGACGACGTCCATCGGAGCGATGAAGCGATAGCCGACGCGGGGCACGGTTTCGATGAATCGCTGTTCATCGGCGGAATCCCCCAGAGTGCGACGGAGTTTTTTGATTGCGGTGTTTACGCCGTGTTCGAAATCGACGAAGGTGTTTGCAGGCCAGAGCTTCGCTTGCAATTCTTCGCGAGTGACCACCTCACCGGGATGCTCCAGCAACAAGAGCAGGATTTCAAAAGGCTGGCCGTGAAGTTTAATGCGAATTCCGTGCTTGTGGATGCTGTGGGCGCGTGGATTCACTGTAAAGTCACAGAAGTTGAACAGGGGCAGGTCTTTGGCCTGAGGCATTGTCGGTAAACAAAACTCCAAGATTGTGCGGGAGTGTACACTGGCAGGAGGCCAGAAGGCAATAGGCTAAATCTAAGTCATGTACAATGAGTGGATTGGAGGGTCACCTTCTAGTTCTCAACAAATCACCCTGCTTCCATTGCCTCTAAGGAGACTTGGCCGATAAGGTTGCGCAATTTAGTGGTGTGCGTTCTGGAAACACACACAAAGAGTTTGCCCAGGGGCGGAACAGGTAGCCTGATGGGTGCTACTTGAATAGTCATGCTTAGCGCGGCTTTTTGAAGTTTCCTACGGAGCCCAGGAGGACCGGGATGTTGAAGAATGTAAGAGCGCGGGTGAGGAGTTTTTTAAGGAGATCCCAAGTGTGGCTGGGAATGGTAACGCTCGTCGGCGCGGCAACGGCCGTGGCGGCAGCGACGATTCCGAACCTTTTCCCGTTCCTTGATGCAACGGGGGCGATGGCGACATTCACTCCGGCGGGGAAATTCGTAGAGAAGGGAGCGTTCTTCGCTAATCTTGGAACGAATGGGCGGACGTGCGCAAGCTGCCACGTGATCGGGAACGCGATGGGCCTGAGCGCGGCGCATGCGGAAGCCGTTTATGAGCGGACGAATGGCGCAGATCCGCTGTTTTCCGCGGTGGACGGAGCTGTGTGTCCGACGGCCGCACCGGGACGCCCGCTGAATTTCAGTTTGCTGCGGCGCTACGGGCTGATTCGGATTGGATTGACAGTACCCTCGAGTGCGCAGTTCACGATCACGGCGGTGCATGATCCTTATGGGTGCGCCTTGGTGACTGATCCTGCGACAGGAGAACAAACGCTTTCGACATACCGGCGGCCGCTTCCGGGGACGAACCTGGGATTTTTGAGCGCGGTGATGTTTGATGGGCGCGAGACGGTTGCGCCGTTGACGAGCCAAGCAACGTTTGCGGCGAATTTGATTACGGACCTGAAACATCAGGCGCTCGACGCGACGCTGGGCCATGCACAGGCTTCCGTGACGCCCTCCGACGCGCAGCTTATGGAAATGGTGAATTTCGAATTGTCGCTGAATTCGGCGCAGGCGTTTGATTTCAGAGCAGGGGACTTGGACGACGACGGGGCGCACGGCGGCGCGCGCTACTTGGCGAAGGCGCCGTATTTCCCGGGGATCAACGATTCGTTGGGGCCGCCGGCGCAGTTCACGCCGAACGCTTTCACGATCTATGCGAAATGGCAGTACTCGGGAAATCCGATGCGGCGATCGATCGCGCGGGGCGAGCAGATTTTCAACACGCACGCTCTGACAATCACGAGCGTGCGAGGGCTTAATGACGCACTCAACGTAGCGGCAATTCCCGGAACGTGCACAACATGTCACGATACGCCAAACGTCGGGAATCATTCGCTGCCGGTGCCGCTGGAAATTGGCACGAGCCGCACTGTGAACTACGAAACAGATTCCACGATTCAGGCGGCGGTGAGCCAACTGTCTATGCCGGATCTGCCGGTGTTCGAGATCGTGTGCAATCAGGGACCCTACGCCGGGCAAGTTACCTACACTTCCGATCCCGGCAAGGCGCTGAACCCGAGCAGTGGATTGTGTAGCGATGTGGGAAGGGGAAAAGGGCCGATTTTGCGGGGGCTCGCGGCGCGCGCGCCGTACTTCCACAATGGGGCGGCGGCAACGCTGAGCGAGGTGGTTGATTTTTACAATGTGCGGTTCCAGATGAATCTGACGCCGCGGGAGAAGCGCGATTTGGTGAATTTCCTGCAGACACTGTAGGAATCTGTGGTGGCGCGAAAGAGGGGGCCGGAAATGAGAAGAGAAATTTCCGGCCTTGTTGACCTCGATTGCGCCACTTCAACGAAGAGACGATTATCGCCGTATAGCGCAATTCGGTATTGGGTCTGTTTGAATTTCGACTCCTTGTGTCACGGTCAAAAAAAATTCAAACTGACCGATCACGCGCAATTCTGGCACCAGCAGCCGCTGCAACCATCCCTCACGGATGAGCATCCTCAGTAGGGCATTCTTCGAATTCTCATATATTTATATAATGCTTCGCGTGTTTCGCTTAAACTTGGAACGGTATTGGGTCAGTTTGAATTTTGACTTTTTGTGTTTGTGTCACGATCAAGAAAATTCAAACTGGCCCAGCACTTTTGGGGGCGTGAAGTGGAGCTGATTAAGCGAGTAATGTAAACTGCTTGTCCCATTGCGGTGCGCTTGCCAGCGTGGACCGCGAGGGAGCCGGGGGAATTGGGCATCCGATCGGGAACCGTATACCGCAGCCTGGCCCGCAATCCAAAAATCGATGGAGGAATTTTAATGAGTTTGAAACGTTTGTTGATGGCGGTCTTTGCGCTGCTGCTGACGTTGTCATTTAATTTCAGGCGCGTCGCGGCCCAGACGATGACAACGGGAGGCATCGCCGGCGTAGTGACGAATCCGAAAAATGCGGTGGTTCCCAACGCCACGGTTACTTTGCAAAGCATCGCGAAAGGCACGACGCAAACGACAACGACCAGCGACACAGGGACCTATCAGTTCGGATTGCTGGATCCGGGTTCTTACACGGTCACAGTGGCGATGACTGGCTTTCAGCCGGCGAGCAAGGAAGTGACCGTGCCGCTGGGCCAGCCGGTGATGGTGGATTTCCAGTTGAGTGTGAAAGCGAAGCTGCCGACGGAGCGCGTGGGGCCGGGACTGGTGGAAACCGAAAATGGCAACCTGGACATCACGCTAACGCACCAGCAAGTGCAACAGGTACCCAATCCCGGCAATGACATGACGTATCTTGCACAGCTTGCTCCCGGCACGATCATGAACACGCAGGGCGGGACGGGAAATTTTTCAAACTACGGGATGCCGGCGACTACGAACCGATTCAGCCTGAACGGGATGACTGACAACGAGCCCTTTGAGAACATCAACAACTCCGGAGCCACGCGCTTGCTGCTGGGCACGAACGAAATTCAGGAAGTGAATATCGTGAGCCATGGATACACCGGCAACGTTGGAGAATTCGCGGGCGCGACGGTTAACTACGTGACCAGTTCAGGCGGAAACAGGCTTCACGGGAATGCGAATTACACATGGAATAGCCGGATACTGAATGCGAACGATTTCTTCAACAACGCAAGCAACACTCCGCGGCCGTTCGATACGGCGCATCAATGGTCCGCTTCATTGGGCGGTCCGGTGAAAAAGGACAAGATGTTTTTCTTTTTCAACACCGAGGGACTGCGAGTGCTGATTCCGACAAGCCCACTGGTGGTGACGCCGAGCCCGCAATTCGAAAACGCAACGATAACGAACCTGCAGAACATCGGGCGCCCCGATGTGGCGAGCTTCTATCAAAACTCGATCTTTAGCAATCTCAACAACTCACCAAATGCGAACAGCGCGCTCGACAATCAATTTCCCGGGCAGTTTACGGATACCACCGGCCAAGTAGTTCCAACCGGGGACGGTTGCGGGGCCTTCAATCAGAATTCACTATTTTTCGGTTCGGGCGCGCAGCCATGCGCCCTGGGTTATCGGGCGACGGCGAGCAATTTTTCGCACGAGTTGCAATTCGCCGGGCGAGTCGATTACGTCGCGGGTGCGAAAGATCGCCTGTTCGTTCGTTACCAGCGCGACATGGGCACGCAGGCCACCTATACTGACCCGATTAACTCCGTATTTAATGTGCAGAGCTCGTTGCCGGAAGATCAGGGGCAGTTAGAATGGACGCACGCTTTTGGGCCCACGACCGCGAACCAGTTTCTTGTTGCCGGACAATGGTATTCGGCAATATTCAATACCGCAAATCCCACTTCAGGAACTTTCCCGACAACTCTGGCGCTGGCCGACGGAACGTTTTTTAACACGGCAGGGCCGAATCCGTGCTCGAACGCGCCGCTTGGCCAAGGCCCGGTGCTTTTGGGAGGGCAGGGCTGCGTGCTTCCGAATGGGCGGAGCTCGACACAAGTGCAAGTGTCGGATGATCTGTCGAAAACGTTTGCGAGACAGACGATAAAAATTGGCGGGGAATTCCGCAGAGTCGATGTTAGCGACCATGATTTCGGGCAGTTGCAGAGCGGCCTGCTGACCGTCAACACGATTAATGATTTTTACAACGGAGGGGCGACTGGCGACACATTTACACAATCATTTCCGCAGTCGCTCAATCAACCGATCGCTTATTACACGGCGGGCGGCTATTTAGAGGACGATTGGCGCTGGAGCAAGACGCTTAGCTTTACGTTTGCAATCCGCCTGGAGCACGATTCGAATCCGATTTGCAGGCATTTGTGTTTTTCGCAACTGGTGGCTCCCTTCAGCGGGGTGGCGGGCATAAGCTGCACGACAAACGCGGATGGAACGCAGACCTGCAGCGGAAGCAGACAAGCGTTTTTGCTGACCGTGCCCTACAACCAAGCGATCAAGACGAACCAGTTGCAGGCACTGCCGGCGTTCGAGAATATTTTGTACGAGCCGCGGTTCGGCTTTGCGTGGCAGCCCTTTGGAACGGAAAGCAAGACGGTGGTGCGCGGTGGCGCGGGCATCTTCTACAACTTGTTCCCGGTTTCCATGGTGGATAATTTCGCGCAAAACCCGCCGAATGATGCGACGTTTGTGAGCAAGAACGATTTCATTATTTCCGCGGATCAATCGTCGGACGGCACCAGTATCTTCGGGGACTCGACAGCGACCAACACGGCGTTCCAGAACGGTTTCTTGACGGGACAAACGCTGGGCCAGATTCAAGCAAACAGTTCAGCGGGTTCCGCGTTCACGCCGCCGAATCTGTTCACTTCGGAGGCACAAACGAAGGTGCCGCGGTATTACAAATGGGACTTGGAGCTTCAGCATCAACTGGGTAACGCGACCTCCGTAAGCATCAGCTACGTGGGAAATCGGGGCAAACACGAGCCGGTCATCGACAATTCCGCGAACGCTTTCGGATCAGGGTTTGGGACTTTACCAGCGCTGGCTCCGGACCCGCGATTTACGGGCGTTACGGTTCTTTATGCGGGCGGCAGCTCGAAATACGATGGCGGCACGGTGACAATCATTCACCGCATCAGCGGAGTGTGGGGCGCGGGGATTGCGCAGGCGAGCTATACGTACAGTCACGCTTCGGACGAAGTATCGAACGGGGGATTCTTTCCGTTCTCGTCGACCAGCCTGTTGAACCCGCAGGATCCGTTCAACACGCACGGGAATTACGGGCCGGCGGATTATGACGCGCGGCACTCGGTGACCGCGAATTACGTGTGGCAACTGCCGATCGGGCGGCTGGTGGGTGCGCGTTCCTCGAACCGGCTTACGGATGGATGGGAGATTTCCGGCACGGTGTTTGCGCGCAGCGGATTTCCCTACAGCGTGGTGGACGGAACGCTGAGCAGCAATTTGGCGGCAAATAATAATTATTTCGGGCAAGTGATTCCGCAATTCCTGGGAGGTCCGAATACGTGTCATGTGACCTCAGCGGGGCCGAGCTGTTTTGCGAGCGCTTCGGAGTTCAACGTGGGCGCGGAGCCTGGTTTTACGACGGGCCAGAGGAATATCTTCCGCGGGCCACGGTACATCAACGCGGACGCGTCAGTGATGAAATTCACGAGGATTCCGGGATGGGACACGGCGCGGCTGGGAATCGGCGTGCAAGCGTTCAATATATTCAACCATCCGAATTTTGGATTGCCCGTCAACAACGCGGCGAGCCCGAACTTCGGGGAAATATTGTCGACGGTAGGTTCGCCGACAAGCATTCTGGGTTCGCAACTTGGCGCGAGCAGTTCGGCGCGCGTGTTGCAATTGAAAGCGCAATTTATTTTCTAATGTTGCGTTCCCGGAATTCGGGATTAACGCATCCCCAATAGTGCTGCGAATCGAAATGCGGCGGCGTAAAGCCGCTCCTACAATACCGCGGGCGGGGAATCGCCGCTTGCGGTTCATCTCTGAACGAAAGCAAAACCAAAGGCCGAAGAGGCCTCACGTCAGCCGGCACAAATGCGGTGGCGGCGGGACGTGAGCTACAAAGGCGACGCCAAGGTTTGCGCGGCGCGGTCGGACTGTTCGTTTCTCCCTTCCTTCGTCGGGGCAGGCAGGGCAAGCCTTAGTCGGCCCCTACAGAAATGCATTGGGGCGGCGTAAAGCCGCCCCTACAAAACCGCGGGCCGGAAATCGCCGCTTGCGGTTCATGCTGAGTGAAATACATGCGAGTGGGAATGCGTATGATAGGGTGATATCGCGGAGAGCCGAAATTCATGGCGCGCAAAACGACACTGGCGTTTTGGGAAGCGGTGCGCATCGCACTGGGGAGTTTGTGGGCGCACAAAATGCGGAGCGTGTTGACGCTGCTGGGCGTGGTGATTGGCGTGACTTCGGTGATCGCGGTGGTGAGCATCATCAGCGGGTTGAATGGATACGTCGCGGAGAAAGTTTTTAATCTTGGCGCGGACGTTTTTGTGATCAACCGCGGGCCGTCGATCATCACCAACATCGAGGAATACAACGAAACGCAGAAACGGCGCAAATTCACGATGGATGACTACGAGGCGATTCTGAGCGGGTGCAAGACTTGCCTCGACGTGGGCGCGGCGATGAGCCAGCAGACCGCACAAGTGAAATACGGGATGGATTACCTGACGAACGTAAACGTGCGAGGGTGGACGCCGTCGATGACGCGGATTTATGACACGGATCTCGTGTCTGGAAGACACATTACGGAGATTGATTTGCAGCAAGCGTCGCCGGTTTGCACGGTGGGCATGGATATAGTGGAGAAGTTGCTGCCGGGCGTGGATCCGATGGGGAAGGAAATCCGCGTTGACAATGAAAATTGCACGGTGATTGGCGTGGGGAAAAAGCAAGGCTCGGTGCTGGGGCAGTCGCGCGACGACTGGGTGATTATTCCCATCACGAATTATTTGAAGATGTACGGCACGCAGGACCAATCGGTGCAGATTTGGGTGAAAGGCTATTCGACCGCTCATCTGGAAAATACCATGGACGAAGTGCGGCAGATTCTGCGAGGGCGGCGGCATGTGGAATACAGCCAAAAGGACGATTTCGTGATGGAGACGAATCAGTCGTTTTTGGCTCTATGGGGGAGCATCAGCGGCGCGTTTTTTGGAGTGGTGGTGGTGATCGCGTCGATTTCGCTGCTGGTGGACGGGATCGTGATTATGAATATCATGTTGGTCTCGGTGACGGAGCGGACGCGCGAAATCGGCTTGCGCAAGTCGATTGGAGCACGGAGGACGGACATTTTGTTGCAGTTCCTTATCGAGTCTTCGACAATCGCGGCGATTGGAGGGTTGTGGGGAATTTTGTTCGGCATAATGCTGGCGAAGCTTGTTTCGCTGGTCACGTCGCTGCCGAGCGCGGTGGAGGGATGGTCGATAATTGCGGGGCTGCTGGTGGCGACAAGCGTGGGCGTGTTCTTCGGAGTGTATCCGGCGTCGAAGGCGGCGCGGCTGGATCCCGTGGTGGCGTTGCGGTCGGAGTGAAACGGCGCGGTTTCGCGCGGGACTATACATGCTGAGATGTACGAAAAACAAGCGCCGGCGGAGAATCGGTCCCGCCGGCGCTTGTTTGAGATGACGCTGCTGAAATGTTAGAAGCGGAGAATCAGGCCCAGATTCGCTTCACCTTGGTTGGCGTGACCGGTTTGCACTGCTTGGAAGCAGCCGAAAGCACCGCACTCCAGAACATTTTGAGGCAACGTGCGAGTGGGTGCGTAGCGCAAGTCAAAGCGCAGCCCGGCGTACTTGCTGAAATAGTATTTAACGCCCCCGCCGATGTTGTAGGTGAAGCGATTGTGGAAGCCGAGGAAGACATTATTCGGATCATCCGTATTCGTAAAGTTTGTAAAGCCCAATCCACCGGCAATGTATGGCTTCAGTTTCGCGTCCACAGGCTTGAAGGAATAGGCAGCGCCGAAGGTGAACGAATCCAGCTTGGTTGTAGTGACCGGAGGGCCGAGGGTGTCAGTCGAGGAATCGTGCTCGCGCAAGTCAGTCGGCTGGCGGACCCACATGACTTCGGCCTGAAAGTTGTCCCAGATCGTGTAATCGAAGAAAGCGCCGTAGTCGATGCTGCTCTTGATGGCGAGATAGTTGACGGCTGGATTGTTCTGGTCGGTCGCGTTGATTTTACCGCCAAACCTGGTGCCGGCGAAGGGCGTCAATTCGATTTTCGAGATGGCAGATTGCTGTGCCAATGCGCATGACGCGCCGCAGCTTAGAATAAAAACCACTGCCAATATTTTCCGCATGAGCATTCTGTTCTCCTCTGTTTGGGATTGACTCGCTCCCCAGGGAACGCGTTTTTTCCCGGCTCTTCGTGAGCCCGGCACAACCATAAAAACTCTACAGCACGTCCCGTGGGCGCGGAACTTGTGAAACTGACAAAGTGCTCACAATTAGACGGTCTTTACACCGTCAAAGTTGCCCGTGATTTACGCCCTTGTTACGCCAGGGCAGGGATGGGGTCCGGTGGCGGAGATCATTTGGAGGAAACTTTAGCGGAATCCATGCGTAACAATGGAGCAGGCGTAACAGGTTAGAATAGCGCTTAGGATAATGCTCACGAAGAGGCCAACTCGAAGCTCGGGGGAGATTCGCGAAGCAGTGGCGTTGGCGTTTGACGCGCTGCGGCGGAACCCGATGCGGTCTTTCCTGACGATACTGGGGATCGTGATTGGAGTGAGCTCAATTATTGCGATTGGATCAGTGATCAACGGGCTGAACTCGAACGTGATTGGGTCCATCGAGGATCTGGGCTCGAACATCATCATCGTGTACCGGTTTTCCTGGGCGACGCTGGGGCGCTTGCCCGGAAGCGTGCTGCAACGCAAGGAGATGAAGCCGGAATGGGCCGATGAAATGAACACGCTGCCGCACGTGGAGGCGGCGGCTGCGTCATTGCGAATTTTCAATCCGCAGTTTGGAGTAGGCAGCTCCAACGTGCAGCGCGGGAAGATCCGCGTCTCGAATGCGATTTTGCAGGGGAACCCTCCGGCGATTCAGCAGATTTTCAACATCGATCTGCAAGAGGGGCGGTGGTTCAATCAAGTTGACGAAGATCATCATTCGCCGGTCTGCATTTTGGGGCACGACACGGCGGCCTCTTTGTTTCCGAATCCCGGCGAGGATCCGATTGGGCAGGAAATTTTAGTGGAAGGGAAAGTGCTGACGGTGATTGGAGTGGCGAAGCACCGGCGGCAGGCGTTCGGCAACGGAGCGAATCCGGAAGACAACCAAGTGATCACGCCGCTTTCGACGATGGAAAAGATGCATCCGGAGTTTCACGATTTCGTACTGTTCGTCAAAGCGGATGACGCGAAGTATGTTCCGATTGTGGTGGATGAACTGGACGAGTTCATGCGGCGCAAGAGGCGGCTGGCGATGGGAAAGGCCGACGACTTCGATATTTTCACGCCGGATTCGTTTATCGACTTGTGGAGGGAGATTTCCAGCGGGATTTTTTTCCTGATGTTCTCGGTGGGATCGGTGGCGCTGCTGGTGGGAGGAATCGGCGTGATGAACATCATGCTGGTGAGCGTGACGGAGCGAACGCGGGAAATTGGAGTGCGCAAGGCGATTGGAGCGAAGCGCAAAAATATTTTGTGGCAATTCCTGTTTGAAGCGGTGGCGCTGACGGGAATTGGCGGGGCGATTGGCGTGGCGATTGGCGCGTCGCTGGGATTGGCGGTGCGGCTGATTTTCCCATCGCTGCCCGCGACGATTACGCTGCTGTGGGTGGTTCTCGGCATTGGAGCCGCGGCCATGGTGGGAATCGGATTCGGCATTTACCCGGCGTGGAAAGCGGCGCGGCTGGATCCTGTGGAAGCGCTGCGCTACGAATAGTACGTGTGGATTTGCGGCAGTGGGTCAGTTTGAATTTTGATTCCTTGTGTCACGATCAAGCAAATTCAAACTGACCCGGCACTCACTCGCGTGTTCATCGCGCGGCGGGAGTTTGCGCGCCGGCGGCGAGACGGCTGAGCGAATCTTCGTAGGGGGCGCGGGCGACGCCGCGCTCGGTGATGATGGCGGCTATAAATTTTGCAGGCGTGACGTCGAACGCGGGATTCGCGACGTTCACTTCCGGGGCGACGCGCACTCCGTAGACGTGAGTGACCTCGGCGGCCGCGCGCTGCTCGATGGGAATTTGTTCGCCCGAGGCGAGCGAAAGATCGAGCGTGGAAATGGGAGCGGCGACGAAAAACGGAACGTGATTTTCGCGTGCCAGCACGGCCATCGCGTATGTGCCGATTTTATTCGCGGTGTCGCCATTCGCGGCGATGCGGTCCGCGCCGACGACAATCGCGCCAACGCCGCCAGTCTTCAGGAAATGTCCCACCATGTTATCGGTAATCAGCGTCAGCGGAATTTTATCCTGCTGCAATTCCCAGGCGGTGAGGCGCGCGCCTTGCAGATAGGGGCGCGTTTCCGGGACAAGAATTTCGAGCGTATGGCCAGTCTCGACGGCGATGCGAATCACACCGAGCGCTGTGCCGATGCCGCCAGTGGCGAGCGCGCCGGCATTGCATTGCGTCATCACGCGTCCGCTGGCGGGCATTAATTCCGCGCCGAAGCGGCCGATGGCTTCGTCGGCGTCGCGGCGCTCGCGATGGACTTGTTGGGCTTCTTCCACGAGAGAGTCCTTGATGGCGTCGAAATTATTTTGGGCGGCGTTTTGCGCCAGGGATTCAAACTTGCGGGTGAATCTGTCGATGGCCCAGAAAAGGTCGACGGCGGTGGGGCGAGTGCGCGCGAAAGTGTCGCAAATGTTCTTGAATTCGGCGCGCAATTCCGGGAGCGTCTTTGCGCGCGAATGCGACACGCCGAGCGCGATTCCCATGGCGGCGGCAACGCCGATTGCAGGCGCGCCGCGAATGACCATGTCTTTGATGGCGGCGGCGAGTTCGCGGTAATCGGTGTACGTGAGATAGATAACTTCGCCGGGAAGGCGGCGCTGATCGAGGAGCACGACTCCTTCATCGGTCCAGCGAATTGGTTCAACGTTGCGCAAAACGATTCTCCGCGCGGGCATAACGAAAAGCCATTGTACCCGATTCAGCGCTCTTAAAAGTTCGTCTACGAAACGACCGTTCTAAAGTACTGCCGAAAGGCCTCAGGTCAGGCAGCGCTGACGCGCCGCCGGGACCTGAGCTACAAAAACTCCATCACATCAATGCATGGGCGGAATGTGTTTCAGGCCCTGCGTGCCGACGAAGAAGCCGAGAAACAGAAACGAATTGTAGCTGAGATGCACGAGATAGGACGCGAGAACGGAACGGGTGGCGGCGCGGACTGCCGTGAGAACGATGCCGACAAAGATCAGCATGGTGATTTCCACCCAGCCTCCCCAAAGTTGCGCGGCGTGCATGGCCCCGAAAAGGACTCCGGTAATGATGATGCCCGCCGGAACGCCCCATTTACGCGCGAACACGGGATACAAATAGCCGCGGAAAATGGTTTCTTCAAAGAAGGGAGCGAAGGCGATTCCGAAAATCATGAGCCAGATTACGTTGGAGCGCGTGTGGAAAAAATCCTCGATGGGCAGATTGGTCTTCTGTCCGGCGAAGTGCGAAATGAAGCCGACAGACATCGCGAGCGTAATGCCGCCGAAAATGCAGACGAAGTAAACGGTGGACGCCGGAACGGTGCGGAGGCGCAAAGCGCTCCAGTGGAGCGAGCGCCAAAAGGGCGCGTCGTGATATCCGCGAATAATGATGAACAGGAAGAGCAGAACGACGGCGGACCAAAACGCCTGCAGGCCGACGGCGAAGGCGGCGTTCGTGGTGACGAACTGAAGAAGTTGGCGACGGCCAAAATGATAATGCGCGGCGATATAAGAAACGGCTATGAATTCGATGACAATGAAGGCAATGACGGCGAATCCAAAGAAAATGAGCAGTTCGGCTCCGCCCCACGGAGTGCGGATGTCCTCCGGAGCGTTGGCATTTTCCAGGTTGCGCGGAGAGAGATAGATCTCGGGCGCGGCGCTGGATTCGGGAGTTTGCGAGGCGGTGTTTTGCGAATCGCTTGTGGACGAATCGTTGGGAGGCAATGGATTTTGGGGATCGGAGAAAGTCATCGGGTTCGCGGTGGACGCTGGCGATGAGAAGGCTTCGACGCGCGGGCTGTTTTTTCATTCGCGGCGGGCTCATCGGCTTCGACGAGAGCGGCGGCGAGAAGCGGGAAGAGAATTTCGTGATGGCCGGTGATGGAGTAGCCGCGGGATTTGTCGGCTTCGGTTTCGTTATCGTCGCAGGGCGCGGCGGCGGTGGGGCGTTTTACGACATTCTGCAGCGGGCGATAGTGTTGCAGAAAATCGAAATTCGCCGTGGTGATGGGACGAAGCGGCGTGCCCAGATTGCGCGCGACGGTGACGGCTTTGAGAAAAACTTCGGGCAAAATGACGGCGGAGCCCCAGTTGAGATACACGCCGCCGGGATGCATTTCGCGAACGAGCGCGCAGAACAATTTGAAATCGCGATGCGTCGCCGCGCCCAGATTTTCTCCCGAGGCGGTGCGATGAATGTGCGAAATGTCCGCGCCGATGGCGAGATGAACCGTGACCGGGATTCTGGCGCGATACGCGGCGGCGAGAACGCTGTGATCGAGATGCTTCGCGCGGGTACTTTTTTGCGTGAGGAATTGCCCGGCGGCTTCGCCGAGGCCGATATTTGTGCGTTTCGCGAGAGCGGCCATTTCGTTGAGCGAGCGGCCGGTTTCCTCGGCCATGCCAAATTTCCCTTCGCCGAGAACGGCGTCGACATCCTCGGACGTGCCGCCGGCGACGGCGATTTCGAAATCGTGGACGAGCGCGGCGCCGTTCATGGCGATTCCGCTGATGAAGCCGCGGCGAAGAAGATCAATCAGCAGAGGGCCGAGGCCGACTTTCATGACGTGTCCGCCGATGCCCCAGAGAATCGTGCGGGATTGCGAACGCGCGTCGAGGACGGCGCGGGCGACGAGGCGAAGGTCTTCGGCGGCGAGAATGCGGGGAAGCGAATCGAGAAATTCGGAGAATGACGCGCCCTGGCGATGCGGCTTGCCAAATTGGCCGATTTGGACTTTGCTGGGGCGCGAAGCGAGTGGATACGTGTGCAGGCCGTGAAAATTGAGCGGCTGCGTTTTGTAGAGGCTTGGAGATTTGCGCGGCAAGCTCAGGCCACCATTTTGCGAGGCGATTTGCTCTAGATGAGACGCTTTGACTCTAATGTAGTCGGCGATGGTGTGCAAGGGCGAGCGCTGAACAGAGCGGCAAAGGCACACAGGCTGAAGCCTGTGCCACCTAGTGCGTCACGACAATTTTTCAACAGCGTCGGGAGTTTGCCTTGCCAGATTGAAAAAAGAGCTTGCCCGCCTGAAGGCGGCCGCTACATAAGTCTAAGCCGCTCGGCCTCTTCGCATCGTGCATGCCGGTCTTCGATGTGCAGCCGGACGGCGTCTTTGATGTTCTCGACGGCCTCTTCGTAGGTGTTTCCCTGGCTGTAGCAGCCCTGGAGAGCGGGGCAGGAAACGAAGTAGCCGTCGGAATCTGAATCAATTACGACGGGGAGGGTTAGGTGCTTCATAATCGGATTATAGGCCGATGGTGACCTTACGCCAATCGGATTCCGCTATGTGACAGGTTCTCGCCCAAGCCTAGAGGCCAAGGCGCTTAGCAACATCTGGACGTTCGGTTGTGAACCTATTCAATGTGTTCAGGACTTCATCAATGGTTTGGCGAACGGCTGGGATGCGCAACTGCCCCGTATTGACAGGCCTCGCTTCGAAGACGTCACGGTTCTATCCTTCGATGTGAATCAAATGCTGTTCGATTCTCGTCCTCACATTCGGGTCAGCGAACTGCGAGTGATAAAACTCGCCCTCTGGAGCAGAAATCGACTTCGGACCAACGCTGGCAAGTGTGTTGGCTGCCTTCTCAAACTTAGCTGACCACTCGGCATCGTCCGCTTTGCGATTTTCCTCGCTCCGAACCTGGCTGTTCATTAGGGTCGTTTGCCGACGCACATAAAAAAAGCTGGCAACGCCGAAGCAGCCGCCGATGGCACCAATCGCAGCAAAAATCCAGGTGAGGGATGTGAGCAACATTATCCGGAGGAAGTATATCAGGGCGGGACGTGTGGGCGCAGCACGCAAGGCTCCTGCGATAGGCTTGCGGGCGGCGATGTGCGAAGGTAGGCAAGCAGATTCCTCGTCGCGGTTGCTCCTCGGAATGACAACTAATTCTATTTGCTTGATGCGGCGGAGTTGCCGTTGGAGTTGGCGAGGCCGAGGGCCGGGGCGAGGGCGGCGCCGGTGTAGGATTTTTTGTTGCGGGCGACTTGCTCGGGAGTGCCGTGGGCGACGATGCGGCCACCGCCTTCGCCGCCTTCGGGGCCGAGGTCGATGAGCCAGTCGGCTTGTTTGATGACGTCGAGATTGTGCTCGATGATGATGACGGTGTTGCCCAAATCGACGAGGCGCTTCAAAACGTCGAGAAGTTTTTTCACGTCGTCGAAATGCAGGCCGGTGGTGGGCTCGTCGAGAATGTAAAGCGTACGGCCGGTCTGGCGGCGGGAAAGTTCGCGGGCGAGTTTGGTGCGCTGGGCTTCGCCGCCGGAAAGAGTGGTGGAGGATTGGCCGAGTTGCACGTAACCGAGGCCGACGTCGACCATGGTTCCGAGCTTCTGCTTGATCTGCGGAATATTTTCGAGAATGGGCAGCACGTCCTCGATGGGCATTTCGAGTAAGTCGGAAACGGAATAGCCTTTGTAGCGCACGGAAAGCGTCTCCGCGTTGTAGCGATGGCCGCGGCAAACCTCGCATAGGACGTAAACATCCGGCAGAAAATTCATTTCGATGCGGCGCAGACCGTCGCCCTGGCAGGCTTCGCAGCGGCCGCCTTTCACATTGAAGCTGAAGCGGCCGGGACGATAGCCGCGTTCGCGCGATTCGGGAAGCATGGCGAAAAGCTCGCGAATGGGCGTGAAGACTCCGGTGTAGGTGGCGGGATTTGAGCGCGGCGTGCGGCCGATGGGCGCTTGATCGATTTCGATGACTTTGTCGAGATGTTCGAGGCCGAGAATGGCGCGATGCGCGCCGGGAGTTTCGGTGGAGCGGTAAAGTTTTTGCGCGAGGGCGCGATAGAGAATGTCGTTGACGAGCGTGGATTTGCCCGAGCCGGAGACTCCGGTAATGACGGTGAGGAGGCCGAGGGGGAATTCGATGTCGATATTTTTCAAATTATTGGCGTGCGCGCCGAGAATTTTCAGCGATTTGCCGTTGGGCTTGCGGCGATTTTCAGGGACAGGAATTTTCAGTTCGCCGGAGAGATAACGTCCCGTGAGCGAAGCCGGATTTGACTGGATATCGGACGGCGCGCCGGAGGCGACGAGGTGGCCTCCGACTTTTCCTGCGCCGGGGCCAAGATCCACAACGTAATCCGCGCGGCGAATGGTTTCTTCGTCATGCTCGACGACGAGGACGGTGTTGCCGAGGTCGCGCAAAGTCTCGAGCGTGCCGAGCAGGCGGCCATTGTCGCGGGCGTGGAGGCCGATGGAAGGCTCGTCGAGAACATAGAGAACGCCACGAAGGCGCGAACCGATTTGCGTGGCGAGGCGAATGCGTTGGGCTTCGCCGCCGGAGAGAGTGGCCGCGGACCGATCGAGCGTGAGGTAGCTGAGGCCGACGGCGAGAAGAAAATCGAGGCGCTCGGCGACTTCGCCCAACGGGCGATCCGCGATGGCATGCTGGCGCGGCGTGAGGCTGGGAAGAATTTTGTCGATGGCCTTGCGCGCTTCGGCGAGAGAAAGAGAAGTGAAGTTAGCGATGGAGTAATCGCCGATTTTTACGGCGAGGCTTTCGGGGCGCAGGCGCTTTTGCGCGCACGCGGCGCAGGGCGTTGGCGACATATATTGCGCGAGCCATTCGCGGTATTCGTCAGAAGCGGTTTCCTCGAGATTGCGTTCGAGATGATCGATGACGCCTTTGAAATTCAGGCCTTTCGTGGGGCGGCCGTTCGCGGGATTGCCGTAGAGAATTAAATTTTGCACGCGGCGCGAAAGTTTCTCGAACGGCGTGCCGAGATCAAAACCGTGGGCAAGCGCGGCGAGCTTGAGCGTGCGCTGAAGATTCGCGGAGCCTCCGCCGGGGCCGAGAGCGCCTTCGAAGAGCGGCTTGGACCAGTCGACGATAATTTTTCCGGGATCGAAATTGTATTTCGAGCCGAGGCCGTGGCATTCCGGGCACGCACCATAGGGCGAATTGAAGCTGAAAGAACGCGGTTCGAGCGCGGGAATCGAAATGCCGCAGTCGGCGCAGGCAAGTTTTTCGGAGTACATCTGCTCTTCGCCGCCGACGATGGCGATGGTGACGAGGCCGTCAGTGAGCTTGGTGGCAGTCTCGATGGATTGCTCGAGGCGCTTGGAGATTCCTTCCTTGATGAGAAGGCGATCGATGACGATTTCGATGGTGTGATTACGGCGACGGTCGAGGGCGGGAGGCTCGTCGAGATTCACAAGATCGCCATCGACGCGCGCGCGAAGGAATCCAGCGCGGGCAAATTTCTCGAATTCCTTTTTGTATTCGCCTTTGCGGCCGCGAACCACGGGAGCGAGGACCATGATGCGTTCGTCGGGGCGCAGCGCCAGGACGGATTGGACGATTTGCTCGGTGGACTGGCGCGCGATGGGCTTGCCGCAATTCGGGCAGTGCGGCGTGCCAATGGAACTGTAAATGACGCGCAGGTAATCGTAAATTTCGGTGATGGTGCCGACGGTGGAGCGCGGAGAGCGCGTGGTGGTTTTCTGCTCGATGGCGATGGAGGGCGAAAGGCCTTCGATGGAATCGACCTCGGGGCGCTCCATCTGGTCGAGGAACTGCCGCGCGTAGGCGGAAAGCGATTCGACGTAGCGGCGCTGGCCTTCGGCGTAGAGCGTGTCGAAAGCGAGCGAGGACTTGCCCGAGCCGGAAAGCCCGGTGACGACGGTGAGCGAGTTGCGCGGGATTTCGAGATTGATGTTTTTAAGATTGTGCTGGCGCGCGCCGCGAATGACGATTTGTTTGAGAGCCATGTCGAAAGAGGGTCCCCACAGGCGCGGCCGCCGTACAGCGCGGAGAATACGCCCAAGGTAACCTATCAACATACAAGGCGGGAGTGAAGGGGTCAAGGTGGTTGCTGGCGGTCCCGTCCGCGCTCCGCGTTTTGGATCCGATGGTAGCGCTACGATACGAGTAGTACGCGTGAGTTGGGCGCGAGTAACGGGGAGAAATTACGCGATGTGGAGATTTTTACGTGGCTGTGGATATCGTAAGATATTTAGATGGAGTGATTTAAGAATGGCTTGCGGCGTGCGTAAGAAGGCAGCGTCGGGGGAAGACAAGCCGAGGATCCCTTTAGGGGATTGAGGGCTGGGCCGGTTTCCTTCCCCCACACACTCCGCCGACTCCCACGATACCTACCCTCTAAACGGCGGGGGTGTGTTGGTCTCACCGTTTCCTGAAAGTCTTGCCTCTTCCTGAAATCTAAACGCACGAACGAATTGCTGCGTCCACGTTTCCTATCATCTAAAATGTACGCGTGATGAGCGGGAGAGTTGGGGCGTGGTCCAATTGGTAGGACGCTGCACTGTTAATGCAGACGGTGTTGGTTCGAATCCAACCGCCCCAGCCATAATTCGGCAGATGATGCGGCGTGAGGAGAGGAAGCATGGGCCACCCGTCAAATTCAAAGAAGTGCGTGCATTGCCTGGCGGAGCTAACAAAGAAAACGCGATCCAAAGACCACGTTTTCCCGAAGCAATGGTTCCCCGACACGACCCCGCAGAATTTGAATCGCTGGACAGTGCCAGCTTGCAAGAAGTGTAACGGTCAATTAGGAGGAGTCGAAAAACGCCTTCTGACAATTTTGTCGTGCTGCGTTGATCCGACAAAGCCCGAGACGGCGGGCGTGTATCAAAGGGTGAGACGCGGATTAGGCATTGGACTAACTGAGAAGGACCGCGAAAAGCTCGGCCCGGAGGAATTAAAAGCGCGAGAACAAGCCAAGAAAGAGCTATTGGAAGAAATGCGTCCCTTGGACGCTGCGAGTCCAGAGGACATGGCATCTTTATTTCCCGGACTCGGCCCGTGGAACACTCCCAAACGTCAATTTATGCTGACATTTAGAAAGGAGGATATACGACGATTTTCCGAAAAAATGGTTCGAGGCTGCGAGTTCAAGATCGCTAAAAGGCTTATCGAACCTCCATACACGGTGGCGGTCTTTTTTCTTCGGGAGGACGATGTGACACAAGAAATACAAAAAGTGGAGCAACTCGCGGCTACATACGATCTCAGTTCTTCGTTCCACGTCAAACGCATAGTAGCGCATGATGAACCACTAACCGTCTACTACTGGATTAAATTCTGGGGCGTAGTGGCTGTGCGTGCCACAATAGATTGCAGGGTCTAACCTAATTTTACAGAAGCATTCATGTCACCTGTAAACCGGGAACTTGAATAAGTGCTTGAAAAATCTGTGAGGCAGCGGTTTCGACTCCAGCCGCCCCAGCCAAGCTGTAGGTTAGAGGCTAGAAAGTGAAGGATGGAACTTCAGAAACATTGTGAATTGGAGCTTCTAGCTCGCCGTATTAGATGCTTTTTCTGTCCCTTCCGGCCACAACTGATTGATTATCGCCACGGCCAGCTGCAATCCGCTGTAAGCCATGCCGGGCATCATGATGGTGTGCATATCAGGATGCGCAAACTTGTTTCTGATTAGCGGCAGGCCCTGGACCACCGCTTCCAAATTGAACTCTGGCACGTCTTCCTGCCGCAGAAGCCCGGTATTCTTTGCCTGCCGGAGCAACAACCTCAGCCCTCGTTTGTCTCGACCTGTCTTTGGGTCTAACTGCTTCGGCAACCGCTCTCGCAGCGCCATCTCCACAGCCGTTGCGCTGAGAAACTGGGTCAGCGTATAGAAGTGGTAGTAAAGCCAGCCGTACAAGTAGAGCGTAATGATCGAATCAAAATAATCTCGAACGGGTTGGGGAACATTGGCATTAAGCCTCAGCCCTTCGATCAGCTCATAGTGATCCTCAATCGAGGATAAACCCCAAGCCATACTCGTAGGGTCTGGCTTGAGAAATTCCTCAACACTCTTAACTGGGGTCATGGACTCCTCTGTCTTGCCCGCCTGATAACATTTCAGTCGTTGGCGATGGGGAAATTGGATTCGGTCCAGGCGCGCCAGCCGCCGTCCATGGAGATGACGTTTTTGTAGCCCATTTTCTGGAGATTGTCGGCGGCAAGCGCGGAACGGAAACCGCCGCCGCAATAGAGAACGAGCGTGGCGTTTTTGTCAGGGATGGTTGTTTCGACGTCGCGTTCGATGACGCCTTTGCCGAGATGAACAGCGCCGGGAATGTGGCCCTTGGCCCATTCGTTGTCCTCGCGCGTGTCGACGAGAATCATTTTTTCGCCCGCGTCGAGGCGTTTTTTGATGTCGCGAAAATCGGCTTCCTTGACGCGCGTCTTTGCGTCGTTGACGATGGCGAGAAATGCGGGCGAGTGATAGTGCGCCATTTGTAATCCCCTCCGATTCAAATCCCAAACAAATTATCGCATAGGAGACGGGTCCATATCGCGCCAGTTGGGGCCGACTTTGATGTCGATGACGAGCGGGACGTTGAGCGGATGCACCTGCTCCATGGCGTGCTTAACGAGGGGCTTGAGGCGCTCGAGTTCTTCCGTGGGGCCTTCGAAAAGAAGCTCGTCGTGGACTTGCAGAATCATGCGCGTGCGAAATTTTTCGGCGACGAGGCGACGGTCGATTTCGATCATGGCGAGTTTGATGAGGTCGGCGGCAGTGCCCTGAAGCGGCGTGTTCATCGCCGTGCGCTCGGCGAAATTGCGCAGATTGGGCTGCGGCGAATTGATTTCTGGAATTGAACGGATGCGGCCAAACATGGTGCGCGTGACGCCGGTCTTGCGCGTTTCGGCGACCTGGCGTTCGAGATATTTTTTGACGCCGCGGTAGCGGTCGAAATAAGCGGCGATGAATTTCGCGGCTTCTTTTTGGTCAATCTGCAAATTCTGGGCGAGGCCGAAGGCGGAGAGGCCGTAGATGATGCCGAAGTTGATGACTTTCGCGGCGCGGCGATGCTCGGGAGTTTGGGCAAAGGGAGCGACGTCGAAAACTTCCTGCGCGGTGCGAGAGTGAATGTCTTCGGCGCGGCGAAAGGCTTCGACGAGGACAGGGTCCTCGGAAAAATGCGCGAGGATGCGCAGCTCGATTTGGGAATAATCGGCGGAGAGAAGAATGTTGCCGGGCTCGGCGACAAAGGCGGCGCGGATTTCGCGGCCGAGCTTGGTGCGAATGGGAATGTTCTGGAGGTTGGGATTCGAGGAACTGAGGCGGCCAGTGGCTGTGCCGGTTTGATCGATTTGCGTGTGCAGACGGCCCGTGTGCGGGGAGATGAGCTGGTGAAGCGCGTCGGCATACGTGGAATTGAGTTTGGCGACTTCGCGGTAGTCCATGACGAGCTTGGGCAATTCGTGGAGTGCGGCGAGTTCGGTAAGAACTTCGGCGGCGGTGGAGCGGGCTTTGCCGCGCGTGCGGCGGGGAAGCGTGAGGTTGAGTTTGTCGTAGAGGACTTCGGCGAGCTGCTGCGGCGAATTGATATTGAATTCGAAGCCGGCGATTTCGTAGATGCGCTTTTCGTAGCCGCGAATTTCCTCTTCGAGAGCCGCAGAAAGTTTCTTGAGCGCTTTAGGATCGACGCAGACTCCGGCGCGTTCCATGCGCGAGAGAACGGCGGCGAGCGGGAGATCAATTTTGTTGTAAAGGCCGAGGAGATTTTCTTTTTCGACTTCGGCGCGCAGAACCGGCGCGAGGCGGAAAAGAAAATCAGCGTGTTCGCCGGGCGCGCCGGAGAGCGCGATGTTCAGATGGCGAAGAACCGCTTCCGCGAAGGAATGATTCGCGGTGGTGGGGCGAAGGAGGTAGGAATAGAGGATCGTCGCGTGGCGAATTCCGGCGACGCGGCGCTGCTGGGCGTCGGCGTCGCAGAGAGCGAGGAGCTCGAAAAGCTTTGGGTCGTGAACAATTTTGGGGCGGCTCGCGTCGGAAAGCCAATCGGCGAGGACGCCAAGAGGCTCGTTTTTTCCGGCTTTTTTCGAGGCCGGCGCGGCGTCGACAGTCAAAATGCGAGCGAAGCCGGGGCGATTTGAGACTTCGATGGCGCGGACACGCGTGCCGTAGCCCTGGTTGTCAGTGTCGTCGCTATCGAGCGCGAGCCAGATGGCGACTTCGCCCGTGGGCGGAAGCGAATCGAGGAATTCGCGTAGTTCGCGCGCGGAAGCGAAATTCGCGTAGTCGGTTTTTTCCGTGCTCTTCGGCGCGGGGAGGGTTTTCAAGAGCGAAGTGAAGGCGAGCTCGGAATAAAGTTCGCGGAGCGCGACGAGGTCGGGATCCTGCAAGCGCAAGGCGTCGAGATCGAGTTCAACGGGCACGGCGGCATGGATGGTGGCGAGCTGCTTGCTGAGCATGACGAATTTGGCATTGTTTTGCAGGGCTTCGCGGTAGCTGGCGCGCGTGACTTCAGCGGCGCGGCGAATCGCTTCCTCGGCGCTGCCGAATTGTTGGATAAGCATGCGCGCGCCCACGTCGCCGATTCCGGGCTTGCGGCGCTCGCCGGGGGCGGGCTTTTCGTTGGGATCGCGGGCGCCGGGAATGTTGTCGATGGTGTCGCCCATCAACGCCATCACGTCGGCGACTTTTGACGGCGGCACGCCCATCAATTCCTCGACTTTTTTCTCGTCGATAATCAGGTCGCCCTTCGAGGGATTGAGCATCTTGACGCGGCCGTCGACGAGCTGCATGAAATCTTTGTCGGCAGTGACGATAAAAATATCGAGGCCGCGTTCGACGCCCTGGCGGGCGAGCGAGGCAATCACGTCGTCCGCTTCGTAGCCCGCGAGTTCGAGGATGGGGAGACGCATGGCTTCGCAATAGCGACGGACGAAGGGGACTTGAATGAAAAGATCGTCGGGCATCGGAGCGCGCTGAGCTTTGTATTCGGCGAAGAGCTTGTCGCGAAACGTGGGCTGCGGCGTATCGTAAACCACGCCGAGATAATCGGGCTTCTGGCCTTCGATGAGGCGGCGCATCATGGTGGCGAAAATGTAGGGGACTTTGGTGGGTATGCCTTTGTGCTCGAAGCGTTCGCCCATGGGGGCGTAGTAGGCGCGGAAGATGTAGCCCATGGCGTCGACGAGGAAAAGTGTTTTGCGCGATTTGGCGGTCATGCGTCAGCCCGAATGTTGAACGGGAAGCGAGAAAACAAGGTAACACGCTGCACGGAGTTTTCGATGAAGCGAAAATATGGGTAGTGGACCAGTTTGAATTTTGACCGCCATTGTCACGATCAAGAAAATTCAAACTGCCCATTACTAAATTATGATTATAGCAAAGAGACGCGCCTGGCCGAGAGCGCGGCATGGGCAACGCGAAGGATACGGATTACACTGAGCGAATGCCGAAGGCCAGCGCGGGGTTGGTGATGTATCGCATGCGTGGCGGAGAGATTGAGGTGTTGCTGGTGCATCCGGGCGGGCCATTCTGGGCGAAGAAGGATGCGGGCGCGTGGTTTATTCCCAAGGGCGAAGCGAAGGCGGATGAGGATTTATTTACGGCGGCGAAAAGGGAGTTCGCGGAAGAGACGGGACTGAAAGCGGAGGGCAGATTCCTGGAGCTGGGCAGCGTGAAGCACAAAAGCGGGAAGACGATTACGGCATGGGCGTTTGAGGACGATTGCGAGCCCGGGTCAATCAAGAGCAACACGTTCACGATGGAATGGCCGCCGCGATCGGGGAAGCAGCAGGAGTTTCCGGAAGTGGACCGCGCGGCGTTTTATACGATTAGCGCGGCGCGAGAGAAAATGCATCCGGCGGAACTTGAGTTTCTCGGCCGACTGACGATGCTCTTACGCAGTGATTAGCATCTAGTCTTTTACGCAGTTGAAGGCTAAGACATGGATTTCGTCACGTTGAACCGCTTGACCGTAATTGGCAAGCGCAGGTCCGCGCTGCGATGACCGACCGCACAGAAATCGAGCGGCTGGATTTGGTCGCCAGGGCTGAAGCGACGAAGATTATTCTTTCCCGGGTCAGAGTGCCCTTGACCTTTCTCAGCGCTTTCGGGATTCTACTGGCCGTTGTTTCCGAGGCTTCTTTCTATGAGACATCGGTTGTTTCAATACTGGCGATTCTCGCCGTCGTAACAACGATCATGCTCTGGATGCGTTCGCGCTACGCACCCGGTGCATTAGCGGTTCTGTTTTTTGTGACTGTGATTGCGGGAAGCTTTATAACTGACGATCCGGACGCCCACACTCTTTTGGGATCGACGTCGAGATACGTAGGTTTTGCTCTTCTCCTCTTTGTGGGATGTCGGTGGGCGACAAACGCAATGCCATTCATTGCCGCGCATTCTAAAGGATTGGAAAACGAGCGTTATCAAGTGGAAGATTGGATAAAGATACTGACATCTCCGGGCAGGACGGATCCGGTAGCGGAGTTTTTCACGAAGAGTTTTTGGACGGGATATTGGACGTATCGCATTTTGGATGCGGGATCCTGCTGGGTGATCGCACAATTTAAGACCCGGAACACTGGTCGTTTACTAGGGTGTAGAGTAAGAGAGCGTGGGGCAGTAAACGTTGCAGAATCGGTTGACCAGGAGCTTAGTATCATAATGGGTAACACCTCTGTTTCACCCGTCGAGGCATCACCTGAAATGCGCGAACTCCTTTTGAAGTGGTATCGCTCGGCGTGAGAAGGCTAATATGCCCAGGTTAATCTTCTAGCACGGCTACCCTCTGACACAAAACGAAGGCTCTTGGCTCCATTCGCGATAAACTTCACCAGTTAAAAATTACCAGTATTGGTCCGCAGTCAGGAACGGTTGGTGTAACTTAGTGGCGTGGCGGTGCGTAGACATATATGCAGCCCGAGATGGAACCCGGAGGACAAGACGCAGGGCTGGAGCGGGCGATAGCGCAGGCGCGGGACGGAGACTCCGAGGCCTGGGCGCAGCTTTACCGGCAATTTGCGCCCGCGATTTTCCGGTTCTGCCGGCGGGCCATGCCCACCCGAGAGGACGCCGAGGACGCCACGTCGGAGGTCTTTGCGAAATTGCGCGGGAAGCTGGAACAATACGATGGTTCGCGGCCATTCAACGCGTGGCTCTACCGCGTGACGGCGAATCACTGCTGGGATTTATTGCGGCGGCGGCGCGTGCGACAGGACCTGGAAACGGGCGACGTCGAGAGCATGCCGCTGGAGCATCCGGACCCGGGGCAGCTGGAGCGATTGCTCGAACAGCATTCGCGTGAGCAGGTGCGGAAGGCGCTCGAACAGTTGCCGAGCCGGACGCGAATGGCGCTGACGTTGCGGTACTACTCGGATATGAGTTACGACGAAATTGCGGAGACGCTGGGCGTGCGGCGGCCGTTTGTGGGCGTGCTGTTGCTGCGCGCGCGGCACCAATTGCGGCGGACGCTCGAACAGATGGCGCCAGGGCTACGCGCTTCCGCGCCGGGGAGCAGGCGATGAAACACTTCGACGAAATGGCGGCGCTTCTGTATTTGGATGGGCAGCTCGAACGCGCGCAAGCGGCCGAAGTGCTGGCGCACACGAGCGAGTGCGCGGAGTGCCGGGCCGTGCTGGCGTCGCTGGAACACGAAACACGCTGGCTCGAAGGAAGCTTGCAGGAAAAAGACGCGGTTCCGGCGCGATTTGCGGCGCCAGCGACGCAGTCGGGCATGTCCTGGGGATGGATGACGGCGATGGCCATGGGCGCGGCGGGAATTTATACGGTGTGGAATGGAATCGTGGAACCGTTTCAGCAGCAGCTCAATCAGGCGGGGTTCAGCGGAGGAAATTTGATGACGATGCTCTTTTTTAGCGGCGCATTCTGGAAAGGATGGTCGAGCGTGCTGAGTTTTGTGGAATTTTTCACCGTGGCGGCATTTTCGATGCTGGCGCTGGCGTTGCTGAAGCGATTCTGGCGAGGCGGAGTCGCGGTGGGCGTGGTACTTGGGAACATCGCGCTTGTGATACTGCTGATTCCGTTTTTGCTTCTGGCCGCGCCGGCGGCGCATGCAGGAGACATCGAGCACGGAAATCCGAGCTACACGCTGGCGACGGGACAAACGCTGAACACGGATTTGTTCGTGGCCGGGGATTACATTCGCATCGACGGGACAGTGAACGGGGATGTGTTCATCTGGGGCCGGGAGGCCGAAGTGAACGGCCACGTCACAGGCGATGTGTTCACTTTTTGCCAGACCACACGGATCAATGGACAGGTGGACGGGAACGTGCGGAACTGGAGCCAGATGATCATGATCAACGGGAAAGTGACGAAAAACGTGCTGGCGGCAGGCGAAGAGATTGAATTGAACCCGAAAGGGCAGGTGGATGGTAGTTTCACTTTCCAAGGCGCAGAGGGACGAGTGGATGGCAGAATCGGCCGGGACCTGATGGGGAGAGCAGCTGAGTTGGAAGTCAACGGTTCGGTGGGCGGGAATACGAAACTCCGCAGTTCGCATCTGCATATAGGCTCCCAAGCGGAAATGGCAGGATCTACGACCTACGCGGGCTTCCACAAACCAATCGTGGATGCCGGGGCGAAGCTGGCGAGCCCGTTGGTGTTCACGCTGGTGAAAACAGGACCTGACTATTCTTCCGGGCGTTATTGGTGGCATCGCGCGTTGCTGTGGGGGGCTGCATTTGTTTTCGGCCTCGCGCTGATTTTGCTTTTGCCTGGGTTTTTCGCCGACGGAATGCAGGCAAGCCGGAGATTTTTGCCGGCATTGGGGTTGGGAGTGGTGGCTATGATCGCGACGCCGATTGTCGCGATTATCGTGTGCATCACAATGGTGGGACTGGGCGTGGGAATCGCGACAATTCTGATTTATGCAATTGCGCTATATGCGTCGCAGGCTTTCGTGAGCACGTGGATTGGCGACGCTTTGCTGGGAAAGGGCGAAGGCACGGGAGCGTTGCTAGGACGGCTGGCTCTTGGGTTGGTGATTTTGCACGGCCTTGAACTGTTGCCGTATCATGCGGGCACAATCGTGAAGCTGGTCGCGCTCTGGTGGGGAATGGGCGCGATTGCCATTGCGATATACCGGCATCTCCGGCGCACGTCAGCGACAGCCGCACCGGTGGCAGTCTAGATATTCTTGGGATTTTGAGAGCGAAATTAGAAAGGCCGGGAAGGGAAATCCCGGCCTTTTTTTATTTGCTGACGAAGGTGTGCTACGTGCCCGGGACTTCACCGCGGACAGTGGTGGCGACAATTGTGGGAGAGCCGACGGTGCCAGTGGTGTTGAAGAGGAATCCACCGGCGGTCACTTTCTGGGCGACCGTAACGCCGCTGAGACTGAGCGGAGTGAGGTTCTCGAAAATTGTCCCGCCGCTCTGGCCTGCCCCGGTGATATCCACCTGAAGTTGAGTGGCAGGACCCACTAACGCCTGAGTAAAGAGCGGGGGCAAAGGATTGAAAACGAAAAATGGGAATGGCTGAGCCTGCGGACTGATGGAGCTGACGTTGGCTTCGAGCTGCGTTTGCTCCAGAGCGAGGCGGTCGGCGGTGAATGCGCCATTCGAAATGCTGATGCCCGAAGCTACGCGAGCTTCCACTTCCTGGCCGACAATCACGTCGGAGGGGGAGGCGAAACTGGCTCCTATCGGCAAAACGAACGAGCCGTTGTTGATTACAAATGAAGCGGCGCCGCCGATGTTGACGGTGACTGGAGTTCCGGGAGGAAGGCTGGCAACCGGCGGAATGGTGTTATGAACAATCATTTGGAAACTGGTGGGCGGAGAGTTGTTCTCGGTGACGATGGTGCCGCTGACCTGCTGGGTGCCGGAGGCGTCGTCGAAGTCAACTTCGGTGGCGCTGAGCGAGCCGTCGCTGAAGATGTCGACGTTCGCGTCAACGATCTGGCCTGCGGCGAGGCAAGTGAAATCATTATTCGTGCAATTGGCGCGCGCAAATTCAAATGCCGCCGCGTTGGCCTTGATGGTGAGCGTCTTTCCCGCCGGCGTGGTGATCGTGAATTGATTGGCAGGACTCGTTGAGACGGAGGCGACCTGGCCCGTGACGTTGAAATTGCCGATCGCAGTAGTCCCCGCTGTTCCGGTGAATTGAGTGACTGTGACTGCTCCAGATCCTCCAGAAGCGCTCGGGCCGAAATTGAGCGAGAAGTTGGGTTGGATGATGTTGTTCAAGTTGACGTCCACTTCGAGCAGGGTCTGATTGGTCGCGCCGACGACGAGCGAGGGAAAAGAAGGACTGGACAATGTCAGCGTCAGGGGCGAAGCTGCCGGGGAAGTCACGACGCAAGAAGCTCCCGCAGCGCACGTCTGACCCCCGGCGGTGACCGACACGCCAGAATCATTCAAGAATGTGTACTGCGGGCTAGCGTAGGTGATCGTCAGGCTCGTGTAGGTTCCGACTGGGACGTTGGTGGTCGAGAGGAAAGCGGAGTTGGTCTGGAGCTGTGTGAGCTCAATCGTTTGCGGGGACGCCAGCAGCGACACATTGCCGGGTTGCAGCACGGCGCCTGAGACTGTGACTTCGAAGGAGGTAACGGTAATGCCGGCCGCCGGCGTGTCGTGGAACGTCAGAAGCATCGGGGCCGTCTTGGCGCCCCCGCCTCCGCCGAAGTTAAAGTTCGCATGGCTGCAACCTGCCGCCCAAACTAGAATGCATAGCGACAACGGGAGAATTCCCAAGCGTCGTGGTTTCTGCATGGATTATCCCATCCCTTTTCCTGCTCGCAAGAGAGGCAAGCAGGGGTGATAGTTTCGATTGTGGCGGGATACGGTGCTTTTCCGCAGTAACGAAGTGCGCGAGCGATAGATAAAGAGTCAACAAACGCGTTTTGAGGGCCACGCAACAGAAAAGGCCGTGCAAAGCGGCGGCTTCGCACGGCCCGAGAAAATGCGCAGTCAGTTACCGTTCACTCGCAGGAGCATCTGCGTGCCGCTGGACAGATGCACGTTGCGCCTCGCGGAGGTAACAACCGAGCCTTGCGTGGAATTAGCGGCTGCGGACGTGAGGTTCATGTCATTCATGCCAATGACGCCGCTGCTGGCCGAAGTCAACTGACCAGCCGCGTTCAAGCCGCGGAGATTGCCTCCCGCCGAGGCAGCAGTGGCTGAAGTTGCGCCAACTGCGCCATTAGCCGTCTGAGGTAAACCGCCGGCCATACCGCGCGTCGCGCCTGCGGCTGATCCCACCGCGGATCCGGCGCCACCCACCACGCCGCCGCCCATCGCGCCACCGCCCATGGAGCCACCGCCGGGGCCCATCGGAGCGCTGGAAGGTTCCATCATGTCGTTGTCAAGCGAAGCGGCTGACGTGGACTGTGCAGCGGCGAGCGCTTGAATCGCGGCGTGGAACGGCACTTCCTGGCCTTTCTTCATCACGGCTTCGTCGAAGACGATACCGACTGAAGACTCGGCGTTTGCCTTCGTTCTGGCTTGCGCTTCGGTCACATGGCCGATCAGTTGCGTTCCCTTCCGCAGGACCACGTGGCCGTCCTGTTTGACGTCCTGCGTGGTTTTCGCAACAACGCGCTGTCCCGGATGGCATTTGCGCGCGTCAAGCGTGGTTTGCAGTTCGGTATTGATGGTCGTTCCGGAAGAGAGGCCCGCTGAGGTTCCTCCGGCATTTGCCGACGCGTTGGCCGAGCCGGACGCTGATGCCTGCGCGCCGCTCTGCTTATCATTTGATTGAGCGGCCTTCGTCTGTTGTGATTGCGCCTGCTGGCGATCATTTGAGCGATACTGCTGGTTGGCGGACTGTGCTCCGGCAGTCAACGCCATCGTCGCCACAAGCAGAAATGAGAAACCGAGTTTACCCATATGAATTCCTCCTGGCTGAATCCCCCTAGGGCAATGCGGCGGAGACACACACTATGCCCTGGAGTCTGGAAGACATGAGGCAATCCGATTTCCTAAGATGAAACCGGCCTATTTACAGCAATTTGCGGGTTTTGCCAAGCAGTTGAGAAGGCAAACTGCCGAGTGAAAATGTAACAGATGCGGAAGAATGTACATGCCAGTTATCGCAGGTCCGTTAACACCCTTTCCGCCTGTGCGTTGGACTGAACTGCCGAAACCGTCTCTGCAGATTCAAAAGCCAAACTGTTGACGATTGTCTCCGGAAACCCGAGCACGTATGTCATGGGCGCGAGCAAGCCCATTCGCTCACCAATTTCCCATTTGTAATTATTTGGTTTCAAGGTGCGAATCAATTCCGAGAGTTCCGCGAGAGAATACGCGCGCAGGCACGAAAGAATTCCGTCAAACCAAAGGACAAAAGGAATCACGGGGAGGAGGTACGTCCAGATTATGCGTGACAGCCGAAAGGGACGAATGAACGGCCCCATCAGCAGAGCCGACAAGGGCATGAGGACGGCCATTACAATGCTCAACGTCCTCCGTCTGGGCGCCTCGAAGATGGCGATGCCCTGGTGCGTGTCCACGGCATTTTGAATGATTGCCGCAGCTTCGTCCGGAGAAAAATGATGAAAGGAAGTGAACAGTGTGCGGAATCCGCGAAGGTGCGCCGGAATGTTCGCCGCGTCGACGGGCTCCGCGCAATAACCAATTCTTCCGCCGGACGCTTCATGAAGCCGCTCGAACGACGCTATATTTGGATACTTGTCCGTGAGGCAAACTTGCAGCTTGGGTGTTTCGTCGTTTTCAACAAGGCGATATAGCCACGACCATGGGCCGCCTGCCCCCGAGCAGAGGTCGACCAGACGATCGGTTCCGGCGGCTTTGAGGGCGTTACGAAGGCACCGGGCGGCAGGCTGATAGACCCTTCCGAAATTCAAAGTGAACTGCAGTACGTCGGTGACATCATCCCGAAGAAACTTGGGGAACCACGGCTGCTCATGAATTTCGGAAAGGCTGATGCGCCTCAAGAACGGCTCCAGAATGCTACGCGGCGTTCATTTCTTCGTGCCTTTTCGGTTTACGGTCCATGCCGGTGGATCGCTTGCGGGAAACGATTCGCGCGAAGCTTCATCGACGTTATCGGTCTCGCCGTTTTCCGTCTCGTCAGGTTGCAAGTAACGCGAGGGATTTACTTTTTCGGGCAGTTCGATCTTGTTGTCTGTTCCGTTGCTCATGGCAAACATCCTCTGACCCTCTGAATACGAGCTGTGCTTACGCTGATGCTTGCGATCGGTTCGTCAAAGAAAATGAATTTCAGTTGCGCGTCAGATCACGCCGATTTTTTTACCGACGCGCTCCAGGATTTCGGCGGCGCGTTCGAGGTCCGCGCGCTTGTGCGTGGCGGTGACAATTGTGCGCAGGCGAGCCGTGCCTTGCGGGACAGTGGGATAGCCAATGGCCATGGCCAGCAGTCCTTCCTGGAAAAGCTCGCGGGAGAATTCGAAGGCTTTGTCCGTCTCGCCGACCATGATGGGCGTGATGGGCGTGTCGCTCTTGCCCGTTTTGAAACCGAGGCGTTTGAGGCGGCGCTTGAAAAATTTCGTGTTGCTCCACAGGCGTTTGATGAGTTTTTCGCCCGCGTCGGAATCGAGAAGCTCGAAGGCGGCCTGGCACGTGGCCGTGACGGAGGGCGGATGCGAAGTGGAGAACAGGAACGGGCGGCCGCGATGGTAAAGGAACTGGATGAGGTCGCGGGAGCCGCAAACGTAGCCGCCGATGGAGCCGATGGCTTTGCTGAGCGTGCCAACTTGAATGTCGACGCGTCCGTGGCAGCCGAGATGATCGACGGTGCCGCGTCCGTTGCGGCCGAGAACGCCGGAGGAATGAGCGTCGTCGACCATCATGATGCAATTGTATTTTTCGGCGAGATCGCAAAGCTCGGGAAGCGGCGCGATGTCGCCCTCCATGGAAAAGACGCCGTCGGTGACGAGCAGCTTGTGGCCGTTCCAGTCTTTTGTTTCCTGGAGGATGCGTTCGCAATCGGCAATGTCTTTATGCTTGAAAACTTTTATGGTGGCGCGGGAGAGGCGGCAGCCGTCGATGATGGAGGCGTGGTTCAGCTCGTCGGAGATGATCAGATCTTCTTTCCCTAGAATCGCGGAGACGGTT
>DAHUXN010000043.1 GCA_027307115.1 Acidobacteriota bacterium
GTTTTGAAAGATGGTAGAATCCGCGCGGGTTAAGGGGACACCTCGGTGTCAGACGAAAAGACGAAGCTATATTGTAACCGCTGTCGTACAGCTACTAACCACGACCGGAAAGGGCAATACGTTCATGAGTGGGAAATACCGGAGGCTGGCATACAAGGGATGGTCGAATACAACCTCTGGATCTGTGCTGGATGCGAAACAGGCGTTCTCGAAATAAAGGAATCAGATTCGGAATCGTGCGACAACGACGGGGAACCCGAGTATCACACCGAATATTTTCCCAAACGGCTACATGCTGCACTGGTGCCTAAGCGTTTTAAAAAACTAGGTACAACCTTGGAGAAGATTTATGGTGAAACAATTGAATGCTTCAATGATGGTTCGTTGATACTTGCCACAGCGGGCCTGAGGGCGTTACTCGAAGGTGTGTGCGATGATAAAAACATTTCTGGCAGAGTTCTGAAGGCAAAAATAAATAACCTAAGAACACTCTTGCCGAATAATAATATTATCGAAGCCTTACATCATTTTCGGTTTACTGGAAACGAAGCGGTCCACAAGCTGAAGGCGCCGAAAATTGGGAATGTCAAATTGGCAATCGACGTTATGGAAGATCTGCTGAATTACTTGTACGAAATGGAGTACAAAGGCGCGAGACTGTTGAAGGCACAGGAGTGAAGGGTAAAGGCTGCTACAAAGAATTGCCTCGGTTTCCTGCATTTGCTACCGTCTGGGCATGGCGGAAGTGGCGGAACTGGCAGACGCGCAGGACTTAGGATCCTGTGGCCGAGAGGCCGTGGGGGTTCAACTCCCTCCTTCCGCACCAAAAAATTCGCTCACCAATCTGAACGTCGCGAAATGTGCCTGTTTACGAAGACGCGGAGAGTCGCAATGAAAATCGCAAAACTGGCTGTAATGATCGTGCTGTTGGTCCCGGCGCTTCGCGCGCAGCAAGCACCGCAATCCACGACCGCGCATCAGATCACCGCCATGCTGAATCAGTTTCTCGACGACGCGAGCCACGGCAATCGCGCGGGCTTCGAACGATTTTTCGCCGACGATGTGATTTACACCGGCTCGAACGCGCTGGTCCGGCACAAGTCGGACATCATGAAGAACGTCGGCAGCATGAAGCCGACGTCAGATAAAAAGACGACCTACTCCGCCGAGAACGTCACTGTTCACGATTTCGGCGACGCCGCCATCGTGGCCTTCCGCCTGGTCGCGCGCACGGAAACCAAAAACGCCGCAGGGACCGACGTTAAAACCGAGTCGTATCGCAACACGGGTACTTTCGTCCGGCGAAATGGCCGGTGGCAAGTTGTAGCGTGGCAAGCGACGAAGGTTCCCAAAGCCGCCGCACTAAAATAATTTTTAACGGAAGTTCTCGAGAATTTTCCGCAGCAAGACTTCCGCAGGCTACAAAAAACAGTGCACGAAATAGCTGCGCTGCTCTTACTGCGTCAATGGAGGTAGAGGCGTGACCGCCCCCGCCGTCAGCCGCGGCGAGAATTTCTGCGCGCGAACCAGCCGATGCCGCGCCTCAAAATGTTTTTGCGCGCGACGCCCCCAAGCGCGAACGAAATAATAATTCAGCGCGCCTCCGGCTCCCGCGCTGAGCAGTGGTATCAACCGAGCCGTCCACTTCTCCGCAATTTCCGCGCTCATCTTCGCGGCAACCACGTCCATGATGCGCGGCACCAGCCGCTCGATGGCCTGCTTCTCGATGAAATCCTTGCCCAGGTCTAAACCCGCCGCGCTCGCCGCCGCCATCCATAATTCGACCGCGTCCTCGTCCGTTGCGTATTCGAATCCGTAAATCAAGCTGAGCTTTTGCAGCAAACGCATCGTGATTGCCGACAGAATTCCCAAATCCGGTACCACGGTCATCCATCCGCCGAGCCCCAGCCCCATTCCCTCGAGAGCCGCGGCTTTCACCGAAGAACGGATCACGCTGTCGGCGTGGGGCTTCAGAATTTCCGGCCCGAGGTAAAACACATCTTGCCATTTCTCTATCGGAAGCATGTGCGCGCGCTGCACGTGCCGCAGATACGCATCCGGATCCACGCGAACGTGCTTGTACGCCTGCCGCGCGCTGGCCTCAATCGAAGAGCGCAAAAATCCTGGCGTGCGCACCGGAATGGATTTGCTGGCCATTGTTTATTAGATGCCCGACCCTCCAAAACCGTCTGGGGAGTCCCGCGCAGCCGCGATTCGGTTATCTTACTAAACTTTTCACCGAATCTGGTGGTATAAACGCTTTCCATGACGCCCAAAAATTTCACCCGGCGCGACGTTCTGAAGATCGGCGCGATAGCTCCTGCTGCCGCGCGCGCATTCGCGTCGCAATCCGCCTCTCCGCTATTGAGCGAGGCCGAATCGCCGCGCCAGGAAATCGCCGGTCAGCCCGAGCTATCGCCGCGCGAGCGCCTTATTCTCGATTTCAATTGGCGATTTCACTTCGGCCACGCCGACGATCCTGCTCGGGATTTCGGCTACGGCAAAGGCGGCGCCTTCGCCAAATCGGGCGAGCTCCTTCTGCCGTCGCGCCATGATTTTGACGACAGCCAGTGGCAAACCATCGACCTGCCTCACGATTTCGCTGTCGCGTTGCCGTTTGTCAACGCGCCCGAACTTACCGATTACGGCTACAAGCCCGTTGGCCGCAACTTTCCCGAAACCAGCATCGGCTGGTATCGCCGCATCTTTGAAATTCCCGCGGACGACTCCAAACGCCGCCTTTCGCTCGAATTCGACGGCGTATTTCGCGACGCCATCGTTGTCCTCAATGGAATTTATCTTGGCCGCAACTTGAGCGGCTACGCCCCGTTCCGTTTTGACATCACCGATTTCGTGCACTATGGCGAAAAAAATATCCTTGTCGTTCGCGTCGACGCCACTGAGCACGAAGGCTGGTTCTACGAAGGCGCTGGAATTTACCGCCACGTGTGGCTGGTAAAAACAAATCCGCTTCACGTCGCGCAGGATGGTGTGTACGTCACTTCAACACTAAACCGCAGCTCCGCCCAGATTTCCATCGCCACGGAGGTGGTCAACGAGTCGGACTCCGCGCAATCCTTTCGCGTCACGCAAGCCATATTCGACTCCGCCGGAAAACAAATCGCCACCGCCGAATCCGATGCTGTCTCAATCCCTCGGTGGGCCGCTCAGACAATCTCGCAGACTCTCCGTGTCGAGAATCCGGCTCTCTGGTCGCTCGAAAATCCGCATCTCTATCGCCTGGTCACCACCACGAGCGGCGGCAACCAGACTCTCGATCGTTGCGAAACGCTCTTCGGCATTCGCGATTTCCACTTCGATCCAGACAAGGGCCTCTTCCTCAATGGGGAGCGCGTCGAAATCAAAGGCACATGCAATCATCAGGACCACGCGGGAGTCGGCTCCGCGCTTCCCGATCGGCTGCAATATTTTCGCATCGCGCGATTGAAAGAAATGGGCGCGAACGCCTACCGCACTTCGCACAATCCCCCCACGCCCGCGCTTCTCGATGCCTGCGACCGCCTAGGCATGCTCGTGATGGACGAAACGCGCATGATGTCTTCCAGCCGCGAAGGCCTGAGCCAACTCGAACGCATGGTTCGCCGCGACCGCAATCATCCCAGCATTTTCCTTTGGTCGCTTGGCAACGAGGAGCCGCTGCAAGGCACGTCCACCGGTGCGCGCATCTGCGCAAGCATGAAGCGCCTCGTCCGCCGCCTCGATCCGAGCCGCCCGGTCACGCTCGCAATGAACGGCCGCTGGGGACAGGGTGCCTCCGCCGTGCTCGACGTGCAGGGCTTCAACTACTTCCATGAGGGCAGCGTGGATAAATTCCACACCGATTTTCCCACGCAGCCCTGCTTCGGCAGCGAAGAAGCCAGCGCCTTGTGCACGCGCGGCATTTACTCCAATGATCCCGTGCGCGGATATATGTCCGCATACGACGTGAACACTCCGGGGCATTACGCTTCCACTGCTGAACAGTGGTGGAACTTTTATTCCGCGCGTCCGTTTGCCGCCGGCGCTTTTCTGTGGACCGGATTCGATTATCGTGGCGAGCCTTCGCCCTACCGGTGGCCCTGCATCAGCTCACATTTCGGCGTCATCGACACGTGCGGTTTCCCCAAGGACACCTTTTTTTATTATCAAGCGTGGTGGACTTCACAATCCGTCCTGCACGTTTTTCCGCACTGGAATTGGCCGGGGAAAGAAGGCCAGGCTATCAGCGTGTGGGTCCATGGCAATTGCGAGGAGGTCGAGCTTGTTCTCAATGGGAAAAACCTCGGTAAACATCCCATGCCGCGCAACTCGCACGTCGAATGGAAAGTGAACTACGCCCCGGGAACACTCCTGGCGCGAGGCTTCACGCGCGGGAAATTAATCGCCGAAGCGCGGCAGGAAACCACTGGCGCGCCTGCGACCGTCAAGCTCACACCCGATCGTCAAACAATCGACGCCGACGGTGAGGATGTCGCTGTCATCGCAGTCGAAATCTTGGATGAGAAAGACCGCGTCGTTCCCATTGCCGCCAACGAAGTCACTTTTGAACTCACCGGTCCCGGAAGAGTTATCGGCGTCGGCAACGGTGATCCCTCCAGCCACGAAGCCGACAAACCTCCCTCGCAACTCTACGATTCTCACGGCGCTCTGATGTTTGGCTCGATGTCCGATCAGAGCGCACGACCTACACCCAACGCGCCACAAATTCTCGCCATGCGCCACTGCTTCAACGGCCTTGCCCAAGTCATCGTGCAATCGCAAAAACAACCGGGAGACATTATCTTGACCGCGCGCTCGTCTGGCTTACAGTCCGCAACACTAAAAATCGCCGCTGGCGCCGCTCCGTCGCGTCCCGCGGTCCCCTAATTGATTAATCGACGGCCTGCGTCTAGCCTCCGCCCACGTAGGGGCGCTGCCTGTTGCGCCCGCGCGGCCTCGTATGCACGGTGACGAAATGGCGCAGGGCTCGGGCGCTGAGCACCGCTTCCGACCATTAATTCCCTGCAAACAGTCTTTTGCGAACAGCCGCGAACACACTCAAAACGCCCGTACCCATCAAGAGGATCTCGGCTGGCTCCGGCGTGATATTTCGCGCATCGAGCGGATATGCCGTCCCCGAAGCGGAAGCTAGCGAGATGCCCAGGATCGGCATTTCGTTCTGACCCAGGATGATTATGTCCTCTAAGTAGAGGTTCAAGACTGATTGTCCCGCGGATCCGCCGCTAGATCCTCCGCAGAGCACATCACCCGACATCCCGAAACTGAACGGCGTGCCGAACGTAATACTTGCGGGCGCCGTCGTAAACGTGGAGACGTCCCCGTTTCCGGAAAGCGGCACGGATTGGTTTGCAACGCTTGCACCCAACCGCGCGAAACGACAGTCCGCGATCGATTGGACGCCGAAAACGAACTCAACAAACGCCGGGCTCGCTAGTGAGCCATCCGTAAATGTCAGTAGATCACTTACGTTCGCTGAAGCGAAAGCTCCGCTGGGACCCGAGTCGGGAAAAACAGGCGGCACCACATAGGCTCCGAGTTCAATGGATTCATATCCCGCTTTTGCGGAGGCATACGAATACCGGCTGCTGCACGATACCGACATTGTTCCTGTCGCCGTGCATGTATCGGTCTGCGCGGTAGTTGTCACACTTGCTCCAAAAATCGCGCTTGAAGTGAACAAACAGACGCACGCTAGACATCCGAATAAAACCAAGACTCTGAATCTCACGGAAACACCTCTGTCCCGCGTATATCAGTCAGGACTAATCGAGTCGGTGACCTGGATCACGCGAGGCAGTGACTGCTGCATGGGGGCAACGTAGTCACGCAGGCCAGCAATCGGTGAAATCCGGCCTGAGAGGAAACCAAAACGGGCTAAGCAGATTCCTCGTCCCCTCGGGAGACTCTCATTTGATCGCCGTCGGGTCGGTGCCGTTCTCTGCTTCTTCGAGCATGTGCTCGGCAAGGAGGTCCCAACTCACGAAATGTCCAGCGGCTGCCGGCTCGCCCGTTTCCGGATTATAGTTTTCGTTCATTCCTCCGGTGGCGCGCAAATCGCGCACCAACAGATTCACGGTTTCCTCCGCGAGCTTCACCGCCTCTTTCTTGTTCCCGTAGTTCGCCAACCCCCGCATCATCAGATAATTCGACACGATCCACACAGGCCCGCGCCAGTAACCTGACCGTGGATTGTAAAGCGGCTCCGCGGGAGCCAAAGTTCGAATGCCATTCGGCGACCAAAATTCCTTGCCGTTCAGCAAGTGCTCTCGAATTGTCCGTTCCGCCTGAGTCTTCGTCGCGATGCCCGCCCACAGCGGCACGAAATTCGTCCAGGTCTTGATGTGAATCATGCGACCGGTACGCGAGTCGATGTTCAGAAACATGCTGTCGCGCTCCGACCACATTTTTTCGCGAATCAACTTTGCAAGCGCTTCCGCCTTCGCGTCGTACGCTTTTCCATCGCTCGCATTGCCGAGTTTCTCAGCGAGAACGGCCATCGCGCGATATTCCCGATAAATGTAGCACTGAAGATCCACTCCCTCGCTCACGTCCGCCGGCTCGTCCGACACCGCAGGATTATTATCCACGCCGCTTTCCACTCCGTTGAACCAGCGGAACAATCCATCATTCGCCCGCCGAGTGTTTTCCCAATAAGCCAGCGTGTCACCCAATTTTTGATAGTAAGTCCTGTGCGTGGCTCCGCTCGGCTCGCGCAGCCATTCGTAATTCCTCAAAGTCAGCGACGCTCGTATCGCCATCTGCGCGAGAAACGGTTTGCACATTTGCGGCAACGCATCAGGAGCGTCGGCGGCGATCTCACGCGGCGTGTACCCCGTCGAGTTCCAATTCTCGTCGGTAAAATCCAGAAAATCCTTCACGGAATTTTCGAGTGGCTCGCCAACACCATCGTAGCTGAGCGCCACGCCCATGAAATAAGTGTCCCAATCGAAGAGTTGCGTGTAGGGGCCCGCAGGAACCATATAGGGATGCTTCAAAATGCCGCTGGCGGGTTTCACGATGTTCTGTTTCGCGCCGCTTTTGGCGATCAGGCGGGAAAATTCGGATTCTCGCTGACCGCCCGCTTGCATCACCACAAAGAAGGAAGCGCAGACACCTACAACAAACAGCGTCGCGAAATATTTGAATCGCTCCATCGCCGTCGACATTGTCTCCGCGTGCAAAATATCACTTTTTTGCATGCGGCCCATAAATCGCCATCTTCGCTTTCGGCAGGCGCGCCACGTCTTCCTCGCTGATCCCGAAATTATCCTCCAGCAATTGCGCCGGATTATTCGACAGCCACGTTGAAACTGAAATCTCCTGATACTCGGCCGCCGGGAACGTAATCAAAATCCGCGTCGGCTCGTCGCCCACCTGCTCGATGTAATGCCCGAACCCCTGCTGGATGAACGCCACCTGACCCGGCCCGAATTCGTCTACTTTCGACCTTCCGTGCGCGCCAAAGATCCCCACGCGCGCGCGCCCTTTAATGTAGTACTGCCATTCATCCGCGTTGGGATGCCAGTACATTTCGCGCAGCGCTCCGGGCTTCAAGTCCATGATCACGCCGACCACCGTTTTCGATATCGGAAAATCGTGCGAGTCCACGATGCGCTCTTCTCCGCCCGGCCAAACATGCGGCTCGT
>DAHUXN010000085.1 GCA_027307115.1 Acidobacteriota bacterium
ATGCGTATAAATGCACGCCCGGGCGGAGGAACGAGGGCCGATGTTCGCGGACAATTTCAACGGTCGAAATCGCCAGCAGAATCACCAGAACGAAGACGAGCCGGACATTCCATTTGAAATTGCGTCCACGCGGCGGGGGCTGCGCAAAAACGGATGACGGGGTGGCCACGGTTGGCTAGTTGAGCGTGCGATGAACCACGGAAGCGATTTGGCGGACTTCTTTCATCAATTCCTCGAGTTCCTCGGGAATGATCGACTGCGCGCCGTCGGAAAGCGCGCGGTCCGGATCATGATGCACCTCGACAATCAATCCATCGGCGCCCACCGCAATCGCGGCGCGCGAAAGGGGAAGCACTTTGCTGCGGCGGCCCGTTCCGTGGCTCGGATCCACCAGAATCGGCAAATGGCTGCGCGATTGCACCGCCGGAATGATGCTCAGGTCCAGAGTGTTGCGCGTGTGCTCGGAGAAAGTGCGCACGCCGCGCTCGCACAAAATCAGCTGGTAATTGCCTTCGGAAAGTATGTACTCGGCCGCCATCAAAAATTCGTCAAGCGTTGCGGACATGCCGCGCTTCAGCAGCACGGGCTTCGAAGCCTTGCCCGCTCTCTTAAGCAGCGAAAAATTCTGCATGTTGCGCGCGCCAATCTGAATCACGTCGGCGTATTCCTCCACCAGATCAAGGCTCTCGTTGTCGATTGCCTCCGTCACGATGCCCAGCCCGAAGCGCTCGCGCACCTCCGCCAGAATCTTCAGACCCGGCTCGCCCAAGCCCTGAAAACTGTAGGGCGATGTGCGCGGTTTGTACGCGCCTCCGCGAAAAAGGTGCGCGCCTGCCTTCTTGACGCACTGCGCGACGGCCATCGCCTGCTCGCGATTTTCGACGGCGCAAGGCCCCGCAATGATGGCCAACGCCGCGCCGCCGATGCACACTTCCCCCGCGGGAGTGGGAATGCGCACCACGGTGTTCTCTTCCTTGGCGTCGCGGCTTACCAGTTTGTAGGGCTTGCTGACGGGAATGCATTCCACTACTCCGGACATTGCTTCGAGCGAGCCGATATCAATGGCGCCGGAATTTCCTGTGATGCCAATAGCGGTGCGGTTTGAGCCGGGAATCGGGTGGGCGCGCAAGCCGAGCGATTCAATGCGGTCGCATACGGCGCGGACTTGCTCCTCAGTGGCGTGGGATTGCATTACAACCAGCATTCAACCAGTCTCCCCAGTTTGAATTTTTTTTGATCGTCACACAAAGAGTCAAAATTAAAACTGACCCCGCATTCGCAAAAGATTTGCACGCAGGGCCCGCAGCGCCCGCACGGTTTGACGATGCGTCCCAATGCGTCGAACAATGCTTTGAACAATGCTTCGTTGAACCAATGAGTGTACTGCATCGCGCGGCAGCGCTGCAATCCGCGTCCCTGCTAACTACAAGTCATCTCATAAACGGTCTTCGTCAGGGCACGGCTTCAGCCGTGCCGAAGAGGCCAGAAAATTCAGGGGCTTTAACCCCTGAGGTTGACACGGTACTCGGCCAAGGGATTTGTGAGATGGGCTCTAGGGAAGTCATCGGGCGCCTCGCCGTGAATCAGCGGTGTCGCCGGCGGGCTCGAGCAGCAATTCCGCCGTAACGCGCCGCGATTCGTCGAGGATGTGTCGAAAGATCGCGACCACAGCTTGAGCGTCGAGCGGCCCGGGATTGTAGCGCTGAGCGTGCCGGAGAATATCCTCCTCGCGAGCCTCATCGCGCATGGGCAAGCCGTTTTCCCTTTTGATCTGCGCGAGCTGAATCGACATTTGCGCCCGCCGGTTCAGCAAGCGGACAAGCTCGCGGTCTAGCTCGTCGATCCTTCTTCTATGGTCGTTCAACGTCATTTGACTTCTCCTTTTTAAGTGTCCGTCGCGGTAAAAGCCGCCCTCGTTTCTTCCTAACAGCCTGTTGAAAAACCTCATTTGCTGTCGTTCCGCCTGCCCTGAGCGTTTTCGGCGAAGGGAGGAGCAGCCGCGACGAGGAATCTGCTGTTTCCTTGGATTTGCGCGCTCCGGTTCGCTCGCGACGGCAGAGATGGCAATCAGGAGCACTTTTTCAACAAGCTGCTAAGCAATGCAGTTCGCAAAAAAAAAAAGCCGCAAACCCTGTCGAGGTTTGCGGCCGATTTCGGTGAACTTTCTCTGCGCTCTGCTGTTACATCCCGTCAACTCCCGCGCGCATGCGCTTCACCGTGGCCGCTACCCCGTAAGGATAGCGGTAAGTAAAGCTGCAATAAAAATAGCGCGTTGCCGTCAGAGCGTTCATTTTCAAGCCGGAAGTATAGGATACCGCGGGTCGCAGGTCAACCGCCACTTACGGAAATTATATATCGAACCAGCCTAAAGGTGGTAATCTTTCAGCCCGATGACAGACGAGTTGGGATGGCATCCGCCCGCTAAAACAGCCGCCATTGAGGAACAAAGACGGAAAGAGAAACTGATGCGGGATTTGTTGAACTTGCCGACGCGAGAACTATTTATCGGTGCCTTGCGCTTCCAAGGGATCGCAGAAGGTTCCGTAGAGTGGCAAGCAGCCCTCGCTGCTTGGAGGGAATCTCAGCAACAGCGTGGCTGACATATTGCTCAAGAGCATCCCATTTTCGGGCCTGTTCGTCGGCCGGATACTTAGCCATGTCCCGCTCGAAGATAGCGAGGAGCCTATCCGCGGGCGCTTGCGGTTTTTGTGTGTCTCTTGCGAATTCAGCAGTGTGGGCCATTCTGTTCAGTCCATCAGACGTACTTAATATAACAAGCCCATACTACTACTAGTGGTAGGACGCGTCAAGTCAGCGTGATGCCCACGTTTCCACGTCTCGCAAAGTACGTCCACACCCTAGGGAGTTAAGCATATAATTCTCGTACTTGCCGTGAAGTTCGGAGAGGGTGTTGATCCCCGTCAGGCGTTATCGTTTGAAGCAGCCTCATGAGGAGGCTGTGGCCTAGCTGCTGGGGACACAAGCTGCTGCCACTGGCTAGGCGAGTGGTCAAATGAGCGCGATAGGCCGCCAGTGGCGAGCCCCAGGTTGAAGTCTGTGCGGATGGAAATCCGCAAGACATCGCGCTCCATCAGATTCGGATCAGCATGAAGAGCAACCGCAGCCAATTCCGCAGCGGCCTTCTCATAATCTACCGGCTTGCCATTCCAGATTACAGTCACAACGATGGAGTGCGACGTTTTCCCGTTGGACGACCAATTCGCGGTTGCTTGCACGCCAACCTGACGCACTTTCCCCGAGGCCGCAATTTGCCGCTGAATCGCAAACAGTTCCGGAAACGGGCCGGCTCCCTTGATCATCGTGGAGAAAAGAACGGAAGCAACGATCCCAAAAGCAACGCATCCTGATGCAATCACCAAATGGGGTTTCCACATGCGCTGATGAATGGGCTGGCCCGCTGTTGCCGCCTGAACAACGAACGAGCCGACCGCGAGATCGTGAAGGCTCTGCCGAGTAAGGCGATTGAAAATGTAAAGATAGATTATGAAGAACAATGCGACGTCAATTACGGCCGGTAAAGGATTCGTCATGGCAGCGCCACTGAGAGCGAGGGGAATCCAAAGAATCGCATACCGGAACAGTGATTTGGACACCGGCAGTAGTTTCCCCTCGGCGTCAACGAGTTTGATTTTGCAGACTCGCATTCCAATCGTTTGGCCGTTTCCTATCGAACTGCCCAGAATGCCGAAATAGACGACCGCGACAACAATACCCACGACTGCTCCCCGGTCGCCCATCCGGGCCAATCGGTCGAAGTAAAGCCATCCAAAAACCTCCAGTGGGACCGCGAGAATCAGCCAGTCGAGCATAAACGCTCCTAACCGCCGCCAAAATCCGCAGATAGCACCAATGGGCGGTGTCAGACCAGCAGACTGAGGATTTGTCCCGCTCGGTATCAGAGTGTCGAATCCCACAGTTCCCTCCCGAACGCAGAGTGAGCGAGTCTTCTATGAGTTACACACGGAAAGTAATTAAGAGATGCTGTACTCTATTTCTGAACATTTGAAATTGCAATTGGGTTCTCAGCGAAGCAGGTCGGTGGTTATCGTTTGCGGAAGTGAAGCGAATCCTGTAAAATGCACGTTCACGCAAAATTGAGAAGCGTTTAGAGGGAATGGAAGAGCCTCAGCACAGTTCAACTCAGGCGTACGTCCCCAGTGATGAATACCGTCCCGAACCTGTGACCAAGCCGCTGCTGCCCGCCTGGATGGATGGCAGCATCCGCATCGGAATCCACACATCGATCGCGGGCGACATCACGTCCTCGCTCGAAATCGCGCACAGCCTCTGCGCCAACGCGCTGCAAATATTTTCGGCCAGTCCGCGAATGTGGAGCCGCGGCCCGAGCGGCTCAAACGTCGCGGATGCGGGCGCGCAGCGTTTCCGAGACCGTCGCGTTGAATTGGGCCTCGGTCCTCTCGTCGTTCACGGCAACTATCTGATCAATCTCGCTTCGCCGGAGCGTGTCCTGCGCGTCCGTTCCATTCAGGCATTTCATGACGAACTGGTGCGCGCGGCTGCGCTCGGCGCGGATTTTCTGGTCGCCCATCCGGGATGCGGAAAAGGTGCGCGCATGAGTTCGGCCATCGCCGCCATCGCGGATGGATTGAAGCAAGCGGCGCGTGGCGTGAATTTCAACGGCCTGCGCATCCTGCTGGAAAATACAGCGGGGCAGGGAACGTCGGTCGGCTCGCGATTCGCGGAACTGCAAAGCATTCTTGACCTGTGCCCCGATATTCCGCTCGGCGTGTGCGTGGACACCGCGCATCTCTTCGCCGTGGGACACGATCTGTGCCGTCCCGCGGGGCTGGAGGGCGCGCTCAAGGAAATCGAGCAAACGGTGGGACTCGAACGCGTGTTCGTGGTGCACGTGAACGATTCGAAGGCGGCGATGGGCTCGCGCGTTGATCGCCACGAACACATCGGCAAAGGGAAAATCGGCGTCGAGGCCTTTCGCAGGATTCTGAATCATCCGTTGCTGGCGGGACGCGCGTTTATTCTCGAAACGCCGATTGATCGCCCCGGCGATGACCGCCGAAATGTGCACCTGCTTTGGCGCTTGGTGGGGATAACACTGAAGCGCACGGGCAACGTCGCGGATGGTTTTCCCGTGCGGCGGTCGAAACGAAAAGCAGCGAAAAAACGCGGCGGCACAACAAGCGCGCGACGCGTAAAAGCGAAACGACACAAGAGGTGAATCAGCCATTGAGCGAGTACGAGCCACAAGCCATTGAAGCGAAGTGGCAGAAAATCTGGGAAGAGCAGGGAACCTTCCACGCCGACCGCGACGCGAAGCGGCCAAAATATTACGTCCTCGAAATGCTGCCGTATCCTTCGGGCACGCTGCACATGGGCCACATGCGCAACTACACGATTGGCGACGCGGTGGCTCGTTACAAGCGCATGCGCGGATTCAACGTGCTCCATCCGATTGGCTGGGATTCGTTTGGACTGCCCGCCGAAAACGCCGCCATAAAAAATGGCATTCCTCCCGGCGAATGGACGCGTTCGAACATCGCGCAGATGAAAGCTGTCTGCAAACGGTTCGGCTTCAGCTACGACTGGCGCCGCGAAATTTCCACCTGTGAACCCGAATACTATCGCTGGAACCAGTGGTTTTTCCTTCGCATGCTCGAACGCGGCCTGGCGTATCGCAAGCGCAGCAAAGTGAACTGGTGCCCGCAGTGCCAGACCGTGCTGGCGAACGAACAAGTGGTGGACGGCTGCTGCTGGCGGCACGAAACCACGCCGGTCGAAGTGAAGGAAATCGAGCAGTGGTTTTTGCGCATCACGAAATATTCCGACGAATTACTGGACGACATGGCCGGGCTTCACGCGGGCTGGCCCGAGCGCGTTTTGCTGATGCAGCAGAACTGGATCGGCAAATCGCGCGGCGCGCGCGTGAAATTTCCCGTGGCGAAAATGGACGGCGCGTCCATCGAAGTTTTCACCACGCGCATCGACACGATCTATGGCGCCAGCGCCGTCCTGCTGTCGCCGGGACATCCGCTGCTGTCGAAATTATTTGAAGGCATGCCCGGACACGCGACCATCGAAGCCGAGTGGAATCGCCTGCGTCAGAAAATCATGCGCGCGGCTGATTTGGCCAAGGCAGAGAAGGAAGGGATTTTCACGGGACGTTTCGCCGTGGATCCCTTCTCCGGTGAACTGGTCCCCATCTGGGTCGCGAATTTCGTGCTCGCCGAATACGGCACCGGCGCGGTGATGTGCGTGCCCGGGCACGACCAGCGCGATTTCGAATTTGCGCAAAAATATCGTTTGCCGATCAAGATTGTAGTGCAGCCTCTCGAAGGCCCTTCACTCAAGAAAGGCCAGTTGAGCGAAGCTTTCACTGAATACGGCCGCTCGGTGGATTCGGGCCCGTACAGCGGAATGCCTTCCGCGAAAGCCATAGAAAAAATGACGGCGGATGCCGAAGCAAAGGGCCTGGGCCAGAGTGAGACCACATATCGTCTAAAAGACTGGGGCATCTCGCGCCAACGCTACTGGGGCACGCCCATTCCCGTGGTTTATTGCGCGAAATGCGGAATCGTCGCGGTCCCCGACGATCAGCTTCCCGTGAAGTTGCCGGAAAATGTGGCGCTGACTGGCCAGGGTGAATCCCCGCTCGCGGGCGTTCCGGAATTTGTCAACACGAAGTGTCCCAAGTGCGGAGGAGCGGGGCGCCGCGAAACGGACACGATGGACACGTTCGTCGATTCGTCGTGGTATTTCTATCGCTACACCGACGCGCACAACGACAAATCTCCGTATGGCCGCGAAGAAGCGCGCTACTGGTTTGCCATCGATCAATACATTGGCGGAATCGAGCACGCCATTCTGCATCTGATTTATTCGCGATTTTTCGCCAAGGTGATGAGCGATCTCGGCCTGACGGAAATTCGCGAGCCGGTGATGCGGCTTTTCTCGCAGGGCATGGTGCAAAAGGGCGGCAGAGCGATGTCGAAGTCGCACGGCAACGTGGTGGGCGCGGACGAAATGGCGCAGCGATACGGCTGCGATACGGCGCGCATGTACACGCTGTTCGCGGCTCCGCCTGCAAAAGACCTTGAATGGAATGAAGACGGAATCGAAGGCTGCGCGCGCTTCTTGAACAAAGTTTACCGGCTCGTTCACCGTTATGCCGAAAAGCTGCGCGGCGTCGAAGCGAACGGCGGCGAATCCATCGATCTTGCGCGCGCCACGCCAAAAGAAAAAGCGCTGCTGCGTAAAGCCCATCAAACGCTCCGGCGCGTGACCAATGATTTCGAGGCGCGCTGGCACTTCAATTCTTCCATTGCGCTGATCATGGAACTGGTCAACGAAATGCAAGCGCAAGAGCCGCTCGACGAAGGCGCGAATCCCGCCGTCGCGAAAAATGTAATCGAACTCCTCGTGCTGATGCTCGCGCCGATGGCTCCGCACGTCAGCGAAGAACTCTGGGAGATGCTGGAGCATCCGGGCGGGCTGGCGCGGGTCGAATGGCCAAAATTCCGCGATGAACTTGCCAAGGAAGAGCAGTTTGAGGTGATAATCCAGATTAACGGGCGCGTGCGCGGTAAGATTTTGGTGGACGACAGCATCGGCGAAGACGAACTTGTTGACCGCGCCATACACGATCCGCGCATCGCACAGTTGCTGGTGGGCAAGAAAATCATCAAGACGATTGTGGTGCCGCGGAAGCTCGTGAATATCGTTGTGCAGTAGCCGCTTTGCGCGGAAGATTCCGCAACTAAGGAGTATGCGCATGGCAAATTCCGCGGCCGTTCCGGAGCAAGAACCTTTGTCAACGAAAAGCGAAAGCGCCGGACTGAGCACGCGCGGCGGGATTGTAGTTTTGGACTTCGGCGGTCAATACACGCAACTGATCGCGCGGCGAATCCGCGAGCAGGAAATCTTCTCCGCCATTTTGCCCTGTAACGCCACGATTGAAGAAATTAAGCGTCTCCAACCCAGAGGCATCGTTTTGTCGGGCGGGCCAAGTTCCGTGTACGACCTGGACGCGCCAGCGTGCGACCCGGAAATTCTGCGGCTCGGCATTCCCGTGCTCGGCATCTGCTACGGCATGCAATGGATGGCGCGAACGCTGGGCGGCAACGTCGTGAAGGCCGAGCGCCGCGAGTATGGACCCGCGACGCTCGACCGCGAAAAAGATTCCGCGCTCTTCCGCGGGCTTCCCGAACATTTGAAAGTGTGGAACAGCCACGGTGATCATGTCGCGGGCTTGCCCGACGGATTCGAAACCACCGGACGCACAGACAACGCCGTCGCCGCCATCGAAGACCGCTCGCGGCATCTGTACGGCGTGGAATTCCATCCCGAGGTGCTGCACACCGAGCAGGGCACGGAGATTTTGCGGAATTTCGTGTTCGTGGTATGCGGCGCGAAAAAGAATTGGGACCGCGCTTCGTTTATTTCAGAAACGGTTGAGAGTATTCGTAAACGCGTCGGCAAAGCGCATGCGCTGTGCGCGCTGAGCGGCGGCGTTGACTCCGCGGTCGCGGCGGCCCTCGTGCACCGCGCGATTGGCGGCCGGCTCATAAATGTTTTCGTCGACACAGGCTTGTTGCGGCAAAACGAATTCGCCGAAACGCTGGAGTTGCTCCGCGACAGGCTTGGCCTCAACGTCACGGGCGTCAATGCCTCGCAACGATTCCTCGCGCGGCTGGAAGACGTGGCGGATCCGGAGGAGAAGCGCAAACGCATCGGCGCTGAATTCATCGCCGTGTTTGCCGAAGAAGCCCGGCGTCTGGCTGCCCAAACTGGCGGAACAGCCATGCGTTTTCTGGTGCAAGGAACTTTGTATCCGGACGTGATCGAGTCGGTATCCGTAAAAGGTCCGTCCGCGACAATCAAGACGCACCACAACGTGGGCGGCCTTCCAAAAGATTTGCCATTCGAGTTGATCGAACCCTTGCGCGATCTCTTCAAAGACGAAGTTCGCATGATCGGCAGGGAACTGGGCTTGCCCGAAGAGATATTGTCGAAGCACCCGTTTCCCGGACCCGGCTTGGCCGTGCGCCTGCTTGGCGAAATCACGCCAGAGAAGCTTGAAATTCTCCGTGGCGCTGACGCCATCGTGGTGGAAGAAATACGCAGGGGGGGCTACTACGACAAGGTCTGGCAGGCGTTTGCGGTTTTGCTTCCTGTGCGCAGCGTGGGCGTGATGGGAGACTTCCGGACTTACGGGTACACGATTGCAGTCCGCGTGGTGTCGTCGGAAGACGCCATGACGGCGGATTGGGTGCGCCTGCCGTGGGAAATCCTGGAGCGGATTTCGGTCCGTGTGGTAAACGAGGTTCGTGGAGTTACACGGGTAGTGTATGACGTCAGCTCAAAACCACCCAGCACCATCGAGTGGGAATGAACCTCGCAGAACGAAGCGTAGTGCCGCCAGTCAGTCTCTAGCGATGGGCCATCTTCTGGGCCATGTAGAGCAAGAGGCGGCGGTCACCTTCGTCGACGCGTCCCAACACCCGGCGGAAGCGCCCAAGGAACCGCGCTTCTTTTCCAGCGCTGCCCCATGCGATATCATCCGAAGACTTCCGCTTGGGTAAATTAGGTATCTCAGGTGGCTCTTCGCCGTCGTAGAATAGCTGGTAGAGCGGGATTTCCATCGCCCTTGCCAGTTTCTCGAGCGTTTCGATGGCTGGAACGGTGTGGCCGTTCTCAACCCGCGAAATGTAGCAACGAAGGAGTCCTGTGCGCTTTTCGATGTCGCCTTGGGACAATTTCTTGGTTTCGCGTAACAGCCTTAAACGGTCTCCGATTATCATGCGGTGGATTGTCACATGAATGACTGGTCTCCTGCAAGGGATAACTTGTACAAAACTGGACACAGGTAATTGTAACCGGAAGCGAATGGATAACGTCCCAAAATACGTGGCAGCAAGCGCAACCGCCGTTGCGATGACCGCCCGGCCGCGGACCGCCAAGCCGGACGACCGCGAGTTGGTGCGCGCGGCCCAAAAAGGCGAGGTTGTCGCGTTTGAAGAACTCGTGCGCAGGCACCAGCAGCGCGTCATGGCCGTCGTCGGCGGTGTGCTCAGGCGCCGCGAGGACATTGAAGATGTCGCGCAGCAAGTATTTATGAAGGCGTACGTCTCCATCGGTCGTTTTGACATGCGCTCGGCCTTTTCGACCTGGCTCTACAAGATTGCAGTGAATGAGTGCTGGGATTACTTGAGGAAAAAGAAAGTGCGGCCGCTCAGTTATGAAGCCGATCTCAGCGAAGAGCAGGTCCGCCACGTGGAGCAGTTCGTCAGCACCGACAGTCACGGCGGCGGCAATCCCAGCGACCGCGCCGAGTTGCGGGAAATCGTGGAGCGGTTGCTCGGGGAGCTCTCCGAAGAGGACCGCGTGATGCTGGTACTCAAGGAAGCCCAGGGATTCGCCGTGGAAGAGATTGGCAGGATGTTGAATCTGAACGTGAACACGGTAAAGGTCAGGCTATTTCGGGCGCGACGCAAGCTGGCGAAGACCTACCGCCGGCGCGTGGGCGCGCACAGTTAGGATGCGGGAAAATCGTAGTTCGGTAGAGGGTCGGTTTGAATTTTCTTGACCGTGACACAAAGAGTCAAACAAAGTGTCAAAATTCAAACTCACCCAATACTCGTAGTTCGGAGGGATCTGAACATGTCCGAACAGCAAGAACAGAAGAAGATGGCGGGTTGTGAAAAATTCGAAGCGGCGCTCGAGGATTACGCCAGCGGCGAATTGCCGCGTCGCGACGCGAAACGATTGACCGTTCACCTCGAGAGCTGTCACGAGTGCCGCGAGGCGCTCGAAGACGCGCGGCTGTCTGCGCGACTGGTCGCGGTTTTTAGCGAGGCAGTCGACCCGGGCCCGGGGTTCACACAGCGCGTGATGGCGCAGATTCATGTGGCCGAGCACTGGGTGCGCGAACAGCGGAGTTTTTGGCGTCCGATCGAAGCATGGTCCTGGCGCCTGGCGCTCTCCGCGTCACTGGCGCTTGCGTTGTTGTTTTCGTATGGGCTCAGGAGCAACGCTCCTTCGGCGGCGCCGGAACCGTCGGGCGTGCTGGTGCCGCAAACGGATGCTTTTGCGGTGCCCATTTCCGCGCCGCCGTCCACGGGCGACGAAGTATTGATGGCTATTGCCGAAAAACATCATGAGCGCTACTAGCATTTCGCGGAAAGCAGTTGGACTGGTAATACTGGTGTTTGCCTTGGGCATCGCACTCGGCAGCGTAGGCACGCATCTTTGGGACGCCCATGTGCGGGCCAGCCAGCGCCGGCCAAGCATCGTCCAGCAGTTGAAGGACCAGCTTCAGCTAACGCCGGAGCAGGCCAAGCAGGTTGACGCTGTTCTCGACGATGACCACGCGAAATTCCATTCACTGGATGCTCAGCAGCGCGCCGAGTGGCATCCGAAATATGCGGCCTTGGATACCCAACGGCACGCCGAGTGGGATCCCAAGTACGACCAGGTGCGTCAGCAGGGCCGCAATAGCATTCGCGCGATCTTGACGCCTGAGCAGCGGCCCAAGTTCGAGGCTTTTCTGAAACATTTGGATGAAGAGCGGCAAAAACAACAGCAAC
>DAHUXN010000098.1 GCA_027307115.1 Acidobacteriota bacterium
ATACAAAACGCTCCAATCGCGTCCAAGCGGCTGGTGCGCGCGATAACGCGCGCAGTCACTTTGGTCTTCGAGCGAATGCCAACGACCGAAACTCCCGCCAGCTTGCTGGATAAAACGTCCTCTTCTTCAACGCCCTGGGCCAGCTCCGCGACCGTGTAACCTGCTTCGCGGAATTTCGCCGCCGCGCCCGGATGAACGTTTTCGAGCAGCAAAACTTTCTGTGCAGGTTCTTTCATGTTTGTGTGAGAAGTTCCGCGCTAATCGGAAAGGCCGCTAAAAAGTCTCTGCTGCTCGCTTCCGAAATTCTTTTCTATAGTATCCCATTCGCTCGGTCGCGGCCATCTCCTCGAACCGTCTGTAGTGACTCAGTTTCCGGTCAATCAGGAGTTGGGTCCGGCCGAATTAGCGCGCTTGTCTTAAACTCCGATTTCTCTTAACTGTGTGTCCGCAGCTGTGCATTCGACCAGCATACGAAAGTTGGCAACTTATGCTTTAATGAAGTTTGAGAATAGACTTCATGAAAAGAGTGCGCTCAGCGTGGGTTTTGTTGACGAACGGAACATCAATTTATCTCTTGTTTCGGGGCACTCAACAAGACGCGCTGCTCAACCATTTGCTGGAACTAGAGAGTCGAAATAGAGGACTGTGGTTCCATTTTGTACTATGGGCAGCTATCCCAGCTCTTGGAATTGCGCTCGAACTTTTTAGCTCACGGCTGGCGAAGTGGGTGAACCTTGGATACTTTGCGTATTTTGGGGTCGTGTTTTCCGCGATGGGCATTTTGAATTTGCCAGACCAGCACGCACTTATATCTCTGGTATTCGGAATACTCGCGTCGAGTGTTGCGTGCGTGAACTATCTGCTCTATCGCAGACCCATCCGTTCAAGGCATTCGTTAACTCCTGATTAGACGGACAATTGGAAACCAACCTACGGCAATCTGTGTCATCACGGAACCGCCTTTTCGCAATCGTTGTGTTGTCCCGCGGAATTTATGCCACGGACCGTCCTTTCGTGCATCTTCTCGGCTCCGCAAATATTTTCCGACGCACGCTTGCCGCCTTCGTCCCTCTGTGGCACGCTAGCCCTCCGGCCATGGCTCCTAAAAAACATTCCACCAACCCGCTCGACGAACTCGCGCACCGTCGCGCCGAGGCCGAAGCAGGCGGCGGCGCCGAACGCCGCGAGCGCCAGCACAAAGAGGGAAAGCTGAACGCGCGCGAGCGCATCGAACTGCTCCTCGACGAAAATTCCTTCGAGGAGCTCGACGAATTCGTCAAACACCATTGCACCGATTTCGGCATGACCGAGCAGCGCCCTTCCGGTGACGGCTTCGTTTGCGGTTTTGGACGCATCGACGGCTGTCTGGTTTACGTTTTCGCGCAGGACTTCACCGTCTTCGGCGGCTCGCTTTCCGAATCGAACGCCGGGAAAATCACTAAAGTCATGAAGCTCGCAATGAGCACGGGCGCTCCCGTGATTGGCTTGAACGATTCCGGCGGCGCGCGCATTCAGGAAGGCGTAATGTCTCTCGCCGGTTACGCCGATATTTTTCTGCTCAACACGCTCGCCAGCGGCGTCGTCCCTCAAATCAGCGCCATCATGGGCCCGTGCGCGGGCGGAGCCGTCTATTCCCCCGCCATCACCGATTTTATTTTCATGACCGAGAAAACTTCCTACATGTTTGTCACCGGTCCTGACGTCATCAAGACCGTCACGCATGAAGAAGTCACCAAGCACGAACTGGGCGGCGCCATGACGCACAACGCCAAAAGCGGCGTCGCTCATTTCATCGCGCGAGACGACAAAGAATGCCTCGCCATGATTCGCGAACTCATCAGTTTCCTGCCATCCAATAATGTCGATGACCCGCCGCGCCGCGCAACGCACGATCCCGTTGACCGCGCCGACGCTTCGCTCAATTCCGTCGTCCCCGAAGATCCGATGGTTCCCTACGACATGAAAGACGTCATTCATTCCACCGTTGACGACGGATATTTCTTCGAAGTCCACGAACACTACGCGAAAAATCTCGTCGTCGGTTTCGCGCGCCTCGATGGCCGTCCCGTGGGCATTGTCGCCAATCAGCCTGCCTTTCTCGCGGGCGTGCTCGACATCAACGCGTCCGTCAAAGGCGCGCGCTTCGTCCGTTTCTGCGATGCATTCAATATTCCGCTGATTACATTCGAGGATGTTCCCGGTTTTTTGCCGGGCACGCAGCAGGAATTCGGCGGCATCATCAAGCACGGCGCGAAATTGCTTTTTGCGTACGCCGAAGCCACGGTTCCCAAAATCACCGTCATCACGCGCAAGGCTTACGGCGGCGCATATTGCGTCATGTCGTCGAAACACATTCGCACCGACATTAATTTTGCGTGGCCCACGGCGGAAATTGCCGTGATGGGCCCCGAGGGCGCCGTGAATATCGTCTATAGACGCGAAATCGAGCGCGCCCCCGAATCCGAGCGTGAGAGCTTGCATCGGGAAAAAATCGCGGAATTCCGCGAGCGCTTCGCTAATCCCTACATCGCTGCCGAGCGCGGCTACATCGACGCCATCATCATCCCCGCCGAAACGCGCGCAAAACTCATCACCGCTCTCCGCTCCCTCGAAAACAAGCGCGACACCAATCCCCGCAAAAAACACGGCAACATCCCCCTGTAAAGTTGGTTCTCTTTTCTGCATTCGCCATGGACGGCGGATGTCCTCGTGCTAAAATGTCTGCATGCAGCGAATTCACTGCGGTATTTGAAAAGCGCGGTCGCTGGTACGTGGCCTATGTGGAAGAAGTACCCGGCGTAAATACTCAGGGAAAGTCTCTCTCCGAAGCGCGGGAAAATCTCAAAAACGCGCTGCACCTAATCCTCGAAGAAAATCGTCGATTGTCGGACCGTAACCTTTCACCTTCGGCTCGTCGAGAACCAATCACCGTCAAAGTCTGAGTTGGACTCGCATGAAGAGGCGCGACCTTCTATCGCACCTTGTTGAACATGGCTGTCAGTTATTGCGCTAAGGCGCAAGGCATTCCGTTTTTTTACAATCCGCAGAAGAACACCACGTCCACAGTCCCTCGGCACCGTGAGATAAATGAATTTCTCGCTCGAAAGATCTGCCGCGATCTTGGTGTTCCTCTTCCAAACTAGACTTCGCGCTGTAAATCAAATCAGGAACGTGGCGCCGTGCTAGAATTCCTCGCGGCGTTTTTTCAATATTCAGATGTTCAAAAAGATTTTGATCGCGAATCGCGGGGAAATCGCGGTGCGCATTTTGCGCGCGTGCCGCGAAATGAATATTTCTGCCGTGGTTGTTTTCAGCGAGGCGGACCGTGCGTCGCTCCACGTGCGCATGGCCGACGAAGCGTATCCCATCGGCCCCGCGCCCTCGCGCGAAAGCTATCTGGTCATCGACAAAATTCTCGCCGTGGCGCGCGCTTCCGGCTGCGACGCTCTGCATCCCGGCTACGGATTCCTTGCGGAGAATCCGCATCTCGCGCGCGCTTGCGCTTCGGCGGGAGTCACGTTTATCGGACCGTCGCCCGACGCGATGGAACGCTTGGGCTCAAAAACCGCCGCGCGACAACTCGCGCACGAAGCAAATGTTCCCACGGTTGCCGGCACGCTCGATCCCATCGAGCGAATCAGCGACGCATCGCAAATCGCGCGGCAAATCGGATTTCCCGTGGTGCTCAAAGCCGTCGCCGGAGGTGGCGGGAAGGGCATGCGTCTGGTCGAGCGCGAAAGCGACCTTGCCGCCGCGTGGCGCGACGCCTCGTCGGAAGCGATGAACGCTTTCGGCGATGGCCGCATGTACCTCGAGAAATTTCTTGTCCATCCGCGGCACATCGAAATCCAAATCCTGGGCGACCATCACGGCCACGTGATTCATCTAGGCGAGCGCGAATGTTCCGTGCAGCGTCGCTACCAGAAAGTGATCGAAGAAGCGCCGTCGCCGATTATGACGCCTGAACTTCGGCGAGCCATGGGCGAAGCGGCGGTGAAACTCGCGCGCGCGGGCGGCTACACAAATGCGGGCACGCTCGAATTTCTCGTTGACGCGCAGCGCAATTTTTATTTCCTCGAAATGAATACGCGCCTTCAGGTCGAGCATCCCGTGACGGAAATGGTGACATCATGTGATTTGGTGAAGCTGCAAATCCGCGTCGCTGCTGGCGAGCCGCTGCCTTTCGCTCAGGAAAATATTCAACTGCGCGGCCACGCCATCGAATGCCGCATTTACGCGGAAGATCCGGACAACAATTTTTTCCCTTCGCCCGGTGCAATTCTCGGGCGCAGCGTGCCTTCGGGTCCTGGAATTCGCCTCGATGACGGAGTCTACGCCGGATGGACTGTGCCGACGGATTACGATCCGATGCTCGGCAAATTAATTGCGTGGGGCGGCGATCGCAACGAAGCAATCGCGCGGATGCGGCGCGCACTTGATGAATATTACACGGCAGGCATCAAGACGAACGTCAGCCTGTTTCGCCGAATTCTCGCCGAGCCCGAATTTGTGAACGGTGAAATTCATACGAAATGGCTCGACGAATTTTTGCTTCGTCCCGCCGCGCACGTCTCCGCGGCATCGTCACGGCGATCCAAGCCTGCTGACGCAGACAAGCGCGACGCCCTTGCGGAAGACGCCGCAGTAGTGGCCGCGGCGATGTGGCACACGAACCGCGGTGCCGCTGCGAGTTCTACGGCGCGGCCTGCGCCAAATGATTCGGCATCCCGCTGGAAGATAACTGGCCGCCGCGAACAACTTGCGAATGGGCCGCGCTACAAATGAAACTCGAACTGAGAGTCGGAGATCGTGCGCGCAATATTGAAATCGAGCGCCACGGGGAGCAATTTCACTTTCGCATCGATGGCCGCGCCGTGGCCGCGGACGTAGTGCAGGTTCAGCCCGAAGTGTATTCCGTAGTAATCGATGGCGAAGCGTTTGAAGCGCGCATCGAATGCGGCCAGAGCGGGCTGCGCGTTCAGATTGATGGCCGCGAATTTCCCATCGCCATTGACGATCCGCGGCAGTGGCGCCGCGACCGCAACCAAATTGCCGCGGTGGAAGGACATCAGCAAATCATTTCGTCAATGCCGGGGAAAGTAGTGCGCGTGATGGTGCGCACCGGCGACGCGGTGGAAGCGGGACAAGGAGTTTTGGTGGTGGAAGCGATGAAAATGCAGAACGAAATCAAATCGCCGAAAGCCGGCAAGATCGAGCGAATCGCCGTGCAAGAGGGACAAACCGTCAACGCAGGGGAAGTTCTCGCCGTGATCGTCTGAGCGAAAGCAGTTCTAAAAAGTCAACTCGAAAAAACACGAACCAGGGAGTTATTATTTTTCCGTGGCGTCGTCAGCAGGAAGCTTGCCCGCGGATTCCACCACTTCCTTCGCAAGATAATTTGTCACGTGGGCTTGATCGCGCGCCGTTGTCAAATAAGCGGCGCGCAGCAATTGCTCGCGGCGGTTTTGCAGCGTGGAGCGAATCGACTGCTGCACTTGAGGATCAGAAAGTTGCCGCTGCCCCGCGGGCTCGCGCGTAATCAGTTTCAAGATATGAATGCCGTCCTTCAGCTCCACGGGTTTGCTCACCTGTCCGGGCTGAAGGCCGAGCACGGCGTTTTTCAGCGCCGGATCGGTTTGATTCAAGGAAGACTGCGGAATAAATCCAAGGTCTCCGCCGTTGGCGCCGTTGGAGTCCTCGGAATAATCCATCGCAAGCTGGGCAAAATCGGCGCCGGAGGCGAGCTTCGATTCCAGCATGGCGACTTTTGCCCTGGCGTCGGCGGGAGTTTTCGCATCGTCGCTTTTACGGTTATGAATGGCCGGATCGGCATGCGGTGTCACGACAATTTGCGCCACGTGATACTGCGGCTCAGCCACGCTGAACTGCGCTTTGTTCTGGTTGTAAAATCCGGTGACATCGGCGTCGGTGATGGTGATTTTCGAAACCACTTCCCGATTGAGCAATTTCTGAATCGAGAGTTCCCGGCGGATTTCCTTTTTCAGATCGTCAACGGTCAATCCGTTTTCCTGAAGCTTCTTTTGGAAGTCATCCTCGGTGAACGCGGCCTTCGATTCGTTGAATTTATTTTCGACTTCGCCATCAGTGGCCACCAGGTTCGCGGCTTTTGCCCGCTGAAAGAGAATCTCGTTGTTGACGAGCTGGTCGAGAATGCTCAGCTTGAGCGAAAGCGCTTCATCGTGCGACGCGGGCGCTCCCTGCGATTGCTCGCGGCTGTGGAAATATTTCTCCACTTCGCTGCGGTCGATCGGCGTTCCATTCACCTCTGCCCAGACGTTCGTGCTGGGCGCCTGCTGATTTCGGCACGAGGCTGCCAGAACGCAAGCCGCCAGGGCCGCGAGAAGCGTCATCTTTTTCAGCAACGTGGAGCTCCTTCGAGAGACGTGATGGGCGAGCAGTTCAGGCGGCCTTTCGGACACGGCCGGCGCGGATGCAGGCGGTGCAGACGCGTACGTGTTTTCGCGTGCCGTCCACAACGGCCTTGACGCGCCGCAAATTCGGATTCCACCGCCGCCGCCGCAGGTTATTGGCGTGGCTGATTGTGTTGCCAAAACTTGGTTTCTTGCCGCAGATTTCGCAAACGAGCGCCATTGTTTCTCCGGTTCATTCCGTAAAATGATGCAAACCATCCTATCAGAGATTGGCCGCGCCCGAAAGCAAGTGAATTTCAGCGTGTCCGGTGTGGCCTTTTTGCGGCGGTGGCGGAGTGTGCACATTCACACTGGGCTGTTCGCAAAACGGCATTTCTGCGATACTCTGCTCTGGGGTCGTCGCGGCGCGCTCCAGCTCGCGCCGCACTAGCTGAAATTCTCGCTCTCCATTTTTTCTTTGGAGGAGGACGCTATGAACAAAATCGCATTCATTCTGATATTTGCTCTACTTACGCCGTTCGCGGCACAGGCACAGGCAAGGAAATTCGACGCATTCGTGGGATACAGTTTCCAGCGCGTGGAGGGCTTTCCGTCAAACGCGAACATGAGCGGATGGGAAGGCGCGCTGACGTACAAATTCACTCCGTATTTGGGGATGACCGCCGATGTAAGCGCGCAATATGGAACGCTGACCGGCTCGCGCATCAATTACCACAACATTCTTGTAGGTCCTGAAGTCTCGCTTCCCCGCAAGATTTCTCCGTTCGTGCACGTGCTTTTGGGCGATGGAAGGTCCAGCGTCTTCGGCGTGACCAGCAAAACGTTCGCGGTGGCCATCGGCGGCGGCGTGGATTATCGCGTGACCGACCTGATTTCGATCCGCATGGCTCAGTTCGATGTCATCACCGGCGCGACAAAGCAAACATCCAGCGACGGGCGGTTCTCCGCCGGGATTGTGTTCCACTTCTGACGCGCGCCAGCACAAGAAAATTCCCGTTCCACACGAGTGAAATTCCGCCACGCGCACGCTGGAGGAAGATTCACGCTTTTGCGCGGTGTGAGGTTTCCTGATCAGACTGCGGCGCTTCCGCAAAAGGCTGCGCGGGGCCTGTACCAGAGCCGCTTCGCTGAATCGCGGCAGCAATTTCCTCGAGATCCTCCGCGTTAAATTGCAGATTCGCCGCGCCGATCCACGCGTCCACCTGCTGCGGCTGACGCGCGCCCACGATGGCGCCGGTGACGCCGGGCCATGCGAGTATCCACGCCACAGCCACCGCCGGGACCGAAACGCCGTGGCGCTGGGCGATGGGGCGGAGGGAATCACGCAGCGCGAGATTGTTTTTCAGATTCGGCTGCTGAAACTCGGCGGCATTGCGGCGCCAGTCGTCTTTCGGCATTTTTGCGACGCGCTCCGCGGTGAACGTGCCGGTCAAGAGGCCGGACTGCATGGGACTGTAGCAAATCACTCCGGTGTGATGGCTTGCGCACCAGGGAATATTGCTTTCCGCCGCCGCGCGATTGATCAGCGAAAAAGGCGGCTGCAGCGAGTCAACATGGCGGGTTGACTCGCAGCGCTGCATCAACTGCACGTCGAAATTCGAAACGCCCGCCGCGCGTACTTTTCCCTCGCTTACCAGTTTAGACATCGTGGCCCAGGAATCCTCGATGGGTACGCCACTTTCATCCGGCCAGTGAAATTGGTAGACGTCAATGCGTTCGACGCCGAGCCGGCGGAGGGAAGCTTCGCACTCTTCGCGGATGGATTCGGGCTTGAGGCTGCGCTTGCCCGGGACCATACGGTTCTTCGGATCCCACACGACGCCGCACTTGGTGAACACGAGCGGCCGCTCCGAGGGCGAAAGCTCGTGCAACAGTTTGCCGACAAGTTCCTCGGAATGCCCCAGGCCATAAACCGCGGCAGTGTCGATCCAGTTGATGCCAAGCTCGAGAGCGTGGCGCATGGTGGAGAGCGATGCCGCATCATCTTGCGGTCCCCAGGCGAATGCCCAGTCCCCGCCTCCCATGGCCCACGTGCCGAAACCGACTGTGGTGATTTCCATTCCGCTCGAGCCCAATTTACGTTTCGGCAAATTCATTTTTCACCTCCGCATGTTCAGCATGGCATTTTGCAAATGGCTGCATGTGATGGCCACAAATATTATGGCGCGATTCTTTGGCGATGGCCGCATTTTTTGCGCCGCGCGGCGGGCCTGAGCGCGAGTTGCGAGGGAAACGCGCGGCCGAGGCTTCACGTCTTGTAGCCGAGTGTAGTTCCGCGGGTATATACTCGCGCGTTCCGCATTCGTGTTTCCCAAGGAGAATTTCAAACGTGAGCCATCTTCGGCGTTTCGCTTATTTTTTTGTCGGAACCTTCATTGGACTGATGATTTTTGGCGCGGTTGCGCCTCGCTGTGCGAACGCACAGCAAATTAACGAAAACCTCTACAACGGCATGCACTGGCGGCTGATCGGCCCGTTCCGCGGAGGACGCGCCGTCGCGGTGACGGGTGTGCCGGGTCAGCCTGACGTTTTTTATTTTGGCGCGGTCGGCGGCGGCGTGTGGAAGACGACGAATGCGGGCTTGACGTGGAAGCCGGTATTCGATTCGGAGCATATCGCGTCCATTGGAGCGATAGCCGTGGCGCCTTCGGAGCCAAATGTGATTTACGTGGGCTCGGGCGAGCCGGACATGCGCTCGGATATTTCCTATGGCAACGGGATGTACAAATCGACGGACGCCGGGGCGACATGGAAGCACATTGGCCTGGAAGATACGCGGCAGATTGGCTCGATACTTGTTGATCCGCGCGATCCCAATCTCGTTTACGTTGCGGCGATGGGGCATTCGTACGGCCCGAACGTCGAGCGCGGTGTCTTCCGTTCGACGGATGGCGGCGCGACGTGGAAGAAAATTTTGTTTAAGGACGAAAATACGGGCGCGATTGATCTGGCGTTCGACGCGCAAAACACAAAAACCATTTACGCCGCGCTGTGGCAAACGCGGCGGCCTCCCTGGAACGTTTATCCACCCTCGAACGGTCCCGGCAGCGGCCTTTACAAATCCACTGACGGCGGCGACAACTGGACGCAGCTTACGAATGGTCTGCCCACCGACGGCCTCGGCCGCATCGGTGTCGCCGTCGCGCCGAGCAACTCGAATCGCGTGTACGCTATCGTCGACGCAAAAAATGGCGGCCTCTACCGCTCGGACGACGCCGGCCAGACGTGGAAGCTCGCGGACAACGAAGCGCGCATCTGGGGCCGCGGATGGTATTTCGGCGGTGTTACCGTGGACACGAAAAATTCCGATGTGCTTTACGTGATGAATACTTCGACGTACCGCTCGACGGACGGCGGCCAGAGTTTCACGGCGATTAAAGGCGCGCCGGGCGGCGACGATTATCACACGCTGTGGATCGAGCCAAATGACCCCGAACGAATGATTCTGGGCAGCGATCAGGGCGTGGTGGTCAGCGTGGATGGCGCGCAATCGTGGAGTTCCTGGTACAACCAGCCGACCGCGCAGTTTTATCATGTCGCCACCGACAACCGGTTTCCGTATTGGGTTTACGGCGCGCAGCAGGACAGCGGTGCGGCGGGCACCACGAGCCACAGCCGGCATCGCGGCATCAGTTCGCGCGACTGGCTGCCATTGGTAGTGGGAGGCGAGAACGGTTACATCGCGCCGGATCCGCTTCACACCGGAATTCTCTACGGCGGCACCGTCACGCGCGAGAACGTTTTCACGGGCGCGACCGCGCAAGTTACACCGTCGCTCGCGCATCCCGGCGATTATCGCCACACCTGGACGCAGCCGCTCGTTTTTTCGCCTGCCGATCCGCACGCGCTTTATTTCGGCACGCAAGTGCTGTTCAAGACCACCGACGGCGCCCAGACCTGGCAAATCATCAGCCCTGATTTAACGCGGGCCGCGCCCGGAGTCCCGCCGAATCTGGATCCGACGACAGCGAAGGACCAGGACGGCAATGGCGAGCACGGGCTGATCTACACGATTTCACCTTCGCCGATGGCCGCGGACGAAATTTGGATCGGCACCGACGACGGCAACATTCAAATGACGCGCGACGGCGGCAAGACCTGGCAGAACGTTACGCCGCCGGAACTGACTCCGTGGAGCAAAGTCACTTTCGTCGAGGCTTCGCACTTCGATCAGAACGAAGCGTACGCCGCCGTCGATCGGCACCGGCTCGACGACATCAAGCCGTATATTTACAAAACGCAAGACGCCGGAAAAACGTGGCAGCCGATCACCACCGGAATTCCCAACGGCAGTTACGTCAACGTGATTCGCGAGGATCCCGCGCGGCGCGGGCTGCTCTACGCGGGGACGGAAAAGGGAGTGTTCGTGTCGTTCAACGACGGCGGGCAGTGGCAGCCGCTGCAATTGAATTTGCCGACCACGCCGATTCGCGATCTCGTCATTCATGGAGCCGATCTGGTGGCGGCCACGCACGGGCGTTCGTTCTGGATTCTCGATGATGTGACGCCGCTGCGCGAGGCGTCGGAGCAAGTCGAGAATTCTCCGGCGTACCTCTTCAAACCCGAAATCGCCTGGCGCGTGCATCCCGGCTCCGACGAAGGCACGCCGCTTCCCGCGGAAATCCCGGCGGGCGAAAATCCTCCGGACGGCGCGTCGATTGACTACTATCTGAAAACTGCCGCCGCTAGTCCGGTGACGCTCGAAATTTTCGATGGCAGCGGCAAACTCGTTCGCCGCTATTCCAGCGCCGAACGCGTGCCGCCCATCAATCCGAAGCTGCTCGACATTCCCGCGGCGTGGGTGCATTCGCCGGAGCCGTTATCGGCCGCGGCGGGCATGCATCGCATCGTTTGGGATTTGCATTATCCCGGCGCAGGCGGCGGACGGCGCGGAGGACTGGCGGCGTTGGCTGTAATGTTCGGCTTCGGCGGCGGCCCGTGGGCGGTTCCCGGAGATTACACCGTGAAACTGACCGCGGGCGGGCAGAGCTATTCGCAGCCGCTGACGCTGAAAATGGATCCGCGTGTGAAAGTGTCCCAGGCGGATCTGCAGAAGCAGTTCGACTTGACGCAGCAGGTACTGGCGCGGACGGCCGAAGTGAACGCAGCGGCTCAGCAAGCAGCGGCACTGCAAAAGCGCTTGCAGGAAATCGCGCCGCGCGTTGCGTCGCCCAAGGAGAAGAAGCTTGCCGACACGGTGGACGAACTCGATAAGCGCGTGAGCGCAATTCTGGGCAAACCTCCCGCCGGAGAATTGGGCGGCACGCCGGAGCCGACAGACCGCACGACTCTGCGATACGTTTCCGGCGCGTTGGGACAGGTGGAACGCGTGGTCGAAAGCGACGACGCGGCGCCCTCGGCGGATGCGTCCGCTGCGTTTGCGCAAGACGATCAAATCGCGCAAGCGGCGTTGCAGAAATGGGAGGCGATTGTCTCCACGGATTTGCCAGCCCTGAATAAAGAGCTGCATCGCGCCAAGATCGAGCCCATCGAGCTGGGCATGCAGCGCCCCGGCGCCGCCGAAAACTAAAACGGCCAGAGGCTAGGCTCGTCGCAATGCGGCGTAATATCACTAGAGGCGACTCCACTGCCGGTTTTCGCCGCCCCGTAATTCGTGTCATCCCGAACCCGGTCGCCCGCTTTTGGCGAACGGCGTGAGGGATCTGCTTTTTCCGCGACGAGGCCCGGCACCGCAAACGAGGGCCTGCATCGCCAACGGAGCTGGATGAGGATGAAACGCTACGGATGGATTTTGCTCGCTGTTTCCCTTACTAGCTTCGAGGTCTGGGTTGTATTTTTGCAATCTGGGCCCATGAACTTTGCGAACAACCCTATTCTCTTTCCTTTGATCCTTGTGGCCTTTACAGCCTCAGGCCTGGGAGGGTGGTGGATGTTGTTCAAGATTGTCCGCCACGAGAAGCATATCTTCCCCCTAATCCTCGTGCCCCTGCTAGTCCCGAATTCGTTCTTGTGGTACTACTTTGAAAGGATCACGCCGGGTGCCCCATCCTGAGCGACGTTTGCGAAGGGTGGGGTTTTTCGCTTCTCGCTTTGCCCTTGGCATTTTTGGCGGGTGGCGCAGACTAACCTGCTTTTCACGGTGCCCATGCTCGTTTTGTGAGCGTGGGGCTTTTTCTTGACTTGTTGCGCTGACAGACTCCTCGAGGCGGAAGTACCAAACACCACAGCCACGTCATCTAGCGCTGCGCCCAACATCGTGCTAACGTTTCCAGAGCGAAAATTCGATGCGCGCGCGACGCCACAGTCCAAAAGCCACCTCAAAACCTCCAAAGACTCCCCGAAAACGCCAGAGTTTAATCGCAAATGACATTCACAGTCCCGCAAGTGCAACTACCTCAAAACGCGCCACTTATTTTTCTTGATCGCAAAATGAATTTCATTTGCAACACGCGGCCTCCCAGCCCATTTTTCGACCACGCAGCCTTCCACCCTCCTGCCCGCCGAATCCCTCGCCGTTTGCACTCCGTATTGACCCGGGGAAGTGGCGAGAACTAGAATGGAGTTCCTCCAGCCCGAGAGCGGGGTTTTTCCCGCGGCAAAGGAATCCGCGATGGCCAGAGTCACTGAAATAAATGTGAACGGAACGCGGCACGCGATAGACGTGGACGCCGAAGCCACTTTATTGAGCGTGTTGCGCGATCAACTTGATTTGACCGGCACGAAATATGGATGCGGTGAGGGGCAATGCGCCGCCTGCACGGTGCTGATTGACGGCAATCCGCGGCACTCCTGCCAAACGAAAGTGGGCGCGGTTGGCCAGCGGCAAATCACGACCATCGAAGGGCTCGAGAAAAACGGCGAGCTTCATCCCGTGCAGCAGGCGTTTATCGATGTAGACGCGATGCAATGCGCGTACTGCACTTCGGGGATGATTCTTGGCGGCGTTGCGCTGCTCAAGAGCAATCCTCACCCGAGCGAAGCGGAAATTGTCGAGTACATGAACGGGCACATTTGCCGCTGCGGCGTGTATCAACGCATCGGTCAAGCCATCGCGCTGGCGTCGATGCGCATGAAGGGAAGTGCCGCATGAGCGCCAAGCCGGAGACAAAAATAGTTCTCGAACCGGAACGTTACGAATTTCGCGCGACGCCGATGCATTTGTTCGCGATGGATCGCCGCGACTTCATGAAAGCGATTGGCGGCGGCATCGCCATTTTGCTGGTGGCGAAGGAAGCATCCGCACTTCAGGAATCCGGGCGACGCACCGGAATGCGCGAAGACATGCCGCGCGAAATCAACGCCTGGCTGCACATCGCGCAGGACGGAAGCATTACTGTTTTCACGGGAAAAGTTGAAATCGGGCAGAACGTCCGGACTTCACTGGCGCAAACGGTTGCCGACGAATTGCACGTCGAGCTCGCGTCGATTGCGATGGTGATGGGCGACACGCAATTGACGCCGTTTGATATGGGGACGTTTGGGAGCCGCACGACTCCGCAGATGGGAACGCAACTTCGCAAAGTCGCGTGGGCGGCGCGCGATGTTTTGACCGGTTTGGCAGCGAAGCGATGGAACGTGGACGCGGGGCAGCTTGTCGCCGAAAACGGGAAAATTTCCGAGCGATCCGGCGGACGTTCGATCACTTACGCGGAACTGGCGCAAGGCCAGTCGCTCGCGCAGATGATGCCCGCCGAGGATCCCGTAACCCCCGCGACAGAATGGAAAATCGCGGGGCAGCCGGTTCGGAAAATTGGCGCGCGCGATTTTGTCACCGGGCGGCACAAGTACACGCCGGATCTGAAACGGCCGGGAATGCTTTACGGGAAAGTTGTGCGTCCCAGCGCGTTTGACGCAACGCTGGCTTCCGTGGACGTGAGCGCGGCAAAAGCGATGCCCGGTGTCACGGTGGTCCACGATGGCGATTTTATCGGCGTTGCTGCTGCGGATGAATTGACCGCCGAGAGCGCGGTCGCCGCGATCAAAGCGGAATGGAAAACCACGCCGCAAATCTCCAACAAAGAGCTGTTTGAATTTTTGAAAAAGAACGCCGACCAGAATCCGGCGGAGGAAAATCGCTACCGTCAAACAAAAGGCTCGATGAGCGATGGTTTATCCGCGGCGGCGCATCGCCTGGAAGCCGAGTATCACATTTCTTACATCGCGCATTGTCCGCTGGAGCCGCGCGCGGCGCTCGCCGAATGGAAAGACGGGAAGTTGACTGTGTGGACGGGAACGCAGCGGCCCTTCGCCGTCCGCGAAGAACTGGCGCAGGCGTTTCATATTTCCAATGACAATGTTCGCGTGATGGTTCCGGACACGGGCGCGGCGTACGGCGGAAAGCACACGGGCGAATGCGCAGTGGAAGCAGCGCGTCTGGCGCAAGGCGCGGGGAAGCCCGTGCATCTGCTGTGGACGCGCGAAGAGGAATTCACGTGGGCGTATTTCCGTCCCGCGGGCGTGATTGAAATCAAGAGCGGCGTGAGCTCGAACGGCATGCTGACGGCGTGGGAATTTCACAATTACAATTCCGGCGCGGCTGCGATTGCGACGATGTACGAAGTGCCGAACCAAGTCACCGAATTTCATCCCGTGAAGTCGCCCCTGCGTCAGGGATCGTACCGTTCGCTTGCGGCGGCGGCGAATCACTTCGCGCGCGAGTCGCACATGGACGAATGCGCGCACGCCGCGGGGATGGACCCGCTCGAATTCCGCATGAAGAATTTGAAGGAACCTCGTTTAAGCGCCGTTTACGAAGCGGCGGCGCAGAAATTCGGCTGGCAGAATCGCAAAGCGGCGGCGGGACGCGGTTTCGGCATCGCGGGAGGAATTGACAAGGGCGGACACCTCGCCGCGTGCGCGGAAGTGGCCGTGGGTCGCGCGACGGGCGAAGTGCACATCGTGCGCGTGGTTCAGGCGTTCGAGTGCGGCGCGATTGTGAATCCCGAGGGCTTGGAGAATTCGATTTCCGGCGCAATCACGATGGGCGTCGGCGGCGCTTTGTATGAAGCCATCGAATTCGACAATGGCCGCATTTTGAATCCGCGATTCTCGCAATACCGCGTGGGACGCTTCAAGGATGAGCCGAAAATCGAGGTGGTCCTCGTCGACCGCAAGGATCTGCCGTCGGCGGGCGCGGGCGAAACGCCCATCGTGGGACTTGCTCCCGCCGTGGGTAACGCGATCTTCAACGCCACGGGCATGCGCATCCGCACGATGCCGATGCTGCCTGGCGGCAAGCTTCCAAGGAAGCTTGAAGTCTACGCGTAAGGGCAAACTGCCTCAGCCTGCCTGAGCTTGCTCAAGGTATCCGCACGAATTCCGGCTGAGGCGCTGCGATGAAATATTCCCTGGGGCGTTACGTCTATGGCCTGGCGACGTTTGGTTCCGGTATCTGCGCCTTAGTGTGGCATAACTACGACGCGCTTCCGGTAGTTCCGCACCGCGGGATTCTCATCTACATCGTCGCCATCATCGAAATCCTTGCAGGCGTAGCCGTTCTATGGGCGAAAACGGCCCGAGCCGGCGCCGTCGCGCTGGGTGCAATTTACTTCTTCTTCACCTTGCTGGGAGTACCGCTCATCATTAAGCATCCGCTCGTCTACAATAACTTTGGCAACTTCTTCGAACAATTCTCGTACGTCTCGGGCGCCTTGATCCTGTATGCGTGTTCCGCTACGAATTCTCCGGCTCGAACGTCAAGATTGGCTCAGTTCGGGTACTACTCGTTCGGCATTTGTGTTGTCTCGTTCGCACTGGAACAGCTTTTCTATCTCTCTGCCACAGCAAGTCTTGTTCCCAAATGGATTCCGCTCGGACAAATGTTCTGGGCGATCGCTACCACTATCGCGTTTGCTCTTGCCGCTATCGCTCTGCTCACTGGGGTCATGGCTCTGCTCGCGGCTCGATTGAACACGGCGATGCTCGTGGGTTTTTTGTTGCTGGTATGGCTGCCGGCGCTCTTTGCCAATCCCCACAGTTTTGTGAACTGGTCCGAAAGTTTGGAGACACTTGCGATCGCTGCGTCGGCGTGGATTGCCGCGGACTTTCTCGGCCGCCGTCGCTCAGCAGAGTTTGCACATGCGAGTCTGGGTTAATGACGTTCGCTCTCTGCGTCATCGGCGTTAAGGTGTATTTTCGTCAAATCGTCCGGTGAATCCGGATTAAGCTGGCTGCGGCAGTCTTCCTTCCGCTTGTTTCTACTTCGAGGCTGATTTCGCCTGCAACTGTTCCCACTTCGCGAGCATGGAAGCGAGCTTCGCTTCGAGCGCGCGCGCGGCGTCTTCCTGCGTCACCGTGGGCGCGGCATCGGAGCCATCGACTTGCGCGTAAAGTGCGCCGAATTCGAGGTTCATGCGCATGAAGCTGTCGCCGCCTCCGCGACCAAAGAATGCACCCGGACCGCCAGCACCGCCCTCGAGACTGGCCGCTTGTGCGTCCAGCGCAGCGTCTCCGCCACGCTGCTTCAAGTCCTCGCGGAATTTCTTCACCTGTTGCAGCGCATCGTAGCTGCGGTCCATCGCGGACGCCAGGCGCCGCTCTATCGCGAATTGGGCGGCGAGCGCGAGCGCGGTGACGTGAACGCGCGGGTCTTCCTTCACCGTGAGATCTTGCGAATATGTGCGCCCGCCCGCCGTCAGCTTGACGGTATAGACGCCGGGCAAGGCGCGCGGGCCGAGCGGATATTGCGGCGTGCGATGCGGAACGGCCGCGATGGGATAGCCGTAGCGCAGAGTTTCCGGCGTTGTGTAATGCAAGTTCCAAACCCAACGATGCATTCCTGATTCCGCGGACAAAATCTTGGGCTTCTGAATCCAGTACGTAGGAATAATTTGCGACTTCGACTGCTCTTCCAAAGTGTACGGAGGCTTGTCCGTGCTCGAATAACGGCGTACGAGTTTTCCAGCGTGATCGAAAATCTCGAGGGTCACGTCGCCCGACGATGAGCCGCCGAGGTAATAGTCAATGATCGCGCCGTCGGGCGGATTCTTTCCGGCCGGAACTTCGGGAGGCAGCGGCGTGTCTGTGTTGGTGTCGCGACGATAGCGATAGGCGGGCGCGGGTTTGAAAAGATGCGCGTCGGATTTCGCTATGGCGTCGGAAAGCTGGCGCAATGGAGTGATGTCGTCGAGAATCCAGAATCCACGGCCGTGCGTGCCCACGACAAGATCGCTATCGTGAATCCAAAGATCGCGCATGGACGTGTGCGGCAAATTCAATTGCAGCGATTGCCAGTGGTCCCCGGCATCAAATGAAACCCAAACCGCTGTTTCCGTCCCCGCGAACAAAAGATTCTTGCGCTCGGGATCTTCGCGAACCGTGTTCACGGGCTCGTTGGCGGGCAGGCCATCGGAGATGAGTTGCCAATGCCTGCCACCGTCGTCGGTGCGGTAAATGTAAGGCTTCATGTCATTGATGCGGAATCGGCTGACCGAAGCGAAGGCGGTATTCACGTCGAAATGCGACGCGACGATCTGCGTGACCTTGCTCCACGGCGTCATGGCGGGCGGCGTCACGTCCTTCCAATTCTTCCCACCGTCGCGCGTCACCCAAATCAAACCGTCGTCGGTGCCGGCCCAAAGCAAGTTCACGTCTTTGGGCGACGGGCCAAGGGAATAGATTGCGCCGCGAGGCTTATCCGCTTGTGCGTCGTTCTTGTCGATGCTGGTGATGCTGTCCGGTACACCCGGCTTCTTGCGCGTTAAATCCGGGCTAATCGTCTCCCAGGACTGGCCGCCGTTTGTGGTTTTGAAAAGCACGTTCGCCGCGTAATAAAGGATGTGCGGATCGACGGGCGAAAACATGATTGGCTGGGTGCGGTCCGCGCGGTATTCATCCGAAGCGGCGCCAATGGGAGTGACGTCTTGTTTTTGCCCAGTGGTCCAGTCGTACTTCGAGACTTCCGTCCTGCCGGCTCCGTAAATGATGTTGGGATCCAGAGGATCTGGCGCGACGTAGCCATATTCGATTACGCCCACGGGATGCCATTCGCGAAACGTGATTTCGCCGTCGTTGCCACGGCTGGCGATGCCGGCTGAGCCGCTCTCCTGCTGACCGCCGTAGACGTAGTAGGGAAACCGGTTGTCGGTGATGACGTGATAAAACTGCGCGGTTGGCTGGTTATACCAGGAGCTCCACGTCTTCCCGCCATTCACGCTGACAATCGCACCCTGGTCACTGGTGAGCAGAATCGTATCGGGATTCTTTGGATTGATCCAGATATTTTGATAATCGTCGCCGCCGGGAGCTCCTTTGAGGGCTTCCCAGGTTTTCGCGCCGTCAGTGGACTTGAACGTGACGGTGCTGGTGGAATAAACGATATCAGGATTTTTTGGATCGACTCTTAGAACGCACAAATCGCCTCCGCCGATGCGGCCCGTAGGACGGCGGTCAGTGGTGGCCAGCGTCCACCTGGCGCCTGCGTCATCGGAGCGATAGATAGCGAGTCCGGCGCGGCCGTACGCGACGGAGGCGTAGATTCGGTGGGAGTCGCTCGGCGCGATGGCGGTGTGCACCTGAACGATTGCGTCGGGCAGGCCTCCGCCGAGCTGCGTCCACGTGGCGCCGCCGTCGGTGGATTTGTAGAGGCCGCTATTGGGGCCGTTGTATTCGTTGCCGTCTTCCCAGGGGCCCGAGACGGAATCCCACAGAGAAGCGTAGGCGACATTCGGATTGGACGGGTCGATTTCGACGCTGCCGCCGCCGGTGTATTGATCTTTTTCACTGGAGAGAACTTTTTGCCAGCTCTGGCCGCCGTCCGTGGTGCGGAAAATTCCGCGTTGCTCGCTGGGACCATACGGATGGCCGACGACGGCGACGAGCACGTGATCCGGATTGCGCGGATCGATGGCCAGTTCGGCAATTTGGAAGGCGTCATCGAGACCGACGTGCGTCCACGTCTTTCCCGCGTCCGTTGATTTGTAGACTCCGTTGCCGACGGAACGGTCCGGGCGTTGTAAACCTTCGCCGCTGCCGACGTAAATCGTGTTGGGGTCGGAAGGCGCGACTTCGATGGCGCCGATCGATTGCGTGGGCTCGGCGTCAAAAATGGGATTCCACGTCTCGCCGTAATCGGTGCTCTTCCAGACGCCGCCATTCACTTGTGCGATGTAGAAAACGTTTGGCTCGCTGGCAACGCCGGAGATGGCTTTGGTGCGCCCGCCGCGGAATGGGCCGATCATGCGCCAACGCATGCTTTGATAAAGGTTTGGGGAATACTGCTGCGCCATCACCACGGGCGCGAGTGCGGCTATCGCTATTAGGGTTAGAACGATCAGGGCCATGCGGCGAATCTGAATCAAGTTGCACCTCTCGATTTGGCGGAAAACAGGAGAGCATAAATCATTCCGGGCGCTGCGCGAAAAGAAATATTTGCGCGAAGGCGTTTGTGTGAGCAGAGTCGAGGGCGGGGCCAGAGCCGTATCATTCCTTGGAGCAAGCTGGCAAAATAGGCTCGTGTCCGGCAGTGCCATGGAGGTGATGCAGTGAGTGATACGTCCAGAGGCCCGGCGATACGCAACGTGTCGGATACAGCGCGTTGGGTGGCCTTCTACCGCGCGATGGAGACGGAGCGTAAGGACGCGATTTTCCACGATCCGTACGCGCGCAAGCTTGCCGGGGCGCGCGGCGAAGAAATCGTAAACACGTTGCGCGGAGGCAAACGCCAGGCGTGGGCGATGATTGTCCGCACGGCGTTGCTGGACGACATGCTACTGCGCACAATCGCGGACCAGGGAATCGATCTGGTGGTGAACCTCGCGGCAGGCCTTGACACGCGGCCGTACCGGCTGGCGTTGCCCGCCGCGTTGCAATGGGTGGAAGTGGACCTGCCGGAGATGATCGCGTACAAAACGGAAATGCTGGGGAGTGAGACTCCGCACTGCCGGGTGGAACGAATGGCGCTTGACCTGGCCGATGATGCCGCGCGCCGGGAGCTGTTCGCGCGGCTGGATGCGAGCGCGAGGCGCGCTTTGGTGATCACGGAAGGACTGCTCGCGTATCTTTCCGAGGAGCACGTGGGGAAGCTTGCGCGCGATTTGCACGAGTGCCAGCATTTTCAATACTGGCTTACGGACATCGCCTCGCCGAAAGTAAAGCAAATGATGGAAAAGCACTGGGGCAAGGAATTGCGCGCCGCGGGAGCGCCGATTCAGTTCGCTCCGGAAGTTGGCGAGGAATTTTTTCGTCCCTTTGGCTGGGAGTCGATCGAGTTCCGCGGATTTTTCCAGGCTTCGCGCGAGTTCAACCGGCCCGTGCCGGGCGACTGGATGATCCGGTTGTGGGCGAAGTTGATGCCGAGGCGCACGGCGAAAATGATGAAGCTTTGGCGCTCGGGAGCGACTCTTCTTCGCCGCGCGTGATTCGGATTATTTGCGGCGCGGAGATTGCCGAGGCGCGGCAGGCTTCGGCAGCAAACCGAAAACCGCGACGCCCGTGGGAGTTCCCACAAAAACTTTTCCGCCCGCAATCATCGGCGTAATGAACTTGTTGCCGGTGATTTCGTCGCGCTTGCGCTGCTGATTGCTGTCGTAAAGCTCCCTGGCTAAATCGCTGGCCTCATAGGCGCGAAGCACGGCGGGGGAATTGTTCTCGACGGCCCATACGATGGCGTCTTTCGTGCCGTTCGCGGAAATGCTTGGAGTGGTTCCGGGATAGCCGAAGCTGACGGCGGTCTTCGACGCGGCGGGGCTGACGACGCGCGCGTTGACAATCTTGAAAGCCCGCAGCGAGTCGTCTACCGCGCCATAGTAAAGCGTGTGATTGAAATAAGCGGGTGCCGCGAAGACGCCGCCGGTTCCGCCGAGCCCTTCGGAATCATCGTTTCCGGTACGCGGAACGGCTTGATAGATGGCGCTGTCGTTGTTTGGATTGAACTTGCCCATCGAATCGCGATTCACAACGTAAATAATGTCGTCCTTGCCCGCACCGACAGCCAAGCGGTGCATCTTTCCTGAATTGTCCTGAAGATCGGGCAAAACCATCGCTCCGCCAGAGCCGAGGTCCAAATCTTTTCGCGATTCTTCCACCGCGTTGTGCATCACGAAATAGTCACCCACGGATAATTTGCCGCCGCTGGTTGAAAGTTTCATGAACGCGTTGCCGTAATCTCCCTTTTCTGGGAAGCCCTGCGAATTAAGAGTGGTGTCGAATGTGCCGTTGCCCGCAAGAAAATAAATATGGCCCGATGAGTCGGCGGCGAGGCCCGCGCCGGACATCCAGATGGCGCCTTCGCTGCCGTTGGGCATGATATTCAGGACGCCGGTCTGCTTTAGAGTGCGCGCGTCGTAACCGATGATCCAGCCCGTGTAGGGATCGAAATCGCAATGCGAGGCCCAACTGGTGTAGACAACGCCATTGAGCAGCAGCAGGCCTGCGCGTTCCTTATATTGCTTGGGATCGAAATCGACCTGGCCGTTTGAATTGGGGATGGCGGAGCCCGGATAGGTGGCTTCAATGGTTTGCGGGCCGCCGTCAAGTTCAGCGCCGGTGGTGATATCGAGGGCGTGCAGGCGCTGAAAATATTTTCCAGAGCTGTCTTTCGACATCGCGACGACGTAAATCGTGCCATGAGCTCCCGCTTGCAGATCAATCACCGGCGTTGAAGTGACGCCGATTTCCGGCTTCACCTGGCCGCAGCCGCGATCGTCGCTGGTCGATTCGTCGGGCCCGAGCAGAGAGACTTGCCAGAGTTGCGCGGAAGTATCCGCATCGAAGGCGTAGACGAGATCGTGTTCCGTGGCGACGAAAACGATATTGTGCTTCGTGCGCGCGATGGTGAGTTGCGAAACGTAGAGCGGTTCCGCGTCCACCAGTCCCTGCACGGACAAGAAGGCAATTTTGCCGAAGTCGCGTGAGTTGACATTGCGAGGCGTGAGGATTTTTTCGCCGGCGTAGAGGCCCGTGCGCAAATTATCGTTATGGTAGGTGAGGACGTTGACGGAGGCGCCTGCCGCGGGTGCGGCGTCTGCGGGCTCGGTCGTTGCGGCCGAACCGGTGGGTTGCGCCGAGGCGGTGGACTCGCTGGAATGTGAGCTACCGCATCCGGCAAGTATGCCAACGCCGCCAGAGAATGCGATGAATGCAGCGACGACGAGGGTGCGGCTTCTGCTTCTCAAAATGGCACAGGTCAAAGGGATTTTCCTCGAAAAGCGATGCTTTCGACGAATCAAACAGTAGATGTTCCCGCCGCACGTAAGATGCGAGGGAAACAGTTTTCGTTACGAGAGCGAGCCGGGACTAAGAGCCCGCGGGGCGGCGGTGCTGGCCGAAGCTGACTTCGATGGGAGTATCTTTCGGCAAAACCAGATTATTGCCGCGGGTGATGAAATGAAAATAGACCGATTCGCCCGCGCCCACGAATCCCATCACCTGCCCAAACGCGCGCGACTGCAGCCCGATGCCGAGCGCAAAGCCGATGAGTTTGTAACCGGAGCCGCCGGCGACACTCGTCTTTCCCGGATCGCCACCCTGGTCAACGGTGCCGCGATCTTCATCGGTGCGCATCGTCGAAGTGGCAATGGCCACGGAGAGCGCGGTACGCAGCACGCGCGATTCCTTATCGCTTGCGACGCTTGTGTCGCCCTCCGAATCGAGCTTGATGTGCGACGATTTCGCAACTTCAATTCCTTCGAGAGCCATCTCCACTGGCTGCGGCGTGCTCAGCGGCAATTGAACGCGCTGAAGCGTGAAGTGAAGCTGGCCGTTGCGATGCAATCGCCGCGCAGGTTCCGCGTGCACCACCATGCCTTGAAGCTCGGTGCCCACGGGCAGCAGCAATTTCCTGTCCGGAGAGAAAACGGGACGCGTGAGGATGGCGCTGACGGGAGTGCCCAGATGCGCAGTCGCGGAACTCAACGGAGTTGCGAGGCGAGCGTATGCTTCATTATTCACCGCGGGGAGTTGGCCCATCGCGCCCATTTCTTCCGCTGCTATCGCAACCGAGCCGAACTCGAGGGGCTGTTCGAGCTCCGCGTCGAACACCGTTCCGGCCGCGATTTTCTGCTTGTGATACGGCCATTCGTTCCAGGCGAATTGTTTTGCGTGCCGCCACACGGCGGAAGGTTTTATTTGCTCGATGGCAAGATGCCATTGCTCGCTGAGCAGGCCGCGGGCGCGGTGAACCGCTCCGTTCTTCTGCGGATTCGTTTCCAGACGTATGACTGGGCCCACGTCGGGCACTACTTTCGTGCGCAGCGGCATGCGCGTGCCGTCTTTCAGAACCAGCGTGTCGAACTCGACTTGGATGGCGCGATGCGGCGAAAAATCCGCATTCAGATATGCCGCGGTACGCTTCATTTTGGAAGGCGAGAGCAGTTCGGTGATGTGACCGTCGATTTCAGTATCTTTGGGGATCACGACGCGGTCGAAGGAATAAATCGGTTCCGTGGTGAACACTTGAATTCGCTGGCCGACTTTTTTTACCGGCACGGATTTCTTCAGCATCACGCGCAAAGGGACTCCGGCATCGACGACGAGTTGCAGAGGGGGCGGAACAATCGGCGGAGAATCCTGCAAGAATGCGAGGTCGTTGTCGACTCCCGGCACGTCTTTCGGCGAAGTTTGCCCGGACGGGCGGCGCTTCAACGCGGGAGAATTCTGTTGCGCAGTCTGCGCGGGCAGATTCAGCGCCATAGCGAAAAAGAGTGACATTCCAATTACTGAGTTTCGTGAGAGGTTGTTCATTTTGCTTCCTGTCCCGTGGCCGATAACCTGTTGGGGTAGCCGAGAGCGCCGATGGCCTTCCAAACATGATAGCTGAAAACGGGCTGCGAGTTGCCTGAAGGGCGGGATATTATGGGCGCAAAGCGGTACAGTTCAAAATTATACTATCGCACCGTTTGACTTCCACGCTTAAGGCACGGGAAGATGGAGTTTTCCGATTTACGCACCGGACCTGGTTATGTGTACGTGCCTGCACGTACCCAAATTATGTGTCATGGTTACTTGGCCGTGGACGGGCGGCAGGGGAATTGAAATCGTATGACGAGGACTGAAATCGCGGGCGGGCTGCATCGCATGACGCGCGAAGAACGCGTCCGCGCGGCGTTCTACCGCGGCGGCGATTTGACGCTCGAGAATCCGCTGTATCTTCGCGCCGTGCGCGCACTAACCGACGAACTGCTGCGCGAAGATACGGAGGCTGCGGATTTGACGGTCGAGGCGATGGAAATCGACGCGCGTCCTTGCACCGTGGAGATTCGCGCCAAGGAAGCAGGCGTGGTTGCAGGAGTTGCCGAGGCTGCGTGGATTTACGAGCGCTCGCGGCAAAAGGCGACCGCGATTATCGATGACGGCAGCGATGTTTCGGCGGGTGATGTGATCTTGCGCATTACGGGTGACGCACGGAGTTTGCTGACTCTGGAGCGGACAGTGGTGAATCTAATGCAGCGGATGAGCGGCATCGCCACGGCCACGAAGAAACTGGTTGCGGCCGCCCAGCAAGCGTCGTCGACGGCGCATGTCGTTGGCACGCGTAAAACGGCGTGGGGATTGCTGGATAAGCGCGCGATTCATTGTGGCGGGGGCGGGACGCACCGCCTGAACCTGGGCGACGCGATTCTGATCAAGACAAATCATCTGCGGCTGGCATCCAATAAGATATTGGATGCGACGCTGCGGCGGGCGTGGGAGCGAAGGAAGTCGGCGGCGTTTTTCGAAGTCGAGGTGACGAGCGTGGAAGAGGCGCTCGAAGTGGCGCGAGTGCTTGACGAATTGCAGGCGTTGAACGATGCCTGTCCGTGCATTCTGATGCTCGATAATTTTTCCGCCACGGATGCGGGGCGCGCGGTGCAATCGCTGCGTGGCGCGGGCCTGCATGACGCGTTGCTCGTTGAAGCGAGCGGCAAAGTGTCAGATGAGTCGGTGGCGTCTTATGCGGCTGCCGGCGTGGACGCGATTTCCATCGGCGCGCTGACGCACTCCATGCGCGCGCTCGATTTGAGCGCGAAAATTGTTCCCGGGGCGAGGTGATTCGGGCGTGAGCGAAGCTGCAAATCCCATCCCGTTTGAGGCGCGCTATTCCGTGCCGCCTATCGAGTTAATCGAGGACTCGCCCGCGGAAGTCCGCCTGAAACAGGAGCGCATCGCGCGGCTGAAAGAAGAACGCAACGCCGTCATCTTGGCACATAACTATCAGCGCGATGAAGTACAGGAGATCGCTGATTTCGTCGGGGATTCGCTGGGACTTTCGCAGCAGGCCGCGGCGACGCCCGCGGACGTGATTGTTTTTTGCGGCGTGCACTTCATGGCGGAAACGGCGGCGATTTTGTGTCCGCAGAGGATTGTGCTGCTGCCGGATTTACGCGCGGGCTGCTCGCTGGCGGCGACAATCACCGCCGACGAGCTACGCGCATGGAAGGCGCGGTATCCGGATGCCGTAGTGGTGGCGTACGTCAACACGTCCGCCGAGGTGAAAGCGGAGAGCGATTATTGCTGCACGTCGGCGAACGCAGCGAAAATCGTGCGCGCGATTCCGCCGGAACGTCCGATCTTGTTTATTCCCGACAAATTTTTGGCGGCCTTCGTGGCGCGCGAGACAGGACGGCCGAATATCATCGCGTATCCCGGCTCCTGCCACGTGCACCGGGCGATACGGCCGGAGCAAGCGCTGAACATTATGAACGAATATCCGGACATCGAATTGCTGATTCACCCGGAGTGCGGATGCGTCGCTTCGTGCATGGCGCGCGTCGCGGACGGCACGTTGCCGCGTTCGCGCACATTCTTTCTGTCGACCGAAGGCATGATGCGCCACATCGGCGAATCGAAAGCAGAAGAATTTGCCGTGGGCACCGAAGTGGGCATGCTGCACCGGTTGCGAAAGATGGCGCCGGATAAACTGTTTCGTCCCGTCAATCCCGAGGCGGTCTGCGAATTCATGAAAACCATCACGCTCGATCGGATTCTGCGCTCGCTCGAAATTCTCGAGCCGCAGATTTGCGTCCCGGAAGAAACCGCCCGCCGCGCGCGCCGCGCTATCGACCGCATGCTCGAAATCGTCTGACGCCGCTGCAAATCGCAATTTCATAAAATCCGCACTTCTCTCGTTTCCCCTGGTGGCCTAGAATCGGCGTCTCGCATACATTTCCCGTATGCGCGCGATCGGAGGATTCGGATGGGAATTGCGAAACAGTGCGGCGTGATGCTGCTGGCAATAATCGGGCTGACGATGCTCGGGGCTCGAGCGGGCGCGCAAACGGCGACTCACTCGGCGCATGTGGTGAAATACCGCGCCACGAATGACAACGTGAAGTATGACTACTGCGTGGCGCCCGCGGTTGCGCACGTCCACTCGGGCGACATCATCGAGGCGAACACGCTCGACTGCTTTGGCGACGCGATCCAGCATCCCGGAGACACGCTGGCAATGGCGAAGGGCGATAATCCGCTGACAGGTCCGTTTTACATTGACGGCGCGGAGCCTGGCGACACGCTGGCGATACGTTTTCTTTCGCTCGAAGTGAACGGCAAACAGGGAATCGGTGCGCTCGCTCCAGGATTTGGCGCGCTGAACCCGACCGATTTTACGCCGATGATCAATCAACCGCTGCCCGAGCGCATCTGGTTCTATCCCATCGATCCGGTGACAAATACCGCAACGTTCAAGGCGGACGATTCGGGTTTCACAACGAAAATTCCGCTGCATCCGTTTCTCGGCTGCATTGGCGTGGCGCCCGCGGGCGGCGAATCGCGCAGCTCGGTCGTTCCCGCGGATTTCGGCGGCAATATGGACTCGCCCGAGGCGAGCGTGGGCAACACGCTTTATTTGCCGGTCAACGTGGCGGGCGCGCTGCTTTATTTTGGCGATGGGCACGCGGCCATGGGTGACGGCGAAGTGGCGGGTACGGCGATTGAAGTTCCGCTGCGCGTGCGCCTGGAAGTGCGCGTGATTAAGGGTTGGAAGATCGCGTGGCCGCGGTTTGAGAATGAGCATGAACTGATGGCCGCGGGCATCACGCGCCCGCTCGACGATTCGCTGCGCATCGCTTTCGCGCAGCTTGTCGATTGGATTCATCAGGATTATGGTCTGAGCAATTTGGATGCGTACGAATTGCTGTCGAAAGTGGCGCGTATCCGGCTGGCGGAAATGGTGGATCCGAATTACGTGGTGATTGCGAAAATCGACAAGAAGTTTTTGCCGCCAAAGAAAAGATGATGACGACGCACGAGCCCGACCGGCAGGCGCGTTATGACCGCGAATGGAGAAGATTTCGGCGTTTGCGCGCCGCTTTTTGGATGCTCTTCACGGGATTATTTCCCATTTTATTTTTCGGCGCGGGGATCAAGCATCTTTTGGGCTTGAGTACGGGCGGATTTGTAGAACTGCTGCTGGCGTACATGGCAATGGTTTGGGTGACTGGTTATAACGTGAGCGGCTTTCCATGTCCGCGCTGCGGACGTGTATTCGCGGGCAAGCGCTGGTTCGGGCTGGTCTCGACGGCGCAGTACTGCAATTTTTGCAAACTTCCGTTGTGGGGCGGCTGCGGCGACACAAAGTTACCGGGAACGCAGATCTCCTAGCGCGCATCAATTAATACGCATCAATGGGAATGGCATTTCGCGGCGCAATGCACCGCGCGAGGGAACGAGGCTTTGCTTGCATGGAGCAGCGAGTTCCGATAGCGTGCGGTTCACGAGGTTTCCTTGGTAATCAGGATTCGCAAGTCCGGCGCGACGACGATTCTCGATCTCAATGGCCCGCTCATGGTGGGCGACAGTGAACTCGCGTTTCGAACCAAGATCCAGGAGTTACTCCAGGAAGGCTCCCGGAAGCTCGCCATTAATCTGGCGGGCGTGAGCGAGATGGATAGCTGGGGACTCGGCGCCTTGGTGCGCCATTGTTCGCAGGTCAGGCGGGCGGGGGGACGTTGCATTTTCTTCGCGCCAACGGAGCGCGTTCTCCACCTTCTGGAAACGACTCATCTCGGTTTGGTGCTCGATATGGCGGAGAGCGAAGCCGAAGCTGTCTCTCGCGCCTGAATCAGCTCCGCAAGAGCCCGCGATCTTATTTGGACACACTTGGAACAAAGATCTTCTTTGGCAGCATCATGCTGACGACCTTATTGCCGTCCACCAGCTCACTGATGTGCAAATCGCCGGCGACACTGGAAAGCATATAAGCGTCGTCGCGCGAAAGATGTTTGTCGTGCATCAGGAAATCAATCATTTCGTGGACGGCCATCTTCGTAGCGTCGTTGAGATCTTCATGGATGCCCATTGTCATGTAATAGTTTGGCGTTTCGGCGCGCGGCCAAAGCAGATGCATATCTTTTCTGTCGATGAGCTGAAACGTGCCGATGAGTGAAGTTTCCATCGCGGTGATGTCTACTTCGCCGTCGCCCTGTCCCGCGTGGCCGTCTCCGGCCCAGAAGAGCGCGCCTTCGGCGTTCACGGGAATGTAAAGCGTCGTGCCGGCGACGAGGTACTTATTGTCCAAATTGCCCGCGTGCATCCACGGCGGCGCGCTGCTGATGCGTCCGGCGGCGGGCGGCGGGGCGTCTCCCAAGCTGCCGAAAAAAGGATGAAGCGGAATCTCAATTCCATCGGCGAAATGCGCGACCATCCGCTGCGCGTCGAGAGGAATAATTTTCATTCGTCCGTAAGGATAATCGTTCGGAAGAAATCCGCGCCCGGGCCCGAAGGCGTTGTAGGCATACGGAATGGCGAGACGAATGGATTGGATGCGCACTTCCAGAACGTCGCCCGGTTCAGCGCCGTCCACGTAGACGGGACCCGTGAGGATATGACCGCCGGGGCCTTTGTCTTTCACCTGATCAAAAATGTCGCGCAGGGACTGTTCGACCTGATCAGCGGGAACGCCGGCTCCCTGCAAAGCCTTGGGGCTGGAAGTGATCAGCGTTTGTATCTCGACCGTGTCGCCGGAATGAATGCGGAGAACAGGCGGAGCGCTGGCGGCGTAGAAGCCCCAGGAGATTGTCTTCGGCGTAGGCTTGAGTTGAAAGGTGTTGTGGCTTGTAGTTGAAGAAGGCGACGGCTGTTGCGCATTCGCACCGGCAAAACAGAGGATCGTAACACTCAATAATGTTGCGATGGCCAGTCTCTTCATTTTTTTTGTTTCCTCCCCTGCGGAATTCCGGCTCGTTAAGCTTGCGTTCAAGCGATTCGCGAACTGACGGCGGAGTCTAGCACAGCGAATGGAGAGTAGTACTCCGGCGTTTCGATCCGGCACAGCGGTTGAGACTGGCACAGGGAAACCGGAACCAGCAACGCCAACAACCGGGGCGCGCGACGCAATGTTGTGATTGCAGGAGCGTTGTATCGGGCTGCCTGGGACGGTTTGGCCCCCTTCCTGCTGATTTCTATCCGTGATGCGTTATGTGCAAACCATTTCCCGGCTTCTGCTGTTGGGAGCAATTACGTGCGGGCTGGTGGGACGTTCCTTGCCCGGAGAGGCGCAGAGTCGGGCAAATTATCGAACAGAAGCGGAGGACTTGCGCAATTTTGCGGAGTTCGTGGACTGGCCGTCTTCGGCGAATGCTGGAAAAGGTACGGCGAAGACAAGCATCAATTTTTGCGTGTTGGGCCAGGACCCATTTGGAAATTCATTGGATGCATCAATCTTGGGCCACCCGATCGGTGATCGGCCGACCACAGTGGTCCGCGGCAAACGGCTGGAGGATTTGGGCGCGTGTGACGTCCTGTTTGTCAGTCCTTCGGAAGCGAAACGACAATCCAAAATTCTGACTCGATTGAACCACTCGGCGGTGTTGACGGTTGGGGAGACGACGGATTTCGCGGCGGGCGGCGGCATTATCCAGTTCGTTTCGGAGGGCGACCGCGTCAGCTTTTTGATCAATGTGGATGCGGCTGGCCGGGCGGGCTTGAAAATTCGAGCCGCTTTGCTTGCACTGGCGAAGGTAATTCACGATGGCAACAGAAAGCGCGGCGGATAGGATGCCTGCGGCTCCCAAGCATCAGTCCATTCGCGGCAAACTGACGCGCATCATCCTGATTTCCTGCGGGCTGGCGGTGGTGTCCGCGTGCGCGATTTTCGCCACATACGATATTCACATGGTCCGCCAGTCCCGGCTTCGCACCGCCACGACGCTTGCGGAAATCACCGGGACGAATTCCGAAGCGGCCTTGACCTTCGGCGACGAACAAGCGGCAAAGGAGATTCTGCGATCACTGCGGGCCGACAAACAGGTGACGCACGCAGCACTGTACATGCACAACGGGAAGATCCTCGCAGTCTACAGCCGCGACCTGACCAACGGCGCTTTTACGCCCCCGCCGATCGAAGCGGACGGTGCGCGTTTTACGGCCAGCAAGATTGTCGCGTTTCACACGATTGAACTGGAAGGCAAGCCCGCCGGAATAATTTACCTTGAATCTGATTTGAGCACGATCGTGGCGCGCCAGGAACGCCTTGCCGCGATGGTAGGGTTAGCGCTGCTTGTTTCGCTCCTTCTGGCAGGGCTGGTGGGATCGCGGCTGCAAAGTTCAATTTCCGAGCCAATTCTGGAGCTAGCGCGCACCGCGTTTGCGATAGCCGTCGACAAGGATTACTCGGTGCGCATGGAGTCGAAAACCGGAGATGAAATTGGCTTTCTTTATGAACAGTTCAACGCAATGCTGGGGCGAATTCAAGACCGCGACATCGAACTGGAACGAGGCCGCGCTGAACTTGAGCAGCGAGTGGCCGAACGCACAGCTTACCTAAACACGCTCATCGAAACCAGTCCACTGGGCATCGTCGCGGGTGATCCGAACGGTCTTATCAAGATTTGTAATTCCGCTTTCGAACGTTTGTTTCAATGTGTTCGAGCGGAAGTGACCGGTGTGAGTTTGGCCTCATTGGTAACGCCTGCCGAGAGAACTGAAGAGTCAGCAGGATTTGCGCGCCGACTGGCGGCAGGAGAGACGGTTCACGCGACGACGCAACGCCGCCGCAGAGACGGAACGCTCGTGGACGTCGAGTTGTATTGCGGACCTTTGCACGCAGGGGGTGGACACTCGGGCTTCCTGGTTTTGTATCAGGACATTACTGAACGGAAGCGGGCAGAGGAGGAGCTGGCGGAGCGCACGGCTTACCTTAACACGCTGATCGAAGCAAGTCCGCTGGGCATCGTAGCGGTTGATACGGAAGGCCGGATCAAGATGTGTAATTCCGCTTTTGAAAGGCTGTTTCAATACGTTCGAACGAAGGTGACCGGCATGGACCTGAATTCGTTGGTCACGCCTGCGGAAAGCAGTGAAGAGTCGGCCGAATTTGCCCATCGCCGCCAGATTGGGGAGACCGTTCAGGCGACAACACAACGCCGGAGGAACGACGGCATGCTGCTCGACGTGGAATTGTATGGCGTTCCGATGCGCGTGGGTGGAGAAGAAGTCGGAACATTGGTTATTTACCACGATATCAGCGAGCGAAAGAAGGCAGATGAAGCATTGCGAAAGGCAAAGGAGCAAGCCGAGGAGGCGAACCGGGCCAAGAGCGAGTTCCTCGCCAATATGAGCCATGAGATACGCACGCCGATGAATGGAATTCTGGGTATGACCCAGCTCACGCTGGAGACGAAACTGAACGACGAACAGCGGGAGTATCTTGGCATGGTGAAATCATCGGCGGACTCGCTATTGACGCTGCTGAACGACATTCTGGATTTTTCCAAAATCGAGGCGGGCAAGCTCGATCTGGATTTGTCGCCCTTTGCCCTGCGCGAAAGCCTGGGAGAAGCGCTGAAAGCGCTGGGGCATTTGGCGCACAGAAAAGGCGTGGAACTCGCGTGTCACGTGGACGCACGAGTGCCAACATGGCTGGTGGGCGACAGTGGACGTTTGCGTCAGATACTCGTGAATCTGGTGATGAACGCCATCAAGTTCACGGAACGCGGCGAGGTAGTCGTGTCCGTAAAGGTGGAAAGCGAGACACCGCAGGAAGTTGAGTTACATTTCAGCGTGCGCGATACGGGAATCGGAGTCCCCGTCGAGAAGCGGGAACTGATTTTTGCGGCATTCACGCAGGCGGACAGTTCGACGACACGGAAATATGGTGGCACGGGACTGGGTCTGACGATTTCGCAAGCTCTGGTGAGAATGATGAACGGCAGCATCTCAGTGGAAAGCGAGCCGGGGCAGGGCAGCATCTTTCATTTCACCGCGCGGCTCAAGGTCCCTCAGGCGAGCTTTATTCCACCGGCGGTGGTCGAGCCGGCCGCGCTGCGCGGGATTCGCGCGCTGGTAGTGGACGACAATCAGACGAATCGGTTAATCCTGACGGAGCTATTGACCCAATGGGGCATGGCGCCCGAGCAAGCGGCGTCTGGCGAAGAAGCACTGAAGTTGCTGGCGAACGAGGGCCGCGGAAGCGCTCCGTTCCGCCTCGCGCTAATTGATGCCGACATGCCCGAGATGGACGGATTTGCCTTGGCCGCGCGCGTCAAGGCTACGCACGATGCTTCCTCATTGAGCACGTTCATGCTCAGCTCGGCGATGCAATCGGGCGACATCGCGCGTAGTCACGAAGCCGGGCTGTCGGGCTTTCTCACGAAGCCGGTGCAACCTTCGGAATTGCTGGACGCGATCCTGGGGGGGATGAGCAGCACAGAGAAAGTGATTCCGAATACATCGGATATTCAATCAGCACAGCAAATCCCAATCTCGAATCGTGGAAACGGCATGCGCATATTGCTTGCGGAAGACAACGTGGTGAACCGTCAACTGGCGGCGCGACTGCTCGAAAAACGAGGGTATACGGTGGTGATCGCGAAGAATGGAATCGAGGCGCTGGCGGCCGTGGAGCGCGAAGAGATTGACATGGTTCTGATGGACGTGCAGATGCCGGAAATGGACGGTCTCGAAGCCATCCGCGTGATTCGGTCGAACGAAAAAATATCCAAGCGGCATCTGCCGATCATCAGCCTGACGGCGCACGTCATGAAGGGCGATCGCGAAAAATGCATCGAGGCCGGGGCCGATGATTACATTCCGAAACCGATTCAGTCCGCGAATCTGTTCGCGGCAATGGAGCGTATGCGCCTTTCTCGACGTGATGACAATCAGCCGCACGTGGCCGCGCCAGCAATCTCCGACTCCTTGAACACCGCCGAGCTGCTCGAACGAGTGCAAGGCGACCGGGAGTTGCTGGCAGAAATCGTGCAGCTATTCGAAACCGGGTTGCCGGCGGTTTTGCAGGGGCTGCGCGAATCCATCGCACGGGAAGATACCTTGGAAGTTGCGCGCACCGCGCATACGTTGAAGGGTTCCGTGGGAAATTTCGGACGCGGGCCTGCTTACCGCGCCGTCGAGGAAATGGAAAGTTTCGCGAAGGCAAGCGATATGGCGCGAGCGGCAAAGGCATTTGTCGTTGTCGAAAGCGAACTCAAGGAGTTGCTGGCGATGCTCGAGCCATTTCGCACTCCGGCGGTCGAGGCGGTGGCTGCGGAGAAGACCGTAGTCAACTAGGACAAAAATGGCCATGAAGATCCTTATCGCGGAAGATGAGCTGGTTTCCCGAAGGCTGTTGGAGGCGTTTCTGCGGAAGTGGGGCTATGCCGTCGTCGCCGTTGCCAAAGGGGACGACGCGTGGGCCTTGCTCGAAGCCGACTCCCCGCCGCGTCTGGCGATTCTGGATTGGATGATGCCCGGAATTGAGGGTGTTGAAATTTGCCGGCGAGTTCGCGAGAGGACCGAGCGCCCGTACACGTATATGATTTTGCTGACGGCGCGCGGCCATAAACAAAGCCTCCTCGCCGGACTGCAGGCCGGCGCCGATGATTATCTTTCCAAGCCTTTTGACGCGGAAGAATTGCGCGCGCGTTTGCAAGTGGGCGAACGCATTCTGAAAGTGCAGGACGAGCTAATCGCGGCGCGAGACGCGCTTCATTTCCAGGTGACGCATGACGTATTGACCGGCGTGGCGAGCCGCGGCGCGGCGTTCGACTTTCTGACTCGCGAACTGGCGCGCGCCCGCCGTGAAAACAAGCTGGTGGGAATTGCTCTGGCGGACGTTGATCATTTCAAGGCAATCAACGACAAATTCGGGCACATGGCGGGAGACCTGGTGCTCCAGGAAATAGCGCGACGCATGACCAAATGCACGCGTCCCTATGATTGCGTCGGACGCTATGGCGGCGAAGAGTTTTTGATGATATTTCCGGCTTCGACTGATGAAGGCCTGCTGCGCTTGGCCGAAAGAATGCGAAAGGCGATTGAAGCCACACCGGTGCGAACTCTCGAAGGGGAAATTGCGATCACGGCGAGCTTCGGCGTTTTGGTGGCGCACAGCTCCGGCCAGGGCGACGTCAACGAATTGCTGCGCCTGGCGGACGCGGCTCTGTATCGCGCCAAACACGCCGGACGAAATCGCGTGGAACGCGCGGATTTGATCGGCGAACAACAAGTGGACACTCTATCCTCCAGCAATGCGGCGCCAGTAATATAAAGTCTGTTCGTTTGAGATGATTGTTGCCAGACGAGCGGCCGGACGCACGCCCCCGTGGTCTTCGTGGTGCAAACTTCATTGTGCGATAATTATTCTTCGTGAACTTCCGCTCCAATGGAGACTCCGCCAACATGAGTGAGACTTTTGTTCGACGGTCGCGCATCGAGGCGCCAGCGGAGAGAGTCTTCGCATGGCACGCGCAGCCGGGCGCGTTCCAGCGGTTGACGCCTCCCTGGGAACGGATTGAAATTCTGGAGGCCGCCGCGGGAATTCGCGATGGCGCACGCGGAACATTTCGAGTGCGCATGGGGCCGTTCCGCGTGCGATGGGAATTCGAGCATCGTGGGTACGTTGAAGGATGCGAATTCCAGGATTTCCAACGCTCGGGCCCATTCCGCCGCTGGGAACATACGCATCGATTTATTCCGGACGGCGCCGCGGCTTGCTGGCTGGAAGATAGCATTAAGTACGACTTGCCCATGGGCGCGGTTGGAAACTTTTTTGCGGGATGGTTCGTGAAACGAAAGCTGCAGAAGCTGTTCGCGTATCGGCATCGCATCACCAGTGAGGCATTCGCGGCAACAGAGCCATAGCAACTTGCAGGAGATAGCGCGACTTCCATACGCAGGCGAATGGATTTGCGTACGCGGCATGTATTTTTTGCAACGGCAGTGAGCGGATTTTTTTTTGGCGCGCCGCAGTTAGTGTAAACTGGATTGCTGTTGACTGAACCGCCCGCACTGCAAGGCAGCGAGTCGAGGAGGCCCAAACTTGAATCCCACCAAACCTATTGTCGCGCCAGCGAGCGACAAGACAAACGCGGCGCGCCGCGAGTCGCTGACGATCACCGACAATCGCACGGGGCGGCAGTATGAAGTCCCCGTGCAACATGACACGATTCGCGCCATCGATTTGCGCCAGATCAAAGTGAACGAAGACGATTTTGGCATGATGACCTATGACCCGGCATACACGAACACGGCGTCGTGCATCAGCCGCATCACATTCATCGACGGCGACAAAGGCATTCTGCGTTATCGCGGTTATCCCATCGAGGAACTCGCGGAGAAGAGCACTTATTTAGAGACCGCTTATCTGATTTTGCACGGCGAATTGCCGACCAACGCGCAACTGGAAGATTGGACATACCACGTCACCCATCACACGTTCATTCATGAAAGCATCAAGAAATTCCTCGATGGCTTTCATTACGATGCGCACCCGATGGGCATGATTATTTCGGCGGTGGCGGCGCTTTCGACGTTTTATCCCGACGCGAAAAATATTTTCGATGAAGATTCACGGCGCAAACAGACGTGGCGGCTGATCGGCAAAATGCCCACGCTCGCCGCCTTCACCTACCGGCACAGCCTCGGAATGCCCTACGCGTATCCCGACAACGAACTGAGCTATCCTGGCAATTTCCTGAACATGCTGTTTCGGACGACGGAGCTGAAGTACCGGCCGAATCCGACGCTCGAGCGTGCTCTGGATGTCTTGTTTATCCTGCACGCGGATCACGAACAGAATTGCTCCACCAGCGCCATGCGCGGCGTCGGCAGTTCGCACGTGGATCCGTACTCGGCAATCGCCGCTGCCACGGCGGCGCTATATGGCCCGCTGCATGGCGGCGCAAACGAAGCGGTTCTGAGGATGCTGCTCGAAATTGGTTCGGTGAACCGCGTACCGGATTACATCAAGCAAGTAAAGTCCGGCGAACAGAAGTTGATGGGCTTTGGCCACTGCGTCTACAAAAACTATGATCCGCGCGCGAAAATCGTCAAGCACATCGCGTATGAAGTGTTCGACGTGATGGGCCGCAATCCGCTGATCGACATCGCGCTGGAATGCGAACGGATCGCGCTGGAAGACGATTATTTCGTCAAGCGCAAGCTCTATCCGAACGTGGACTTCTACACGGGACTCATTTACCAGTCCATGGGTTTCCCCATGACCATGTTCCCGGTGCTGTTCGCAATTCCGAGGACGTCAGGCTGGATCGCCCAATGGCAGGAAATGCTGCTCGATCCGGAGCAAAAAATTGCGCGGCCACGGCAAATCTATCTGGGTAGCGACGAGCGCAGCTACATTCCGATGGACCACCGCGGCTAGTTCGTTGATGGGCATTTCTGCCGCGGAGAGCGCCGCCCATTCGTCCGGCGGCGCTGGTTCTTTTCGGTACATGCCGGTAATCAACAGGTATTGCTCCCGCAGCTTTACTTGACTTCGGGGATTCAAAGTCCATACTCCTAATACCCCTTCCTGAACGAAATCAAAACAGGCTTCTCATGGTTGCGCTTTGCGTGCCGGATTTCAACGCGGCACCCATTCCGCATTCCTCTTCCGGGGAAACCTTGGCAGTCCCATCTATTTGGACTGCAACCAAAGGTGTGTACCTGGCGGAGCGTCCGTTCGTTTCGCCCACTGATAGGAAATCATGAACGAAACCTCCAAGCCGGCACTGGCCGTGCCGTTTCCAATTCGCGTGTTGCTGCTCGAGCAAAACCAGGACGATGTAGAGCTGTCGCTGCGCGCGCTGACACACGACGGCTTCTCCGTGGAATCCGATGGAGCGTGGACATCCGAGGAATTTGAACAGAAGGTGCACGACAATTCCTACGATGTGGTTTTGGCCGATTATCAGTTGGCGGGATGGACCGGAATTGACGCATTACGCATGATCGAAAGGTTGGGGTTGAATCTACCCTTGATCCTCGTCACGGGAATGCTGGGGGAGGAAAAGGCGGTGCAATGCATCAAGCTCGGCGCGGCGGATTATGTCTTGAAAGATCAGCTTCTGCGTCTGCCGACGGCGGTGCGCCACGCACTGGAACAAAAGGCAGCCCGCGAGGAGAGTGCGCGCAATACCAGGGCGCGTGAGGAAAGCGCCGCAAACTTCCGTTTCCTCTTTGCCAAGAATCCCATCCCGATGATGCTATGCGATCGAGAGACACTGCGTTATTTGGAGGTCAACGATGTTTGCGTCGAGCAATACGGCTATTCGCGCGAGGAATTCCTGCAGATGCGCGCCACCGACATTCGCACACCGGAAGAGACGGCACGCCTTATCGAATTCTTAAAACAGGGTGTAATTCAACCAACGCACGCAGGAATTTGGAAGCATCGAACCAAGAATGGCCAGACCATCGAAACCGAAATCATGCTGCACCACATGGATTTTGCGGGCCGGCCGGCGTGGCTGATCGCCGCCATCAACGTGACGGAGAAACGGGGGCTCGAAGCCCAGCTCTGGCAAGCGCAAAAATTCGAAGCCATTGGCCAACTGGCCGGCGGAATCGCCCACGATTTTAATAACATGCTCGGAGCGATCTTGGGTTGGATCGAATTGGGGATTGATGAAAGCGCCAAACATCCTTCGCTGCATGGCTACTTCCGGAAAGTGCAGCACCAAGCCGAGCGCGCGGCGGTGCTGACCAAACAACTGCTCGCTTTCGGTCGCCGCCAGATTCTTGAGCCTCGCAACATTGATCTGAATCGGAGCATTCGCGATGTCACGGGCCTTCTCGGTAAAGTCATCGGCAGCGACATTGAATTGAGTCTGGCCCTGGCCGAGGGTCTGCCCGTCGTGAAAGCAGATCCGGCGCAAACGGAGCAAGTCATTATGAACCTGTGCTTGAACGCGCGCGACGCCATGCCTCATGGAGGCAAGCTCGAAGTGCGGACCGTTCGTGCCGAAATTGACGATTCGTCCCACCAGTTCCACAAGGAGGCGAAGACAGGGTCCTACGTCCAGCTCAGCGTGTGTGACACAGGTACCGGGATGGACGCCGCGACGATCTTGCGAATTTTCGAGCCCTTCTTTACCACCAAGGAAATTGGCAAAGGAACAGGACTGGGCCTGGCGGTCGTTTACGGAATTGTGAAACAACATGGCGGATTCATGTAGACAGCGAGCTTGGACAAGGAACTCAATTTCACGTGTTTTTCCCCGCCGCCGGAAATGAAGAAGTGACGAAGCCGAAGATTGCACCACACACCTCGGTCCGCGGTGGAAAGGAAACAGTCCTCATTGTGGAGGACCACGATGGCCTGTGCGAAATTGCCAGCACCACTCTCGAGGGATTGGGGTATCGCGTGAGAATCGCGCGCGATGGCGAAGAAGCCGTGCGGGAATTCCAGGCTCACCGCGATGAAATCGCGCTCGTTTTGCTCGACGTCATGCTGCCAAGGCTCAGCGGGCTCGAAGTGTACGATTACATCAACGGTGAACGGCCGGATGTGCCCGTCCTGTTCGTCACCGGCTACAGCGCGGACACCGAAATGCTCCACTCGATACAGAGAAGAAATCTGCCGCTCCTGCAGAAACCGTACGGCCCGCGTGATCTGGCGCTCAGAGTCCGCGATGCGCTGGATCGCAGCACACAACTGGCGGCCAGGCGATAGATTCCCGCGAGAAGTGCGGGCCCGCTGCTCAGGAATCGCGGAGCAAGGCTGGCGCGGATGCGCGGCCTTGTTGCTCACGCTTCGTCGCATACAGAGCTTTGTCCGCGCGCTCCAGCAATTGCTCTGGCGCTTCTCCATTTTCGTAGCCAGCCCAACCAGCCGCGCTGGTGACTGCGATTTTCTTTCCCTGATACTCCACGTCCAGCGAACCCAAGCGCGCCAGCAAGCTGGGGATGCGCTCGGCCGGGCACTCAGGCAGGATGATGAGGAACTCGTCGCCGCCCAGCCTTACCGCAAGGTCGGAAGTGCGGATCACTTTATTCAGTCGGTTCGCGAAAGCCTGAAGGGTCGCGTCACCGGCCGCGTGGCCATATTGATCGTTGATGGCCTTGAAGCGATTCAAATCGAGCATCAAAACGCTCAGCGGATGCCCGTAGCGTTCGGAGCGTGAGACTTCCCCGGTCAAGCGCTCCTCGCCCAAACGCCGGTTGGAGAGACCCGTCAGCGGATCGCGCGTCGCCAGGCGGTGAAATTCCTCGGCGCGAATTTTTAAACTGGATAGCAATTCCAGATGCTGTGCCGTTTGTCCGCGCAGCCGCCTGATCAGCCATTGCTGGTAAACCGCGTAGACATTGAAGAGCAGCACCAGTCCCACCAGCGCGTGGATGGCCAAGCTGATATTGAGCTGAAAGATTTGATCGGACTCTCTGAGCAGGCCCGGCAGGGAAACAGCCACTACGGCGAGCATCAGCAGGAGCATCACAGTGATGGCGCTCCACCACAGCCACGAATCGCGGCGTTCGAGCCGTTTTAGATTCTTACGCGCGTCCTCCATTTCGCGGAGTTGCAAATCGGAGAACGGTTCGAACATCGTGGGGCCAGGCGCGTGCACACGAATACTCTGGAGGAATTCTGTGGGGGCTCTGGAACAATTATAGCCCCATTGCGGTTCCGCGGAAGCGCAAAGGCGGACCAGTTTCCTGCGCGTGAACTGTACGAATTTCCACCGGGGAGTGTGCCGCGTTCTTCGGGTGAATCCGTCTGGCGTTTTCTACTTTTTCTTGCCGCTGCGATGCTCGCCGCGCCTCACCGCGGCGACGAAGCGATCCGCATCGCGCGTGGGTCGCGGGACGCGGTAACCGTCGAGGACGGAAGAAACGAATTTGATGGCGCGCGCGAGCGAGATGCGATGCCCTTGAGTAACATATATCGGATTTACGCCGTCGCGCGTGCGCAGCACCGCGCCAATAATTTCGTCGCCGTCGCGCAGCGGAGTCCACGAGCCTGCGTGTTGCGGCAATTCGCCGTGCGTGCCGACCAACAAAGATTTCGCGCAGCCAATGGTGGGACGGTCGAGCAGCACGCCTAAATGGCAGGCGATGCCGAACCGCCGCGGGTGCGCGTAACCGTGGCCGTCGTAAAAAATCAGATCCGGGGCGTTGCGCA
>DAHUXN010000009.1 GCA_027307115.1 Acidobacteriota bacterium
CCTGGGAGACGCGAAAATTGACGCGCCGCTTGCGGACGCTCTGAAAGACGCATTTCCCCCGTTGCGCGAGGATGCGGTGGCTCATTCGCTGGAGCATTCGCTCGAAGTGCAGTTGCCATTCCTGCAGAGACTCGCGGGCGACTTTACGTTTGTTCCCATCGTAATCGGGACGGACCGCTTCGACGCGCTGGAAATGCTGGGCCGCGCGGTTGCGCAAGTGGTTCGTGGGCAGAAGGAAACCGTATTGATTATCGCCAGTTCCGACATGAATCATCGCGAAAGCGACGCCATCACGCGCGTGAAAGACCGCAAGGCAATTGACGCGATTCTTGCGTTGAACGCGCGGGAGCTGTACGACACGGTGCGTCGCGAGAACATTACCATGTGCGGCTACGGCCCCGCCGTTGCGATGATCACTGCTGCGCGAGAATTAAGATCAACGAGCGCGGAACTCCTGCAATATGCAACTTCAGGTGACGTAAATGGCGACCGCGAAGACGTGGTTGGCTACGCAGGAATCATCGTGCGTTAAACTCACGCACGCGGAAATAAACTGCGCAGCCTCTAGTGTGGCCGGCCAGTAGCAACCGCATGCGACGCCGGTGCCGGCGCAGGACCGGTACTTCGCCCCATGGTTGGGCCTGACATTGCCGGGCCTGACATTCTCGGCGCGGAAAATGCGGGGCCGGAGGAATTCCGCGCGTCGAAGCCTGACGGCGAATTGATTCCCATCGGCGCAGATTCCCTTGGAACATACATCGGCGCGGGACGATGAGGAAGCGCGGCTGGAGGCATGCGCATGGCATTTTCGACCCGGAACATTTGCGGCGCGGGCGTAGACGGCAGACGCGTGTTCATTTTCATCGCCGGCACGCTGCCGCTTGTGGCGAGCGACCTCTGCAAATGAGCCATGCTCGGAGCGGTCGGAACAAATGCTCTCGGACTTTGCATCGGTGCGCTGTGATTCGTGGCCGAGGCCGCACCTCCAAAGCGAGGAACTCGGCCGTTTTCAAGCGGTGCACCCGGCAATGCTTGGATAGCTCGGCTGTTCCCACCTGCAGTTATAATTCGTACCGAACTCATGTTGCCGATTGATTTCGAGCCGCTAAGAATCAAGATGCGCGGCGTTGTCGGCATCTGCGCGCCGATTCCCGCGCGCGGCGACCACGCCACTTGGTTTCCTACACCGTACCAATTCACCGGCGCGGGATCCCAGAAGCCGAAATTGTCCGGAAACCACATCCAGCCATACACGGGCGAGAACATCCAATCGCCAAAGTGATAAGGAACCCAACCCCATGGCTCGAAGCTGATCCACGTCCAACCCAGCCCCGGATAGGACGCCCATTGACCCATTGAAAATGGCGCCCAGCCTGCCGTCATGCCGAACGGCTGCCAACCATAACCGTAGCCTGCAAAATAATTCCAGCCGCCATAAGCGGAAAGATCGCCCATGCCGTAGCTGAAGGGCGCGTTCGCATAAGACAGCGACTGTGTGGTCTCGACTTGGAGATTCTGTTCGCGGCCGTTCACCCAACGATCCCACGAGTCAGCTTTGGGGTTCGCGGAGATCGCGGCAGTCTCCATTTTCGATTTGTAAGCGAGCGTCTGACCCTTGACGAGAGTCGTGGCGCCTGCCGATCCGGCGAGAGGGCTGACTTGCAGTTCGCCCTGCATCACGCTGATGGAAGCGCCGCCGTGGAAAGCATCCACGCGGAAGAGTGAACGCTTCGGCACCGCAATCTGCTCCTCCGAAGTCGAGACCATGAACGTATCGGCGCGCTTCAAGTCCGCGTAAATGCTCACAGTGCCCTGCGCAAGCGTCAACTTCGAGATACGGCCGCCATCAGAGAGCGCGAGTTCCGTGAATTGCACCAGTGTGTTCTCGGAGATCCACGCCGTGCTGCCGTCCTCGAATTGAACTTCCGCGCGGCCCTCGTTGGTACCAATGGTCATCCCCTGCGTGATGGGCATGTTCGCCGCGCCAGGTTCCCATCCGGAACGGCCCGGGCGCGTAACCTGCACGTCGCCCGCGACAAGGCTTAAGCGCACAATGCGGGCGTAGCTCATGTCAGATGCCTGCGCTGGTCGCGAGACACCAATCAAGCTAAGAGCTGCAAAACTGAAGAGCAGAAGGCTGATACCCGAGCGGCGCATAACGCACCCCCTTATTTTTGGGGTTTCAAGAAGCGGAGAGCGCAACTCTCACCAAGGAGACGCGCAGACACACTACCTATATGCTCACGCTTTGGGGAGGCGCGGTCAAGCGAATTCGCGGCGTCCCGGGGGTGCCTAGATTGCTGTTTTATTGATTGGCGACTCGCGCGACAAATTCGCCAGAAACACTGACCTAGGGACGATGCTATTGTCTATTTTCAGGTACCGAATTGCTTCTAACGCCGATGGGGCGCTAATCAGTGGCCATTGCGGATTTGCTCGGCGATAGCGCGGGCGCGCTGGCGGGCGATGTCAACTAATTCGTCGTTCGCGGCGAGCTGGTCAAGCGTTGGCAGCAATGCTTCTGGTTCGGGAAGAAGTTTGTTTCTTATGTCGCTCTGCACGCGAGTCATCACGTCGTTCACGCCAAGATGATCGTAACGCATGGTACGCACCATGTCGCTCAGGTCGAGTTCCTGTCGCTGCAAGCCATCAAAAATAGCGAGGAGCTGGTTGGCTGCGCTATTCAGCGTGTAGTTGAACGTCACCTGGAATTTCTCAGCCCCTTTTTCATAGCTGAACGTTTTCTGTCCTAGGTCGGCAATGCGACGGTGAACGTCGAGATCCACATCATGGAAATTGTGCAATTCGGCGGCGAGTTCGAACAGTTTATGGGCCAGCGCTTGGCCGATTTGCATCGGCTGCGGACTTGGCGTGTCGTCGAGCTGGCGAATATCGTAGGTTCCTGAGCCATCTTCGTTGATTTTGATTTCCGCAAATTCGGGATAGCTGGACTTGAAAATCTTGCGGAACGTGAGAGTAGGTCCCGCAGAGGCGTCCGATGCATCTGGCGTTCGCGATTGCGCGAAGCTCGCGGGGAAACACGAGAGCAATACAATCGCGAGGCAGATCAGCTTCGAGCTGCGGCATTTCATCGTTGGATTGGGATGCGTCCGGCGGAAAAATGGCTGCGCGAAGCTGGACGCACGCGGGACATTGCGGCGACGGGATTGGCAATCAGACTACGCTCCAGACGTTCGGCCGCCCAGGCAAAATGAGCATGGCAAAGCGCGACAGCAAGCGCATCGGCGGCGTCTGCGGGTTCCGGCTGCTCACACAGGCCGAGCTGAGCCTTCACCATTTGCTGCATCTGTTGTTTCGAAGCGCCGCCGAACCCCGTCACGCTGGCCTTCACTTCGCGCGGCGAATAACTGTGCGCGGGAATGTCCGCCTGCGCGGCAGCAAGCAAGATAACGCCGCGCACTTCCGCAAGTCTGAGCGCTGTGCGCATGTTAAGAGCTGTAAAGACCGATTCTACCGCAACGGCGTCGGGGGAGAACTCGTCGACGAGTTGCGCGACCATCTGATGGATTTCGCGAAGGCGTTCCGCGAAACTGGCGCGCGCCGGAAAACGCAACGCGCCGAAGCGAAGCATGACCGCTACCTGGGCATTCAGTTCGACCACTCCGTAGCCGGTGGCGCCGGCCAACGCAGGGTCGAGGCCGAGAACGCGAAGAGACTTGTGCACCACTGAACCGTTTGCAGGCATTGTTGTTGCGCCATGACAATGCTGCCTTCGCCGTCATGGCGGCGAGCTTCAGTCTACGCGCAGAAGAAAAATGGGGGGTAGCGTTTTTTCGGCGGGCGCAACGCGAAGGACACTACGCGTGCGGGAAAACTAACCTGCCACAGCGGCCTGAATTTCGTTTTCGTCGATATCGAAATTGGCGTAAACGTGCTGAATGTCGTCGTGCTCTTCCAGCGCCTCGACCATCTTTAGCATTTGTTGCGCCTGCGCGCCCGTCAGCTTCACGTAGTTCTGCGGAATCCAGCCGACTTCAGCAGCGGCCGGGTTAATTCCCGCGGCGATCAGGGCATCGCGGACCTTCTCGAAAGCCTCCGGCGGAGTCACCACTTCCCAGAAAGACCCGTCGTCTTTAAGATCTTCGGCGCCCGCGTCGAGAACTATGCCCATCATTTTTTCCTCGTCGGCGGCTTCTTTTGCCACTGTGATGTCGCCCTTGCGATGGAACATCCAGCCCACGGCTCCCGTTTCGGCCATGTTGCCGCCGTGCTTGGCCATGAGGTGGCGAATTTCGCTGACGATGCGGTTGCGATTGCTGGAAACCACTTGCACCAGCATTCCCACGCCGCCGGGGCCGTACCCTTCGAATATCACTTCCTCGAGGACTTCGCCTTCCATTTGGCCCGTGCCGCGGAGGATCGCGCGCTCGATATTGTCGTTGGGCATGTTCTCATTTTTCGCAGCGAGGATGGCGGTCCGAAGGCGGGGATTGGTATTGGGGTCCGCGCCACCCGAGCGCGCGGCGATCATGATTTCGCGAATGATTTTGGTGAAAGCCTTTCCGCGGCGCGCGTCGGTTGCGGCTTTCTTGTGCTTGATTGTCGCCCACTTCGAATGTCCGGACATACGGAATGCCTCGCAGAACAAACTGGCAGGAGCCTATTATGTGCCCTTGCTGCGACAGTCTAGCACAGGGTTTCTCAAAGAAAAAGCTGGCAGCCCGCCGCCTCGAGTGTCCCGTGGACAGGACCCGAGGCGAGCGATATACTCGCCCGTTCATTTTGAAAATGGGATAGCTCCCGTTTATCTGTTTTTCCGCAGCGAGTGTGCGGGAACCTTTCCTGCCGCGCACGCGTACTAGACTGGGAAGTCCCGCAAAGGAGAATTGTCGATGAGGAAAGCAGCACTGGCCCTGTGTGTCTTGATGCTGGCGGCGGCGTGTTACGCGCAGCCCGGCTCCGCGCCCCTTCTGTTACAGCAACCGGCGATCAGCAAGACGCAGATCGTTTTCGTCTATGGCGGAGAGCTGTGGAGCGTGGGCCGCAACGGCGGCGACGCCATCCGGCTGACGACGGGAGTCGGCATTCAGTCCAATCCGTATTTCTCGCCGGACGGGAAATGGATCGCGTTTTCAGGCCAGTATGGCGGTAACACGGATGTGTACGTGGTTTCAGCCGATGGCGGCGTGCCGCAGCGGCTGACGTACCATCCCGCACCGGACATGGTGGTCGGCTGGACACCTGACGGCAAGAACGTGCTGTTTGAATCGAGCCGCGATGCGTTTGCGAGCGGCGTGGCGAATCTTTTCACTGTTCCGGTCACGGGTGGATTGCCCACGAAGCTGCCTTTCCCGCTGGCCTATGAAGGCTCGTATTCGTCGAACGGCGACGAGATTGCCTACCGTCCCGTAGCGTTCCCCTGGGGCACGTGGTCGCATTATCGCGGCGGCACGGAATCGAAAATCTGGATTGCCAAGCTGTCGGATTCAAGTTACGAGGAAATCCCACGCGGCGACTGGAATGAATTTGACCCCATGTGGGTCGGCGGCAAGATTTATTTCCTCTCGGATGAAAAAGGCCCGTTCACCCTCTACGAGTATGACCCGTCTACGAAAAAAGAAACGCAGTTGATTCCCAACGATGGACTGCCGATCAAGGAAGCATCGGCCGGGCCTGGTGCAATTATTTATTCGCAGTTTGGCGCGATCCACGTGTACGACATCGCAACGCATCGCGACCGCGCAGTGGCGATTCACGTCACCGGCGATTTCCCCCAGGTGATGCCGCATTTCGACAGCGTGGAGAAAAATATTCTTTCCTCGGGGATTTCACCGACGGGCGTTCGCGCCGTGTTCGAAGCGCACGGAGAAATTTTGACGGTGCCGGAACAGCACGGCGATGTGCGCAATATCACGAATACGCCGGGAGTGGCGGACCGCACGCCGGCATGGTCACCCGACGGAAAATCGATCGCGTATTTCTCCGACGAGTCGGGCGAGTACGCGCTGCACATCAAGAGCCAAAACGGGATGGGCGCGGTCAAGAAGGTTAATCTTGGCAACCCGCCGTCGTATTTTTACGACCCGAAATGGTCGCCCGACAGCAAGAAAATTGCCTACACGGACAAGCGACTGAGCGTTTGGTACGTGGACCTCGACAAGGGCACGCCGGTAAGGATTGACTCCGACGTATTCGAAACGCCGGAGCGGACGCTCGATCCATCATGGTCGCCTGACAGCGAATGGATTGCGTACACCAAGCTGATGCAGAACCACATGCGCGGCGTGTTTGTGTATTCGCTCGCGACGGGCAAAAGCACGCAGATCACCGACGGGATGAGCGACGCGCGCTTCGCGGTATGGGACAAGGATGGAAAGTATTTGTATTTCACGGCCAGCACGAATTCGGGACCCACGACTGCCTGGCTCGACATGTCAAGCTACGACCACACGGTAACGCGCAGCGTCTACGTCGCCGTATTGGGCAAGGACATGAAGTCGCCGCTGGCTCCCGAAAGCGACGAGGAGAAGGCGGAGAAAAAAACCGAGGCGAAGGAAGCTGCCGAGAAGGAAAAGAAGGAGGAAACACCAAAGGTAACAATCGACTTTGAAAATATTGGCCAGCGCATCCTGGCTCTGCCGGTTCCGGCCCGCGATTACGTGGGAATTGAAGCCGGTAAAACCGGCGAACTGTTTTTGGCGGAATTGCCGCCGGGCGAGGACGGCGGAGCGTTTGGGATGCCGCCGGGAGTGATGATCACGCGCTTCGACATGAAAAAGCGGAAGGCCTTTCCGGTTATTTCCGGCGTGCAATCCTTTGACGTGTCGTTCAACGGCGAAAAATTCCTGTATCAGCAGCAGGGGCACTGGGGCATCGCACCAACAGCCGCGCCGGCGAAACCCGGCGAAGGCACGTTGAACATGGCAGACATGAAAGTGTGGGTGGATCCGCGCGCGGAATGGAAACAGATGTATCACGAGGTGTGGCGCATTGAGCGCGACTTTTTCTACGCGCCCAATTTCCACGGGCTCAATCTGGACAAAGCCGAGGCCGAATACGCGAAGTATCTGCCGGGCCTCGCGAGCCGCGAGGATTTGAACTTCATGTTCGATCAGATGCTCGGCGATCTGAACGTGGGGCACATGTTCGTGCGCGGAGGCGCGATTCCGACGGTCCCGCCGGTCACGGTGGGACTGCTGGGGGCGGATTACAAAATTGAGAATGACCGTTACCGCATCGCGCACGTCTATTACGGCGAAAACTGGAATCCTGATCTGCAGGCGCCTTTAACACAGCCGGGTGTCAACGTAGTGGCCGGCGATTATGTTCTCGCCGTCGACGGACGCGAATTGCGCGGCTCGGAAAACATTTACAGTTTCTTCCTGGATAAAGCTAAGAAGCAGGTGACGCTCAAGGTGGGACCAAACGCGGATGGCTCTGGCTCGCGCGAGGTCACGGTTGTGCCCGTCGCGAATGAATTGAACTTGCGGCATCGCGACTGGACCGTTCGCAACATGGAAACCGTCGACAAATTGAGCGGCGGAAAATTAGCGTATGTGTATCTGCCCAATACCGCGGGTGGCGGGTTCACGAACTTCAACCGCTACTACTTTGCGCAGGTGGGCAAATCGGGCGCGGTGATGGACGAGCGGTTCAACACCGGAGGTTCCATCGCGAATTACATTATCGAAACGATGCAGCGCAAACTGACCAGCTACTGGTACACGCGGCAGGGTGAAGTCTTCACATCCCCGCTCGACGCGATTTTCGGCCCCAAAGTGATGATCATCAATCAATTCTCAGGTTCAGGCGGCGACTGGATGCCTTGGGGCTTCCGTCACACCGGGCTGGGGCCGCTGGTTGGAGAGAGAACGTGGGGCGGCCTCGTGGGGATTTACGGTTACCCACAATTGATCGATGGCGGATCGGTGACGGCGCCGCGCGTGGCTTTCTTCAATCCGAATGGGACGTGGGACGTCGAAAATCACGGCGTACCGCCGGACGTGCCCGTGATTCTGGATCCGAAAGCTTGGCGCGAAGGGCACGACGTACAACTCGAAAAGGCCGTGGCAGTGGCCATGGATGAATTGAAAAAGAATCCATTGCCAAAGCCCCATGTTCCTCCGTTCCCGGATTATTCGAAGGACGCGCACTAACAGAACTGCGACGTGTAATCAATGCGCGGCTCGGCGCTTGTTCATTCGCATAATCCGCGATGAACGGGCGTCGGGCCATTATTTTTTTGGCCATATCTTCAGCCGTGCGCGGCTGCACGGCAAATCAGCTCTTAGGAGAAAGTTCATGCCATCTGCTGCCAAGCGCATTCACTTTTCGCCGCCCGCCGGATTCGGGCCGCTGCCATTTTCGAACGGCGTGCTCGTAGGCGATACGTTTTACATGGGCGGCCACCTTGGCCTGGACCCGGCGACGAAGAAAATTCCCGCCAACGTCGAGCAGGAGATTCGCCTTATGCTCGATGGTTTTCGCGGCACGCTTTCCCGCGCCGCGCGGGCGATGGAGGATCTTGTTTTCGTGCAAGTGTTTTGCTCGGACGTCTCGCTCTTCGATCAATTCAATTCTGTTTACCGCACCTATTTCTCGCATGATTTTCCGGCGCGCGCGTTCATCGGTTCGGGGCCATTGCTTTTCGGCGCGCATTTCGAAATTCAGGGCATCGCAGTAAAGCGAGCCAAGGCCCAGGGACGCGCGCGAAAACGGAAGAAGTAGCGCAGTCCAAATTGTCTCTTTTCGCGGCGAATGCTGCTCGCGCGTGGCATTCAGGCCGTCCCGCCATTTCGGTAGCATGACGAAGAGGAGACACGCCATCATGCGCATCGAACAGGCAGCATCGCCGGAGTCCATCAGCATAGTGCGCGAGATTTTTTTGGAGTATTCCGAATCGGTGGGAGCTGGTTTTTGCTTTCAGGGATTCATGGAAGAATTGGCACAACTTCCCGGCGAATACGCACCTCCGTGGGGACGTCTGTTTCTGGTGTTCGACGATAAAGATGACAACCAGGTTGCAGGCTGCGGTGCGCTGCGACGCATCGACGCGGATACGTGCGAGATGAAGAGATTTTATGTGCGACCGGCGTTTCGTGGAAAAGGTTTGGGCCGCGAGCTGATCCATGCGCTGATAGGCGCAGCGCGCGAAATTGGTTATGCGCGGATGAGATTAGATACCCTGCCTTCGATGACGACGGCAATTGCGCTTTATCGAGCGCTCGGTTTCAGGGAAATTCCGCCGTATTGGGCGAATCCGGTCCCCGGCGTCGTGTTTTTTGAGTGCGACTTATAGCCGGCGTAATTTGTGGAGCTCTAACGCTGCGGGAGAGATGGAGTCTGGCCGGCGGCTTCGGAACTGACGGTGGGCGCGGCGTCGGCCACCCAAAAGCGTCCAAGAAGAAACGCACCAAGAAGTGCGAGCAGAGCGCCCGCAATGACGATGGCTTCCCATGCCAGGCCAATTGCCACGGTCACGGCGGGGCGCGCGCCAAACGGCACCAGCAAAATGGCGAGCGCTGCTTCGCGTATGCCGATTCCTCCCTGGGTGATTGGGATCACGGCGCAGAGTTTCGCGAGCGGCCAGCCAAAGAGCCACGCGCGAAATGGCAATCGAAGGCCAGTGGCACTCGCCACCTGCGCCATCAACCAGATAAAACTCGCCTGAACGAAAAGCGCCAGGCACAATGCGGCGAAAACATATTGCGGCTTCTGGTGCGTCGAGAGCGCCGCGCGCCGCAGATGCACAATTCGGCGGCGCATCCGCACGGACACTCTTCTGGCGGGGAACCACCACACGATGGGGGCGATGATAGCGAGTAGCAAGGCCGTTGCGACGCCAACAATTACAAATATGCGCCGAGTCTCCGGCGAGAGAGCGCTGGGCACCAGCAGGATTCCGACCGCGGCGAGCAACCCCAGCGCCACGAAATCGAGTATGCGAGACAGAAAAGTTCCGAGCAGCACTCCGGCCTTGCTCCGGCCGATGTGTAGCGCGAGGCCTGCGCGCACGAAATCTCCGCCAACGATGGAAGGCAGAAAAAGGGTGCTGAACAGCCCGGAAAAATAGCAACGCGCCGCCTGACGAAAACTAAGCGCCGCGCCGCCAAGATTGACCATCAGCCGCCATTTGACGACACCGACGACGTGCGCGGCAAGATATCCGGTGAGTACCAGCAACCAGACATACGCGGGGAGCTCGCGCAGCGTCGTCCACACTTCGGCCAGCGGAAGAAAATGAAAGAGCAAGAGTAGCGCGAGTACGCTGCCGCCGATGCGCAGTACCGCGCCCTGCCAGCTCCGTGTTTTCTTATGAGACGTCATCTCGTACGTGCAACTGGCTCCCGCCACAGCCGAACTTGCGTTTCATTATGGGGCCCGATGGGGATGCGTCACAAGCGCGGCGGTCTTTCGTGTGTCATTCGTGCCGGGCTTTCTGACTTGCGTCTGTGCCGTTAACGAATTAAGGTATTCGTTCCTCGCTTGGCGAAGAATGGGAGCTGCTTGTGACCAAGAAAAAGATCCGTATCGTTCAATTTGGAGTGGGGCCGATTGGCGCTTCCGTGGTCCGGCTGATGCGGCAGAAAAGCGCCATTGAGATCACCGGTGCGATCGATTCCGATCCCGCAAAGGCGGGTCGCGACTTGGGTGAAGTGGTGGGCGCGGCCGACGCGCCCTGGGGGATTCGCGTGTCGGCTGAGGCGGCTCCTGTGCTGGCAGGGCAGGTGGACGTGATCACGCACTGCACGTCCTCATATTTGAAGGACGTGATGTCGCAGCTTCTAGCTTGTCTCGAGGCAGGTTGCTGCGTGGTCTCGACGTGCGAAGAACTCGCGTATCCGTTTCGCAAACACCCGGAGCTTTCGGCGCGATTGGACGCCGCCGCGAAGGAAGAAGGCGTGGCGTTGGTCGGAGTCGGAGTTAATCCGGGATTCGTGCTAGACAAGCTGGTATTGACACTATCCGCGGTGGCGCAGCGCATCGATTCCGTGCGCGCCGTGCGCATCGTGGATGCTTCCAAGCGCCGCCTGCCGCTCCAGAAGAAAATCGGCGCGGGAATGACTCCGCAGGAATTTCGCGAACGCGTGGCCGCGGGTGTGATTAAACATCACGGCTTGCCGGAATCGGTTGCGATGGTCGCGGATGCGCTGGGTTTCGCCGTGGATCAGATCTCCGAGACCATCGAGCCCGTGATTGCTGATGACCTGGTGAAAACGGAATTTCTGGAAGTGGAAGCCGGGCAGGTAGCGGGTGTTCACCAGATTGCTCGCGGAATGATCGCCGGCGCGGAAAAGATTTTCATGGAACTGAAGATGTACGTGGGCGCGAAAGATCCAGCCGATACGGTGACGCTGACGGGCGAACCGAATATCACTTTGACGATTCCCGGTGGGACGCACGGGGACATCGCCACCGCGGCTGTCGCCGTGAATGCCATTCCGGAAATTCTGGCTGCGCCCGCAGGGCTGCGAACCTCGCGCGATTTGCCGCTGAGTTATTTCGCGCCCAACGCCACACCGTAGAAGGCGGCCAATCCTGCAGTTCGCCCCTTGTATTCGTCGAACTAAGCTTTTTGCCAATAATTAGCGATGGCGGCATAGTCGACGTCCGCCTTTGCTGCGGCTTTCACGGCGGAGTAGGCTTCGTGAGCCGCCGCTCCCGCGGGAAGGCGAAGACCGTTTTCCTTGGCCAACTCCATCGCCAAGCCGATGTCTTTAAGCATCAAGCGCAACGGAAAACTCGGCGTGAAGTCGCGCTTGAGGATCGCGGGCGCTTTCACGTCCAGCACCGGCGCGCGGCCCATGCTCGATTGCAATACCTCAATTAACCGCTCGCCGGCAACTCCCGCGCGCGCGACAAGCTCCAATCCTTCGGCGAGAGCCTGAACCTCCAGAGCCAGGATCAAATTCATCGCCAACTTTACCGTTTGACCTGAACCGTTGGGACCGAGCAGGAAAAATCGCTTGCCGACGGTCCGCAACACGGGCTCAACGCGGTTGAGAACTTCCTTTTTCCCGCCGATCATGAAGACCAGTTCTCCCTTTTCCGCGCCCCACGTGCCGCCGGTAACCGGCGCGTCCAGAAAATCCGCGCCGCGCTCCGCGCAAGCCTCCGCGATGCGTCGCGCGAGCGTCGGTGAGACGGTGCTCGAATCGATCAGCACACTCCCTTTGCGCAAGCCTGCAAGGGCACTCTGTTCGCCCCAAAGAATCTGTTCGAGGGCTGGAGGATCGCTCACGATCGTGAAAGTGACATCAGAGGCAGCCGTGACTTTACGCGGTGAGTTGGCCATTTTCGCGCCTTCTTTTTCCAACGCTTCCGTTTTCGAGCGCGTGCGATTCCATACCGTGAGCGGGAATCCCGCTTTCAGCAAGTTCCGCGCCATGGGCAGGCCCATCAATCCCAGGCCAATCAGTCCGACGTTCGGCTTCATGATTTCCTCCTTGTGCGCAGATGAATATAACGGCAGAGGCGACAGGAGGAAACCGGAATCGTCGAGCGATAAAATTCAGAACGGCGAAATCAGAGATTTGCGCGTTTCCGCGACCTCTAGGCGGTAACGGGCGCGGGCTGCTGGGTAATTTCGCGTATGCGCACGATCGAAGGATAAGGAATTTCGATGCGTACGGTCTTGTCGCGGCCCGATTGCGAGAAGCGGTCTTCGAGACGGATGATACTTCCAGAGTCCAGAGCCAGCGTACCGGTCGCGGTCATTTGAACTTCTCCGGCGCGGTAGCTGACTTCCACTCGTTTACCAATAAGTAATATAAAAGCGGACATTAATCTAGATTAAAGGGTCGGCCTCCGTTACGTCAATAGTACCAGCAGGTTGGTTGTGGAAATCCTGCCAAAACAGGTCAGTTTTCTGTGACCAAACTGAATTCGACTCTGTGCCGGAATGGATCAATGCGCTCCGCCCGCACGCGGACGCGGTCGCCAAGGTGGAATTCCCGCCGGGAATCGCGCCCTTTGCGAGGATGATACGACTGGCTGACGATGGCGTGGTCGCTTTCGCGATATTGGAAGCGCTGGCCGAGCGTTTCTTCCAGGCGGTCGATAGCGACGAGGCCTTCGACGAAAACTTCGAATAACTCCACGAAGAAGCCGAATTTCAGCACGGAAATAATAAGCGCGTCGTATTCCTCGCCCAGATGGCCTTCCATATATTGCGCTGTCTTCCAATCCATCAGCTCGCGCTCAGCGGCATCGGCACGACGCTCGGCTTCGGATGTTTCGACAGCAATTTCCTCGAGTTCCGCCAATCGGTAAGGGCCTTTGGCGGCGGATGGGTTTTCGAGCGCCCACTTCAGGTTCCGATGGACGATAAGGTCCGGATAGCGGCGAATGGGCGAGGTGAAATGCGTGTATTCATCCGCGGCGAGCGCGAAATGGCCGAGCGGCGCGGCAGCGTAGCGCGCCTGCTTGAGCGAGCGGAGCATTAAATACGAGAGAATGCGTTCCTCAGGTTTGCCGGCAAGTTTTTGCGTGAGCCGCTGATAATGTTGCGGACGAATATCGAAATCAGCGCCGGGGAGAGTGACTTCCATGGTGCGTGGTCGGCCGTGGCGTTCGCGTCCCGCGGGACGCACCTGCCCGTGGCGCACCGCGATTCGACGCTCCGACAAGTCCTCGACGCCAAGGGAATACCCGAACGCGCGCGCCAGCTCCTCGAATTCCAAAACTTTTTTCGGGTCGGGTTTTTCGTGAACGCGATGGAGCGATGAGACACCGCGCTTTTCCAGATAGGACGCAACGGCCTCGTTCGCGGCAAGCATGAATTCCTCAATGATGCGATGCGCGAAATTACGTTCGCTGCGGACGACGGCTATCATTCGTGCCGCATCGTCGAACTCGATGACGGGTTCCGGCAAATCAAAATCAATAGAACCGCGTGCCGCTCGGCGCGCATTCAGCGCGAACGCCAGTTCCTTCATCCGCCGGAATTCGCGGACGAGCGATGCGTATCGCTCCATCATTTCGGGATCGCCTTGGAGCACTTTGTGAACATTGGTATACGTCATGCGCTCAATCGAGCGAATGACCCCCGGCATGAATTCGGCTCCGAGGACCTTTCCAGTTTTGTCGAGCTGTAGGATGGCGCTCATCACCAGGCGGTCGACGTGCGGGTTGAGCGAGCAAATTCCGTTGGAAAGTTCCTCGGGCAGCATGGGCACGGCGCGATTCGGGAAATAGACTGACGTGCCGCGCAAGCGGGCTTCCCGGTCAAGCTCCGAAACGCGGCGAACATAATGCGCTACGTCGGCAATGTGCACCTGCAGTTCGAAACCGCCGGGCCGCTCCGCAACGTACACTGCATCGTCAAAATCTTTCGCTGTCTCGCCGTCTATGGTGACAATGGGCAGCTCGCGGAAGTCGCGCCGGCCGGCAATATCCTCTTCGCGCACCTGCTGGGGAATTGCCCGCGCTTGCGCAAGCACTTCAGGCGCGAACACGTGCGGCAGATGATGTTTGCGGATCATGATTTCAACATCGACGCCCATTTCGCCCGGACGCCCCAGGATTTCCACCACACGTCCGGCGGGCGCGACGCCGCTGCGCGGGTAGCGCGTGATCTCCACGTTTACTACCGCACCGTCGAGGTCGGGCAGACGCATCCGTTTGGCAGCCACAGGCAATTCGGAAGCGTGCTGAAGTTTCTCCCGTAATTCGGGCGTCAGTTCAGCGCCTGCGGGAATCACGATTTCATGCGCGAGGCGCGTTTCGTAGGGCAGGACGGTATTGCCATGCGGGCCGTAGCGAAAAAGTCCCACAATCGTTGGATGCGCGCGCGCGGTGACTTTTTCGATGCGCCCTTCGAAGCGCCCATCGGGATGGCGGCGGGTGAGGCGTGCTTCCACGCGGTCGCCATGCATCGCATCGCCCATGCTGTCGGGATTGATGAACAGGTCGCCGTCCATGCCCTTTACAGGGCGGTCGGGTACAACGAAGCCATAGCCGTCGCGATGCGCCACCAAGCGCCCGGCAATCAGATTTGGATCCTGCCGCGCGGGCCGCGCCACCCCATCAGCGCTCCTTTCAGGCCCTCGCGAAGCGGATGGTTCCACCGGCTGGATGTTAGGACGTTGGGCTGGCCGCGGACTTGGCGCTGGCACCCTTCGCTGACCAGTGAGCCGGTATCGCCCATGCTCCATTTGCACGTCGCCGCGGCGCTTCAGACGCCCGAGCAGCTTCGGCAACGCCCGCCGGCCCCAATGTCGCAATCCAAGTGCGCTTGCTATCTCGCGGATGCTTTCGGGGCGGTTTGCTTTCGCGAGATAAGCAAGCAACTCGCCTTCCGTGATTTCTGGAGGGCGCTCGCCATCGTGTCTTTTTTTTTCTTTCATGGAATGGGCTATTTCACCGAACTAGCAGATTCGTGGCATCGCGCCGTGTAGCTTCTTCGGTCCTCATGATCGCTCCTGCATATTCCTCGCAGCAATTGCCGATAACATTGCCAAAGCATTTGCCGCACCTTGCCCACAACATTGCTCGAGTATTGTATGTTCCGCCTGCAAATTCTCCCGCAACTTTTTTCGCGGCGCCGGGTTTGCATCCCCAGTTGTGAAATCCGCTTGCTGTCTCCCCAGGCGGCGAGCGAAATCTCACACCCCAGGGACGTCGGAGGCGGCTCTCGACCAGAGCCGCCTCCTAATATTCTCTGCATCTCACTTTGCACCTTGGATGACTTTTCCTTACATACACAACCACTTGACAGATGCTCCGCATTCTTGTAAAAAAAATTTAGCTAAAGTCGATTGCTACGTTCTCGCTATTCTCCGCACTGGAAAAACAGTCGAGCAGAGCGTTTGCCCCAAATGCAAATCGCCATATTGGAACAGGGCTCGCAAATACAAACGAAAAGTGGCATAATCATCTTCTAAGAGATTTGGCGGAAGGGTGGGGAGTTGAACCCACGGTGCGTGTACACCGTTGGGGGTTTTTAAGACCCTTAGCCCACCTAGGCATCACCCTTCCGCTAAATGCTTCACTCCTAGCTAGAACTAGGTGTGAATACGTATCTTGCCGTTGGTGGCTCGGGAGAGATTCGGACTCTCAACAGTCCGCTTAGTAGGCGGCTGCTCTTTCCAGTTGAGCTACCGAGCCACGTTGAGGGGGAGTCTTGGATTTGCGTCCGGCTCCCCTTCAATCTCCGAAGAATTCTTAGGCTTTTGCTGTTCTCGTAGTACCTTCCTTCACGCTGTTGCTTTCGACGGAAGTCTCCGTGGGCTTGACCACACGAAGTCTCAGAGAAATCTGCTCGTCTGGCTCGCCAACCCACAAATAGGACGACCCAGTTTTCTTGGCAAATTTTTGCCGAAGCATGGCGGCATGTATTTCCCTGAATGGCGAGTTCGTGCGGAATCGAAACATGCCCTCATTGAGACCCTCAAGAAGCTGTTCAGTGGTCATCTTGCCCTGCTCTTGCAGGAGTTTTTTGCAGGCGTCAGCGAGACGTATGCCGACAAAACGCACTTGTTTGAAAGACGGCTCCCAATTGCCGGGCAGGGCATTCTCGGTTTGTTGAATAGTCATTGCCAAGTGATCTCGCGTGAGGCACAGGGTCTTTTCTGCCAACTCAAGTTGTGCTTCCAGCGCAAGACACTGAAATGTGAGCTTTTGGTACTTGGCAGCCTGTTGTTGGAATTCCGTGAAGAGTCCACTCAGGTAAGCGGTGGCTTCAGTCGTGAAGACGGATTTGTCGGGTTTTTCCTGCACTTTTTCTTTCTTCTTGTTTGGTTTGTCCATTCAACAACCTCCTTATTTGACCCTACAGACATTCTGCCACAGTACGCACAATCTGTCAAGTGTTCTGTGGTTACATACAAAGGATGTTTATGCAACCTACTGATATCGTGAGGCTTATCTGGAAACAGTTCTCCGAGAATTATAGACACTACCAACGGCTGCGGTGTGAGATTGAGCGAATGCGAATTGAGAAACAAAAAGCTAGAAGGGCCGTTCAAGAATCTTTGGATCGAATAAAACTAGCGACGCGGTAGGATTTCTTGTGCAGAAGTGAGGCTTGTTGCGCAAGGAACGCTGAATGTGCAAAGCCTTCACGCGTAGTTGGCGGCGAGTATCAGTTTGGACGAGTTCCACCTCCGTTCGGCTACTCCTCGAATTTGTGGCTTGGCGTAGCCTGCTTTTCGTTCTGCAACTCGATCACATCCGGGCCCGTTTCCGAGGAGCCGAGCAGCCAGCGGCAGAAATAATTGACGCGCATCCAGAAAACGTATTCGGCATCGGGCATGTAGCTATGGCGCATTCCCGGAAGCACGAACATGTCGAAGCGCTTGTCAGCTTTGATCAGCGCCTCGGCAAGCCGCATGGTGTTCGCCATGCTCACGTTGTTGTCCATGTCGCCGGTCGTCAACATCAAATGTCCTTTTAGATTTTTCGCCAGCTCGGAATTTTTCTCGATGTTGTATAGAAACTTCACCGTGCCATTTTTTTCGTCGACTTCCTTCACGCCGTGATACTTCTCGCTCCAATACTTATTGTAGACATTGTTTTCGTGATTGCCTGACTCCGACCATCCTACCTTGAAGAAATTGGGGTACTGAAGCAGCGCTGCCGCTGTCATGAATCCGCCGCCGGAGTGGCCCCAGATGCCCACGCGATGGATATCGATATAAGGATGGATGGCGGCCAATTCCTCTGCCGCGGCTTTTTTGTCCGCCAGACCGTAATCACGCAGGTTGCCATAGCCATAAGTGTCGTACCATTTATCGCGCTGCGGGCTCCCACCGCGATTGCCCACTTCGATGACGATGAAGCCGAGTTGCGCGAGCGCAAAACTCTGATTTTTCGGCGAAAACGATTTCGTGACGCTTTCCGTCTGCGGACCCGGGTAGACATATTCAATCAGCGGATATTTTCGCGATGGATCGAAATCAAACGGCTTGTACATCACGCCGTAAAGATCCGTCACGCCATCGGCGGCCTTGACGTGAAATGTCTCCGGATACTTGAATCCCGCTTCGAGCAGACGCTTGACGTCCGTGGTCTCGAGAGTCTCCAGCGTCGTTCCTTGATCGTCGAGTAAGACTGATTTTGGCGCGGTATCGACGCGTGAGAAAGTGTCGATGAAATACTTCCCGGAGTCGGCTGCGCTGATCGAGTTGTCAAAATTGCCCGGATCGAGCAGCTTCAGCCCCGAGCCATCCAAGTTCACGCGGTAGATATGCACGTAATACGGATCTTCACCGGATTCGTGGCCCGTCGCTGTAAAGTACATGGCGCTCGTCTTCGGATCGATTGACAGAATCTGGTCGGCCATGTATTCGCCCGACGTGATCTGGTTTTTCAGATGGCCGTCGCCGTCGTAAAGATAATAGTGGCCCCAGCCGTCGCGCTCTGACCACCAGATCAGCTCCTTGCCGTTATCAACTTGCCGCAACGGCTTGTCGTCGAGGTACACGTTCGAGCGTTCTTCAATCAGCGTTTTCACGGCGCCTGTGTTTGTATCCGCCAGGCAAACGTCGATGCGATGTAGGTCTCGGCTGGAACGCAGAAAATAAAGTTTGTCGGACGTATCGGCGAGCCACTGGCCCGTCAGGAAGCCGCCAAACCCCCCAAACAATCGTTTTTGCCCCTCGGTTTGCTGCATCTCGTGTTCGCGGTCGCGTGCAAGGATGCGGTCGGTGGCAATCGCGAGCGTCTGATCCTTGAACGCCGCCGTTTGGATTACTTTGTGCTCCTTGGTGGCAACGTCGAAAACCTGCAATTCAAACTGCGGCACGTTGGCGTCGCCGGCCATTGCGTAGCTATAGGTTTCGAGTATCGGGCGCGGATTCGCCAGTGTGTGGATCACCCACAAATCCGCGACTTTTCTCTCGTCGGCGCGCACCAGGGCAAATTTCTTCGAGTCCTTCGACCAATAGATCGGAATCGGCACCGTCCGCGGTCCAGCCTGATTCGTATCGTCCTTTTGAAATTTCTTGAGCTCTTTTTGGTCCTCGTCCACCAGCACGCGTGCATAGCTGTATTTCTCCACTCCGTCGGTGGTGAGCTGCGTCTCCACGATGCTCTTGTCGCCGGGCTTCTTCTGGGCTTTTGCGTAATTGTCAGCGTCCATCATGTAGAGATTGTACCCGCGCGCGAAAACGATCGTCTTGCCATCCGGCGAAACCGATGCCCACATGGGCTTTTCGAGCGGCGCTTCCATGGCGTCGAGGCGCGTCACTTTTCCTGTTGCCAGATCCAGCTCGAAATAGATCTTGCGCGTCGGCTCTTTGGCTTCGCTTCCTTCGGCATTTTCTTCGCCTTCCTGCTCGTTTTTGCGCTGCCCCATTTGCTGCTGTCCTTGCTGCTGTTTACCCTCCTGGATGTTTTCCTCTTCGTCCGTCTGGGCCTTCTTTGTTTCGTTCGGTATCACCGAGTCCTTGCGAACCTCCACGTCGAACTGCAGCGCCGTATCTTGCTTGACCAGGCGCAGCGCTTTGATCGGCAAATGCTGCGCGTCATAGGGATAATTCGTCAGCATGGAGAGCTGCGCGGCTACCTTGGCATTATCAAATAGCGGCGTCTTCGTTCTGCGCAACGGATCGACAACCCAATAGCGCGTGCCTGCGGGAGTTTCGTAGCTGTACCAGAAACGGTCGGAAAGTTCGAACCAGTGCGGCGTCACCTCCGTATCGAAGACAAGCGTGCCCATGTTGGAGGGAACGAAGCGCGCGGCTAGCTGGTAATTCGGCCGGACAACTCGCGGTTCTGGCGCGCCCCGCATCCCTTGGCGGGTCTCCGGTCCCTGTTCCACCGACTCGCGCTGGTTTTGCGCCAGCGCCTTTACGCCCAACGCGCTGGAGAGCCATAGCACGACGCATGCACTCGTCCAGAAGATATGGGTGTTCACCGCGGATTTACGCGCAGCACACTTCATATAAATTTCCCCTCCCCGTTAGTAAATGGCGGGATCTGGTTTCAGCAACTCATTCGTTCTGAGCCGCGCATCATAATCCAAATTGCGCAGAAATGTAGCTTTTTGCAACCGCAGAGGCCCCGCTCATGCCTATCTAATCAAAGGCTTGTGGCGAGGATAGTGACGCATCTCGTGCGGCAGCCGTTTCAGAGGTGGATGCCCTGCTAATGGTTCGATGGCGGGAATTTTGCGCGGAGAGTTAGACCTTTGCCGCCAGCCGCGGGCAAATCCTGAAGGACACGATGGCAAGCGTGCGTTTTATTCGCGATAGATGAACTCCAGTTCGATCCCCGCGACCGCGATCACATCTCCGGCAGAAAGTTTCGTCGGATGGATCACCGGCTGGCCATTTATCGTCGGTACTTTGTCCGCGCCGCCGATATAGTAGGAATTATCGTCGCGGCGATTGATTTGCGCGGCGGCTTTTGGAGCGAACCAAGACTTGAGCTTCACGGTGGCCAGCGCTGATTTGCCAATTACAGTTAATTTGTTGCTCAGCGTGTATTCGGTTTGGTCCGTCTTGCCTTTGCGAACCACCAGCGTGGCAACTTTAACGCGCGAGGGAGCGACCTGCGCGCTTTCCCCCGCGCCCGCGACTTTCTGCAGGAAGTCCCGGCGCTCTTTTGTATCCAGCATCACTGTCTCGTTGATTTTTGGCGCGGCTTTGCCGGCATTGCCGTTCGTCGGGAACGGATTCGTCACTTCGCGCGAATCAGAAATCAATATCGAATGCTTGCCGATCACCACGGAATCGCCCGGCTTCAGCGACACCATTTTCACGCGCTGCCCGTTCACAAACGTGCCATTCATGCTGCCGAAGTCCTCCAGCATCAGCCGCCCCTCTTCGTTGAAAACGCGGGCGTGATAATGCGAGACGGCGGGATTGTCAATGACCAGGCCGTTATCCGGCGAGCGGCCGATGCTCACTTCCTTCGCTCCCATGGCCACTTCCGTCAGGATCGCATTTTCGAATTTCAGAACTAGCTTCGACATTTTATTTTCTCCTTCGCCTAACAATCTCAGGAGCCCTTGAACCACCGCCCGATTTTTGCCATCGCGCCCGCAAACTTTGGTGCGTGACGCAATACGATGACCGTGATGTTGTCGCCCCCGCCCGCATGGTTCGCCAATTCAACTAAACGGCTCGCGGCTTCCTGCGCTTCATCTGCGTCGCACAAGGCCGCTGCGATTTGCTCGTCGGAGAGTTCGTGCGTCAGTCCGTCGGAACAGAGCAGCACGGAGTCACCCTCCATCAGCAACTCTTCGCTGATTTCGACTTCGACATCCGCCTCGATGCCGAGCGCGCGAAGCAGCACGTTTTGCAGCTTGCTCTGCGACGCTTCTTCTGCGGTCATCAAGCCGTGACGCACCTGCTCGGCGATGAACGAATGATCTTGCGTAAGCTGCTCGAGTTCACCGTTGCGCAGGCGATACGCGCGGCTGTCTCCCACGTGTGCGACGATCACGCGCTCATCCGTGAACAGCGCAGCCACAACGGTCGCGCCCATTCCTGTCTGCGCTTCGTTCTGTTGCGCTGCCCGATGCACGGCGCGATTCGCCAGCCGGACGGCGCTTGCGAGACGACTCGCTGCTTCCGAGGCCCCGTCGATTCGCTCGCCAGCTAGTGGCAACGCGGGATTTGCTTCCGCTTCGCGGCAGTGCGCTACGATCGTTTCCGCCGCAAGCCGGCTGGCCACTTCGCCGGACGCCTGCCCACCCATTCCGTCGCAGAGGACGAATAAATTCAGCTCTGGCGCCAGACGAAAACTGTCCTCGTTGTTTTCGCGGACGCGCCCCGTGTCGCTTCTCGTGCCGAATTCCATTTCCATCGCTGCCTGCGAAACCATATAGGAGCTTTTGCGTCCTCTAATTTATCCGGTGAGTTTTTTCGCCCGCTACGCCACTCACCTGGGCTGGTTCTGTTTCTGGTATTGGCCTGGTGGCCTGACTTCGCGAACATTCGAAAAACCCTGTTCTTGAAGCCGCTGCACAATATCTTGCGCGCGTGTCGGCGCAAATGGGCCCGTAAACACAACGAAAAACTGCTGGTGATTTTGTGGATTTCGCCGCGGCATCACAACCGTTGGCAAACCGTTGTCTTCGATTCGTTTCGCCGCCGCCTGCGCGCGATCTTCGCGTTCAAACCGTCCGATCCATAGATACACGGGTGCGCTCGCGCCGGGGCGGTTCAGCCGGGATGCTTTCTTGCCAAATTCCACGTGCGGGAAAACAACAGGCACGGAAGGCTGCGCATTCGCGGACGCTGATGCTTTCGCGCGGTGAGGCGCCGCCGCCCGTGTGTCTGTGCCGGTCGTTCCGCCAGGTCTCGTGTTTGCCGTCGGCGTCGGAGACGCAGAACCTGGCACAGCCGGCGCTGACATTTGGGCAGGCAGTGATGGCGGCGCAATCAAATTTGCCGATTTCATCTTTGCTAGGGCATTCAATCCCGCGAGCGTCGCAAAAACCGCGAGCGCGCCCAATAGCAGCCACACAATGGGAGAGGTTCGCTTCGATTTCGGCACGGCGGGAAGCAAAGTCGCAGGAACCACGACTGTCGCGTCAGTCGAGCGCGACGTTCGCAAACTTGCCGCTGCGCTCGGTGCCAACGCAGCCGTTGGATATCCCGTGCCCGTCGGCGAACGCAGTGCCGTTTGAAGTTCCGCCGCGGATTGATACCGTCTGGCTGGATCCTTCTGCAGGCACTTCAAGATCGCGCGTTCGATGAAGACGGGAATCGCGGGATCGATTTCGTGCGGCGCCACGGGCTCCTCGCGCATCTGCTTCAGGGCCACGGCTACGGGCGTGTCGGCGTGGAACGTTTGCGCGCCGGTGAACATTTCGTACAGCATCAGCCCCAGCGAATAAATATCCGTGCGGTAATCGACCGGCTTCCCGGCCACTTGTTCTGGAGCCATGTACGCGGGCGTGCCGACCATCGCGCCGGTCAGGTGCGTTGCTGCTTCCATGGAGCGCGCAATGCCAAAGTCCATGATTTTCAGATTGCCCTGCGCATCAATCATCACGTTTTCGGGCTTCAGATCGCGGTGAACGATCCCTTGTGCGTGCGCTTCCTTCAACCCCGAACAAATTTGCAACGCCAGGTCGATTCCCTTGCGCAACGGCAGCCCGCCGAATCGATTCAGCACGGAACGCAGGCTCTCGCCCTCTACATATTCCATCGAGGTGTAAGCAATTCCGCCGATGCGGTTGAAGTCGTACACGCGGCAAACATTCTTGTGCGTGATTTTGCGCGCGAAGAGCAGCTCGTTCTTGAAGCGCTCCATCATGCCCTGGTCCGAAGCGATTTCCGGTTTGATCAGTTTCAACGCGACGGTCTCGCCCGTTTCGCGGTCGCGCGCTTTGTAGACGTTGCCCATGTTCCCGTGGCCTGCTTCGCTGAGAATGTCGTAGCGCTGCGAAAGCGCGGAAAGGCTCGCCGTCGTCAGAGTCGGGCTGGTGAGGAGCCTAGACGGTTCCACGGCGTGGGTGACACTATCCGGCAGGTCGCTTACGAGCACCGTTTTCAGTGTCTCTTGCGAGCCGTTGCTCCCGCGCGCAGGCGGAACTTTAGTGGCCGTTTTGTCGGGCTGGTCCATAGTTTCCCTATCTACGATAAACACGAAACGGGCGGGTTATCTATGGGTTGCAGAAAACGTGTAGAGAAAGAGTATCTGGTACTAACGTCCTACTGCGCATTCTCAGGCGCAAATCGCCCCGAAAACCCCCTGCCGCGCCGAAAATGGGACACTGGCATTGCATGCCAACGCGGCCAGGTGCTATGTTGCGAGACAGCCATGAAATGGAACCAGAAAATTGCCACGATAAGAAGCTTATCTCCTTGGCAGCGCACGGACGTAGTCGAATCGGCAAGGTAGGAGCCCTATGACGACCGACGTGTTGGTTATGGGGGGCGGGGCGACCGGTCATCTCGCGGCGGCTTACCTGCGCATGCGCTTCCCGGACCTCAAAGTTGCCGTCGTCGAAGGTCCGCACAAGAATCGCCCGATCGTGGGCGAATCTTTCGTCGAGATCACCATCGATTTTCTTCTCGAACTCGGCCTGGGTTCTTACCTGATCGAAAACCACTTTCCAAAATACGGCCTCACTTATTATTACAAGCCGGAGATCGATAATCCCTCCGATCGCACTTATATTGTCGACGAAACTCCGACCGTTCCGCCGCTGCTCTCTTTCCAGGTCAACCGTTTTACCTTCGATCGCGAGGTGCGCCGGCGCAACGTGGAAAACGGCGTGCAAGTAATCGATTGCACTGTCGGCAGCGTACGTCTTGGCAACGACGGTGCCCTGCACACCGTCACGGTGCGAGACTCCGCCCAGCAGGAATATCCCATCCAAGTGCGCTGGCTGATCGACGCCACCGGCCGCAACCGCGTGCTCTCGAAATTGTTGCAGCTTCACGAAAAAGTGAATGAACAAAAGGATGTTTTCTGGTTCCGCCTGATGAATTTCGATCCCGAAATTCTGGGCCGCATCTGCGCTCTTAAGAAGGAAAATCGCGCCTTCGTCCCCTACTTCGCCACCCACCATTTCTTCGGAAAGGGCAACTGGATTTGGTGCATTCCCATGCGCTCACCCGAAAATGTGCCGTTCATCAGCATTGGAATCACGTATCGCAAAGACGTTTATCCGCATGGGCAAGTCCGTACGATGGAGCAGTTCCTCGAGTGCGTAGGGCGCGAGCATGAAATGCTCGTCGAACTGGCGCGCAGCGGCACGGTTGTCGACACGAATTTCTACGGCTCTTACATGTGGGAATGCCGCCAGCATTATTCACCCGATCGCTGGTACATCATCGGAGACGCGGGCAACACGGTTGACCCGCTCTACAGTGTCGGCATGGCTCTATCGTCCGTGCAGATCCGCCAGATTGCCGCTGTGATTCAGCGCGAAATCAACGGCTACGATACCCGCGAGTTTACGAATGACCTCGACACCGCTATCAGCGCGTTCCATCACAGCCTGACGCGCGATACCACGCGCCTGTACGAATGCATGGGAGATGCCTATCAGTGCCATCTGCGCGTTCATTTGATCGTCACGAAGCTTTTTCATCTTGGACTGCCATTGCTGATGAATGACTATCTCTGGGATCCGCTTGGCGTGAAATTGATCAACCGGTTTGCCAGCATCGAAACACTTGAAGCCGAATCCAAACAGTTCCATGACCTCTTCCGCGAGGTCGCCGCCAATCCCAGGAATCGCGCACTCGAAAACTTCATCAAGGTGCAGTCGAGCGTCTCGATGAACTACGTGTTCTACGAGTATCACCGCGAGCGCGACATTCCCGCATCGTTGTCCCGCATGGTATTTGATCTGGCACGTTTGCGCTTCGCGCTTCTTCGAAAGCTAGGATGGCGCGGGTGGTTGCGCTTCGGCCAGCATCTTGAATTGTTGCGAGACGTATTCCGTTGGCTATTTCTGCTGCCTTTTCGCGGCACGAAGCTGCGCGAAAGCCGGCTTGTGCGCATGCTCTTCCATTCGCGCGCTCCAGCATCGGCGCGCAAGGATGCCGCCACAGCTTCTTCGGAAATGGTAAAAAACTTATCCGCGTGAGACGGTTGTTTTGCGAGTTGGTGCCCGAAAGAGGACTCGAACCTCCACTCCCTTGCGAGAACCAGGTCCTGAACCTGGCGCGTCTGCCAATTCCGCCATTCGGGCACAGCGAGCGGTGAACCGGAGTAATTCATTGTGCCGCCCGTAGGAGCCTTTGTCAACGCAACGCGCCAAGCGCTGGCGGCCGCGCCTGCAAAATCGAGCTCGCTTCGGTCCATTACTAACTAATAAATAGTGTACTGGCTCGCCACTACCAAAAGCTCTCCTCGCGACGGTCTTGGTGCTATAATCCTGCCAAGTTAGGGCCCGTTGGGCCGACGCTGTTGGGTGAACTGCTGGCCTTTCGGGTTGGGAGGGCAGCTATGGATATGCCTAGTGGTACGCTCCTTTTTTTCCTTATCGCCTTTGCGGTCGCTCTCGGTGCATGGTTCTGCCTGATCATCTATCGCGGCACTCTGGAGGCGCATGAGGACGATCAGATCTTCATCGACGCAGCTGGAGATTCAATGGCACAGGCCCAACGCGAATTGGTCGCCAGGATTGAGCGGATCAATCCGGTAATTCGCGCCGTGATGATCACTTGGATTACCCTGGCGGCCATCACTGCCGGCATCTGGATTGCCCAGGCGCTGAAGAGCTTTTAGTTGGCCGCGAAGCGGTGGATCGAAGTCTCGTGCGGCGTCACGCCCCTGGGCAGATCTGCGAAGTGTGGTTGTGCACGATCAACCAGCGGCCCTGGGTTTTGACGAATACAAGTGTGGTTTGTCCGCGCGCTGTCGTCGCTTTGCCTTCCACGAATCCTTGAAATTCCCACTGGTACGCCGCCCACGCCGTGTCGCCATAGTGAAAGATGGTTGTATTCTTGCGTATTAGTTGGACGCTGGAAACTCCCTTGCGGCTTTGCTCATACTTCGGCACATAGTTCTGCCAACCCGCGATGGGCGGATCATAAGTTCCGGCGACCCATGTCGCATCGTCCGCATAGTACTTGTGCATCGCCTCCACGTCTCCCACCTGCCACGCGCCCAACATTTCGCCGATATCATGATCGATTTGCTCCGGGATAGTTTGAGCAATCTCGGGAAGCGGAGTGTTTTTTTGCTTTTTGGTCTGCTTTTGCTGCTGGCTCCCTGCGGCCATGGACGTTATTGCCAGAATCGCCACGAATATAAGTTGAAGTTTCTTCATCAACTCCCCCCTTCCGATTCCTGCAAACGAGTGACGCTGATCATTCAACGCCTCTAAAATTTTTTAGCGCTCCTTGCTCGGTGCCTGCGACGCGCTTAGTAAATTGACGAACAGCCGGTACGCGCCAGGCACTCCCGCCGGCAATTGGCGGAAAAAGGCAATCCCTGTGTAAATGTAGATCCCTTTGCCGTCGCGCGCGTACACCAAGCCACCCAGGGCGTCCGATTCGCCTGGATCGTGCATCGCCAGCACCGCGTGATACTGCAGGCCCCATTGTCCCCAGAAATATAGCCCACGCTCCTGTATCCATCCTTGAAAATCATCCTGCGTGATGCGATTCGGATAATTCAGCAGAGAACTCGACGGGTCCGCGAAGCGCACGGGCGAATTCTCATCCGTGATTCGCTCGGCTGGCTGGTCCATCTTCGCGGAAAAAGGCGCCGGCAACAGTTTGTTCCACGCAAAATCGCGTTCATATTGCACGATGAGAGTCCCGCCGCGCTCTGCATAGTCGAGCAAGCGCCGGTTCGCGCTCATAACATCGGGCCGCAACTCGTACGCGCGAATCCCCACAACAATCGCATCGTAGCGGCTCAGATCCCCAAATTCGAGCGCGGCTTCGTCCAGCATGTCGACGTTGATTCCAAGCTGCTGCAGCGACTGCGGAACGGGATCGATGCCCGCGGCAATGTAGCCGACACGCAGACGCGGCGGGAAATCCAGTTCCATCACGTGCGCGGTCGCCACCGCCGGTTCGCTGACGTGGCGCGACGGCAGCGAGGGCAGCGCTTCATACGATGTGCGAAAACTCTCGTTGTCCAGCCGCGCATACGGCTTCAAGTCGTATGCGGCTTGGGGCGCATTTGCGGACGGCGCCACGGCAAATCGCACCAACCGGTCCCCGGCGCCCGTGAAATCAAGCGGCGCCACACGCTCGACGCTCCAGCCCGCTGGTACATCGAGACCCACCGTAACGTGCGCCGCCTTCGCTCCGTGATACCGGACACGCGTCAGTAACTGAAACGGTTTTGTCTTGCGATTCGCCGGAAGCATCACCTGCTCCGGGTCAACCGAAAGCGTCACGGCGGGTACCAGCTCCAGCGGCATCGTCTCGACGGTGGTCGACGTGTAGTCCGTCGCCGTCACCGGTTTCTCCGCCGAGAAGTTATAGCCGTCGGCCGTTCCCGTGATGCGGGCTTTTACCAGCGGTGCAGGCCATGGAAGAATCGCGTCTTCTGGCAAAGCGGGACGCGTTGCGCCCTGCGGAATCACCACACGGAAGGAAGCTTCAGCCGTCTGGGCGCTTTCAGTCGCTGACGTTTCGCGGGTTCCCTGCGGCTTTTCCGTCGCGGCGGACCATCCCTTTGGCATCTCAAGCGTCGGCTGATTCAACTCCACACCGACGTTCGCTCGTGTTTCCCAATTCACCCGCACGGAAAAATCTTCTCCCGCCACCAGCGCGCCCCGGTCCGATTTCGCGTTCACATGAAGCGCCGCAGCCGCGGCCAGCGCGGTGTTGACCTTTTCCCGCTGAATGTTCAACCTCCATAGCACGTCCCGGCCATCCGTAACCGAAGGCGAGCGCGCGTAGCTCATCGCTTTCGTGATTTCGTTTCCCGCGGCCGCTAGACTTTTCACTGCTCCCGGCCAATCAAGCCGCAACGCCTCTTCGCGCGCCGCCTCGAGAGATGCATCCGCTGCGGCAAGCTCCGCATGCAGCGGATTCGATCCAACGCCGAGCGAAGCGAGCGTCCGCACCAAGTCCACAGACGTCAGCCGATCGCCCTCGACGACTTTCAGATCCACGGGCCGGCTGAAAAACGACGAATCCAGAATCCTGGTGATGCCCTGCGACCGATGATTCGCAAATCCGACAAGTCCCAGGTCCGAATAGCTGTCTCCCCACAGCGGCGAAATTTCGCCCACAGGAAGCGTGATTTCGGCTTTCTGGTCATTTGCATTAGTGGCGGCGGCATTTCCGAAGAAACGCGCGAATTGCAACACGCGGCCAACCCGCCACGGCCTCAATCCCTCCTTCAACTGCTCCGGATACGCGGACGCATCGCTCGCCGCCTTCACCGCTTGTGGTACAACAATTCCCGTCGCCTGGTGCTGTCCGTGCCCCGAATGCACACCGCCCCATTGGTTAATGACGATGTCGGGACGGAACGTCCGAATGATTCGCACCAGGTCTTTTGTCGCCACACCGTGCCATATTTTCAAAGTTTCTTCGGCGCTCTTTGAGTACCCGAAATCAGACGCGCGCGTGAAAAACAGCTTCGCGCCGTACTCCTGCGTCGCGCGGTAAAGCTCATCCGTACGCAAAATTTCGAGCGCGGGGCCAAGCTCGGGACCGATGGCGTTTTGTCCGCCCTCGCCGCGCGTGGTCGAGCACAGCGCCACATCGTCGCCGAGTCCTTTCGAGAGATACGTCAGCACGCTCGAGCGTTCGTCATCCGGATGCGCATCCACATAAAGAACTCGCGTCACCACCCGCGCGTGATCGATCGCGTTCACCACCTCGGCCACCGATTGCGCTCGCGCTCCTGGCATCGCTGATACGAGAACGGCCGCCGCCGCGGCCAACATTGTGCTCCACCGCATCTTCATCGAGTCGCCTCCGCGAACGGCCATTCCTTCAATCCTTTCGAACGTACAAGAAAAACGATCACTCCCGCCAGAATCGCAATCACTCCGAACAGCATTTTCCAGCCCGTCGCCACGAACAACGCGAGCCATAGGATTATAGCGAGCCCCGCAGGAATCGGGTAAAGCCACATTTTGAACGGGAAGCGTTCGCTCGCCCATTTGCGCCTTAGCATGATGATCCCTACCGCCTGCCCGACGAATTGCACCAGAATCCGCATCGCGAGGATCGCTTCAATCACCGTCGCCAGCTTGAACAGCAAACTGAAAACGAACGCCACGCCGCACAATGCCAGCAACGAAACGTGAGGGAACTTCTTGGTTGGATGCACGCGGCCGAAAACCGAAAAGAAGTTTCCGTCTTGCGCGGCCGCGTAGGGAATACGCGAATAGCCCAGCGCGGCCGAAAAAAGCGAAGCGAACGCGATCCACAAAATCAGCAACGTCGCGAATTTCGCCAGGTGCGTCCCATAGATGCGCTGGAAGAATATGCTCACGATGAATTGCGATTGCTGCGCCTCCTGCCACGGCACCACGCCCAGCACGCACGTCTGCATCGCTAGGTAGAGAATTGCAATCACAATGATCGAGATAAAAATCGCGCGCGGGATGTTGCGTTCCGGCTGCTTCACTTCGCCGCCCAGAAAACAGACGTTATAATAGCCCCAGTACGAATAAATCGTCGGCACCGTCGCGCTGCCCAGCCCCGCGAAAAACAACCAGTTCAATCTCCACGCGCCCGCGGGATAGCTGAACGCCAGCGCGGGATGAAAATGCGTGGCTCCCGCGGCGATCAGCCACACAATCGTGCCGAACACACCAATCCACAGCAGCATCGAAATTTTGCCTACGGTCGTGATCCGGCGATAAAGCAGAATCGTCAACGTGATTACCACCGCGCCTGCCACTGCTTTCTGCCCATATTTGCCTAGCGGAACCAGATACGTGAAGTATTCCGCGAATCCGATCGAGCCCGACGCCAGCACCAGCGGCCCCTGAAAAATCGTCTGCCAGATCACCAAGAACGAAAGCAGCCGCCCCCACTTCGCGGGTCCGTACGCTTCGCGCAAATAAACGTAGCTGCCGCCCGCTTCCGGCATCGCCGCGCCCAGTTCCGCCCACACGCACGCATCGATGAGCGCCACGATCGCGCCCACCGCCCACGCCAACAGACATTGCGGCCCGCCCATGTCCGCAATCACCAGCGGAATCACGATGAACGGCCCAATGCCCACCATGTCGATCATGTTGAGCGCCGAGGCTTCTTTCAGCCCCAGGCCGCGTTCGAGTTTTCCCGTCTGCAGCATTTTGCATTGCCCGAATGTATTGCCTAAAAAGCCTCGCGCGAAAACGCCGCCAAAGAATAACAAAGAACTACAATTGACCCACCATAAAGTTCATGCAATTGCGTTACACTTCGGGCGGCATGGTGAAGCTCGGCGTCATCATTACTGCCGCAACGGTCACGATCTGCGTTCTCGAGTTCCTGCGCGGCCACAAGCACGCTTTTCCGCGCGCCGGATGGTTCGCGATTGCCGCGCTCGCCGGCGCGGAATGGTTGATGTTCCGCCGCATCGAGCCAGTCGCCACGTATTTCACCCCCATCGTGTGGACGGCATACGTTCTGATCGTTGATTCCGCTGTTTTGGCCATGACGGGACGTTCGCGCCTGCGCAACTCCCCTCGCGATTTGTTCCAGATGGCCCTGCTTTCCATTCCCCTGTGGCTGATTTTTGAGGCCTACAACCTGCGGCTGCAAAATTGGGATTACACAGGCGTGCCGCGGGAGCTTGTCTGGGGGTTGCTCGGCTATGCGTGGTCTTTTGCCACCATCACGCCGGCGATTCTTGAGACCGCCGAACTCATCGAGTCCTTCGGCTGGTTCAAGCGGCGCGAGCCCGCTGAAATTTCTCCAGCCCTTTGCCGCAACATGATGGGCGCGGGAATTTTGTGCCTCGGCCTGCCACTTTTTCTGCCGCGGCACATTGCCTCATATCTTTTTGCGCTCGTGTGGCTGGGATTTTATCTCGCGCTCGATCCTCTGAATTACCGCCTTGGCTTGCCATCACTCCTCGGCGATTTTTCCTATGGCCGCTGGAGCCGTTTTTATTCGCTGCTCGTTTCTGGGTGGGTTTGTGGCTGGCTGTGGGAATTCTGGAATTATTGGGCCGCGGCAAAGTGGCACTACATTTTCCCGATTCTGCAGCACAACAAAATATTCGAGATGCCCGCGCCCGGCTACCTCGGCTTCATCCCCTTCGCCCTCGAGTGCTTCGTCATGTACGTCACCGCCGCATGGCTCGTCCGCTGGATCCCCCGCTCCCGCGACCCCCGCATCATGGAATAGTTGGCGCCGCGCGCGAGAAAAGACTTCGAATCAAATTCACTTGGATTTGGGTATCTCTAACAGCGCGCGGCTTCTTCTTGTTCGAAGGCGTGATACGAGGAACGCACCAGCGGTCCGGCTTCCACGTGCTTGAATCCCATCTCTTCTCCGAGGCGCTTGTATTCGGCGAATTCATCCGGATGCACGAAGCGCACCACGGGTAAATGCTCGCGCGTCGGCTGCAAATATTGTCCGAGCGTAAGAATGTCCACGCCCTGTGCAACAATATCCCGCATCGCGCCGAGCACCTCTTCGCGCTCTTCGCCGAGGCCAAGCATCATTCCAGTCTTCGTCGGCATTTCGCGCGCCATTTCTTTCGCGCGCCGCAATAATTCCAGCGACCTCTCGTACACCGCGCCTTTGCGCACGCGCCGGTAAAGCCGCGGCACAGTTTCCATATTGTGATTCAGCACTTCCGGCCGCGCCGCAACCACCATTCCCAGCGCATCCCAGTTCCCGCGAAAATCCGGAATCAGCACTTCGACCTTGCAACCTGGCACGCGCTCGCGGATGCGCCGGATCGTCCGCGCGAAAATTTCCGCGCCGCCATCGGCTTGATCGTCGCGATTCACCGAAGTCACCACCGCGTAGCGCAGCCCCATTTTCGCGGCCGCCTCCGCGACGCGTTCCGGCTCATCCTGATCCGGCGTGCCCAGCGGTTTTCCCGAAGGTACGGCACAAAATCCGCACGCGCGCGTGCAAATGTTCCCCAAAATCATGAACGTCGCCGTGCGATGGTCCCAGCACTCGCCCATGTTCGGACAGCGCGCGCTCTCGCACACAGTGTGCAAATCGAGCGTGCGCATAATTCGTTTCAAATCCTGATAATTTGGCCCGCCAAAAAATTTTACGCGCAGCCATGGCGGCCGGGGGTGCGCCGAAGGATCAGGCGGTGCCGCGGGAGGGTTGGTTAGGATGGGAAACGGTGTCTGCACCAGAATTTATCCGAAGTGCCATTCTACCCGCCGTCAGCGCAGCACACAAGTTGTGCCGACCAGCGGAAGGGGATCACTGGTCAGCCGATGATTCCCGCGGCGACGCTTCGCGCGGCATGGCGCCCGCGAGCAGAAGAACGGCGCCACAATACATCAGTGTATCCCCCAGATAATTAATGCCAATGAGGCTGCTGCGGTCCATGACTCCTATCGGCACGTAGACCACCAGCACGACGAAGAGCACGGTCAAACCTATCCAAGTCGCTGCAGCGCGGGTTTTCTTGCCTGCAAACAACAGAATTCCCGCGACTGCGTAAACCGCGGCCGCGAGGTATGTCCAAACAGCGTGCCCGTAGACGTAGTGGGGCGTCATCCGTCGCAACGGAATGCCGGGAACGTAATCGCCATGCATGAATTGCTCGAAGCTGTAAAACAGCACGGGAATCGCAATGAAGTACCGCGCGATTGTCGCAAGGATATGCGTGCCGCGCTTGCCCTGCTGTTCGGCGAGTGTGGCTGCCAGCGCCAGAGCGCCGCCGCTGAAGGATAACTGCCGCAGCGCAAGCGTCAGTGCAAACCGATTCTGCGGATTGTGTACCCAAGCCGGGAAGTCCATTAGCACGACGAAGAGGAAAAACGTCAAGGCGAGCAGACTCGCTGAGAGACGCGCCTGAACCCTTGTTACCATGCTCAATGTCGCTGCGATAAAGCAAGTGCCCACGAAGTACGCCCAAAACAGATGCCATGGAATCCACTTCGGTACGAGCGGCGCAATGGTCTGCGTCACGGTGAAATGTTCGGTGCCGAAGGCCGCGAGTGGCGCCGCGTAGAAAAGCGTCCCGAACAGAATCACCTTGTCCAATCCTCGCGCTTTTTGCCAATCGCCGCGAAGAAAAATCGCGACCAGCCCAATGGCAAATACCATTCCACCGATGCAATATGACCAAGTCACCGTTCTGGGAATTGCCAAGAGGGCCATGATTGCCGATGGATTCACTACGCTGCTGTTCATGACGATTCCTTTCCACCGCGATGTGCCTTCAATTATCACAGGATTGTGACGTTTTCCAGGCTGTATCGTTGTCGAGTGGTTGATTAGCGCGGAAACCGAAAAGAGTTACCCTCCGGCGACTTCAGTCGTGGTCTATCGCGCAAAGTTCCGATGTGCCGCTGCAGTATGTACCCGGCAAGCGACACTCTCGAACATAGGTGTTGCATATTTACAACACTATGACTATTTTCAATATGCAGTGCCAAGCCAAGCCATTGATAATGCTAGGATAATTGCCAAAGCATTAGGCATCCAAGGTGCTACTAGTAATACCTTGAGCTACCAGCTCTCAATCCAGCGTTCCGTCGAGACCGAAGGCGTTGGCCTTCATACCGCCGTCCGCTCGCGTATTCGCCTCGTTCCGGCACCGCCAGATACTGGCATTGTCTTTCGCCGCGTTGACCTCGACAATTTTGAAATTGAGGCGCATGGCCGCAACGTCGCGCGCGTCAGTTACGCCACCAGCTTGATGAAAAATGGCGTGCTGCTTTCCACGACCGAGCATTTGCTCGCTGCTCTTTATTCTTGCGGCATCGATAATGTCTACGTGGAAATCAACGCGCTTGAGCTGCCCATTCTCGACGGCTCCGCACAGCCATTCATGGATCTTCTCGACCGCGCGGGCATTCGCCAGCTTCGCCGACGCCGACGGTACCTGAAAGTTGTAAAGCCGCTCGAAATCTCCGAAGGCGGCCGGCGCATCGGTATTTACCCCGCGGACGAATTTCGCGTGCGCTGCTACATCGATTTTCCGCATCCGATGATTGGCCAGCAGGAGACGGAAATCGTCGTCACGCGCGAAACATTTTCGCGCGAGCTTGCCCCGGCGCGCACATTTACGTTCACCGAAGACATTGACCGCCTGCGCGCCATGGGTCTGATCCGCGGCGGCTCGCTCGAAAATGCCATTGTGCTTACGCCGGATGGCCTTCTCGAAGGAAGCCTGCGTTTCCCCAATGAATTCAGCCGCCACAAAGCGCTCGACCTGATCGGCGACCTCGCGCTCATCGGCCTGCCGCTTCAGGCGCTCGTCGTCGCCCACAAAGCCGGCCACGCGCTGCACACGCGCCTAGTATCCAAACTCCTCGCCGAGCCTTCCCACTGGATCGAAACCACCGAGACCGTTCCTGCCGAATCGTCCGCGCGCACCGTTCGAGAAACCTCCCCCGTCCACGCCGACTAATCCTCCGCGTGCCTGTTTAACAGCACAAATCCGTCTTGCGCCATTCGGCCTCTAAGAACAGCTTTATAGAACCGCATTTTCAGGCTGGAAAATGTCGCGTGGGGCTTGATTGCCAAACCGCGACGGTAAAGAGACAATAACAAGTTCATGGCAGCGAACGATCTCACCATCGTCATTCTTGCCGCGGGCAAAGGCACGCGCCTGAAATCCGACGTCGCCAAGGTGCTCCATCGCGCGGGCGGGCGTCCCCTTGTCGAACATGTCGTGCGCGCCTGTCTGCCGCTCGCAAAGAATATTCTGGTGGTCGTTGGGCATCAAGCGGAAGACGTGCGCAATGCAGTCGCGCCGCTCGGCGCTTCCACCGTCCTGCAGCGTCCGCAAAGCGGCACCGGCCACGCGATGTTCATCGCGCGCGCAGCAATCGACGCGAACGCGCGTCTCGCAATCGTCCTTCCGGGCGACGCACCGCTGACTCGCACGGAAACATTGCAAGCTCTTCTCGACGCGCACCGCTCCGGCCGCGCCGCGGCTACAATTCTCACCGCGCACCTCGACAATCCCGCCGGCTACGGCCGCATCGTCAGGAAGCCTGACGGCAGCGTGGCCGCAATCGTCGAAGACAAATCCGCCAGCGCCGCCGAACGCGAAATTCGCGAAGTCAATTCCAGCATTTATTGTTTCTCGCTCGAGAAACTTTGGCCCTGCCTCGCCGAGCTGCGCCCTGACAATGCGCATCGCGAGCTTTATCTTACGGACACGATTGCGATGCTCAATAAAAGAGGCGAACGCGTTCTCGCCGTCGAAGCCGCGGACGCCAGGGAAACCTTTGGTTGCAACACGCGCGCCGAGCTCGCGGAAATCGACCGCGCCTTTCGCGCCCGCAAAGCGGCGGCTCTCATGGACGCAGGCGTCACCATTTATCTGCCGGAGACCGTCTTGATCGATCCCGACGTCGAGATCGCGCACGACACAATCATTGAGCCTGGCGTTCAATTGCTCGGCGCAACGCGTATCGGCTCGCGCTGCACGATTCAAGCCGGGAGTATCCTCGCGAACGCCACGCTCGCCGACAACGTCCTCGTTCGCCAGCATTCGGTCATCACGTCAAGCGTTCTCGGCTCCGGCGCCATCGTCGGTCCATTCGCGCACCTTCGCGAAGGCTCGGAATTGCGGCCGGGTGCCCGCGTCGGCAATTTTGTCGAAGTCAAGAAGAGTGTGCTCGGCGAAGGCGTGAAAGCCATGCATCTCACCTATCTCGGCGACGCGACCGTTGGCCGCGACACAAACATCGGCGCCGGCACCATCACCTGCAACTACGACGGCGTGAAAAAAAATCCCACGCGCATTGGCGAACGCGTCTTCGTTGGCAGCGACTCCGCGCTCGTCGCGCCCATCACCGTCGGCGACGGCGCATACATCGCCGCCGGTTCCACGGTCACCGAAGACATTCCCGCCGATGCGCTGGCCATCGCGCGCGGCCGCCAAATCAACAAGCCCGGCTGGGCCGCCGCCCGGCGAGCCAAATCCTCCGAATCAAAATCCGCCGCGGCGAAAACCTCTGAGCCGCATCGCAATTCCGCAAAAAAGCTCGTCGAACGCGCACGTCGCAAATCCTCGCCGCGAGCCCAAAAGTCTTCGCGTCACTAGTGTCGGGGTTAGGAAAGGGCTGCGTCAGGGCACGGTTTTAACCGTGCCGTTCAAGTGTCAGACGAAAAGGGCTTCAGCCCTTAGGCAGTATCTGTGCCGCCGAAACTTACGTATCCGAATTCCGGAAACGTAATACTGGATGGAGGCTTGACGGTCGTTCGTCTGAATTTCGCCGCTCAAGACAGTCTCGCTCATGTGTTAGAATCTTCTTGGGGAGATTCCGCGCAATGAAATTCGGTGTCGTAGTGTTTCCCGGTTCGAATTGCGACGACGACGCGTATCATGCCGTCGGCGCGGTCCTGGGCGAGCATGTTGAATTCCTCTGGCATCGCTCCGAACAGATTCCCGGATGCGACGCTATCATCCTTCCTGGAGGTTTTGCCTTCGGCGACTACCTCCGCACCGGTGCCATCGCACGCTTTTCGCCCGTCATGCGTGCTGTCGAACGCTTCGCGCGCCGCGGCGGCCTCGTGCTCGGCATTTGCAACGGCTTTCAGATTCTTCTCGAAGCGGGCTTGCTCCCCGGCGCGATGCTCCGCAATCGCGATTTGCGTTTCATCTGCCGCCACGTCCACATTCGCGTCGAAAACACGGACACGTCCTTCACCTGCGCCGCGCGGGCAGGCCAGGTTTTGAAAGTTCCCATCGCCCACATGGAGGGAAATTATTTCTGTGACCCGGAAACGCTTGCCGACCTCGAGCGCAATCGCCAGATCGTTTTTCGCTACACCACGCCCGAAGGCCGCCTCGAGGATTCCGCGAATCCCAATGGCTCGCTCGCTGCCATCGCCGGCATCTGCAACCGTGAACGCAACGTGATGGGCATGATGCCGCATCCGGAGCGCGCCGTCGAAGCGCCCCTCGGCTCCGCCGACGGCCTCGTCATTTTCCGCTCCATGGTCGAGAGCCTTACGCGCCACCAGACGGGAAGCAACGCCGAGGTGAAGGCCTCGGTGCCGGCCTAACGCAGTGCATTCCTTCGGGAGGGCTTCGTGCGGCGTCTGATTTCTCTCTGCTCCTTTTTCGTCTTGATCGCGCTCCTTCCGCTGGCGCCGCCTGCGCCCGCGCAGTCTGCTGCTAGCGCCGCATCTCCAGACTGGCAGACGCTCCAGAGTGAAGCTGTCCAGAAGCTTGCTGCGTACATAGCTGTCAACACCACAGATCCTCCCGGCAATGAAATTCTCGCCGCCCAGTGGTACGCGAAAATCTTCCAGGCTGAGAGAATCCCGTTCGAGATCGCTGAATCCGCTCCGGGCCGCGGCAATATCGTCGCGCGCCTGAAAGGATCTGGTTCCCTGCCCGCATTAATTCTGCTCAATCATATGGATGTCGTGCCGGTCAGCCGGCAATTCTGGACCGTGGACCCCTTCGCCGGCCTTGTGCGGGACGGTTACTTGTGGGGTCGCGGCTCGCTCGATATGAAATCGCTCGGCATCCTCCAGTTGCTGACCTTTCTCGAACTCCACCGTCTGCATGTCCCGCTGCGCCGCGACGTGATTTTTGTCGGCACCGCCGACGAAGAGGCCGGCGGAAATTTCGGTGCGGGATGGGTGGTAACGAACCGCCCGCACTGGCTCACGGGCGCGGGCTTCGTGCTCACCGAAGGCGCAGGGTCGCGCGCCGATGCCTCCGGCAAGCCAATCTACTTCGGCGTCGGCCCCACGGAAAAAACGCCTGCGTGGCTGGAACTGGTCGCCACAGGTAGGTCGGGTCACGCGTCCATCCCGATTTCGAATTCCGCTCCGAATCAACTCGTCACCGCGCTCGAACACCTGCGCCAGTACCGGCCGCCGCTCGAGCTCACGCCGCCGGTCGAAGCCATGCTTCGCACTCACGCGCCGTACGAGCCCGAGCCGTGGCGCAGCCGCCTGCTGAACATAAAGAATTTCCTGGCGCAGCCGGATGCCTACGCCGAACTGCAAAAACGCCCCGATATTCTCGCTCGCCTGACGAATACGATCTCCGTCACCGGACTTACGGGCTCAAACAAGATCAATATCATTCCCCCTGATGCCAGGGCCGAACTCGATTGCCGCTTGCTGCCCGGCTGGACAATTGATCGCTGGGTCGCACAGGTCCGCGGCATCATCAACAACCCCTCGATCAAGATCAACGTCATTTTGAATTTCCCGCCTGCCACTTCTTCTACCGACACGCCACTTTTCGCCTCTATCGAAAAAGCGGTTCACGCGCTCGACCCGGGCGCGGGTGTAGTCCAGACCGTGGACGCTGGCTTTACGGATTCCCATTTTTTCCGCGACAAAGGCATCATCAGCTACGGTTTCGAGCCTTTTACCGTCACGCGTGAAGATGACGAGCGCGTTCATGGCGACAACGAACGCATCCCCGTCAAAAATTATCAGGATGGAATGCATCTCCTCTGGAGCGTTGTCTACGATTTCGTTCGGGCGCAGTAGGACTTTCAATGATCGGAACCGAAATAAAGATCACCGCTGAAGTTGCCGCCGAGCACGGCCTCACCGCCGAGGAATTCGCCCGTGTCCAGAAAATTCTCGGGCGCGATCCATCGCTTACCGAGCTTGGCGTCTTCAGTGTGATGTGGAGCGAGCACTGCTCCTATAAGTCGAGCAAGGTTCACTTGAAACGCTTGCCAACGACCGGCTCGCGCGTCGTGCAAGGCCCCGGCGAAAACGCGGGCGTCGTGGACATCGGCGACGGCCTGGTCGCTGTCTTCAAAATCGAATCGCACAATCATCCAAGTTTTGTCGAGCCGTATCAGGGCGCGGCCACGGGCGTTGGCGGCATTTTGCGCGACATTTTCACCATGGGCGCGCGTCCCATCGCCGTGCTCGATTCCCTCCGTTTCGGCCCACTCGCAAAAAGCCCGGACGTCTCAGAGGAAGAAGCCTCGCGCAATCGCCGCATCCTCGACGGCGTCATCGGCGGCATCGCGTTTTACGGGAATTGTTTCGGTGTCCCCACGGTTGGCGGCGAAGTGCAATTCGAGCCGTGCTACTCGAATAATCCGCTCGTCAATGCGCTGGCGCTCGGCATCGCCCGCCGCGACGAACTTTTCTTCGCGCGCGCGCGCGGCGCTGGCAATCCTGTGATTTACGTCGGCGCAAAAACGGGCCGCGACGGCATTCACGGCGCGTCGCTTCTCGCCTCGGCGGAATTCAGCGAGGAATCGCAGCAAAAACGTCCCAATGTTCAGGTCGGCGATCCATTCATGGAAAAATTGCTGCTTGAGGCCTGCCTCGAAGTGATGCGCACCGGGGCCGTGGTCGCCATTCAGGACATGGGCGCCGCCGGATTGACCAGCTCTTCGTCAGAGATGGCTTCGCGTGGCGGGATGGGAATCGAAATCGAACTCGCGCGTGTGCCGCAACGCGAGACCGGCATGACGCCGTACGAAATCATGCTCAGCGAATCGCAGGAGCGCATGTTGCTGGTTGCCGAACGCGGCCACGAACACGAAGTGTTCGACGTTTTCAACAAGTGGGGCCTCGACGCCGTCGAAATCGGCCGCGTCACTCAGAATGGCCGCCTGCGCGTCCTCGAAAATGGAAATGTCGTTGCTGACATTCCCGCGCACGCCATCGCTGAAGAAGGGCCTGTCTACAAACGGCCGGTTGCGCCGACGAAATCGCCCGAAGCTTCCGCGCCCCTCGTCGAATTCGCATCCACAGGCGCTGACCTGAACGAAAATTTCCGCAAGCTCCTAGCTTCGCCGGCCATCGCCTCGAAGCGCTGGATCTTTGAGCAGTACGATCACATGGTGCGCACCAACACGCGCATCGGCCCCGGCGCAGGCGACGCCGCCATTGTTCGCATTAAAGAAACGAAACGCGCTCTGGCTCTCGCGACCGACGGCAACGGTCGTTGGTGCCAACTCGCTCCCCGCATCGGCGCGATGCATGCAGTCGCCGAAGCCGCGCGCAACGTCGCATGCACTGGCGCGCGCCCCGTGGCGGCGACGAATTGCCTCAACTTCGGCAATCCCGAAAAGCCTGAAGTGATGGGCCAGTTCAGCGAAGTGATAGACGGCATCGCCGAAGCCTGCCGCGCGCTCGACGTGCCTATCACCGGCGGCAACGTCAGTTTCTACAACGAAACGCTCGGCCGCGCGATTTTTCCCACGCCTGTTCTCGGCGTTCTCGGCATTCTCGAAGACGCGGATTGCGCGCTCGGAACGGCCTTTCAACATGAGGGCGACGCGATCGTTTTGCTCGACGGGGCAAATGCAGCAGTGTGCAACAGCGGAGAAAATCTTCAGCGCGAATTCTCCTCCTCCGAGTACGCAAAAGCAATTTACGGCGTCGTCGCTGGCGCGCCGCCGGCGATTGACCTCAGCGCGGAGAGAAATCTCATCGATTGCCTCATCGCCCTCGCTGCACAACGCGCCATCGCCTCTGCGCACGACGTCAGCGACGGCGGCCTCGCCGTCACCCTTGCCGAATCTTGTTTCGCGAGCCCCAATGGCTTCTCCGCCGAAATCTCGCTCAAAACCGGCCAAGCTGTTGAATTTGCGCTGTTCGCCGAAACAGGTGCTCGCGCCGTCGTGTCAAGCTCTCCGGCTTCGCTTGCCCGCGTGCTGGCGATTGCGGCACAATGTAATGTCGAAGCGCGGCCAATCGGTAAAGTCACTCGCGGCGAATTCTGCATCGAACTGAACGGTCGGCCAAGGATTCGCGCCGCCGTGGAGTCGCTTCGCCAAATCTGGGCCACTGCGCTCGAACACGCGCTTGGAAACGAATGAATCGTACATTCCATCTCGACGACGATCACTTCCACGACGAGTGCGGCGTCTTCGGCGTTTTCGGCAACGAAGAAGCCGCGAAGCTCACCTATCTCGGCCTTTACGCTTTGCAGCATCGCGGCCAGGAATCGGCTGGCATCGCTGCTACCGAAGGTGTGCAACTGCGCGTCGAAAGGGGCATGGGCCTGGTGCAGGAATTATTTACTCCGGACGTAATTGCGCGCCTGCCCGGCGCCGCAGCCATTGGCCACACGCGCTATTCCACCGCGGGCGACACCACGCTGATGAATGCCCAGCCTCTCGCCTCCGATTGCAATAAAGGCAAGCTCGCGCTCGCGCACAATGGCAACCTGACGAACGCTCTCGAACTTCGCCGCAACCTCGAACACAAGGGCTCCATCTTTCAGACCACCAGCGACACGGAAGTGATCGTCCATCTCGTTGCTCGCAGCAAAGTCGGCAACCTCGCTGGCGCCATCGCCGACGCGCTCGGTCAGGTCGAAGGCGCTTACTCGCTTTTGATTCTCACACGCGACGAAATTTTCGCGGTTCGCGACCCGCGCGGCTTCCGGCCCCTCGCCCTCGGACGTCTCGGCGACGCCTGGGTTGTCGGCTCGGAAACTTGTGCCTTCGATTTGATCGGCGCGGAGTATGTCCGGGACGTCGAACCCGGCGAAATGCTGCGCATTTCGAAGAGCGGCGTCGAATCCATTCGCTTCGCGCCCGAAAAGCAGCATCAATACTGCATCTTCGAGCATGTTTATTTCGCGCGGCCCGATAGCGTCGTTTTCGGCCGTCCCGTGAATCCGACGCGCGAACGTCTCGGACGTTTGCTCGCGCGCGAGCATCCCGCTATCGCGGACATGGTCGTCCCCGTTCCAGATTCCGGCGTGCCTGCGGCGATTGGCTACGCCGGCGAATCCGGCATCCCATTTCGCATGGGCCTGATCCGCAATCATTATATTGGCCGCACCTTCATCGAACCTTCGCAAGCCATTCGCGATTTCGGCGTGCGCCTGAAATTGAATCCCGTGCGCCGCCTGCTCGAAGGCCGACGCGTGGTGCTCGTCGACGATTCCATCGTCCGCGGCACCACCAGCCGTAAAATTGTGCGCATGATGCGAGAATCCGGCGTGGCCGAAGTTCACATGCGCATCAGTTGCCCGCCGACTGTTTCACCCTGCCACTACGGCATAGACACGCCCACAAAGCTCGAACTCATCGGCGCGCAAAAATCCATCGAGCAAATTCGCCAGTTCATTGGCGCTGACTCGCTTGGCTATCTTTCCCTGGACAGCCTTCGCGCCGCCGTCGAGGACAACGACGGCACATTCTGCACCGCCTGCTACACTGGCGTTTATCCGACCGAGCTTGTCCAACTTGAAGTGGAGGCGCATCGTGGCTGTTGAAATGGACGAAGCAAAGATCGAGCGCGCAAAAATAATGCGCAAACGCCTTCTGCGTGAAATTATCTCGTGGGTCTGGCTCTTTCTTGCGCTTTTCGTCGTCGAGAGCGCGGTGGCGCAGAGCCGCCTGATTCCCAGCGGCTCCATGGAAAACACCGTGCTCATCGGCGACCACATGATCGTCAGCCCGCTCGGCTACGCTCTTTGCGTTCCGTACACCGAACTGCACATTCCGCTCTGGCGCAATCCAAAGCGTCAGCAGATCATCGTTCTCGAATCGCCGCTCACTCATTCGGAAGACCTGATCAAGCGCGTCATCGGTATTCCCGGCGATGCCATCGACATTCGCGAAGGCGTCGTCTACGTCAACGGTAAGCGCTTGAACGAGCCGTACGTTCTTCGCGATCCCGACGCCATGGGCAGCTCCGTCGAAAATTTTCCTCCCGCGGGCAATGGTTTTTTTCAGGGCCTCACGCCCGAATGGGCCGCGGACCTGCACAAGTATGTGGTCAATGGCAAACTTATCGTGCCACCCAACGACTATTTCGTCATGGGCGACAACCGCGGCGACTCTTACGACAGCCGCTACTGGGGTTTCGTGCCTCGCAAGAACATCATCGCCACGCCCTGGTTCATCTTTATGTCCATCAATGCACCCGACGGCGTCTGGCAGCCCGGCCATATCGGCGAGCGCCTGGCAACCTATCTGACGATTTTTGCTCATCCCAGCGAGGTTCGCTGGCACCGGCTGTTCCGACCCCTGTAAACCTGGAGACTCAATAGTGCCTGCTGTCAAGCGGAAAAATGCAAAAGAAAAATCCAAGCCATCGACACCGCCTGTACGTACTACCGGCGAAAAAATCCGCCGGGAGTTGATTTCATGGTTTTGGGTCATCCTCGCATTTCTGATTATTGAATCCGTTTTCATTCAGGCGCGCGTGATTCCCAGCGCCTCGATGGAAAACACCATCCTGATCGGCGACCATATCATCGTCACCCTTTTCGGCTATGACGTGGGCATCCCGTTCACCGAGCACCACTATCCTCTGTGGCGCAACCCAAAACGCCAGCAGATCATCGTTTTCGAAGCCCCTCCCGAAGCCGCCCAAAACGAGGATTTCATCAAACGCGTCATTGGTGTTCCCGGCGACGCCATCAAAATCCGCCAGGGAATCGTTTACGTGAACGGGCAACGGTTGAATGAACCGTACGCCAGGCGCGATCCCGCCGACGCCGCAAGCCCCGTTGAGAATTTCCCGCCCAGCGGCGACAATCTCTTCGGGGGAATGGGCCCGCAGTGGGCGGCGAATATGCACAAATATGTGAGAGACGGCGAACTCATCGTTCCACCCGATAGCTATTTCGCCATGGGCGATAATCGCGATGATTCCGATGACAGTCGTTACTGGGGTTTCGTCCCTCGCCGCAACATCATTGGCACGCCCCTGTTCATTTACATGTCCATTGACGCTCCCGATGAGGTCTGGGAGCCCGGCCACATCGGCGAACGCCTCGGCACCTATGCAAGCATTTTGGCCCATCCCGGCGAGATGCGTTGGCGCCGGTTGTTTCACACATTTTGAAATCGAAGCGGATTTCTACAGGAAGCAGGGCAGTCCCCATGCGTTACGCTGATGCCGGAGTCGATATTTCCCGCGCGGAAGAAGCCAAGCAGCGCATCCGCCACCTCGCCAGCCGCACATTCAATCGCGCCGTTCTCGCTCCCATCGGCGGTTTCGGCTCCCTCTTTCACCTCGACCCTAAGCGCTGGCGTGATCCCGTGCTGGTCTCCAGCGCCGACGGCGTTGGCACCAAGCTGAAAATCGCCTCCGCTGCGGGCGTTCATTCCACGGTCGGTGCGGACATCGTCAATCATTGCGTCAACGACATCCTCACGCAGGGTGCCGCGCCGCTTTTTTTCCTCGACTACCTCGCCATGAGCCGCATCGATCCGGGAGTTGTCGAACAGATTCTCGATGGCATGAGTCGCGCCGCGCGCCAGGCTGGCTGCGCGCTCATCGGCGGTGAAACGGCGGAGATGCCGGACATGTACGCCCCCGGCGAATACGACCTCGCTGGCTTCATCGTCGGAGTTGTCGAGCGCGGCCATCAGTCTGACCCGCACCGCGTTCGGCCGGGCGATCTGCTCATCGCCCTTCCGTCGAGCGGCCTGCACACGAACGGCTATTCGCTCGCCCGCAAACTCATCTTCGATGTGGCGCGTCTGAAGCCCGATTCCTACGTGCCCGCCATCAGCAACAAAATCGCCGCGGAACTTCTAAAGCCGCATCGCTGTTACTGGCCCGCGCTCAAGCGCGTCGTCGCGCGCGGCTGGCTCACGGGCATGGCCCACATTACCGGCGGCGGCATTCCCGGCAATCTCCCGCGTGTCTTGCCGCGCAATGTTCAAGCAGTTGTCGAGTTGGGCTCGTGGCCCGTGCTTCCCATTTTTCGCTACCTCGCGCAAATCGGAAAAATCGAAACCGACGAACTTCTCAAGACTTTCAACATGGGGGTTGGAATGATCCTCGTCGTCCCGCCAAAAAACGCCAAAAAAGTCGAATCCGAATTGAAGCGCCGCCGCGAGCGCTTCTTCCGCATCGGTCGCATCGAGCCCGCCCCCGCAGGCAAGCCCCGCGTCAATTTCTCCGGCTCCCTCAACATTCGTCAGGATGGATCACGGAATGGTTGATTGCCAAGGGGCAGAATAGCCGCGCTGTTTTCGCTGCGGATAGATCCAAGATTTTTTTCACTTCGGAGGATTAAATCATGCCCGGGACGTTACCTGGAAAAGTTCCAAAGAACCGAGAGATTGTGCCACCGTTCGAGCTGCCGGATTCGACAGGAACTCCGCGCCGGCTGTCGGAGTTGGTCTCACGAGGCGCTCTCGCGCTTGTTTTCTTTCGTGGCCATTGGTGACCCTTCTGCCTCCGCCAGTTGGCGGATTACCGCGAGCACTACGGTGAAATCCGCGCGACGGGCGCGAGCGTCGCCGCAATCTCGGTTGACCCGCCCGAAAAGTCCGAAGCAGTGCGCCAGGAGTTGCGGCTGCCATTCCCAATCCTGTGTGATACGGAGCGGCGCGTCGTGCAGCAATGGGATATTTACAACGCGCGCGAAAAAGGCGGAATTGCCAAGCCAGCAATCTTTATCATCGATCGTGACCGCAGCGTGCGCTACCACTCGATCGATACCACTTCCGTGCGCGTTCCCGCGTCGGAAATTGTGCGCATTCTTCAAACAAGAGAAGAAGCGCGGCCCGCTCGCCGCAAACTATACTTTCCGCGTCTCGCTGACTTCATCCGTGCGATTCGCAACGCTACGCGTTTCGGCGTCCGCTCGCCCCGCGCTTAACGCATCAGCGCGCTCACCTTCGACGGTGCCAACCACTGAAAACCTGCCGTATAATGCCGGGATGGCGAAAGACAACGCCTTCGACAGCACATTCGCAGCGCTCCGCGGCATCTTGGTGCCATACGCCCAACAACTCCTGGTCAACGTCGATAGACCCGGCGACTATCAGTTGTGCTCGCGGACTATGAAAGACCGCATCGGTCGGGCGCTCTTCGTCGCGGCCGTACAGATCAAGAAGAGCTACGTCAGCTATCACCTGATGCTCGTGTACGCGGCTCCGCAACTTCTGAAAGACTTGTCGCCCGCGCTCAGGAAACGCATGCAGGGCAAGTCCTGCTTCAATTTCACGTCCATCGATCCCAAAGAGATGAAAGAACTGTCAATACTCACAAAGACCGGTATTGAGGCCTATAAAAATATAAAGCTCCCTTGGTCGTGACCCTCTTGGTCGCGTTGCCGCTCCAAGCTGCGTGCCGAAGCGCTGGGAGGGCCCATGTCCGGCGAAAATGAACCGTCGAGGATCACAGTTCGCGAGGCACGGATTTCTGACGCTTCCAATCTCGCGCCCTTGGCGAAGCAGCTTGGCTACGCTTCCACTCCCGAAGAAGTTACCGCGCGCCTTCCCGGAATTTTTGCGGATTCCGAGCACACTATCTTTGTCGCCGAGCAAAAAAATGGCGAGCTCGTCGGCTACGTCGACGTGTTTCTTTTCCGCACCGCAGCCTCGGATGTCCGCGCGGAAATCGCCGGATTGGTTGTCGAGGAGAAGTCGCGCTCCCAGAATATCGGCCGAATGTTGATGGCTCGCGCCGAAGATTGGGCGCGTGAAAAGGGCTGCTTTGAATGCGGTCTGCGCTCGAACGTTATTCGCGAAGGCGCGCATCGCTTTTACGAAAATTTAGGCTACCGTGTCAACAAAACGCAGAAGTCATTTCGCAAAAAATTGTAAAGGGGCGTACCTTATTCAGATTCGTGAGGCAAAATGCAGTCACATGTCGATTTGATTGGACTCGTTTTTTTCTTCGTGATGGTCGCGCTGTGGACCGTTTTCGCTTTGATTTTTGGCCTCCGGAAAAAGCCGCCAAAAACAGCGGAGCAAGCGCGCGACACCAAATCACTCGACGGGCTTCTTCTTCAATCCATCGGTTACGCGCTCGCGTGGATTGCTCCGCGGCCGAATTTTGCGCCCATTGTGCCAATGCCGAAGTGGGTGGAGATCACGGTTGCTGCCGCGGGAATCGTCCTTGCCGCGCTTTCACTTTGGCTGATGTGGCGCGCCATTATTGTGCTGGGCAAGCAATGGGGCTACGTCGCACGCATCATCGAAGGTCACATGCTAATCACCGAAGGGCCTTACAACCTAGTGCGCAATCCGATTTACACCGGCATGTTCGGCATCCTTATCGCAACGGGCCTGGCTGCCAGCCGCTGGCCCATGCTCATTGCCGCCATTCTTTTTTTTCTCTGCGGAACCTGGGTCCGCGTCCGCCGCGAGGAAAATTTGCTCCGTCAGTCATTCGGCGCCGAATTTGAAGTTTATCGCAGCCGCGTTCCCGCCCTCATCCCCTGGTTGTTCTAGAAGCCTTCTGATAAATGGTTCCAGGCGGTCCGGGCCTTCAGAGTCTGTGTGCTAACTTCGGTTTTTGTCATGGCGCGGCTTTAGCCGTGCCGTAAACGCTTCCAAATAAATGCGGCTTCAGCGCCTGAGGCCTGCTGGCTTTACCCCTTGAGATCATGAACACATACGCGCGTTTTTTGCATTTCAGTCACATTATTACATCGTCTTACGATATAATGTGTTAAGGCTCGTGAATAAGCGCGCGCAAAACAAATTCGACTATCAGGCGCTCGCGCAGTTTCGCTACGAAATTCGCCGGTTTATAAATTTCAGCGAACAAGCGGCCCGTGACGCCGGAATTGAACCGCAGCAGCACCAGGCGCTCTTGGCGATTAAGGGCTTGCCGGACGCGCAAAAAGCCACCGTGGGCGCTCTTGCGGACCGGCTGCAAATTCGACATCACAGCGCCGTGGAATTGGCGAACCGCCTCGAAGCTCACAGTTTGCTGAAGCGCACTCGCGGCCGCGCCGACCGCCGCGAGGTTTTGTTGGCGCTTACACCGCGCGGCACGAAGCTACTGAAGGAGCTTTCGCTCCCGCATCTTGTGGAACTGCGCGCGGCTGGCGCCACTTTGCTTTACGCGCTCCAAGCCGTGATGCGTGCTGCCGGCCATCCGCGCGCCTCGCAGCGCACGCCGGCGCATTCGCGACGAAATCACCGCGCGTCTAAGAGCCGGGATGCACGGGAATAGCGAGGAATGATTGTCGCAAAGTAAGGCAAACTCCAGATCGCACCAGCCAATCGAGCCCGCCGCCTTTCGTCTCGGCTACATTTCGCTTCTCGGCGGCCTTGTGGGCGTCGCGGCAGGCCTCATCGCGTACCTCTTGTATGACCTCATCGGCCTCTTCACCAATCTCTCGTACTACCACGCTTGGTCGGTTCACTTTCGCAGCCCCGAAGGAAACACGCTCGGCTACTGGGTGATTCTCATTCCTGTTGTCGGCGGCGTGATCATCGGCTTTATGGCCAAGTACGGCAGCGAAAAAATTAAAGGCCACGGCATTCCCGAAGCCATGGAAGCCGTTCTCACCACTCGCAGCAGGATTGAAGCGAAAGTCGCGATCCTCAAGCCGCTCTCGGCCGCGATTGCCATTGGCACGGGCGGCCCATTCGGCGCGGAAGGCCCTATCATCCAGACGGGCGGCGCGGTCGGTTCGCTCTTCGGACAATTCATCGCCACCACCGCCTCCGAGCGCAAAGTATTGCTCGCCTGCGGAGCGGGCGCCGGCATGGCCGCCACGTTCAACACGCCAATCGCCGGCGTGATTCTCGCCATCGAGTTGCTCCTTTTCGAATTTCGCGCTCGCTCCTTCATTCCTCTTGTGATTGCAACAACGCTGGCCACTTCGGTGCGTTGGTTTCTGCTCGGACAGCACTCCATGTTCTCCATGGACCCGCATGTCCTGTTCGACCCGATTCATGGCCTGCCGTATTACTTGCTTCTCGGCGTGATTTGCGGTTTCGCCGCCGTGGGATTCACGAAATTGCTGTATTGGGTCGAGGATTTATTTGACCATTTGCCTATCAACGACCTCTGGCATCCCGCCATCGGCGCATTTTTCCTGGGTGTGATTGGATTCTTCATCCCGCGGGTTCTGGGCGTGGGGTACGACACGATCTCCGATATTCTTCATAACAATCTTGCCCTGCAAGTCTTGCTCCTTTTGATGGTTTTCAAAGCGCTGGCGCTCGTTGTGTCGCTGGGTTCCGGCACTTCCGGCGGTTTGCTCGCGCCCATGTTCATGTCGAGCGCCGCGCTTGGCGGCGCGTTCGCCATCGGCATCAACCATTTTATTCCCGGAGCGCATCTCTCCCCCGGAGCGTACGCCCTGGTGGCGATGGGCGCCGTTTTCGGCGCTGCCGCGCGCGCCACATTCGCGTTGATCGTTTTTGCCTTTGAAATCACGCGCAATTACGATTCGGTCTTGCCGTTGATGCTCACCTGCGTCATCGCAGACATGATCGCCATCCGTTTTCTGCCCAGCTCCATCATGACCGAAAAACTGACGCGCCGCGGATTGACGGTTCCCACCGATTTTGAAGTCGGTGTCTTGCAGGTTGTGAAAGTCAGCGAAGTGATGCGCACCGATGTTCCCACCATCCCACTTGAAATGACCGTCGGCGAACTCGCCGAGCGCATGGGACGCGGCGAGACCGGATTCAATATGACGCAGGGACTCCCCATTTGCGACGCTGATGGCAAACTTGCCGGCATCGTGACCCAAGGTGATTTATTGCGCGCGCTGAAGCTCGATCCGAGCGGAAAAATAAAAGTCGTGGACGCGGGAAGCCAGTCGCTGATCGTCGCCTATCCCGACGAGCGCGCCTTCGACGCCCTCTATCGCATGTTGCAAAATAATATTGGCCGCCTTCCGGTAGTCAGCCGCGACGGCTCG
>DAHUXN010000014.1 GCA_027307115.1 Acidobacteriota bacterium
GTTCAGCTCCTGATTGCGTCGGGCGACTTCGATGGCGGGTGCGGAAAGATCGATGGCCTCGACTTGGGCCGCGCGCGCGGCCACCGTCAAAGCAAAACCGCCGTGGTATGTAAAACAATCCAGTACTTCGCCGGAAGCGTAATCGGCTGCCACTCGCTGGTTTTCGCGTTGATCGAGAAAGCCTCCCGTCTTCTGACCCTTGTACAAATCATGGACGAAGCGCATTCCGTTGCGCGAGGCGATCACCTCTTCCGGAACTTCCCCGCACAATAGCGAAACCTTGCGTTCGAGGCCTTCGAGTTCGCGAACGCGAGGATCGTTGCGTTCGAGGATTCCGCGCGGGGAAAAAAGCTCGTTCAGAATCGAGACGAATTCTTCCTTGTGGCGTTCCGTTCCTTGGCTAAGGGTTTGAATGACCAGCCAGTCAGCGTAGCGGTCAACGATGAGCGACGGCAGTAAATCGGCTTCGCTGTAAACCAGGCGGAAGGCTTCCGTGTCCTCGACCACGATTTTGCGATATTCAGCGGCGGCTTGGATGCGCGCCTTGAAGAATTCGCGATCAACGGGCGCGTCCTCACGCGTCAGCAAGCGAACCGTGATTTGTGAGCGGCTGCTGAAGAAGGCGCGCCCCACGAAATTGCCGCGCTCGTCTTTGACGCGAACAATGTCGCCACTCTCGGCCTCCGCGCTGCGAACGTCGCTGCGGTAGACCCATAAATGGCCGGAGCGCAGACGCTCGGCGCCTCGCTGGCTGATGCTGACCTGGCCTTCGGCCATCGCCTTCCTCACCGCTGAGTTTCGAACGAGTTCTTCGTTACAATGGATTCGCGCGGCCGTCTACGGATGCAATTTGCCAGATGGAAGACCCGTGCGGCCGATTGAACTTGATTGCTGTCATAGCATAATTTGTGGCGGCGCGCCAATATCTTGCCGATGCTTTTGTTGGCTGCGCGTCACCGGAGAGGCGAGCGCATTGAACCTGAGCGATTTGCATTACGACCTGCCGCCGGAACGCATCGCGCAATGGCCGCTCGAAGAGCGCGACGCTTCGCGCATGCTGCTGCTCGACCGAGGTTCCGGCCCGTGGGAGGACCGGCAGTTCCGCGAGTTTCCGGACATTCTCCGCGGCGATGAGCTTATCGTGATTAACAATGCCCGCGTCCTCCCCGCGCGCCTCTGGGGACATCGCAAAGGCGTTCGCGCGCAGATCGTTGAGAAGAACAGCCCGATTCGTAAGGAGCACCTAAGCGCGGAGGTGGAGGTCCTGTTGCTGCGGGCGCACGAAGGGGACGAGTGGGAAGCGCTCGTGCGTCCTGGACGGAAAATTCCGGTCGGCGAAACGATTGTTTTTGGCGACGGCGAACTGCAAGCTGAAGTCGTCAGCCGAGCCGGCTTCGGATTACGGCGTTTGAAATTCGCAGGCCCAAACAGGCACAGTCTGAACGAGACGATCGAGCGGCTGGGGCATATTCCCCTTCCGCCCTATATCAAGCGTGACGACTCGGCCATCGATCGCGAACGGTATCAGACTGTTTTTGCGCGGCGCGGAGCGGCTGTTGCAGCCCCGACGGCGGGTTTGCACTTTACTCCAGAGATTCTTGCGCGTCTTCGGGAGCGCGGGCTGGAAGTTGTCGAAATCACGCTCGATGTGGGCTTGGGCACATTTGAGCCCGTTCGCACCGAGCGCCTCGAAGACCATCACATCCACACTGAGTCATACGAAATTCCGTCCAACACGGCGGAAGCAATCACGCGGGCTCATGCCGAACGAAGACCTGTGCTGGCCGTGGGAACAACGGTGGTTCGTGCGCTCGAAGACGCAGCAGAGAAACCTGCGGCCACGCATGGCGCAAAACAGGGTGCGGACGTCGACGTAAAGGCAAACGAAAAGTTGACCATTGCCGCGAGCCGCGCCGAAGCCGATATTTTTCTGTTTCCCGGCAGACCATTTCGCGTTGTCGACCAATTGCTTACAAACTTTCATTTGCCGTGCTCGAGCCTGCTCGCGTTGGTTGCCGGATTTGCGGGCCGCGAAAATGTACTGCGAGCCTATCGTCACGCCGTCGAGGCAGAGTATCGTTTTTATAGTTATGGCGACTGCATGTGGATTCGATAGTGGGGCAGCCGGAATCCAGTTGACGATGATCCGGCTGGTGCAACGCGCGGGGGCATCGTCTATAATCCCTGCGTCATTCGGGGGCGCGCGAGCGGATGCGTTTTCTGATTCTCAGCGACATTCACGCAAATCTGACGGCGCTCGAAGCCTCACTGGCCGCGTCGAAAGGGAAATGGGATAAAGCCGTGTGCCTTGGCGATATCGTAGGTTACGGCCCTGATCCTAATGAAGTGGTTGACCGCATACGCGAACTCGCCACGGTGACGATTCGTGGGAATCACGACAAGGTTGCCTGCGGCCTCACCAGCGCGGATGATTTCAATCCCATCGCACGCGCCGCCGTCCTTTGGACACGCGAGCAACTTCGTCCGGAGAATCGCGAGTACATCGAAAAACTTCCGGTGGGTCCAGTTTCGATCAACGGCTTTTCACTGGTCCATGGCGCTCTGCGCGATGAAGATGAATACGTTGTCGCGCCGGCTCAGGCGCTCGATTCCTTGCTCGAAGCCCCTTCGCCGCTCACTTTTTTCGGCCACACGCATTTGCAGGGGGGCTTTTCGCTGGCGGAAGACAACTCAATTCAGGCGCTGCGTTTCAAACCGGCCGATGGCGAGGCATTTGCGAAACTGGAGCTGAAAAAAGGAACGAGCTATTTGCTGAATCCCGGCTCGGTCGGTCAACCGCGCGACGGCGATCCGCGCGCTGGATTCGCTATCGCGGACATAGAGCGGCGCGAAGTCGAATTCTGGCGCGTGCCCTATGAAGTGGAATCCGTGCAGCAGCGAATGGAGAAGGCCGGCCTGCCCGAGCAACTGATTTTGAGGCTTTCGTTTGGCCGCTAGAACGGTTTTTTTTGCGGCGGACGAGCGCCGTGTAAGCGGAGAAGACGCGTTGGAACAAGAAGACAAAAGCCGGCTCGGCGTTTCCTTCGCAGTGGGACTGGTCATTGTTCTGCTGATCTTCGGCGGCTTCTATTTTGCCATGCGTTTTTCCAGCCAGTCGAAGCCGGTGGCGGAGCAGCCGCTCGCGTTTGGCGCCGCGGAACAGGCGTATGTCGCGAACGTTGATTTTGAAAACCTGGAAATGTCGGCCTTCGAGAACATGCTGCACCAGAAAGTGACGTACTTGAACGGCGATATCTCAAATAAGGGCACACGTACGATTCGCGCCGCCGACGTCACGATTGAGTTCTACGATCCCGCGCACAAGGTTGTGCTACGCGAGACACGGCGGATCGTCGGCAACGGCACGCGGCCGCTGGAGAGCGGCGAAACGCGCGATTTCCAGATTGGATTTGAGACGTTGCCCGATGGCTGGGATCACAAATTTCCGGCGATTCATCTGAGCGGCCTCGATCTCGAATAATCATTGCGCTCGCGCGCGCTGATTTTTTTGCGCTTTCCATGGATGAGTGGAGCAATCTCGAGCAGGCCATTGAGCAACTCGCCGCTTCCGGCGCCGTCGAAGTTCACGAGGATGGCGAATGGCTTGCGGGCCTCGACGGTTTCCGCAGCGAAGTCCGCCGCAAGGGCAAACAGGCGCTGATCCACCTGTGGTCTTCGGAGAGCAATCTGGTTCGCACCATCACGCGTATTTCCGCGTGCGAGCCAGCCCGCATTCAACTGGAAGTCCAGCGCTTCGGCCGCACCAAGCCCGGCCGCCTGGAATTTCTGAGCACGACGGCCCGGCGTCCCGCGGCGCGCATTGGACGCGAGCAATTCCGTGAACGCTTCGCCCGCATGCTCGCCGAGCAATTTCCCGATGCGCGGGTCGAGTCGCTGACGACAGCCGCTGATCTGAAGCACTCTTTTTCCGCGCTATACACACGCGGGGTGATGACGGAGGGCCGGTCCTCCTGGGCCGTGATGGGCGCAGGACCTGCCGAAAGCGCGGCGGCGTTCGAAGGAGTTTTGAGCTTCGGACTGTTGTGGCTGGATTGGACGCGCCAGCGGGCGGAACGCCGCGCCATCGAAGGTTTGCGATTATTTTTGCCCGAAGGGCAATGCCGCGTGACGCTCGAGCGCGCGCATGCGCTGCGTCCGGGCGTGGGGCTGGAGGTTTACGAGTTCAGCGAGCGGGATTGGCGCGTTCGGTTGAAGGAAGCCTCAAGCCACGGAAATGTGGAAAGTTGGCTCACTCCGCGCAAAGATGTCGAACTCACGCTCGCCGCCGCGCGGAACGCGATCGATCACATTCGTTCGTTACTCCCAGACGAGCCTGAAGCCGTTGAAACATCCGTGCCGCCGGCAACGCACGAGGTTTCTTTTCGCTTTCGAGGTCTTGAATTTGCCCGCTGGACAGATGGCCGCATTTATTTTGGACTAGGCGACGACCGTCGCCTTCTTCCGAGAGGGGACTCGAAACCGCTGCAAAGTCTCCTGCGTAAACTCTCGCTTAAGCGCAGCCCGGTCACTTCTGACACCCACGATCCGCTTTATCGTGGCGCGCCTGAGCGCTGGCTGGAATCAGTGATCCGCGCGGACCCTACGAGGCTCGATGCGCGTCTTGATCCGCGGCATTTTTATTCGCAAGTCCCCGCGCTTGCGGCGGGCGAGCGTGGCGTGATTGATCTTCTTGGTGTGACGCGCCAAGGGCGCCTGGTCGTCATTGAGTTGAAGGCGTCCGAAGATTTGCAACTGCCGCTACAAGCTGTTGATTATTGGCTGCGCGTTCGCCGCCATCTGGTCGAAGGGGATTTTCGGAGTTACGGCTATTTTCCGGGAGTCGAGTTTCATCCCGATCCACCTCTTGTGTGGCTGGTTGCTCCGGGTCTGCGCTTTCATCCCGCCAACGAAGTCGTTGCGCGTTACCTTACATCCGATTTGCAGGTGAGCCGTATTGGTCTGAGCGAAAATTGGCGGCGCGGCGTGCGCGTTGTTTTCCGGCAATAGTATCTTCAACGTGAGGGAAAAAAATTAGGGAAGCAGCCTTAGGTTGCCCTAAGCCACTTCCCGGGGTGTGTCCTAGAAGTGAATTACTTGAATAGATGCTGATGTTCCCGAAAGGTTGCTCGAAAGATGGAAGTCCGTACACGCGCTGTCGGGAGAAATCTGTAGGCGTGCCGTGATATCGAACGAAAATTCTTAGTAGAAGAGGTACTTACGCCACTTCTCGTCTTTGTGCCCGATGAGGCGCATGAGTTGCCGGGAGGTGTGCAAAGTGAATGGACGTGGCCGGCGCGCCAAAGTCAAGCCTGCTTCCTCCGGTGTGCGGTCGCCCTTGCGGTTGTTGCACTGGTAGCAGCACGCCACCAAATTTTCCCAGGACGAGCGCCCGCCCCGCGAACGAGGCATCACGTGATCCAGGGTCAAATCTGAGGCCGACAGCATCTGGCCGCAAAACTGGCACGTGTTGCGGTCGCGCAGAAGGATGTTCTTTCGCGAAAGCGCGCGGCTCTGCTGCGGAATATGCCGGTAGCTGAGAAGCCGGATCACGGAAGGCACGGAAACGGACTTGCTGGTCGAATGAACTTCGGTGGTTTGCGTTTCCTCGGCCTGAGCAACGCCCTTGAGCATCAACACCAGCGCGCGCCGTACGGCGGTCACGTTGATAGGCTCGAATGTCGCGTTGAGGACGAGAACCGGGGCCTGCATCAGCGCCGGTCGCCGCGGGGCTGCGTCTCTGTTGGTCAACGCGGCCGCTGCGTGGCTCGCCGAGATCGAAATCCTCGGCCGGGGCCGCAGCACGTTCTTCGATTTGGAGCGGTAGTCCATTTTCAGTTCAAACTGCCTCTCGCTTCCGGTACTTTAGATGCTCCCGACCGACGTCTGGTTCTTGCTTAATTCGGCGGGTCTGCCGGAGAAGGCACTGCCGCGCGAAAGCACCCTCGCGACGGTGATTCCAGCCACGCTTTTTGCCCCTGCCTGCTTCAAAGCCCGCGCGCAGGCGTCAAGAGTCGCGCCAGTCGTAAATACATCATCTATCAGCAAGACGCGGAGGTTGTCAACTCGCGTGCCTTTCCGGATTTCGTAAGCGCCACGCACTGTCTGCCAACGCTCGCGTCGCGAAAGCAGCAGTCGCGGCGGGCGCGGCTTCGTTCGTACCAACAGGTACGCGCCTAGCGGCAACTTCAGTTTTCGGGCCAGCGGGCGAGCGATCAGTTCTGCCTGATTGTATCCGCGCTCGCGCTGACGCGCTGGATGGAGCGGAACGGGTACCGCGACATCCGCCGCGAATAATTCCGGCTCGGCGCGGATTTTTTCCTCCAGCCGGGCTGCGAACCAGCCGCCCAGGCGCGTCAATCTTTCATATTTCAGCAATCCGATTGCGCGCGACATGCGGTCATTGTATTCGCCATAACTCCGTGCGCTGTCGAAACCGTAGGTGCTGCGCCTGCACGCGAAACACAAGGGCACGGCCGCGTCGGTCGCAATTTCCGACAGAAACGGGCGTCCGCATGTGGCGCAGCAGGGTCCCTTGAACGGTGCGAGCGAGGCGAGACAGCCGTTGCAAATGGGCAGCAGGCTGGCGTTCGTCAGCACGCTGTCACAAATTTGGCATGGTGCCGGGAACAGCACCGACGTGAGCGCTTCGAGCGTTTCGCGGAAAATCACAACGCTATTTACCAGCAAGGGACGGCTTAAACCTATACCATTTCCAAGTTGGGGGAAAGGACAAGAAAGTCACGAATCCGGGGTTGCTCGCAATTCGTTGGCGCAAAGTTATTGTTCGCGCCAACGAGCAGGGATCATTGAACCTCGGATTTAAACGAAAAACGTGGGGTTACAGCAGCCCTTGTTCCTGCTTTTCCTGGCAGACGAGGCAGTAGCGAGTCCACGGCACAGCTTCCAGGCGCTTCTGCTGAAGTTCAGCCTGGCATTGCGTGCACATCCCAAAAGTTCCTGCGCGAATGCGGGCTATGGCGTCGTCGACCAGTTGCAGCAGCGCACGGTCATTGTGCGTCTGGCCAAAGAGGAATTCCTTTGTGTAGGAGTTCGCGGCCTTGTCGGCGAGGTCCACTGTGGGATCCTCATCCGCCTCGCGGCCTTCCTGTCCGGTGCGTGCGATCGTGTTGAGCAGTTCTTCGCGGCGTGTTTGCAGTTTCTTCTTGTAGTAATCCAGACGCTTCTTGTCCACAGTTAAGGCCCTCAGAGGGCTATTTGCCCTCGACTAAATCAAGCGATTGTACTGGCGAACGTCCGTTGTGTCAATTCGACGCCCACCGGCCGGATACGCGAGCGCTTCTTAGATGACGCTACGTTCGCAACGGTTGCGCTCGCTTTATGAAGCCGCCAATGTCTTTCTTTTGGCGGGACATACGAAATGGAAGGCGAGAAACATCAGCGAAATGACGACGAAGCAGGCGACGCTGGCTTCGGGGCCGACTTTGCCGCCCGTTAGCCAGCGCGGGCCGTGGAACGAGGAGTTGAGTAAATGTCCGGGAGCGGCGAACCCGCTGTCTGGGACGCCGTAAACGAATGTCTCGCCGTAATCCCATGCGGCGTGCAAGCCCACCGCGAACCAAATGTTTCCGGTGCGGCGCAGAGTGAAGCAGAAAAAGAAGCCGATGTATGCGGCGGCGAGGGCGCCGGGCCACGCTTCGCCGGGATTTTGTAAATGGCCAGCGCCGAAAAGCAGTGACAGGAAAATCGCCGCAGGCCGGAAGCCCATGCCGCCGCCAAGAGTGAATTGGCTGTAGCCGCGAAACAGGAATTCCTCGGAGAAGCCGGTCAGCAGAAACGCGATAGCCCAGGCGAGCGCGTAACCAACGAGCGCGCGGCCGGATAACGCGACGGAGCCGAATGAGAATCCGTGGAGCGCGGCGATCAACAGCATCGTTGCGGTGATGGCGAGAATGCCCCAGACTGCGCCGACCCAGAAGCGGCCGCGAAATGCTTCGCTTGCGGGCAAGCCGTATTGCGCCATTGGGCGCTGCTCGATTTTTGACATGACGAGCGCGGCGACAAACAGCGCAATGACGAGAATCCCTTCCTGAATCAAAACGAACGAGGCAGTGAACGCTTGCGCGCCTGGCTGCATTCCCGGAAGATTGATTAGGTGCAGGGCGATGGCGGGGAGAATCAACACGCCCGCGCAGACAAAGAAAATGCCGAGGAACATCAGCCAGCGCCATCCGGGGCGGATGCCGTGCGGGCCGACGAAGAGGGATGCGATGCGGTCTTCGATGGTTGCGATCCCGGCAGGCGGCTGTCCCTGAGATGGCTCCGGCATTCTTGAGCGATCCGATCTTGCGAGTTTCGGTTGAGACTCGAAACGTACGCGCCAAAACTGTGCGCGGCTTCGCATGATACGCGAAGTGGCGCGGGGCGGCACGGTTTGTTTCTTGGGGCCGCCCTCAGCTGAAGCCCTTTTTTTTCTCACGGGCCGTACGGCGGGGTTGAAACCGCGCGGCCGAAGTTTTCAAAAAGAGCGAGTTTAAACGGAGCGGGCGTTTGCACGGTTGCGGCGCTTCGGTGCGGCTGATAGAATCGACAATTTGCGCGGGTCGAATCGTGTGGCGCTGTGTCGCGCAGGTTTCGATCCGCGTCTGTCGATTCGAATAGCGCAAGCAAAATGGTGCGGACGGGTGTGATGTCCGCAGGAGGAAAGGTTGGCCAAATACGATTTAGCGATTATTGGAAGCGGGCCGGGTGGGTATGTGGCGGCGATTCGCGCGGGCGCGTGGGGATTGAAAACGGTGTGCATCGAGAAGGACCCGTTCCTCGGCGGGACGTGCCTGCACGTTGGCTGCATTCCCACGAAAGTGCTGCTGCACCATGCGGACCTGTACGAGGATTTCAAGCGCGCGTCGGAATTTGGATTTGAAGTGAAAGACGTGAAAGTGAATTGGCCGGCGATGATCGCGCGCAAGACGAAGATCGTCAACAAACACGCGAAGGGCATCGAATTTCTGTTCAAGAAAAATAAAGTGGAGTGGGTGCAGGGTTGGGGGCGAATCGTGGGGCCGGGGCGCGTTTCCGTGGAAAATGGCGGGAAGAAAACGGAAATCGAAGCGACGAACATCATGCTGGCGACGGGCTCGGGCGCGCGTTCGCTGCCGGGCGTGGAAATCGACAACCAAGTGATCATGGATAATCGCGGGATGCTGGATATGCCGGCGATTCCGAAGTCGCTGGTGATTGTTGGGGCGGGCGCGGTGGGTGTGGAATTCGCGTCGATTTACAAAACGTTTGGCGCGGAAGTGACCATTCTCGAAATGCTGCCACGGCTGGTGCCGCTGGAGGACGAAGAAATTTCCGCCGAACTCGGCAAGGCTTTCCGGAAAAAAGGAATTCGCTTCGAGCTGGAAGCTGCTGTGCAATCGGTGAAGAAAGACGCGAACGGCGCGAGCGTTACGTTCAAGGATAAATCGGGCGCGTCGCAGACGGTTTCCGCAGAGAAAGTTTTGATCGCCGTGGGTCGCCGCCCAATAACGGAAAATACGGGCATCGAAAAAACGAAGGCGAAAGTCGAGCGGGGATTCGTTCACACAACGGCATTCATGGAAACGGCCGAGCCGCATCTTTATGCGATTGGCGACATTGTGGCGGGGCTGCCGCAACTCGCACATGCGGCGTCTATGGAAGGAATCATTGCCGTGGGGCGCATGGCAGGAAAATCCATGCAGCCTTTTGACCGCAACCGCTGCCCGAATTGCACGTTCTGCGAGCCGCAAATCGGCTCGGTGGGGTTGACGGAAAAGCAGGCGCGCGACGCAGGACACAAGGTGAAGACGGGGAAATTTCCGTTCGTGGGCAACAGTAAATCGTCGATTCTGGGGCATCACGAAGGGTTCATCAAAGTGGTGTCGGACGAAAAATATAATGAAGTGCTGGGAGTGCATTCGATCGGGTCGCTGTCGACGGAAATTATCGCCGAGGCGACGACGGCGTTGCAGCTCGAAGGCACGATTGACGACATGATGGCGATGATTCACGCGCATCCGACGGTGTGGGAAGCAATGGGCGACGCATTCAATTCCGTGATGGGCCTGACGATTAACGCATAGCGGCGCAACACGAAAAAAGGACGCATAGTTTTTGAACGCGAACGAAAAAACGTGCTGGGTGGTGGACCTGGGGCTGATGGCGTATCAGCCGGCGTTTGATTTGCAGCGGCAGCTGGTGGCCGCGCGCAAATGCGGCGCGGTCCCGGACGTGCTGCTGCTGTGCGAGCATCCACACGTGATCACTCTGGGGCGCAACGGCAGGCAGGAGCACTTGCTTGCCTCATCGCATCTGCTGCGGCAAATGGGCGTTGAATTTCATACGAGCGATCGCGGCGGAGACGTCACGTATCACGGGCCTGGCCAGATTGTCGGCTATCCGATTTTGAATCTCGCGGCGATTCGGCGCGACGTGGCGTGGTACGTGCGGCAACTCGAAGAAGCAATGATTCGCGCGACAGCGGAGTTCGGCGTTGTTGCAGGACGCAAAGCGGGAATGACCGGTGTGTGGGTGGATAGTTTCGGCGGCGTCAGTGGTAAAGCAAACGATGCGGCCGGGCACGCTGCTGGCGCGGAAAAATTGGCGGCCATCGGCGTGCATTTGAGCCGCTGGGTGACGTCGCACGGGTTTGCGTACAATGCGTCGACCGATCTGCGCTATTTCGATTTGATTGTTCCGTGCGGCATTGCGGACAAGCGCGCCACGTCGCTCGAACGCTTGCTCGGCCGCGCGGTGGGCCGCGAAGAAGTGGCGCCGCGAATTGTTGCGCATCTCGGAAATGTTTTCGAACGCGACATGCAGGCGGTCTCGCGCGAAAGTTTAGAGAACGCATTGCAGGAATGTGAAGTGCCGGCAGCGCACGCGGTCGCATGAAATTCATGCCAGGCATTCGAACAACTTGCCGGACAACTTGTCGCACAACTCGCCGGTTTCGCTTATCGGTTCGCCGTAGGATAATGGGGCGTCGCGCAGGGAGCAGAAAATGAGCCAGCCGCTCACGCGGGAGCAGCATCTCGACCTGTATTACTACATGAAGCTCAATCGGATGCTCGACGAGCAGCTGGTGCGGCTGTTCCGCCAGAACGTGGTCGTCGGCGGACTGTATTCGAATCTGGGACAGGAAGCGACTTCGGTCGGTACGGCATATGCGCTCGAAAAGCGCGACTGGATCGCGCCCATGATCCGCAACGTGGGCGGATTGCTGGTCAAAGGTTACAAGCCTCGCGACATTTTGATGCAGTACATGGCGCGCGTCGATTCGCCGACGATGGGCAAGGATGGAACCAGCCATTTTGGCGACATCAAAGTGCGGCACGTGGTTTCGCCGATTTCGATGCTTGGCGATCTCGTTCCGGTGATGGCGGGAGTCGCGATCGGTGGCCGCTACCTGGGACAAAATATCGTGGCCATGACGTGGGTCGGCGACGGCGCGACGTCTACAGGAGCGTTTCACGAGGGCATGAACTTCGCCGCAACGCAGCACGCGCCGCTGGTGCTCGTTGTCGAAAACAATCAATGGGCGTACTCGACACCCGTCGCAAAGCAGGTGCCGATCCACGATCTCGCTGACCGCGCCAAGGCGTATGGCATCGCGAGCGCCATCGTCGATGGCAATGACGTGATGGCCGTGTATCAAACGACGAAGGAAGCCGTGAACCGCTGCCGCGCGGGCAAAGGCCCCGTGCTGATCGAGTCGAAAACGATGCGCATGAAGGGCCATGCGCAGCATGACGCCGCGGAATACGTTCCCAAGGAGATGTTCAAATACTGGGAAGCGCGCGACCCGATTGCGCGTTACGAGAAATATCTCACGGAAAATAAAATCTGGGACGAAAAAACGAAAAAGGAACTCGATGCGCGTATCGACAAGGAACTGAAAGAGGACCTCGAATTTGCCGAAAAGTCTCCGCTGCCGCCGCCGGAACTGGCTGAGCAGGGCGTTTATTGCGACGGCTGCCACACGGTCGAAGCGGTTTGGAATCGCTCGAAGGCTGAAGTGACTCCGCCGAAATCAAGCGTCAAGCCGGAATGGGAAGTCACGGACTTCGGCGGTTTCGATTTGGCTTCGACGATGGCGAAACAGTCCGCTGCGGCGGGCGAAAATGGTGGAAAAGATGCGAGGATAATTTCACAAGGAACGCACAAAAACACCGCTCACAAACCGCAGCAAAGACCCAATGGCGGCGCGGCGAAATCGGCGCAGCATCCCGCGCGAAATTTTGAACGGCAACAACCAGCGAGCCAGAAGTTCAAGGGCCAGAAATCGCCGAGTCAAAGAATGATGGACCAGAAAACGAATGGCCAGCCTGAAAAATCGAGCGCCGTTGCGCGTGTCCCCTTTGGCCGAGGGCCAAAAGGCAAAGAGGGGAGAAAATAATCATGGCTCCGGTCACCATGCTCGAAGCGATTCGCCAGGCGATTTTCGAGGAGATGGAGCGCGACCCGACGGTCGTCGCCATTGGCGAAGACATCGGCGTGTATGGCGGCGCGTTCAAGGTGACGGCAGGCTTGCTCGAGCGTTTCGGCTGGGAGCGCGTGATCGACACGCCCATCAGCGAAACGGCCATCATCGGCGCGGCCGTGGGCATGGGTTATCAGGGCCTGCGCCCGATTGCGGAGCTGCAGTTCATTGACTTCATCGCGTGCTGCTTCAACCAGATCACGAATTTCGCGGCGAAATCGCATTACCGCTGGGGCGCTCCTGTTCCGATGGTGATGCGCGGGCCTTCGGGCGGCGGCGTTCACGGCGGCCCATTCCATTCCGCGAATCCGGAAATGTATTTCGTGCATACGCCCGGATTGAAGGTGATTTATCCCTCGACAGCCTATGACGCGAAGGGCCTGCTGAAATCCGCGATTCGCGACAATAATCCGGTGCTTTTCTTCGAGCACAAGTTTTTGTACCGCCGGATCAAGGAAGAGTTGCCTACCGAGGATTACACCGTGCCGATCGGCAAGGCGATTGTGCGGCGCGAAGGGCGCGACCTCACGATTGTGACCTACGCGGCCATGATGCACACGTCGCTCGAGGCGGCCGAGGAACTTGCGAAAGAAGGAATCGAGGCGGAAGTCGTCGATCTGCGGACGCTGCTGCCTCTCGACAAGGAAACGATTTTGCAATCCGTGAAAAAGACGAACAAGCTGCTGATCGTTCACGAGGACACGCGCACCGGCGGCATCGCGGGGGAAATCGCGGCGGTGGCGTGCGAAGGCGCGTTCGAGGACTTGGATGGGCCGATTCTGCGCGTCACGGCGAAGGACACACCGGTGCCGTTCTCGCCGCCGCTCGAGGAACGATTTTTGCCCAACAAGAACGACGTGATTTCCACGGCGCGCGAACTGGCGCAATATTGAGCATCGTATTCGAATTTCGAAGGAGAGGAACCAATGGCGACTGATGTGATTATGCCCCAGATGGGGGAAAGCATTTTTGAAGGCACGGTGACGAAGTGGCTGAAGAAGCCGGGCGAGAAAGTCGAGCGCGACGAGCCGCTGTTCGAGATTTCGACGGACAAAGTGGACGCGGAGATTCCTTCGCCGGCGGCGGGCGTGCTGAAGGAAATCAAAGTCGCCGAAGGGCAGACCGTGCCGATTCAAACGGTCGTAGGCGTGATTGATGCAGATGGCGCAGGCGCGGCGTCGGCAACTCCGGCGTCTGCAAGGGCGGAAGCGAAGCCTCAGGCGAAGCCGGAAGCAAAAAGTGAAACAAAGGCCGAAGTGAACGCGGAAGCCAAACGCGGAGACGAAAAGCCTTCGCCGGCGTCCGCTCCAACAAAGGCCGAAGCCGCGAAGGCAGATTCAGTGAAGCCCTCGCCGTCGCCCGCTCCCGCCCAAACAGGCGCGAGGCCGTCGTCCATGACTCGCGCGGAAACTTCTGCCGCTCCGCAGCGGCCTGCAGGTGAAAAAATCCGCAGCTCGCCGCTGGTTCGCCGTCTCGCGAAAGAAAACAGCGTTGACTTGTCGCAAGTTCCAGGCACGGGCGCGGGCGGCCGCGTGAGCAAGCGCGACATTCTGTCCGCCATCGAGGGCGGCGGCGCACAAGCCCGGCCCGGCGCGCATGCGCCGGCCTACGCTCCGCCGGCAGCCTCGCGTCCATCGATGCCTCCTCCTTCGCAACCGGCGGCGACGGGCGCGCAAACTTACTCGGCGTTTGACTCCGCTGTGCCGCGCGAGCGCATGTATTTCGGCAATTACTCGGTTGAGCCCATGACGGTGATGCGCCAAAGAATCGCCGAGCACATGGTGGCCTCAAAGCGTGTTTCAGCCCACGTTTATTCGATCGACGAAGCCGACGTGACGGGGATCGTCAAGCTGCGCAGCCAGAAAAAGGACGAATTCGAGCGCACTACAGGCTCGAAGCTCACGTTCATGCCGTTCTTCATCCGCGCGGCAGTGGAGGCGCTGCACGCGTTTCCCACAGTAAACTCGTCTATCGACGGCACGAACATTGTTTTTCACCACGAGTGCAATATCGGCGTCGCAGTGGCGCTCGACTGGGGACTGATTGTTCCGGTCATCAAAAACGCCGAGGAGAAGAATTTCCTCGGCTTGCAGCGCGCCATCAACGATCTGGCCGAGCGCGCGCGCACGAAAAAGCTGAAACCCGAGGAAGTGCAGGAAGGTACTTTCTCGATTACGAATCCCGGAGTGTTTGGCGGCTTGATGGGTTTGCCGGTGATCAACCAGCCGAACGTGGCGATTCTCGGCCTGGGGACAATCGAGAAGCGCCCCGTGGTGATTGACGACGCCATCGCGATACGCTCGATGGTGTATCTGACGTTGAGTTACGACCATCGCGTGGTCGACGGCGCGATTGCGCATCAGTTCATGAGCAAGATCAAGGACATACTCGAGAACTGGAGCGAGGGCGTTCTGTAGAGGCAGTTGATGGCGACAGTTGACGGTCGGTAGTTTACGGTCGAAAGTTGGAGACCGGGTACTCGGACCAAATTGGTTCGTTGCTCTTTAACCCCTAACTGTCAACTCTCGACTATCACTGCAATCTCGGCCGCAAACGTTCCGCGAACATTTCCACCTGCGGCAGCGGCACAATCGTGATTTTCTGCTCGTCGAAGAGCCGCACAATGAATTGGTGCCGCTCGTTCTCGCGCTCTGGCGCAACCTCAGTGATCGCCGTGAATTCCGAATTCTTTTGGCGCGCGCGAATGCATTCGGCGGTATACGCAAGCACCTTTGCCTGCGCCGGGTCGCGGCCGAGCGACAGCGCCTGCAAATAGCCGCGCGTGCCGTTGTAGCGATACGCGTAGTCGATACGCAGCGGGTCGCCTGCCTGCGTGAACTGCTCGACCTTCACGCTTTTCTCCATCTTGGCGAGAATGCGGTGCCGCCGGAAGACGTCGTTCAACCGCATGCGAATCCAAGCGCGCGTGCTTTCGACCATCGCGGCGGCGCGGCCTTGCCGCGCGGGCGGCGCCACTTTGTCGTGATAGAGCCGGTCGAGCTCCGCGTCGAAGTCCTCCGCGAAGACGGCTTGTCGCGGGCTCAGCTGCAGCGTGTTCGACAGCGTCTGCTCCATCTTCTCGATCCACGCGGCGCTCGCGCCGGTCGCCGCCAGCTGCACGTCGAACTCGCCCGGCAGCGCGCGAAGAAGACTCTCGTCCGCGTTCGGGTGCAGTCGGCGAACGCGCGCGAATTCGGATGGTTCCTCGATCAGTCGCGCGCGTGCCCGCTGTTTCTTCGCGTCTTCGAGCACCACGCCGATATTCACCCATTCGTCGCGGATCAAGTTCGGCGTATAACGCAGCACGCGGTAGCTCATGTCGCGTCGATTCGTCTCAGGCATGGTTCACGTCCAGTTCGGAAACGGCGCCCGGGAAGATTTCCAGGCGCTCTCAATCAACTCGCGTACGAATTTGCGCCTCCGCAAAAGCTGTTCCATCATGCGGTAGAGCGCATCCTGGTCGAAATTGTACCACTCGGGCGGAATCTCCCGCGCGATCTCGTCCAGCACGTCTTCGGTAATGCGCCGTTCAATGCGTTCGAGCCACGGCTCGAACGCGTCCCACCCGCGCACCCGATCGTAAACGCGCGCGCGGGCGTAGATTCCCCGCAGTGGCGCGTCCGGAAAATTCCATTCCGCCGCGTTGAAACAGAAACCCTGGTCGATCATGACGGAGCGATAGCGCTCCGCTCCGCGCTCACGCAGGAAAATCGCTTGCCGGCCGTTGGTGTTGCACGTCCATTTGTCGAATGCCATCATTCCCGCGAAGTCGGAAAGATTTTCGACGTCGCGCAGTTGATCGTCCGGCAAAAAATCGTACACCACTGTCGTCGCCGGATTTCCGGGATACTGCGAGCCAAACCCCAGCCCCGGCGCGCACGGCACACGCCCGCGCCCCAGTTGCATCACCAAATCCTCGGTCAGTGCCACCATCTCCGGGCGCACCTCGACCGCCGCCGTGCCCGGAACAGGCAGACCAATCCGCGCCGCCAGTCTTGTTCCAAGCAATTCGTTAGCCAAAATCCGCGTTCCCTGTGGATTGTTTTGGAACTTCACTACGTAGTAGTTCTCGTCCTCGCAGCGCATCAGATGCGATTGCGCGCCGCCGCGCATTCTCCTGATGTGTTCGATGGCCAGCGGCATGTGCCGTTATGCTAGCCAGCGTTTTCCCGCGCCGCAAGAAAAACATTTTCAATTCGGGAATCCTCGGTGTCATTCGGCAATTTCGCGCGTTTGGCTCTTGCACGCTCGCTGGCATACTGAACGGCGCCAGATCCGCTGCCGTGATTGCGGCTCGGAATGACGACGAGCGGGGTCTGGCGACAAGCCTAAACTTTCAGCCCAATCCAACGCATCAGCTCCAGCGCGTTGCTCCTCGGCACCACGCCGTCTCTCAACTTGTAGTCGAAACTCATCTCTCCGCCCGCGATCTGGTCCTCGAAATGGACGTTGCGTATCGAGCCATCGAGCGATGCCGCGATTTCCGTCAACGCCAGATCGTGCGTGGTGATCATGCCAATCGCGTCGCGGCCGATGAGTGAACGAAGCAAAGCCTCCGCGCCGATTTGCCGGTCGTGCGAATTCGTCCCTTCGAGCAGTTCGTCGAAGAGGAACAGCAGCGGCTTTTTCTGTTCCGCGAGCGCGAACACTTGCCGGATGCGGAGAATTTCCGTGTAGAAGTTCGACCGGCCCTCTTGCAAGGAATCCGTGCTGCGAATTCTCGTTCCCAACTCCAGCGGCGAGATTCGCAACGATTTTCCGCGGATTGGCGCGCCCGCCATGGCCAGCACTAAATTGACTCCGACGGTACGCAACAGTGTGCTCTTACCCGACATGTTCGAACCGCTTACCAGCAGCACACGCGTTTTTGCGTCCAGCCGGACGGAATTCCGCACGCAACGCGCTGTTGCAAGCAAGGGATGCCCGAGCTCCTCGCCAACAAAATGCCCCGCTTTTGTTCCTTCGGTTGCAGGGCGGACTTCATAACGGCTTTCCGGAAGGATTTCAGGAAGGGGATCGCTGGGATGCTCGTACGCATACGCCGCGAGCGACAGCAGCGCCTCCATTTCACCCACCACGTCAATCCAGACGCGCACGCGCCGTCCCCATCGCCGCCGCCACGCGTCCACGATAAAGCCCAGTTGCAGAGAGTAAAGAACCGGCAATTCGATCAACTTCATGAAATAGCTGTCGCGCGCATCAATCCACGTGACCATATGCGCCAGCCGCCGCATCGCGTGCGAAGCGCGTTCCGCGCCGGATTTCAACTCCTCCTGCAAATGCCGCAGCCGCGCAGAAGAGAACGGCTCATCCTCGATGCGTGTCAGAATCTCCGTGAACAGAGTCAAGCCATCTTCATTGCATTGGAACCCTTTCATCGCCGCATCGGCTTGTTTTTTGAATCGCGCGTACACGCCGAGATTCACGAGCAGTGCGATCAGGAAGGGAAGGACTTCGCCCGTTATCGCCCAGGCAACAATCGTTGCCACACAAGCAATCGCCAGCGCCGCGACGAGGCTTCGCACAAATGGATTTGCCGGCTCCGCCGTGCCCTCGGCCCACGCCGCAAGCCCCGCCGGATTCAGCTCGGCACGCAGACCTTCGCCTTTCAGCGCCACATCCTCGCGTAAGTCAATTTTTTCGCGCAGTTCTGCGATCAGCTCATGCCTCTCGTGAATCGCGGAGACACTCGACGGCGCCAGCAGCCACCGTGCCAACCACTCTTCGCCCATTGCGGTTCGCGCGGAACACAGCAACTGAAATAATCCGCCGGTTCCAAATAGATCAAGGTCCTCGGCGTAAATGTGTTTCGCATCGCGGAATCGCTCGCCTGCCTCGCCTGTTCCAGCCCAGCGGTCCTCGATCCGCGACAGCCCGCGCTCGTAAAACGCCGCGGCTCGTTCCGCCCGCGTGCGCGCTCGAATCACAATCTCATGCCACACGGCCAGCGCGCCGTAAGCCGCCACGGGAAGAATCATCCAGTAGTCCGATACGGTGTTTTTTACGAGCGAAAACCAAGCGAGGAGAAGCCCTGTGACGATGACCAATAGCTTGAAGTTTCCGATGCGCAGATGCACTCGCTCGCGTTCGGCACGAACCTTCAGCCGCGCTTCACGACGCTGCGTATATTCATTCGCTGGCGAGTTCAGTCGTATCCCCCGCGTCAAGTCGCACTAGTTTACATCGCGATACTGCTAGCCAGCGCGCGGAAGCGGGCGCTGATGCTCAATCGAAAAGGGTGCGAAGCCGCCGCAGAGGATAATGTTATACTGTGCGCCAGCCTGTTTCACCATCGCGGAGAGGTGGCCGAGAGGCTGAAGGCGGCGGTTTGCTAAACCGTTGTAGGGACAAAATCCCTACCGGGGGTTCGAATCCCCCCCTCTCCGCCAGATTTTTTCATTCATCGCGCCTCTTTGCGTGTAGAGGCCTTCTCGCAATCGAAGACCGTATGAGGAAACCGAAGCGTGGGACAGACGCAGACGGGGCGTAGCGAATTCGTTCAAGAAGTTTCGCCGGAGTAATCCGATGACAGAACCGACCAAAGAAGAGTTGATGGCTCGTATCGCCGAACTCGAAAAGCAAACCGGATCAAAAACGGGAAGCGGACTGCAATTCAAGGTAGGAGAAAAAGGCGGGGTCAGCGTTTACGGGCTCGGCCGCTTTCCCGTGACACTTTACTACGAACAGTGGGTGCGCCTGCTCAACTCAGCCGACGAACTCCGCGCTTTTCTCGAAGAAAACAAAAACAGGCTGAAATTGAGAAATCCAAGTTAATCAGACGCCCCCCTGTCCCACTGCTACTTTACTTCTGGCACGACTCGCTGACCATCTTCAAGCGAGTCACCGTCAAGTGGCCATGTTCCGTGTTGTTTTTCTTGATGTCGGCATCAGCAGCGGCGTCTTTCGCGTCCTCTTTCATATTGTGAACCATGGCGTGCGCCACCACGCCGGTAACCGTCACCGTGTGGCCTACATGTCTCGCCAGAGCCACGCGGCTGCTGTGAATCTCCCAGGTGCTTCCGTTTTCCCCGGTAAGAGTGAACTCCTTGGCATTGTCGCCCTGCGACAGGCAGCCGGTGATCGTTCGTACCTCTGACTTCGATTTTTGCGCGTTGTTATTGCTGCGAGCGAACCCTACCGAAGCGGTCAACCCTGCGAGTGCGATGCAAAGTGCAAGTTCCTTCAGTTTCATTTCTCCTCCTCAGGAGCAACCCAAATTTAAGTTTCGCAAAACACTTCCCAAACTACTTCGCCGCCGGTCTCCGGACGAGCCCAGCGGTCTAACCAGAAAAATAATTGCCCACCGCAACATTTGTTATCGCCGGGCCTTCGAACGCGTTTTTGACCGCGCGCTCGAACGCGCGCGTTTGCGCGATCTTGCCGCGGGACGCGATGCGCGTTTTTTGCGCAGCGTTGCACGGCTCTTGCGCGCTCGCTTTGGTTTCCTTTGGCTCGCGATTCTTCCGGCAACGTTCCCCAGCGTAGCTCCTACCGTCCGCGCCACGTCGAACAGCACTCCTTCTTCCTTCTGTGCATTGCCATGTCTGGAACTTTCCGCCATTTCATCCTCCCGTAACTTTCAAATCTGCTTCGCAAGGGCGCTTTGCGCCCACACTCACAACCGTCCGACCAAAAAAAGAACCAGGATAATTATGAGAACCAGTCCCAAGCCGCCGCTCGGGTAGTAACCCCATGACCTGCTGTGTGGCCAAGTTGGGAGGCTGCCAACGAGCGCGATGATCAAAATGATGGCCAAAATAAAAAGCATGCTCGAGTTCCTCCTCGTCTCGTCAAATCACTTTGGGCAATCCCGAACCCTGCCCGCCTTCTTCGTCATTTCGGGGGCCCACTTCAGCCGCCAGGCAGGTAATCCCAGTCAGGTCTGACTTCCATATGCAGCGGCTACCTACAAGGTTCTCAGCCGACCGCACAATATCCCGGAGACGATACGCCGCGCATAACGGGAGGTCTATCGGTGAAAGGCCTTATACTGCGAAGTCCTGGCCTGTATCGTTCAGCGGATCGATGGGCAGGCCCGAAACGCGGCCGCGCTGATTGGCCCTTCTGAAGGACCTCGGCAGAGGAGAACCTGCCGGGGGCGGGACGCCAGCTCTTTAATGATCGCCGTTCGCCCGCCAGACACCTTCAATTCTGCGCATTGCGGCCTGCACGCAAAATCCTCTATAATTCAGACGTAAACGATAATGTTTCAGGAGCCTTGCGAAAAGAATCCACATCGGGTCGAAAAGACCACCCAGTTCCGGGCTCCCGTTCACGCTTGAAAAAGAAGAACAAAATGTCCGACGTTGCCGAGCGACTGAAAAAAAAGCTTCTGGAAGAAATCGCGCTGCTCGATCATGAGCTGCACACTGACTTGCCCAAAGAGCTCATGAAGGCGCGCGCGCACGGCGATCTTAAAGAGAACGCCGAATATAAGTACGCCAAGGAGCGACAATCCTTCGTTTCGGCCAGGCTCGGTCAGTTGCACACGCGCATGGCGGAGATTTCAATGCTCAATCTTGAGAATCTTCCGCGCGATCGCGCCGCATACGGTTCCACGGTCCGCTTGCTCGACATCAGAAGATCACTGGAAATGGAGTACAAGCTCGTTACCGCGGAAGAGGCAGACGCCGCCAAGGGGATGATTTCCACTTCCTCACCGATCGGCCGCGCGCTCCTCGGCAAAAAAGCCGGCGACGAAGTTCAGGTTCAGACCCCGGCAGGTGTCAAGGAATTCGAAGTCGTGCATCTCTTGACAATCCATGATGATGTATAACTGTGTACAGGGAGAACTTTAAGGACGCGTGAGCGCCGCCAACATGCGCATCGAAACTCTCGGCCGCCCCTTTCGTTGGTTGCTCGATCGCGCAGCAGCCATCCTCGACAAAGCCCGTGTCCCTGCAAATTTGCTAACACTGACCGGTTTCGCGTGCTGTCTTATCGCTGGAATTTTTTTTGGCACGGGCCGCTTCACAATGGCCGGGCTCGTCATGATTCCCGGCGCGTTTTGCGATTTGCTGGCGCGCCCTCTTGCTCATCGCCAGCCGCGCACCGATTTCTTCGGCTCGTTCCTCAAGTCTGTGCTGCACCGCTACGCCGATCTCGCGATATTTCTCGGACTGCTGGTCTACTACGCCACCGTCAATCGTTTCCTCTACGCCCTTGTCACCGGCTTCGCAATGGCTGGCGCGGTGATGGTCAGCTATTCGCAGGCCCGAGCAGAGTCTCTTATCGAACGCTGTCGCGTCGGTTTTTGGGAACGCCCGGAACGCCTCGGGCTGATGATTCTCGGAGCGATTGTGAATCGTGTGCCCATCGCGCTGTTTATTCTTGCCATTGGTCCGAATGTCACCGTGATTCACCGCATCTGGCACACGTGGAACCAAACCGAAGGACAGCGCCGCGCGGGTGGTCAGGAACTCGCGGACGAGCCAACCCACGGCGTCTCGCAACCGCAACAGACCGCGCTGCCTTTTGCCTCATCGCCGCTTGAATCCCACGCCGAACCGCATGGCGAGTCTCATGCAGACAACCGGTTGCGCGACTTGCTCTCTCGCGCCGCAAAGCGGGGCGCATGAAGATACACGGCCCGCTGGCGCTCGTCGGCATTCTTGTGATCCTCGCGGGATTTCACCTGCTATGGCAATCGCGCCGCGAGATTTTCTTCTGGCTTGAGACCTATTTGAAGATTTTCCGCGCTGCGCTGAATCAGCCGCGGCATGAATTTCAAGCGCCCAAGCTTTCGCGGTTCGGCGTTGGCCGCGAGCATGTTTTGCGTTTGCTCCTCGGTTTAAGCCTCATGATTGTGGTCGGTCCGGTGCTCATTTTCCTGGGCCTCGCGTTCTGACGTGAGTTCCCCGAAATTCTCCCTCATCGTTCATGGTGGCGCATGGGACATTCCTGCCGCTGCCATTCCGGATTGCCGCGCGGGAATTCGTCACGCTCTCGAAGCCGGACGCGAAATCCTCGCGCGCGACGGCGCGGCCATGGACGCGGTTGAAGCCGCGATTATTGTGCTTGAAGACGACATAACATTCGACGCAGGTACCGGCGCGCATCTCAATCGCGACGGTCGCGTCCAACTCGATGCCATCATCATGGAGGGCGCGAGCCTCAAGGCCGGCGCCGTTGCCGCCGTCGAACGCATCAAGAATCCCATTCGTCTCGCGCGCAAGATCCTCGAATCGAGCGAGCACATGATGCTCACTGGCGCAGGCGCGGAGTTGTTCGCGCAGGAGAACGGCATTGCTCTGTGCGATCCCTCTGAGTTGGTCATTGAGCGCGAGCGCCGGGCCTGGCAGCGTTGCCGGGAAGGGAATCACTCCTCCGAATTTCATTTCGGCCACAACCACGGCACGGTCGGAGCAGTCGCACGCGATGTGCAGGGCAGAATCGTTGCGGCCACTTCCACCGGAGGGACATGTTGTAAATTTCCTGGCCGCGTGGGCGATTCGCCACTCGTCGGCTGCGGTTGTTACGCCGACGCCGAAGCGGGCGGCATCTCCTGCACGGGCCACGGCGAAGCGATTATGAAAATCGTGATGGCGAAAATGGCCGCAGATCTTCTCCGCAACGGAGCCGCGCCCCAGGCCGCAGCGGACGAATGCGTTCAATTGCTCGCAAATCGCACCCAGTCGACCGGAGGCCTCATTCTTCTCGATCGCTCCGGCCGTCCCGCCGCCGCGTTTAACACTTCCAGCATGGCTCACGGCTACCTGGAACCGGATGGCAGCGTCTTCATCTCTCCCTGATGGCTGGCGCTTTCTCAAGATTTAACCGCTTGCCTTCGAAACCGAACAGGAGTAAATAGAAAGGTGTAAGTTGAACTTCTGTCTTCTTAGGCCCGCGCGGCCCGGTCTTCTTCGGGTTCTACCACGCGCGGGCTTCCTTTTATCTGCAAGGTCGATCATCGTTTAAGTGTGCGCGGGACTTTTGTCTGCGTTGCCCAGAAAAAACGCCGGACCGAAGGAGAGAACGGCCCGGCGTGAAGGCAAGCAGATAAGCAGGTTTCGAGACTATGCCGCGTGGTTCGCGAAGCGGCGGCGGAGTCCAAATCCAAAAGCCAGCAAACCGGTTCCCAAAAGACCTAGCGTTCCCGGTTCCGGTGTTGGCGCGGTCAGCGAATCGAGAGTCACATTGCTTCCGCAAGGCGGCGGATTAGAGCTGGCACCGCACGGAGAGATTAAAACCAGAAATTGGTCATTGGCATTCAAGCTGATTGTCGAGGAGAAAACTTGCGCGCTTGTTGATCCGTCGTTGCCTACCCATGCTTGCGTGTTCGTCAGCGTAAAGCTGCTGTTTACGAACGGATCGGAACCATAACCAAGGATTGCATAAGCTTCTCCCGGCTGAACGCTCCCGAAACTCAGTGTCATCGACGTCGCGCCTAGATTAAAAAGGCTGCTGACGTTTAGGCCGATGACGTAGTCGGCGTTCGTACCGTCGAATCCGATTTCGTTTTCTCCGCCACCCTGACCTGCAAGACCCAGGCCCGTTTCGTTCGGTCCATCGCTCTTCGCAAAGAGATTCGTCGTGCTGCAATTGGAAAGGGTTGCGGAAGTCGTGGAGTCGGTGGCTGAACAGACGTAGCCGTTTGCTGTGATTGTGGCGCCGTTTGACATGTAGCTTTGTGATGTGCCGAGGGCTGTGTCAGGTCCGCCAAAGTTGAAATTGAAACTCGCGCCGCTAGCGAAGACAGGCGCTGCCCCCAAAAGCAGCATCGCCAAGCCCCATATTGCAAACCGTATCCTCATTTTCCTAGGGTCCCCTTTTTGAAACATGCTCCAAGTCCAGCATTATGTTAGCAGGTTGTCAGCCAAAGGTCAGACGCAGGGGAATAAGCCAATTCTCTAATAATGAACGTCTTAGGATAGATTCGACCGAACCTACGTAGAGCCCAGTGTGCAAAATATATTCATTTTTCGGCACGCGTTTTCGCACACCCTATTTGAACGAGGATCCGGTCGCCTCTCAAACTCGCCCCTGTTCTGCAAATCCAGTGCAAAAAAGCGCCGGACCGAAGGAGAGGACGGCCCGGCGTCAAGGTAAAGCAGCTACAAGCGACTCTAAAACTATACTGCGTCCGAAGCAAACCGCCGGCGCAGCCCAAATCCAAAAGCCAGCAAACCAGTTCCCAAAAGAGCCAGCGTTCCGGGTTCCGGTGTTGGCGTCGGCGCGGCAAGCGAAGTCAATAGAATGTCGCTTGAATACGCGCTGATTCCAAGGTAAGGATCCTTGCTGTTCAAGCTGACTGTGAATGCCGTACCATCCAGCGTGCCATCCGTGATAACCGCCGAGCCGGACGATCCTAGTGCGTTTCCTTCCCATACGTCATAACCTTCGCCCGATTGCACGCTGCCGATTGCCAGCGTAACCGAAGTCGCTCCCGCATTAATCAGGTTCGTCAGGTCAAGTTGGACCATCTGGTTCGTCCCAATTTCGAAATCGCTTGATCCGGTCAGTCCCAAGCCGTTCTCGTCTCCGCCCGCATTTTTGCCGTAGAGATCGTGCGCCGCGCACCCTGTAAGAGCCACATTTACTCCGCCGGAGCATCCGGACCATCCGTAAGCCGTGATCGTCACGCTATTTGAGGTGTACGCTTGCGAAGTGCCCAGTGCCCCTCCCGGCGTTGCAAAATTGAAATTCACACTGCCCGCGAATGCTGGGGCACTCGCGAAAAACATGACGCCCAGCACTAATGCCGCAAACTTTGCCTTCATAACTAAAAGCCTCCCTGGATTGTCGTCTACCCATCCCGGCATCTTGCATGCGCTGCGCCAAACTGCCGACCTACACTCCTTACTCAAGTCATTTATAAACAAGCAGTTACCATTGCTCCCTTTTAGATATCTACTGAAAATGTGAAAAATTCTTCCTTCGCGAGCCATTCCGTTTCTCCGGCAAGAAATACGTTCCGTCGCAATAGCAATATCTGTTGGCAATATTTGTTGAGTTGCCGAATAAGCCGATGTCGCGATTGCAGACTTCTGCCGCGGGGCGCTTGCGGCGGTTCATCATTGAAGACGCGATGAGCCGTGTGCTAGCATCCAGCTTTCCGCAGGAGGCGAAACGGTTTCTCCGATGCGCCTCGGACGCGTTTGCGCTTGCTATCCGCCCGGCCGTTCGGCCGCCGCTACAAAACTGCAATCTGATCGAGATTCTGCGCACGCCGGTTGCCTCAAACTGTTCCACGCAATTCCATCTTCACAGCCTTCCAGTCTCATAAATCCGGCCCTAATGATTGAAAATATCCGGTCCCTCGCCACCCAGGCTCGGGATCTTCGAGGTGAACCATGAAAGTCTATAGCACGGAGAAAATTCGCAACGTGGGCATTGTAGGCCACGGCGACACGGGGAAAACGCAGCTCGTGTCGTCGATGTTGTTCACTGCGGGCATGACGCCACGTCTCGGCAAAGTCACAGACGGCTCAACGGTCACCGACTGGGATGAGGAAGAAATCGCGCGAAAGATTTCCATCCACACCGGCCTCGCCTACGCCGAATGGGGCGCCGCTGACAAAATCAAGATTAATTTCCTCGACACGCCCGGCTATTCCACTTTCATCAACGACACGAAAGCATCGCTCATCGCCGCCGATGCCGCGCTGATTCTCGTTGACGCCGCGGCTGGCTGTCAGGTGGTCACCGAAAAAGTTTGGGATTACGCGACCGAATACGATCTGCCGCGCGCCTTCGTCATCAATTGGATGGACCGCGAACTCGCCAGCTTCGACCGCTCCCTCGAATCCATTCAGCAGGTTTTCGGACGCGGTGCTGTGCCCATTCAACTCCCCATGGGCGCGGAGAAAAATTTCAAAGGCGTCGTCGATCTCGTCGCGATGAAAGCCCTGATCTACGCCCCCGACGGCGACGGCAAAGCGAAAGTCGAAGACATTCCCGCCGACATGGCCGATGCCGCCAAAGCCGCGCACGAAACCCTGGTCGAAATGGTGGCCGAAATTGACGACGAGCTGATGCAGGAATTTTTCGATAAGGGCACGTTGCCCGTCGAAGATCTAAAGAAGGGCCTGCGCGAAGCCGTGCTCGAAAAGCGTATGTACCCTGTTCTCGTCAGCTCCGCGCTGCGCAATATTGGCAGCGACGCGATTCTCGATTTCATCATGGAGACATTTCCGTCTCCCGCCGAGCGCGGCAAAGCAACTGCCTACAAAGAGCCTGCGCGCAAAGGTGAAACCATTGAGCGCAAAATCGACGACAAGGAGCCGCTCTCGCTTTTCGTTTTCAAAACCATCGCCGACACATTCGCCGGCCGCATCAGTTATTTCAAAGTCTTGAGCGGCGTGTTGCACAACGACGCCAGCGTCGCGAATTTCAATCGCAACACCGTCGAACGCTTTCAGCACGTCGAAGTCCGCCAGGGAAAGACCGCCACTGCCATCAACGAGCTTCACGCCGGAGATATTGGCACTATCGCGAAGCTGAAAGACACCACCACCGGCGACACGCTCGGCGATAAATCCGCTGCGCTTTATTATCCGCCGGCGCATCTGCCCGAGCCTTCCATCACTTTCGCCATCGAGCCGAAAACGCGCGCCGACGAAGACCGCATCGGCGTCGCCATTCACCGCATCCTCGAAGAAGATCCCGCGCTGCGTTTCAGCCGCGACCCGCAGACCAAGGAATTTCTTCTGGCGGGCGCGGGGCAGCAGCATATTGAAGTGGTCGTCGCAAAACTGCGCAAGCGCTATCACGTCGACCTGACGCTGAAGCCGCCCAAGGTCGCTTATCGCGAAACCATTCGCGTCAAGGCCGACGCGGAAGGCAAGCACAAAAAGCAAACCGGCGGCCACGGCCAGTTCGGCCTTTGCCGCATCAAGATGGAGCCGCTCCCGCGCGGCAGCGGCTTCGAATTCGTCGACGACGTTTTCGGCGGTGCGATTCCGAAGAATTGGATTCCGTCGGTCGAGAAGGGAATTCGCGACGCGTCCGAGCGCGGTTTTCTCGCCGGCTTTCCGGTCGTCGATTTTCGCGCCAGCCTGTACGACGGCAAATACCACGACGTCGATTCTTCCGATATGGCCTTCCGCATCGCCGGCTCGCTGGCCTTCAAGGAAGCCATGAAGACGTCGCGCCCTTCACTTCTCGAACCCGTGATGCACGTCGAGGTTTACGCGCCTGATCAATACTCCGGCGACCTGATGGGCGACCTCAGCTCCCGTCGCGGCCGCATCGAAGGCAGTGAATCCCGCGGTCACAACGTCATCGTCCGCGCGCAGGTTCCGCTCTCCGAAATGCTTTCTTACGCCACCGACCTGACCTCCATGACGCAGGGTCGCGCCACCTACTCCATGGAGTTTTCCCACTACGACTACGTTCCCAACGAAATGGCCGACAAAGTAATCGCCGCGCACAAAGCCGTACACGGCGAAGCCCTGGTCGAAGAAGAAGCCTGATTTTTATTCTGATTCCACTGTAGGGGCACGATACATCGTGCCCCTCTTCGATTTCTCCGCGTCCTCTGTGGTCTTCCTCTGCGACCTATGTGTGAGATCCCCTCTTCGGTTTCTACGCCGGCAAAACCTTCCCCTTCGTCTCATGCCCGAACGGCAACAACAACAATCCCACCGCAAACGCAATCGCCGTAAACGCCACCGGCTTCCCAATCGTATGGAAATGCGCCACGCCCGCGCCCACTAAAAACGTAAATCCCGCCCCCGCAAATCTTCCCACCGAAGTCGCAAACGCAAA
>DAHUXN010000019.1 GCA_027307115.1 Acidobacteriota bacterium
GCCCGCGATTTCGCCGGCCTGCTTTGTGGCTTGGCGCTGCGCGTCGTTGAAATAAGCGGGCACGGTGATGACCGCCTTCGTCACTTTCTCGCCCAGAAAATCTTCGGCCGCGCTCTTCAGTTTTTGCAGGATCATGGCGGAGATTTCAGGCGGGCTATACACCTTCCCGGAAATCTCAACGCGCACGTCATCGTGCGGACCGCGCACAATTTTGTACGGCACGCGCTTCATCTCCTCGCCGACCTCATCGTATCGGCGGCCCATGAAGCGCTTGATCGAATAAACTGTGTTTTCGGGATTCGTGATCGATTGCCGTTTGGCGACTTGTCCCACCAGCCGCTCTCCCGACTTCGTGATTCCGACGACGGACGGCGTGGTCCGCGCGCCCTCCTGGTTCGGAATTACGGTAGACTCGCCGCCCTGCATCACAGCGACGACCGAATTGGTGGTTCCCAAGTCAATTCCGATGATTTTGCTCATTGGTGAAGTCCCCTCCCTCGCTCTGCTTGCTTAGAATAGCTGCGTCGACGAATGCTAAAGTATTGCGAGGCACATTCTACATGTTGAGCGCATCATTGTCAAGTTTGTTGACGGCTTATATGTGTATGTAGCGATTAGACTTGTATGGCATCTCCAACAAATCCACTCTGACGCGCCTCTTCGTACCGCCGTGACTCCCGGCCCTTATGCGCAACACATCAGCCACCCAAATCCTACTGCCCAAGCATCTGAACTGAAGTATACTTGCCGTTTCTGTTTAGCGACAGGCGCCTGCATTTGTGGCGTTGCATATGCTCGTATCGCGCTAGAATGCCCGTCGGATTTGCATTTTGGGAGGAAGACTTGAATCAGCACTTGCTTCGATCCTTCACGTTGTTGTGCGCCGCGGGAACCCTGCTCTTCGGTGCTGCCATGTTCGCGAAGCCGAAAACGGCCCAGAACTCAGGCTCGTCCGAGGATTGGGCTCGGCTCTCCGCCGAGAAATCGCTGGGCAATCCGAACGCTCCCATCAAGATGATCGTTTATGATGATTATGAATGTCCAGTGTGCGACGAGCTGTACGAGCAAACGCTGCGGCCGTTGATTAACGACTATGTTGCGTCCGGCAAGGTGTACCTGATCCACCGTGACTTTCCGTTGCCGGGCCACCTGTATTCCCGCCAAGCCGCGCGCTGGGTGAATGCGGCGGCGCGCATCGGAAAATTTGAGACTGTCGAACGCGCCATCTTCGACAATCAAATGGCATGGTCGGAGTACGGAACCGAGAATCCCAAAGGGATTATCAAGCCTATCGTCCAGGCGGCCCTCACGCCGGCAGAATTCAAACGCGTCGAGCGTTTGATGCAAGGCTGCGAGGGCAACTCGCAGAGCCAGATCAAGGGCTGCGCGGTCGACGTTGCCATTCAGCGCGATTTCGCCGAGGGCGAACTACTCCCCGTTCGTGGGACGCCGACGATTGTGATTTCCGCTCGTGGCCAGCAATATCCGCCAATGCAGGGAGCCATTTCCTGGCCGATTCTTCGGCAATTCTTCGATCAACTCTTGAACCAGAAATAATCGATATGACGCCATCCTCTCGCTGGAGTGTGGGCCGCGTTCTGCTGCTCCTCGGGCGTTTGGCGCTCGCCGTGGTGTTTCTCGCCGCTGCGTACGGGAAATTGCGCCCGCAAAATGCCGTCCCGTGGACGCTTGCGTCTTTGAAAATCACGCCCTCCTCGCTGGGCCTGTCGATGACGTTCTTTGCGATGCAGGTGGATTCGTACCAACTTTTGCCGCCACGCATGGTCAGCCCGTTCGCGCACGCGCTGCCGTGGGTTGAATTGAGCCTGGGCATACTGCTTCTCACCGGCTTTGCGTTGCGATACGTCTCGTTGGCGTCCGCGCTGTTGCTCGCGCTTTTCTACGCCGTTGTGATTCGCTCTTATGCGCTGCACCTTGCGATCAACTGTGGCTGCTTCGGACCGAATGAAAAGCTAGACTCATGGACGCTGGTCCGCGATGGTTGTCTATTCGCGCTGGGCGTTGCCGTCACGATCGGCGCATTCGTTGTTCACCGTCGAAATCGGTCAGCCGCTGTTGCCAGTTAGCAAGTGAGAGTCTCGCCTGAAGGCGGCGACCACGTTTCCGAATTCACATTTCTATATCCCGCGCATCAGACACGCCGTATCATCATGTAGAGCGTTCCATGAAAACCCTCGATGAATATCTGGAACTCGCCACGCAAGCGCACGGCCACATTTGCGCCGGACAAGTCCTCGGCGTGCGGATGGCCATGCTCGGGCTCCGTGAATTGCAAATTGATAATCCGGAGAAAGAGCGCAAGCGCTTCGTGACCTACATTGAAATCGACCGCTGCGCCACGGACGCCATCGCGCTCGTCACTGGCTGCCGCCTGGGCAAACGGAGCCTGAAATTCTTCGACTGGGGAAAAATGGCGGCCACGTTTGTCGACCTGCAAAGCGGCCGCGGCGTGCGCATCGTTGCTCGCGAAGATTCGAAGGAGCGCGCGCGACAAATGTTTGCCGATCTCCAAAAAGAACAAGCTCAGCAAAATGCGTACCGCAGTCTTCCGGACGCGGACCTCTTCGAAGCGCAGCCGGTACACGTTGAAATTCTTCCCGAGGATTTGCCGGGCTACAAGGCGCCTCGCATCGTCTGCGAAAAATGCGGCGAAGGCATCAACTTCAATCGCCAGGTCGTCGCGAGCGGCCGCACTCTCTGCCGCGCCTGTGCCGGCCCCCGCTACTACGAACCGATGTCGTGAGGGAAACGCATGAACTTCCGAAAACGCCATCGGAGACTCTTTTGCACAATTGCTTTCCTGATCTGTGTTTCAATCAACTCTTCGCTGTGCATCCCGGCAGGCGCCGATTCCAAATCGAGAGCCGCACAGAAGGAGAACATTTGGGAGGCCGTGTTCCGGTATCAGTTCAAGCAACATTCCGGCGTATTATGCCTTTCGATTCCTGGCAAGAACCACGATCCCAGCGACGCGTTTATGTCAAGATTCAAGGACATCACTCCGCCGGTCGAAAAATTCTCACAATTTCCGTGGCCCAAGAATCACAATCTTCAGCGATCGTTCTTGGATCCCAAAACTGGGCAGCTAATGACCGTTCTGTCCGTCGACAAAATCACATGGATAAGCGACGACCACGTTCAAGTTGAGGGTGGCTACTACTGCGGGTCCCTCTGCGCGGGAGACGGAACATATGATGTCGTTCGCCAACACGGTGTCTGGGTGGTGCGCAAGTTCGACCTCAAATTCATTTCCTGAACTTCTGCAGGCTGCGAGATCGACGTTGCAATTCATTCCCCATTTCCATTTGGCCGCGATAGAATGACCCGCTTTCATCCGGAGGCATCAATGCATTCTTCTCGCAACAGACACGCCGCAAAAATCTCATATGCCGTCTGGCTCCTCTGCGCCACTGTTTGCGCCACATGGATTGCAATTCCTGCTGCACGTGCGCAGTCCGCAGCGCAGTCTGGCGAAAGAAATCTCACTGTCGAGCGCATCTACAGCGCACCGAGCCTGAGCGGAGAAACTTTGCGTGGCGTTGCATGGACGCCCGATGGCAAACATCTCAGCTATTTCCGGCCCGCGGGTAAGGGCATGGACCTTGTCGTCGTCGATGCGGCCACCGGCCAGAGCCGCGTCCTCGTGTCCGCTGAAAAACTAACCTCGCTGATGCCGCCGCCGAAAAAGCAAGTTGCGCAGCGCACGGGTTTCGGCCGTGCCACTGCGGCGCGCTATTTGTGGTCGCCCGACGGCAAGTCGCTGCTTTTCATTGGCGGTGGGAATCTTGTGCTCTTCAATACCGAAAGCGGCTCGGCAAAAAATCTTGTCGCCGGGAGCGAGGACCTCGGCGATCCGAAATTCTCCCCCGACGGCCAATGGGTCAGCTACATACGTGATTACAATATTTGGGCTGTGAACGTCACCACGGGCGAATCGCACGCCGTCACAACCGGCGGAAAGGAATCGTTGCGCAAGGGCCAAGTCGACTGGGTTTATCCCGAGGAGCTTGATCTCGGCACGGCGTATTGGTGGTCGCCCGATTCGAAGCGCATAGCGTATCTGCAATTCGACGAAAGCCCCGTGACGCCTTACCCGATCATTGATATGGCTTCGATGACGGGTGAAACCCTCACCACGCGTTACCCGCAAGCTGGCAGCCCGAATCCGATTCTGCGCGTCGGCGTGATTTCCGTGAATGGCGGCGAGACCACATGGATGGATACCGGCTCGGACACGAACATTTATCTTCCGCGCGTGAAGTGGCTACCGAATTCACAGCAGCTCGCAATCCAGCGCCTGAACCGGACGCAGAATCGCCTCGATTTGATGTTTGCCGATGCTTCGAGCGGCGCTTCGAAAATCATCCTCACCGAAACCGACAAATACTGGATCAATCTCAGCGAAGACCTTTACTTTTTTTCCGATGGCTCGAAATTCCTGTGGTCCAGCGAACGCACTGGCTACCGCCATCTCTATCTCTACAACATCGAAGGCAAGCAACTCGAGCAGCTCACCAGCGGTGACTGGCAAATTTCAGATATCTCGGGCTTCGGTCCCGGCGGTGAGAACGGTCTCGCCGTCGATGAAAGGCGCGGCTACGTTTATTTCGTCTCGAACAAAGACAACATAACCGAATCGCAGCTTTATCGTCTTTCGCTTGCCGACAAGAGCCTCACCCGCATCACGCGCGATGCAGGAACAAATTCCGTCGAAATGTCTCCCAACACGCAATACTTCGTCGACACATTTTCCACCTCGATGACGCCGCCCCGCCAGGATCTTGACCGCATTGACGGCACGCGCGTCGCCGTTCTCGACGGAAACAGAGTCGCCGAGCTGGCCGGCTACGATTTATCGCCGGTGAAATTCTTTACGGTCAACGCCGACGACGGCACGCCGCTCCACGCCATGATGATTCTGCCGCGGAATTTCGATCCGTCGCGCAAGTATCCGGTGCTGATCAGTGTTTACGGCGGCCCGCACGCGCAGGAAGTGCGCAACGCGTGGGGCGGCATGAATTTCCTCTGGCACGAATTGATGGCCGAGAAAGGCTACATTATTTTTACCGTTGATAATCGCGGCTCCTACGGACGTGGCCACGTTTTCGAAACGCCCGTTTACCATCACTTCGGTAAAATCGAATTGCAGGACCAGCTCGCGGGCGTGCGCTGGCTCAAATCGCAATCGTTCGTGGATCCCTCGCGCATAGGCATTTGGGGTTGGAGCTACGGCGGCTACATGACGCTCTACTCCATCCTGAACGCGCCCGATATTTTCAAAGCTGCGGTCTCCGTTGCGCCGGTCACCGATTGGAAGCTTTACGATACGATTTACACTGAGCGCTATATGGGCACGCCGCAGGAGAATCTTGAAGGCTACAAGGATTCATCTCCGGTCACCTACGCGTCGCACTTGCAAACACAGTTGATGGAAGTCCACGGCACGGGCGACGACAACGTTCACTTCGCAAACACGTCTGAAATGCTCAATGGCTTCATCGCCGCAGGCAAATATCCGGCCGCCCTGATGATTTTTCCCGGACGCGGCCACCCGATTTCAGATCGCCCGGCGCGCATCCAGCTTTTCGAACGCATCACGGAGTTTTTTCTGAAGAATCTCTGACGCGCCCCAAACGCAGGCACAGCAAGTCCATGGAGAGATAACGATGCGAATCAAATTCCCGGTGCTCGCCGGTTCGATTTGCATTCTCGTTTGTGCCGGCCTTGCCCAAGCGCCCGCTGCCTTCACGCTTCACGACCTCGGCAGCGGCGCGTGGGCCGCGATCGACAATCCTGCCGCGAAATCCGCGCGTTCCGGCGCGAACGCCGGTTTCATCATTGGCTCCGACGGCGTAGCGGTGATCGATACATTCGAAAACGTCGCCGCCGCGCAAACACTGCTGGATGAAATCCGTAAAAAAACAAATCTGCCGATTCGATTCGTCGTCAACACGCATTACCACCTCGATCATGTCGCGGGCAACAGCATCTTTGCCAACGCTGGCGCCACAATTCTGGCGCAAGAAAATGTGCGCGTGTGGGAGCGCACGGAGAACGCAAAATTCTTTGGCCCGAAAATTACCACGCAGCAAAAAGAGGAAGTGGAATCGCTCGGCCTGCCTTCGATAACTTACAAAGACGGTGTCACGTTGTACCTCGAGCGCCGCGCGCTTGTCGTCCGCTCGCTGCTGGGCCATACAGGAGGCGACTCAGTCGTCTACGATTCTTCCGCCAACGTCGTCTTCTGCGGCGATTTGTTTTGGAATCACACGTTGCCGAATCTAATCGACGCGTCTACAAAACCCTGGATCGCCACGCTCGATACGCTTCTTGCCGACTATCCGACGGCCACATTCGTTCCCGGGCACGGAAACGAACCCGGCCAGGCAGCGGACGTTCGCGATTTTCGCGGCTACCTGATTGACTTGCGCGCCGCGATTCAAAAAGCGCAAGCGGACGGCAAATCCGGCGACGCACTCGTTGACGCCGTACTGCCTCAGCTTCAGCAAAAGTACGGCTCGTGGAATTTCTTCGCCTTCGCGAAGAGCGACATCAAATACACCGACGCGGAATTACGCGGCACAAAAAGAATTCCAGAACCGTCGGCTCAATAAGTGGAACCGTTTCAACGGGAAAGTTTCGCTGCAACAACGGAACGGCACGTACTTTGAAAAGTAGTCCCAAAACGGTTCGGGTCAGGGCACGGCTTCAGACGTGCCGCAAAGATCGAAAAAAAGTCAGGGGTCCCTGAGGTCGAACGACATTAGTCCACGGAACTTATGAGACAGGTCAGTTTTCCCAGCGGTTTCTTGTCCCCTGGTGCGGCTCGTCGCTATCGGTGCGAATCACCAGACTGACAAGCGGCAGTTCGAGCGTGTCATCGTTCTTCTTCACCGGCTCGGAATTCCACGGCGCAATCCAGTAATCCACCGCGAGCCACAAGCTATACGATGGACGCGCCATCCCCAGGCACACCACGGTTCCGAACGCGATCCACAGCAGATTTTTGGTCATGTACGAAAGGTGCGTCAGGTCGGGCATAAACAAGGTGGGAACGAAGATCGCCAGGAAAATTGCGGCAGAGAGCCCATAATCCAAATACATCGCGCCCGCGTAATAGCCCGACTCCGGATAAAATGACAGCCCACATACCGCGCATTCGTCGCGCATCTTGAAGAAACTCGAGAAAACGCGGCCGTCGCCACATTTCGGGCAACGAAATCGTATCCCGCGGCTGATTGATTGGCGAAAGCCCGCCTTCATTCCCGTCTCCACCTTAAAAGTATCACCCCTGAAGCGTAAACTCTCCACTGCCTACATTAGATGCTCTTTGTAACTTGTTGGACGCATCCATGGAGCCGTTCGTTGCGCCCCAGGTTCCGCGCAAGACCGCTGCATGAAGAGGCCGCTACTGAAGCTTCGCGTATTCGGCGCGAGCTTGCTTCAGAACGGGAATGTCCGGGTCCGCATTCTTCCAGAACGCAAGAAAATCCTGATACGCCGTGCGCGCACCGGATTGGTCGCCCTCAAGGACACGCGCACGCGCTAGTCCGAGGCGGGCCAGCGGATACACGACGTCCAGAGCAAATTCGCCACGATGGTCTAGGATGAATTGAAATTCGGCGGTGGCGCTTTTGCTGTCCTTAGCCCGCAGATTCGCCATACCGAGAACGTAACTGTATTCGTGTCCCGGAGCCAGCCGATATTGCTCGGCCGGTTTAAGGACCGTCAGAGCCTCTTGCGTTTTGCCGTTGCTGAGTGCTACAAGCGCGCGAATAATGGGAAAGTCAATCGCGTTGAGCAGAGTATCTTGCGGATTCTTCTTGGCCAGTTGACTTAGAATCTTTTCGGCCCGCGCGGAGTCCCCTGTAACGGCAAGGACATCCACGGCGCTAGGCGGCGGATTCTCCGGGTCCAACGAAATTGTCTTTTCGGCGTCGGTGCGGGCTTGCTGCGAATAGCCATACAGCGCTTCCGCACCCGCAAGTCCCCCCATGGCCGCCGCTGCCTGACCATTCAGGTGATGTTGAATCGCCTCCGGAATGAATTGCTCGAAGATGGCCTTCGACTTTGCGAATTGGCCCTGCACCATATCGGCCGTTGCCTCGAGGGGGGCCAGTTGCGCTTCGGCGCCGTTGGATTTAGCCCATTGCACTTGTTCTTGCATCCCTGTGGCGTCTTGCTGAATAAACGCATTCCTCCACAGCCCCGCATGAAATTCGCCAGCGGATGGCGATTGAGCTATGCCCCTTTGGAAAATGGCTTTTGCTTCGTCAAACCGGTCTTGGAACTGATAAATCTGGGCGAGTAAACCGACAGCGATGGCATTACTGGAGCTAATGCGCAGCGCGTCAAGACACTCCTGCGCGGCTTTATCGAATTGCCCCATCTGTGTGTACAGATTACCCAGGTTAATCATGGGCACGATATCGCGTGGGTAGGTTTGCCGCCAAAGTTCGTAGGTTTGCTCGGCCTTATTCAAATCGCCTGTCACGAACTCGTAGTAATGCGAGTCGAGATACAGTTTTTCCGGCTCGCTGGCGCGATCACGCAGCGCAAAGGCCTTCCGCATATTCTCCACGGAGAGATCGTTTTCTCCCATATCGCTGTAGACCGTGCCAAGCGTTGCATAAGCCATCGCGAAATTCGGATCCAGCGCAATCGCATGCTCGAGAAGCGGCACGCACTGGGGAAAATTTCCCATTTTCATATTTTGTATCGCCAGTGAGTACGCTTTCAGCGCCTCAAGTGAACTCGTCGTTGCCATTTCCACGGGCACGTTAAATTTCTGAATTGTTGCCAGCGATTCGCCGAGCGACCCGCGCATTTCAGCCGCCAATTTACCTAACGCCGAGAGGACTGCGTCTTTGCCGTTCGCGTCCGCTTCCACGCGCACCAGCGATGCTCCAGTGTCGCAATTCAAGGCATCGAGCGTGAGGGCATACTGAGTGCCTATGCCCGAAATCGTGCCTTCCAGAACGGCCCTGCCGCCCTCGCGCTGGCACACCTGCTGGGCAAGTTCGGGCGTCAGCCGCGTGTTCGCTGGTTGTTCCATCAGGCGAAGCGTTTGCTGGATGGCGGAGTTCGAGACGATATTCAAATAAGGAGATTCTGCAAGTTTTGCCGCTAGAGCTTCGCGCAAAGAGCCGTCGAAAACGGAATCACCGGTCGTGTTGACGAAATCAGCGAGAACGATCGGATCCTTTTCCGTCAGCATCGGATGCCGATGAGCGTAAAAATATGCGGCTGTTGCAACAAGTCCAATCAGGATGATCGCAACCGCCGAAAACAGCAGCCAACGTTTTTTTGCCACCGCAACAACCGCTCCCGATGGAGCCACCGTTGTCGCGGACGTCGCGGGAACTCCCGTCGCCGGCGTGAACACCGAACTGACTCGCGTCGCGGTCGAATGCGGAGATGCGCCGGTCGACTCACCGTCAAGAACTGCCGCTCGCGCGGACACTCGCGCTGACGTGCGGCCCGAATCGGAATCCCGCTTCAGGCGCGCAAGATCCGTGCGCATATCCGAAGCGTGCTGATAGCGGAGATTGCGGTCCTTTTCGATCGCCTTGTCGATAATTTCTTCCAGCTTTTCGGGAACTTCGGGGTTCACGCGGCTCGCCGGCAGCGGATCGCGATTCAGAATCGCTTCGTGAATTACACCGGAAGTGTTTCCGGCAAACGCCTGACGCCCCGTGGCCATTTCGTAAAGCACAAGGCCAAATGAAAAAAGATCTGTCCGCGCATCCAGAACTTCGCCACGGACTTGCTCCGGTGACATATAGGCGACCGTTCCCAGCGCAACGCCCGGGCTGGTCAACAACGCCTCATCGGTATCGGCCGTCGGCGAGCCAGACGTTCCTTCGACCGGAGCGCCACTCGCGTCGATCAGTTTTGCCAGGCCAAAATCGAGAATTTTGGCGTGGCCGCGATCGGTGATGAAAATATTCGCGGGCTTGATGTCCCGGTGAACGATGCCTTTCGCGTGCGCGGCGTCAAGCGCGTCGGCGATTTCGGTGCCCAGATCCAGCACCATATCAGTGGGAAGCGCGCGCCCTCCGATGCGATTGCGCAGCGTATGGCCCTCCAGATTCTGCATGACGATGAAAAGCTTTCCATTGTGTTCGCCGATCTCGTGAATTGTGCAGATGTTTGGGTGGTCAAGGGCGGAAGCGGCGCGAGCCTCGCGTTGAAAACGCTCGAGCGCCTGACGATCCGTGGCCGCATCCTCGGGAAGAAACTTCAGCGCAACGAAGCGCCCAAGCTTGGTGTCTTCGGCCTTGTACACCACGCCCATCCCGCCCCCGCCGAGCTTTTCGACGATGCGGTAGTGCGAGACGGTCGTACCGATCAGCGAGGCGGATTCGGGCATCGCGGAATCTTAGGTTGCGCAGACACGCAAGTCAACGCGTAGGCGAGTGTGGCCAGGCATGACCGGAGATTCCCATTCCGGTGGCTTTCTCAGCACGCGGAGGCTCCGGAAGAGGCTCCAATTGTCGAGGGCGTTCAACACAGCGGAGCCTATTTCTTTCGCGTGTAATCCGTCTCTTGGAACGCCGATTCTTTGCCATCCGCTCCAGTCGTTGACAACACGACGGTGAACTCATCGTCATTGACTTGGCGAAGTTGCGCGTGCAGCGCCATCTTGCTGGCCCCACCAGTTTCCGTGTCTCCAACAAAGTCAATCGTCTTCCCGTCGTCGCTGCTCGTGCCTTTCATCATTGTCATGCCGGTCGACATCGTGTACATGCGGACCATTTCGTATTGCTTCGTGGCGTTGTTGTAGCCGTAAAGACGCAAGCCCTCAACGGGCCGGCCAAAAACCGTGTCCGTGCTCTCTTCCATAATGAATCTGCCGCCGAGCACCACGGAAATTTTGGCTGTGCCTGACGACGGAGCAGCAGCCGCGCCTGTTTGTCCGACGAACTTTATGACTCTGGTATAGTCGCCGGCCAGCTTTGCGAGTGACGCATGAGGCGCACCAGGCTTCGTGGAATCGGCCTTGGCGGGCGCGGCGTTCTGGCTCTGCCCCGCCTTACCCTTTGAAATTGCAGATCCCGGAATCAGCAAAATCGCGCCAAGCGCCATCACAAGAGGCCACCGTTTCTGCTCAATCATCTCGATTCCTCCATAACGAAAATTCGCTTCGCGCCTATTTTGCACCCGGATCACAACATTGCCACCGAAATTGTGCGCCACCGCACAGGCGGGGCGCCCTGGCGGCGTGCGTTCATCGCACGAAAGGCCGTGTATCGCTTCGCTGAGAAGCGAAGCAGCAGGCCGGTCGTGGGTAGTGATTGTGCAGAGGCCATACGTCGGTTAACATCCTGCTGGATACACTCGGTTTCTACTCAGTCGAGGAGGTCAGCCATGAAGGCAGTCTGTATTCGGGAACCTAACGGAGATCTCCAGATCGAGAACCGACCGCGTCCCTCACCAAGAGCGGGGGAATTGTTGATCCGTGTCCGTGCTTGCGGAATCTGCCACGGCGACTTGATGGTGCAACAAGGTGCGTTCCCGTTCGTTCAGTATCCAATTGTGCCTGGACACGAAATCGCGGGATCTGTGGAAGAAATCGGTTCCGGAGTGACAGGCTTCAAATTGGGCGACCGTGTGGGCTTATCCGTGTTGTTTTCCTGCTGTCAGTCTTGCCCGCAATGCAAGCAAGGCGCAGAAAACTTGTGTCCGAATTGGGTCTGGACCGGGATGATGGTTAATGGCGGCTACGCCGAATTTGTAATCGCCAAGGCATCGTATGTGACTTCGCTTCCTCCTCAGTTGGAGTATGCAGAGGCAGCACCTTTGATGTGCGCAGGGCTCACCGTATACAGCGGCCTGAAGCATTCCGGATATCGAAAAGGAGATAGGGTTGCTGTAATTGCTTTAGGAGGACTTGGGCACCTTGGAGTTCTTTATGCCCGTGCTATGGGCGCACGTGTTGCTGTACTTTCTTCAACGGCGGAAAAAGAGCAGGAAGCATGCCGACTTGGTGCCGAGCTTTTCATCAATTTGAAAACGGGTGACGCTGTCCGCGCGCTGCAAGAATGGGATGGGGGAGCGAACGTCATTTTGGCAACAGCTCCGAATGTGGAATCGGTGAGCGATACATTTCCGGGGCTTGCAGCGGATGGAACGACCGTTGTTTTGGGCGTCGGCGTGGGTCGAATACAAATCGATCCCGTGACCATGGTTATGGGGCGTCGTCACATCTCGGGGTCACCAGCAGGATCTCGTCAGGAGTTGAAGGAAACGATTCGATTTGCTGCGGAACACGATATTCGTCCTCACATCAAAACTTTTCCCTTATCCCGGGCTGCGGAAGCATTTGAGGCGGTCCGCAACAAGCAACTTCCCTGCAGGGTCGTGCTTGTAAACGACTAAACAAGCACCAGAGACCGCCTTGTTGTTTTCTCGATTGCTCGTTCGAAGTTGCTTGGTGCGCCTCCCGTAGGTTGTGACTGGATCACGGCGTACTAAAAAATAATCGAATTGGACCATTAACGCGACTCCCGGAAACCGAACCCCTACGCGGCCGACTAAGCCTTTGACTTTCGCGGCACGCTGAAACTATCATAGCCGCGACGTTCTGAGGGAACCCGCCGTGATTCAGGCCGTGATTCAAGGAATGAGTCGAACGAGTCCTGAGATTCGATCCGCGCAGCATTCCTACCGAAACGCTATTCCTGTTTTGATTTTTGACCGCAGGGGGTGCATTGATGTCGCCGCATGAAGATAAGCCGCGCCCGGACGGCACGGAAAAGCCCGACGAGAAGCGCGAAAAAAACGCCCAGGAAAAGAAACTGCGAGATTTGTCACGGCGCAGCTTCATCAAAGGCGCTGGAATCGCCAGCGTGGCGGCCTCTGCCGGAGCGCTTCTAGCCGATCGCGTGCTCGAAGCTGCGCCGCGGCCGCAAAGCGGCGGCATGGCCGGAGGCGTAGTTGGTCCCGGCGAAGTCCCGATAACTCTGAAAATCAATGGGCAGATTCGAAAGTTGAATCTCGAGCCGCGCGTGATGCTCCTCGACGCGCTGCGAAATCATCTGGACCTGACGGGCGCGAAGAAAGTCTGCGACCGCGCAACGTGCGGCGCTTGCACCGTCCATTTGGACGGACGCGCCGTCTATTCCTGCACCACTCTGGCAATCGATGCGCAGGGACACGACATCACCACCATCGAGGGCCTTGAACCTAAGGAAGGCCTGCATCCCATGTCCCAGGCATTTTGGAACAACGACGCGCAACAGTGCGGTTTCTGCACGCCTGGATTCGTGATGGCGTGCACGGCGTATGTCGAACACGAACCGAATCCGACCTACGAAGGATTGCAGAAATCGCTGGGCGGCAATTTGTGCCGCTGCGGAACCTACATGGGAATTCGAGAAGCCGTATTGGAAGCCGCGAAAACGATGAAGACCAAAGGAGGGCGAGCCTAATGGCTGACTATCATTGGCCTCCCGCGAATCGTCGCGCATTAATTGGCAAGCGAGAAAAAAGAATTGACGGCCCGGTGAAATCCTCGGGCCGCGCGAAATATTCCTACGATATTAATCGCCCGGGAATGCTGTGGGGCAAGATGGCCACGTCTCCTTATGCCCACGCGAAGGTCACGAGGATCGACACCAGCGCAGCGGAAGCGATGCCCGGCGTTAAAGGAGTGGTGACGATTGTGCCCGAAGGCCAGGAAGTGTTGTGGGCCGGGCAGGAAATTGTGGCCATTGCGGCGGACTCCGAAGAGCGCGCCGAAGCAGCCGCGGATGCGATCAAGATTGACTATGAACCGCTGCCGTACCTGGTTACCGATGCCGACCCGGAACACGCGGGCGCTGAGCATTCGAAGCAGCTCGAAGCGCGCGTGACCGGCAATCCGGATCAGGGTTTCCAGCAGGCTGAAGTCATCAGCGAGGGACATTACGGCCTTCCCGTGATCACTCATTGCTGCCTCGAAACCCATGGCCAGGTGACCGAATGGAATGGCGACGATTTGACGGTGTGGTCTACAACGCAGAACGTAAGCGGAATGGCCGGCGAATACGTCGACGGACTTAAGCAGCAAGGGATCACAGTCGCCGCGAACAATGTCCACGTGATTTCGCATTACATGGGCGGCGGATTTGGCAGCAAGTTTGCCGCGGATACATGGGGAATTGCCTGCGCGCAACTCTCGAAGAAAACCGGGCGGCCCGTGAAGATGATGCTCGAGCGCGATCATGAGCTGATGGTCGCGGGCGCCAGGCCCTCGATGCACGCGCATGTGAAGGTCGGCGCGAAGCGCGACGGCACTCTGGTCGCGTGGGACTCTGAGTCGTGGGGCACCGGCGGCCCAAGCGACGCGGGCGCTCCGAGGCTTCCTTACATTTTCGAAGTTCCCAATGTTCGCGCCAGGCACACAGCGATCCTCACCAACATCGGCCCGGCGCGCGCGTGGCGTGCGCCAAACCATCCGCAAATGGCCTTGATTTCCAACGCGGCCATGGAAGATCTCGCGGCGAAGCTCAACATGGATCCCGTCGATTTCATGTTGAAGAATATGAATTTGGTGACGGCTCCCGACCGCGCCAAGACCTATCAAGAAGAATTCGCGAAAGCTTCAGAACTGATGGACTGGAAGAGCAAATGGCATCCGCGCGGAAAAAGCGGCGCGGGTCCGCTGAAACGCGGACTCGGCGTTTCGCTGCATACATGGGGCGGGCGCGGAAATCTGAGCAATTGTTTGGTAACGATTCATCCGGATGGCTCCGTCGAGACTTCGCTCGGCAGCCAGGATCTCGGCACCGGCACGCGCACCGTTATCGCCATCGTCACCGCGGAAACGCTAGGGCTGCCGCTCGAAGCCGTGAAAGTAAATATCGGCGAGAACAAATACCCTCCGGCCGGCGCATCCGGCGGCTCCACAACCGTCAGCGGAGTCAGCACTTCCACTCGCCGTGCCGCCACGGAAGCCCTGAACTCGCTGCTCGCTAAAGTGGCTCCGTCGCTCGGCGCGACGCCTGATCAGCTCGAAGCCTGGGGTGGAAAAATTCAAGTGAAAGGCAATGCCGCGAAATCCATTTCGTGGAAGCAAGCCTGCGCGAAAATGGGCGCATCGTCCATTTCCGGCACGGGCAAAACGTCCAACGATTTAATGTCCAGCGGCGTCGGCGGCGTGCAGATGAGCGAAGTCGAAGTCGACACCGAAACGGGCATCGTGAAAATCATCAAGCACGTTTCCGTGCAGGATTGCGGTTTGGTCATCGACGTCAGGACCGCCGAAAGCCAGGTTTACGGCGCGGCCATCATGGGCATCACCTATGCGCTCTTTGAGGAAAAAATAATGGATCAAGTGACGGGCCGCTGCCTGAATCCCAATATGGAGTTTTACAAACTGGCGAGCATCGCCGACATCGGCGAAATTGTGGTCCACATGATGACCGGGCCGGGTTATGACGAGCGCGGCACGATCGGACTCGGCGAGCCGCCCGTGATTTCGCCCGGCGCGGCAATATCGAACGCCGTGGCAAACGCCATCGGCGTGCGTGTCCCGGAACTGCCGCTGACGCCCGACCGCGTGCTCGCCGCCCTCGGCACACTCGAAAAAGGAGGCGTAGCCTAATGGACGCATTCGAGTACGCAAAACCATCCAGCTTGAAGGAAGCCCTCGGACTCCTCGGTTCCGATTGGGACGATGCTTCGGTTTTTGCCGGCGGCACGGATTTGATTTCGCTCCTTAAGGACGACGTCGTAGACACCAAGCGCCTCGTCAACATCAAGGGCATCGCGGGCCTCAATCGCGTTCACGAATCCGCCGAGGGCGTGCACATCGGCGCTGCGGTCACCGTGGAAGAGTTATTTTCCAACCGGATGATTCGCGAGCAATTTCCTGCCATCATCGACGCGGCCGAAGGCATTCGCAGCCCGCAGCTTCACAATATGAGCACCGTCGGCGGCTGGCTTTGCCAGAGGCCGCGCTGCTGGTATTACCGCAACGGATTCGGCTTGCTCGCTCTCGATAAAGACGGCCAATCACTGGTCACGCAAGGAGACAATCGCTATCACGCCATTTTCGGCAATTCCGGCCCGGCGAAATTCATCAGCCCGTCGAGTTTCGGTCCGGTGCTGATTGCGCTTGGCGGCGAGATGCGCATTGAAGGGCCAAAGGGCGCGCGCGACGTTGCCGCCGCGGATTTTTTCGTGATTCCGCAAAAGCAGGGCGAACGCGAGCATGCCCTCGCTCCCAATGAAATCGTGACGGAGATTACGATTCCCGCAGCGTCGCGCGGCATGCGCAACGCGCTGTACGAAGTGCGGCCAAAGGAAGGCCTCGACTGGCCGCTCACGACGGCGGCTGTTGCATTGCGGATGCGCGGCGACACAGTCGAGCGCGCGCGGATCGTTCTCGGCCACGTTGCGCCAAAACCGTGGCCCGCCGAAGACGCGGCCAAATGGCTCGTGGGCAAAACAATCAACGAGGAAAACGCCGCGAAGGCCGGCGACGCCGCCGTGCAGGGCGCGACGCCGCTCAGCCGCAACGGATACAAAGTGCAGCTCGCGCGCGTCTCCGTAAAGCGCGCGCTGCTCGCTGCGGTAGGCGAACGTCGCGTGTAGCGCAGACCCTCGTTTCGCGGAAGGCCTGCGGCTTTTTGCTGCTGCTGTTTTCGTTTTTCGAGTTTCGATTTTCGAGTTTCAAGGAGTCGATCGCCATGTTGAAATCTTCCGCAGCACCGAGCCTCAACGTGCTCATCTCCACCGGCGAAATTTGCCGCTCCGTGCGCTCAAAGAAATTGTTCTATCAGCATGAGGAAGAAGAATCCGACGCGCGCAACGCGGGGCCCTTCTGGTGCTCGCGCACGCAATCAACGGTCGGCCCCGACGGCAAGCTCGTCGGCCTCGACGAATGCCGCGCCTCTCGCGGCTGCTGCCAAACCGCCTAGCCTCCTCGCCTTCGCACGTGCCTTTGTAGCGCAGAGTTTCGTCTTGGGAAATTCTGCGGCTTCTAGTCTCTTTTCATAAGCTGCACCCGCGTGTGGCCCCGGCTCCGAGGGGTTGATTTTCTCGTCTTGCTCCTTGCGCCGCGCTTTGCTTTTCCGGGTGCTCTGTCTTTGTAGCGGCGGCCTTCAGGCCGGCAGCCTCGCCTTGAATGTCCGGCAATTCCAAGAACGCGAAAAATTGGCGATTAGAAACGGGGTCAGGTGTTTGTTTTGTGCAGGTTAGCTCGGTGTCTAATTCCGGACACTGGCGATTAGAAACTGGCGAGATTTGGGGCCGGGATGTGGCGGCTTTGGGGCCGCTGTGCCTGACTCGTGTCGCCGCTTGCGTCATCGTCCGCGTCATCGAATTTTCGCTCTCCACGACGCTAGCACGATGCGCGCCGCAGCGATAGATGTGCCGACTGTGGAAAACAGTGACGAGTGACGATTGACGAATGGCTAGCGAGGGGGCGACTACTCCGTACGGATGAGGCGCGCGATAAGAACCTGCCTGAAGTATTCCGACCTGCGGTGCAGCTTAGGTTTTGTCGGCCTTGTAGACCGCCGACTTTTCAATCTCGATGTCTTTTTTAGCCTTATTGTGCGCCCACCTCGGAATAACTGGTGCGCCGGATGCCACGACCGCGAGTTCGTGCGAGATACTCTTAATCTCGTCAGCCGCATCGTTTGAAGAGGCATCTGGGTTGAGGAGATCGATGTTGCGAAAAATGCGTGCACGGTTCTTGATGGCCAAGTATCGGTCTCCGGCACGCTGATGCCGCTCGCTCACTTCATTGGGCTTCAAGGTAGTCAGAACAACTGAAACAATTGTCGAGAACGCTGCGGATCCAACAGCCAACGCCCTGCTCCAATTCTCGAGCACTGAAATGGCTGCCAGCGCGGATCCGACGGCCGCTACAATTCCCAAACCGCGGTGGATCCATTGCCACGCCGGGACAGCGTTGTAATGCCCTTTTGAGGAGAAAAGTGCGTCTTCCTCAATCCTGTCGGCTTCTTTCGAGAGTTCAGATTTCAGAGTGATGTCGATCATGATGGCTCACGAATACGCTGGAAACGGGTCCCCGAAAATGTCGCGCCATTTATTGATGGCCGAGACGTGATCGTCTCTCCGTTCGTGCCGAAGCGCAATCTGCGACTCCGCAGCAGCCGAATCGAGGCGCTGGCGGGTCAAGGCGCGGTCATTGGCGTCTAGGTATGCGTCGATATTTCCGCTTAGCCCGGCTGGGTCAGCGGTATAGTACTGCAACCGAGACGACAGTGAGGGGAAAAGCGCCGCAGCAGCCACTTGCGCACTTGCATATCTCACCGCTGCTGGCGGGGACATTGGTGCCAGTAGTGAAGGCGCGGCCCTTGGCCAAGCGTTGACCATAGCCATCTCCAGGTGAAACCCTGTAAGTTTGTCGGAGTGCGCCCGATTCCAGGATTTAAATATCTTTACGAGAGGCACAAAGTAATTGTCCGTTGCTTTGTTCATCGCCGTGGTCCTGGCAGCATGCTTTGTGGGGTCAGTCGACATCCAACCTGACCCATAGCGGTTGGGTATGACGTAGCCGCCGCCGTTCCTCAGGAAGGCTGGTACTACGTCAAAGCCGTATGTTGTGAAGTCAAGATGAATCGCTGGGTGGTCCTTACGGATCGGCGTGTCGGGATAGCAAATTTTCAAATAGTAGTGAAACACGCGAAGAGCTTTCTCCGCCCCGTCGTGCGAATTATAGAAATCGCTGCCGTGCTTCGGGTAACTCAAAACAATAAAGAGGTCTATGTCGTTAGGGGGCCGGATTATAGTGGAGCGACCATAAGAACCGGTCAGGAAAGCGCTTTCAACATGAAGACTCTCGCCGAGACAATCGCGGACGCCCGTATGTTTTATTCTCGCGTCAGCTTTTTGGAGAATCGTGGGCTCTAGTCGCGCCGCAAACTCGTCGAACGCGGCGCGAACAGTTTTGGGCATGCCGCTAGTTTAACAAAAAGATTCTGGCAATTTAAGTAACAATATTGACGAGAACAGGCCCGGGCCGACGGTCAGAATCGGGCTTTGCAGGGGCTACGGTACACCGTACTAAGCGGCTTCGACGGTGAGTTTCAAGCCGATGGCTTTGGTGACGGCGACTAGCGTCGACAAGCGGGGGTTTCCGTGAGCGGACAAAGCGCGATAAAGACTCTCGCGCTCGACGCCAGCGGCTCTAGCGACTTTGGCAATGCCTTGCGCCTGGACGAGGTGACGCAAAGCGATGAGCAGGACGCGAGGTTCGTCCTCATCTTCCAACGCGGCTTTGAGATACTCGGCGGCAAATTCCGGGTCCTTTCGAAGGCGGCGAACCACGGCTTCGTCGTGCGAGGCACTCGTTTTACGCTTCATTGGGTTCCGGTCCTTTCTTTGTAGTCCTTGAGGTACCCTAACGCCCGGTCAATATCCGAGGATTGTTTTCGTTTGTCGCCGCCGCAGAGGAGCATTACACAAATCCTGCCGAGCGTCACGTAATACACCCGGTAGCCGGGTCCCCAATCGATTCGCAACTCGCAGAGGCCCTGACGCAGCGGCCTGCAATCGCCAAAATTCCCGGCCGCGAGCCGGTTGATTCGCGTCGCGATCTTGGCCTGTGTACGGGCGTCAGGGAGCTGCGAAAGCCAATCATCAAAAACGTCTTTTCCGGCACGTGTGATGTAATGGCGGACCTCGATCACGATTTCCAGTGTAACTTATAAATCACAGGTTGGCAAGTTGCTAGAGTCGTCGTCTTCTGGCCAGTGACGCTGCTTTCCACAGCTGCCACATCTGTCGCCGCGGCTCGCGGCATGCTAGCGTTGTTCGGAGCGAAAAATCGATGACGCGAGCAAGGACACGAGCGAGGAACAACGGGCCGGAAGCGCCCCCAGAACCGTCAAAAACTACCCGAAAACGCCGAGCCTTGATCGGTAATGAGTTTCGTTTGCAGCGCGCGAATTTCCGGCGCCTTTTCGCATGAGAGCTAAAGCGGCGTCCAGCCGTCCCTCAGAAGCATTTGAGACGCAAGGACCGCGCCGCACTCCGAGGAAAAGCCCCACGCTCAAAAAACGAGCATGGGGCACCCGGCAAGCGCCCCACCGGAGAAGCACCGCGGCGACGCGGGTTTTCACTTTTTATGCGCTTCCTGAATTCTAATCGAGTAAATATGGGAAATTAGAACATCATGCAATTCATTGAAAACATACGATCGAGGTCATTTCTAATCGAGTATTTTCGTCATTTTTTTATCGATATGTCCATTTTCGGACACCACGGCGGTCCACCTTTAGAAGGCGAAGGCAAAGCGGCGTCGAGCCGCCGCACTCCAAAAGAAAAGCCCCACGCTCACAAAACGAGCATGGGGCACCCGGAAAGGCAACGCCCTAGGACCTCCCTTTCTTTGTCCCTTTGGAAAAAGCACGCCTGGCTGCGTCAGGCGCGGCCCGACCCTTTGTTCCTCAGGGCAAGCCATAGTCGGGCCCTACAAAAGAAAAGCCCCACGCTCACAAAACGAGCATGGGGCACCCGGAAAGGCGTCGCATCGAAAAAGCAGATCCCTCACTCCGTTCGCAGAGACGGCGACCGGGTTCGGGATGACAACGTAAGGCAGGGGCGTCACGGCAGGTCGGGCAGCACAAAGGGGAATGGCGCCGGCGAAACGCAGCGCGCTTGCGCGGGCAATCCGCGAGTGAGAGAATGAGAGAAGTTCGGAGGTCAAACGATGAAAACGAAATTGGCGCTTGTGGCGGCAGCGATTTTAATGGCCGTGCCGGTGATGGCGCAGACGAATCATGTTTCTGGAAATTACATGGAGTTCCGCAATGCGGACGTCTACACAGGACCGTGCTTCGCGAATTCCGAAGTGGGCTTGACTGGACAGGACGCCGTGCTCGCATGGCAAGTCTCGAATGGCGAGTGGAACGGCGTGTCCTTGTCGGGATTGGGCGTGGTTGCCGTGGTGCGCGCGAACGCGACGCTGGGCGATCCGTATGGCGATCCGCTGCCGGCGAAGGCCGCGTTTTTTGTTGACGAGCGCGCCAATGATGCACAGCGCGCGGCGCTGATCGCTTTTGCGCAAGCGCAATCCGCGGGACTGCTGAATGACGTGGTCGCCGTTGCGCCCGCTCCGATTTCTTTCGCCGCCGACGCGAGCCGCATGGGCTGGCAAACGCTTGCGGTCGGCAACGTCGTGAAGCTCTCGACGCGCGCCATCAATATGGGCGACATGATTTGCCACAACGAAGAAACCTACTATCCGCCGCTCGCCGGACATTTGCAGCACGCAATGCCCGTTGTGGCGCGGGACAGCAGCTATCAGGGAAATTCGCTCGGCGTCACGTGGGATGATTCCGATCGCCGCAGCTCGTTCGTCGGCAAATTCGCGGAATAAATTCCAGATTCATCTCCGAAGGAAAAGACCCGCCGCGGTTGGCGGGTTTTTTCTTTTGTGCGAAGCGCGCGCGAATAAATTTATGCGCCGCGAATTCCAATTGCCCGGAAACCGCGCGAACGTGATAATCATCCCATAGAGATGAAGCTGATTTTTCATACGGGAGAAACGAAATGATTCGTCGGTCACAATATTATTTTGCCGGACTCGCAGTTGTTGCATTGCTGTGCTTATCGAGCGCAGCCGCGGCGCAGGATTACAAAGCGGCTGCGGGGAGCGCGCCCGCGCCGCCGGAAATTTCCGCGCCGGTTCGTGCGCTGCTGAGTCCCGCGTCGATTTCCGTGACGGGCCCGAGCGGCCCTTTATGCGAAATCTGGTTGCGCGCGGCGGTTCCCGCGGCAGCGCAACCGGCGACGGCTTTGGGCGTCACCTATGGACAGCTTGTTGACGGCTCGATTGTGGGCGCAATTCATTTTGACTCGCCGGTAAAAGATTTTCGCAGCCAAACAGTTCAGCCGGGGACGTATGTTTTGCGCTATGCGCTCCAGCCAGTCGACGGAAATCATCAAGGCGTTTCGGACTATCGCGATTTCCTGCTGCTGACTCCTGCCGCAGCCGACACGGCCGCTGCGAATCTCGCGGACAATGAGCTTTACATTCTCAGCCGCAAAGCTTCGGGGGCGGGGCACCCTTCCGTGTGGAGTCTCGTGCCCGCGGACGGCGCGCCCGCTTCGCTTCCGGGCATCGTGCATGACACGAGCAACGATTTTTGGGTGCTGTATGTAAATGCGGCTGTGGTCTCGTCGCCAACGAAGCTGGGACTGGTGATCGTGGGCCACGCGGAGCAGCCGTAAATTTCGTGATCAGCCTCGCCGCATCGGCGACGCGAACGTGAGAGCATCCTTCGAAGTGAATACTTAGCGATGTACGTCTGCCGAAATTGCGAGCAACCCATTAATTCTGCGAGCGTCGTTTGCCCTTACTGCGGGGCGAACCAGAGCGAGCCCATTCCGGGCGAGGCACCCAAGTCCGCGAAAAAACGGAGTGCGGTGAAGCTTGCCATCGCGATTGCAATCGTGGTGCTCGGCATCTGGGGAATTATCTGGTTCGCGTTGCCCCTGCGATTCGAGAATCCGCGCCCTTCTGCGGAAAAGTCGGCGATCGCATCGTTGCGCGCTGTGCAGAAAGATCTGGCAACTTATCAGAACGGCGCAGGTTCGTTTCCGTCGACGCTGGAGACCTTGGGCGAACCCGCGGTTCAAGCCGCGCAACAGGCGATGTCCGGCGGCTATGGGTTGCGCTATACGCCGGGGCAAATCGATGCGGACGGCAATGCCCATTCCTATTCTCTTGTTGCCATGCCGAGGAATTATGGCTACAGGAGTTTTTACACGGACCAGACGGGAGTGATGCGCGCGACTCGCGACAATCGAGCCGCCACCGCGCAGGACGCAGCCACGCGCGCGCAGTGATTGATATTCAGTGGCCGGGGAAGGATGCGCTCTTCGCATCGTCGCGCTCGGTACGCGAAAAAAAAAGTGCCAGCGGGAAATCCAAACCGCTGGCACAAAAAACAAATAATCGGTTGCCGATATTTATCGGCGACGGGACCTTTTCTTCGGGCGTGCCTTGGCCTTCTTTTTCGGCGCGGACTTTTTCTTCTTCGCAGGCTTTTTGGCCTTGGCGGGCTTCTTAGCCTTTGGCTTCGCTTTTTTCTTTGACCCGGGCTTCGCCGGAGCGCGGCCGGGCGTCGTACGAGCAGCAGCTTCGGGGCCTTCCTCTTCGTCCTCGTCGGTCTCCACCTCGATCCCGACTACCTCTTCGGCGGCCTCTTCGTGCTCATCACCGCCGAGCTCGCCCTGTTCTTCTTCCTCTTCCTCAAAGCCGGGGAGCTCGTTGTCTTCTTCCTCTTCATGGAACTTGGCATCAAACATATTTCCTCCGCGGGGTAAAGAGCTCGGCGGCTGTCTTTCCCACTGGCTTTGTTTTAATCGCAGAGCCGGAAGTTTGTCAAGGCGCAAAAGTCAGGGCGCTGGAGGCAGTGGGTGTGCAAGGAGCGGGTCAGCGGCGGAAAAGGCTAAGAAGCCAGGATCGTACTATCGTAAGCCACTGAATCGAAGTGGCTTATCGCTGTGGTTCTACGGTCAGCCGATCGCCAGCCTTGAGCTCGCGGCTGGCCAAAAACCGATTTTCCTGCTTCAAAGCCGCCACGGTTGTGCCGTACGTATGCGCAATGGACCACAACGTCTCGCCGGGAAGCACGCGATGCTCGACCGCGCGATGGCCAGACGTTTTCTGGGATGTTTTGCGCATCGTTGCTGCCACTGCGTGGCTTCCACGCGCGCGACGCGAGACGGTGGCATGAATCGGCGCCCCGCCGGGGTATGAGTTCTCGTAAATGCGCAGCAAGCGGCCGTGCGGCGTGCGTTCCGTGCGGAGATGGTTCCAGCGTTGAAGCTCGCTGACGCTGACATCGAAGCGCGAAGCAATGCCCTCGAGCGTGTCTCCGCGACGAACGCGATAATGGACCAGACGGGTTCGGGGCGGCGCCGTGGGAACAATCAATTCCGTCCCAACTGCCGGCGGGTCATTCGCGTCGATCACATTCACGTTTTCGAGCGACGCGACGGTTACATGGTATTGCCGCGCAATTTCACCCAGCGTTTGTCCAGACTGCAGTTTGGCAATGCGCCAAATCGTGAGCTTGTCCGCAGGAATGGACGCGATTTCTTTTTGCAGTTCCGCGCCTGTCCCCTCAGGGACATGCAGGTTGAACCCAGGCTGATTAGGCGTGATGCCGCGCACCAGCTGGGGATTCAGCGCCTGCAGATCGTCTAGACTCGCATCGGTGGCGTCCGCGACAAGGCGCAGACTGATGGAGTGGTTCAGCGTAACAGTGTCGAACTTCAGCGGCGGATCCGGGTCGACGTGGATGCCATAGAGCAAAGGATCTTTGGCGACCATCGTGAGCGCCAAAATGATGGGCACGTAATTCTTCGTTTGTTCGGGCAGCGCGTTGCGGCGCTGCAATTCCCAGAAGTCGGCGTAGCCGGTGCGCTCGACCGCGCGGGCCACATTGAGCGGGCCCGAATTGTACGCAGCCATCACCAAATACCAGTCGCCGAACATCTCATATAGATCGCGGAAGTGCTCGGCGGCGGCGTGCGTGGCGGCCACGGGATCGTCGCGGTCATCCACCCAGTAACTGCGCCTGAGACCGTACTCTTCTCCAGTGTAAGGCATGAACTGCCAGATCCCGCGCGCACCCATACTGGAAACAACTCGCGGCTTGAATGCCGATTCCGCCTGCGCAAGATAAATCAAATCCTGCGGCACACCTTCCTTTTTCAACGTGGATTCAATCATGGCGCGATAGCGGCCCGCGCGCTGCAGGCCCAATTCAGCGATCTCGCGGCCGCGCGGCGATTCAAAAAAACTCAAGTACTGAAGCACGGACGCATTGACGGTCAGCGGCTGGTCGTGGCCGACGCTGATCAGCTCTTTTTCGGCCATCGCCGCAAGACGCGGATCCGTGGCCGGAAGGCTTTCCATGTTGGCAATTTCTTCGATAGGAGCCGCGGACTCAGGTTGCGCCGCCGTTTGCGTATCGTCGGACGTGTCGGCATTGTCCATGTCGTCTTGGCCGTTGTCGGCGACGGCTTCGTCTTTCTGCTCCGCCTCCATCTCATAATTCTGCATCGTGTCAACGATGCGGTTGAAGAGTTCCTGTAAACGCTGATCGCCCGTGGCTTCGAGGCCGCTTTTCATCAGGTGGTCGAGGGCTGTATTGAAATCCTTGCGCGCCACGTCGAGTTGCCCCGCCTGATATGCCTGCTGGCCTGCGTCGTAGGTGGCTTGCACTTGTTCGATCAAGGCATCAACGGCAGGATGAGGGGTTGCCACCAGCTCTTGGACGTTAGGAGCAGGCTTCGGGAAGGGGAGCGCGCCGATGTTGGCTGCGGTCGAGCTTTGCGCCTGGGGTGTGGGAGCCGGTTGGCGCACCTGAACCGTGTGCTTTGCCGTGTCTTCGCAACCCGCAGCGGCCAAGAACGACAGCGAAAGCGCGGCTGCCAGGATGGAAATCCCTTTTCTGCCCCTCATTCGCCCTCCGAGCCGTTGTTTAGTAGGACGGCCGGCGTTCGCAAACGTCTCTCAAGCGGCTTTCCGCTCGACATCAGTCGAACGAACGTTGCTTCGCCTAGCTGTCTACCAAAAATTGTACGGGGCGGGCATGGACGGGTCAACCAAGTTATCGAGCAGGGGTTGACGGAAGGGCGACATCGAGTACTAGAGCGTTCCACTTGTACGCAGGGACAGGCAACCCGGGCGTGAGGAGCCTACAGCGTGGCGAGCAGTCCTGCGAGAATCGCTGCGCGTTCGGGCAGAGAGCGAATGACGACGTGCTCTCTTGGGCTGTGAGCTCCATCACCCACGGCGCCCAAGCCGTCGAGAGTGGGAATTCCAAGAGCCGAGGTGAAATTTCCGTCCGAGCCGCCGCCAGTGGACGCCTCCTCCAGCCCGATGCCCATTTGGCGGCCGAGTTCCTGTGCGTGAAGGAACAGGGCGCGCGACTTGGGCGTGCGTTCCATCGGCGGACGATTAATGCCGCCGCGCACTTCAATGCGCGCTCCGGGCAATATTGGTCGCAATGCATGCAGCCTGCGATCGAGAATTCGGGAGTCAGCGACGCGGGCCAGACGCACATCGACCAGCGCGCGCGCGTGCTCGGCGACGACATTGGTTGCCGTTCCGCCGGCGATGACGTTCGCCTGCACGGTGATTCCGCGCCTCGGGTCGTTCAGCTTGAGAAGTCTCGCGATTTGCAGCGCCAGTTCGTGAACCGCGTTGACGCCCCTTTCCGGGTCGATTCCCGCGTGCGCGCTGCGGCCGGTAACAATCAGTTCGACTTCGCCGACCCCTTTGCGTTCGGTTTTCAGCCGGCCGTCGCCGCCGAAAGCCGGCTCGAGAACGAAAACCGCATCGCTCTGGCGAGCCGCCGTTTCAATTGCGCTGCGCGAAACCGCGCTGCCAATCTCTTCGTCGGACGTCCAGAGAAAAACGATCCTTTTTCGCATCGGGACGCGCAATGCGCGCAACGCGTCGACGGCGAAAAGGGCAATCGCGTGTCCGCCCTTCATATCGAATGTACCGGGACCCCACGCGCGGCCACGCGCCACGCGGAACGGCGTTTGCGGAACCGTCCCGACCGGATAAACGGTATCGAGATGGCCGAGGACGAGGAATTGCCCCTCTGGGCGGCCGCGTCCAAGCCAGACCTCCGCGCGAACATGATCGCCAAAGTTGCGGTGGCGCAACAATCGTGTGCGTGCGCCGCGCCGCTGCCATTCCGACGCGATCATTGAACCGAAGCGATCGACGGCGGCCTTGTCGTGGCTCGGCGATTCGATCTGGACCATCCGGCCAAGCAGGCGCACCATCGCGGGCTCACGTTCGCGCAGCCAAGTGAGCAACTCGCGCATGGGTATCATTGCGCCGGGTATCCTAGCAACCGCGCGCGCATTCGGCAACGGTCATCGCTATAGCTGCTTGCCGTGTGCACCGGGAGATTGGGGGTAAGGCGGTCTGTTACGCCGCTAACCATTGCGTGGTTTTGTTGTATCGGGACGGCAGCCAAATTCTCATTTTGAGCGCGTGCGTGCGTCCGGTATATTGTTTAAGCGCTCGCACGGCGTCTTTTTCCAGTTTCAGGAGTTTCCACCGGCGAGAGTGTTGTTCAGCCGGAAACCCATCGCGTCCCTGAAGACGCCACCAAAAGCATGAGTCAGGACATCACCAAGCATCTCGACCGGGCTCGCAAACACTTGGAGAAAAATAAACTCCAGGACGCCATCGCGGAGTACCGGTCGGTCATCGAAATTTCGCCGGGACAGCCGGAAGCGGTTCAGATGCTCGCGGACCTGTATGCGCGCACGGGTGATCTGGTGCAGGCCAGTCACTTTTTCGGCTTGCAGTTTGACAAGCTGGTTGAATCGGGGGACACAGCGCGCGCCTCGGCCATTTTCACCCGGCACTTGAAGGCCTATCCGCAACCGCCGAGCCGGCTGGCCCGGTATGCGTTCGTGCTGCAAAAGCAAAACAAGACTTCTGAAGCCATTGAGTTTTACTCGACCGCGGCGCAACGGTTCCGCGATCAGAATGACCTGAAGTCGGAGTTCGAGTACCTTCAGCGAGTCGCGCAGCTCGATCCTGAAAATCCGGAGCGCCAGACACAACTGGCCGAGCTTGCCGAAAAACTCGGAAACGCCGAAACGGGCGGCCGGGCATATCTGCGGGCGGCGCAATTGACGCAGGCCGCGGGTGACGCCGAACGCGCCCTTGAACTTTTCTCAAACGCTCACCGGCTGACCCCCGCGGATCGCAGCGTGGCATTGCTGTTCGCGGACGCGCGGTTGCATCGAGGCGACGCCGCGAAGGCTGTCGACCTGCTGCGGCCCTTTGCTCCGCCCGACCCTTCTGACACGGCTTTTCTGGCGCTGTACGGCGACGCATTGCTGCAAACCGGCAAACTCGATATGGCGCGGGAGATGCTTTTCGCCCTGTGCAAACAAAAGCCCGACAGCTTCGACAAATTATTCGAATTGGCCGCGCGCTATGTGCAATCGGGCGCTGAGGAGGAAGCCATCGCCGTGCTGGAACAAACGAAGGAATGGATGTTCGCCGCTCGAGCTGACAACAGTTTCGCTTCATCCGTCGACCAACTGGCGGACGCCAATCCGAAGTCACTCGCCATCGCGGAATTTTTGGCCAAGCTATACGATGCCATGAATCGCGAAGTGAAATATTTCGACGCGCTCGTTCGATTGTTCGATCTGGATATCGAGAGCAATAAAATTCCCGCGGCGTGCGAGGCGCTTGACCGCCTGGTTGAAATCGATCCCTACGATTACCGCATTCACGAACGCATTTCGAAACTCGAGGGCAAAGCGAGCGGATCATTTCTACGCAGCATCAACGCTCGCGCGGCAAAGGCTTCCGGAAGCGCGCAGTCATCGGATTCGCTCGGAACCGGCGGGATTGGCGATGCGGCGCGTGCCCCCGCTACCGAGGAGGAGAAATCCCAGCGCGCCTTGGACGACCTGATCGTTCAGGCTGAAATTTTCCTGCAGTATTCGCTGCAGGGCAAGGCGACGGAGCGTCTGGAACGAATCGCGGAGCAGTTTCCCGGCGAGGAGGCGCGCAACGAGCGTTTGCGGATGCTCTATGAGCGCGCGAACTGGTGGCCTAAAGGAACGCAAGCGCGCGCCAAGTCGGCCCCTGCCGCGCCAGCGCCGGCTGCCCCGAGTGTTTCCTCGGCGGCGGACACCCATCGCGATTTGGCGGAGATCGCGGAAATCACCCGCTTAATGTATCGGGAAGTGACTCCACGCGAAGTGCTCGGCACGGCTGTGCGCGAAATCGGCAAATACCTCACCGCGCGCCGCTGCGTTGCGGTGATTGGCGCGCCAGGCGAAGCGCCGCAGATGACGGCGGAATATGCGTCCCCCGGATTGAAGCCGGCAGGTGCAAGTGTGCTGGCGAAAATCGCCACGGGGCTTTCGAATTCGCGCCAGGATGCAATCGGCGGCATTTCAACCACGTCCAAGCAGCTCCGCGATTTGCGAGAACTGGATGTGGACACGATCCTCGGCGTGGCGCTGACGGATAAGGATACGCAAGCAGCGGCAGGCGTGCTGTTTATTGGCGATGCCTCCTCGCGCGAATGGAAATCGAATGAAAGCTATTTTCTGCAAGCCGTCGGCGACCAGGTGATGATTTCCGTGAATCACACGCGTTTGCGTTCGCTCGTGCGCACGCTGGCGGTGGCGGACGAGAAAACGGGACTACTTGGACGCGGAGCTTACATTGATTGCTTGCTGGCGGAATCCAAGCGCTCGCGCGTGCAGGGTGCGCCGCTCACGCTTGTGATTTTGCAATTGGATCGCGGCGCGGAAATATTGCGGCAGGAGGGCGATACGGCACTCGAAGCGTACATGAACCAGGTGGCTCGCGCGCTCGAACCGTTGATCCGGCAGGGAGATCTGGGCGTGAAGTACACCGCGTGGTCCCTCGCGTTTGTGTTACCGGACACGTCGCGCGAAAAGGGAGAACCGCTCGCGGAGAAACTGCGACAGGCTGCGGCGCAGGTTCGGCCCTCTTGGGCCGGAGCCGGAGTGAGTTTGAGCGCAGTGGTGGCCGATGCCAGCGCGCGCGCGGCGGACGAAAATGAAGATCGCGTGACGGAATGGATCAATCGCGCGGAAGTTGGACTGGACGAAACCAGACACCGCGGCGGCAACACAGTGGTCACGCTGGCCGCGCCGCAATCGAATTAATTCATACCGAGAACCGTATATCGAGGAGGAATCATGTTTCCCACGGATGTGGTGATTCTCGCCGGAGCGCGCACGCCGATGACGCGCTACAACGGCGAATTTGCAGGCGTCACGGCCATTGATTTGGGCGTGGCCGCCGCAAAGGAAGCGGTCAGGCGCTCGAACGTTGATCCCGCCGAGATCGAACACGTTGTGTTTGGCAATGTGATGCAGACGAGCGCGGACGCAATTTATGGCGCGCGTCACGTCGGATTGAAGACCGGCCTCAAAATTGAAACACCCGCCGTCACCGTGAACCGGCTTTGCGGCTCCGGCGTTGAATCGATCAGCCAGGCCGCGCAACGCATTCTTCTTGGCGAAGCGAAAACAGTTCTCGCCGGCGGAATGGAAAATATGACGCAGTGCCCGCACGTGATTCGCGGCGCGCGCACGGGCTTCCGTCTGGGCGAAGGCAAGCTCGAAGACTCCCTGATGTCTGGTCTTTACGATCCGATCAGTGGCTGCACCATGTCTGACACTGCCGAGAATCTCGCGCTCGAACACGGAATCACGCGCCAGGCGGCCGACGAATACGCGTTGCGCAGCCAGCAAGCGGCGGAGGCCGCCTTTCGCGCCTGCCGGATGAAGGAAGAAATTGTTCCCGTCGAAGTCGGCAAGGGCAAGAAGGCGCACATGGTGTCGCAGGACGATCATCGCCGCCCCGAGACGACGATGGAGATTCTTTCCGCGCTCCCGCCCGCATTTCGCAAGGATGGAATCGTTACTGCCGGAAACGCCAGCGGAATTGTTGATGGCGCCGCGGCCGTCGTTTTGACGCACGCAAAGGTCGCGAAGGATCGCGGATGGAAACCGCTGGGCAGGATCGTTTCTTGGGCCACAGCCGGAGTCGAACCGAAGCTCATGGGCATCGGTCCAGTTCCCTCGACGCGCAAGGCGCTTGAACTCGCCGGGCTAACGCTCGACCAAATTGACTTGATCGAAGTGAACGAAGCATTTTCGCCGCAATATCTGGCCGTTGAAAAAGTGCTGGGTCTCAATCGCGATAAGACGAACGTTAACGGCGGAGCAATTGCCCTGGGCCATCCGCTCGGCGCCACGGGCACGCGGCTGGTCCTTACGCTGCTGCTCGAATTGCGGCGGCGCAATCAGCGTTACGGTCTGGCGACAGCGTGCATCGGCGGCGGCCAGGGAATCGCGATGATTGTCGAATCGATGTCGTAGTCTTGAATGACAAAGAATTCTAATTTCAAGAAGGAGAATGAATGGCCATTGAAAAAGTGGGAGTCGTAGGCTGCGGCCTGATGGGATCGGGAATCGCTCAGATTGCGGCGCAGGCGGGCTGCACGGTTGTGGTTCGCGAAGTCAGCGAGGAGCGGTTGAATAAAGGTCTGGCGTCCATCGAAAAGAGCCTGAATAAATTCGTCGAAAAGGGAACGCTTTCGCCGGCGGATCGCGACGCGGCGCGCGGGCGTTTGCGCGGTACCACGAAGCTCGAAGATTTGAAAGATTCCGATTTGGTGGTGGAAGCGATTATCGAGCAATTGCCGGACAAGCGCGAACTTTACTCTGTCCTTGATAAGATTTGTTCCAAGAACACGATTTTCGCCAGCAACACCTCATCTCTCTCAATCACGGAGATGGCGTTTATGACCGCGCGGCCGGACCGTTTCATCGGGCTGCACTTTTTTAACCCTGTCCCGCTGATGAAGCTGGTCGAAGTGATTCGCACCATCGCCACGGATCCAAAAGTTTACGAGGACGCAGTCGCGTTCGCCGGCCGCGTGGGAAAAGTGCCGGTGCGCACCTCCGATCGCACGGGCTTCATTGTCAATCGCCTGCTGGTGCCTTATCTTCTCGACGCGGTTCGTGTACTTGAAGAGGGGGTCGCGTCCATCGAAGACATCGACAATTCGATGAAGCTCGGTTGCGGCTATCCCATGGGCCCCTTGACACTGCTCGACTTCGTTGGCAACGACACGACGTATTACATTGCGAACATCATGTTCGACGAATTCAAGGAAGCGCGTTTCGCGCCGCCGCCGTTGCTGAAACGCATGGTTCTCGCCGGATGGAACGGACGTAAGGCGGGCCGCGGCTTTTACGATTATTCCGATCCGGCCAAGCCGAAAGCCATACAACTGACGTAGAGCGCAAAATCGAGCGATGGAGCCCAGCACATGGCATATGAAAATCTTCTATTCGAAATAAAAGATCAGATCGCCTGCATCACGTTCAACCGTCCAAAAGTATTGAACGCACTCAATCGCAAAACGGTCGAGGAGTTAGGCGACGCGTTGAATCACGCGCGTGAGGATGGCTCGGTGCGTGTGCTGATTCTTACGGGCGCAGGCGAAAAATCTTTCGTTGCAGGCGCGGACATCAACGAGCTCGCTCAGCGTACGCCCGTCGACGGAAAAGACTTTTCGCTTTTCGGCCAGGAAATATTTCACCGCCTCGAAACGATGGGCAAGCCTTCGATTGCTGCAATCAACGGATTCGCATTGGGAGGCGGCTGCGAGCTGGCGCTTTCCTGTACCATGCGCATCGCCAGCAAAAATGCGCGTCTTGGCCAGCCCGAAGTGAAACTCGGAATCATTCCCGGCTATGGAGGCTCGCAGAGACTCGCGCGTCTCTGCGGCAAAGGGATCGCGCACGAATTGATTCTTTCTGGCGAAATGATTTCCGCCGACGAAGCTCTGCGTGTGGGCCTGGTGAATCGCGTTGTCGAACAGGCAGAATTGATCCCCACCGCCGAATCCATCGCGAAAAAGATCGCTGCGAACGCGCCGCTCGCCGTCAAGTTCGCCATGGAAGCCGTGGAACACGGAATGGAAATGCCGCAGGAAGAGGGTCTCTTTCTGGAAGCTACGCTCTTTGGTCTTTGCTGCGCGACAGAAGACATGCGCGAAGGCACTCGTGCGTTCATCGAGAAGCGTGCCGCGCAGTTCAAGGGAAAATAGCGACATGCCGGAGAAAACGCCTGAAAAAAGTCCCGGGAAGCTCCGCCCCACGGCGACACAGGGCGAACTTTCCGCAACAGGCTTGCGCTTCGGAATTGTCGTCAGCCGCTTCAACAGCTTCATCACCGAACGCCTTCTTGCAGGTGCGCTCGATGCGCTCCAACGCGCTGGCGCGGCGGAAAAGCAAATTGAACTCGTTCGCGTTCCGGGTTCGCTCGAAATTCCCGTCGCCGCAAAAAAACTCGGCCAATCTGGCCGCTGCGACGCCATCATTTGCATCGGTTGCGTTATACGCGGTGAAACTTCCCACTTCGAACATGTGTCCAGCGAAGTCGCGCGCGGCGTGCAAATCGCGCAACTCGACACGGGCGTGCCCATGGCATTCTGTGTGTTGACCTGCGAGACGCTCGAACAGGCCATCGACCGCGCGGGCCTCAAGAGTGGCAACAAAGGTTTTGAGGCCGGGCTTGCCGCAATCGAAATGGCGAATTTGTTGCCCAAGCTGGCGGACAATCGTGGTAGTGCATCGACCAACTCGCGCAAATCGAAGCCGCGCATATCACGCCCCGGAAAACGCCGCGAAAAATGACCCTTCGCCGTAAATCCCGCGAGTGCGCTCTGCAGATGCTTTTCCAGTGGGACATGAACCACAAATCGCCGGCGCGCGTTGAGGAGTCCTTTTGGAAATCCGCACCCGCGGCGGAATCAACGCGGCGTTTCGCCAACCAGCTTTTTGAAGGCGCGGTGGCGCAGGCGGAAGCAAACGACACCACGATTGAAATGCTCTCGAAGAATTGGCGCATCGAACGCATGCCCGAAATTGATCGCGGCATTTTGCGCCTGGCGATTTACGAGCTTCGCTCTGGCACAGCACCCGTAAAAGTCGTCATTGTCGAAGCGCTCGAACTTGCCAAGAAATTCTCCACCGCCGAATCCGCGCGCTTTCTCAACGGAATCCTCGACGCCGCTTCGAAGGCCCTCGATCAAAACAACAAGAAGCAAGAATAGAAATTCCACCCGCGCGACAATAGGAATCTTTTCTTGTGCCTTCCGCCAAAAAGCTCGATTTCTACATCTCCTTTCTTCCCCTGTATTTAGGGGCGTTTCTGCAGCGAATGCGGCAGTCCTGAAAGTCCCCCGCAACTTTTCGCTTTTCGCGGTGTTCAACGGAATGCAAACGATATTTACCTAGCCCAAGGAGAAAACGACATGAAGATCGAGACGATGATCCGACGAAGCATTTTCACTCTGGCCGCTGCCGGGCTGCTTTCGGCCGGAGCATGGGCCCAATCTTCGGCCGCTCCGCCGCAGTCCGCCACCACCAGCGCGCAACCGGGCGACATTCACAACGACCGCAAGGATATTCGTCAGGACAGACGCGATGTGCGGGCCGACCGAAGCGATATTCGCAGTGATCGCCGCGATCGCAATGCCGACCAGCGCGACATTAACAGAGACAGACGTCAGCTCGCCAGGTCCAATGCCAGGAACGGTGTTGATAGCAAGAGATCACAGGCGCTGCGGCACGACATTCGCGGCGACCGTAAAGATCGCAACGCCGATACTCGCGACATCCATCACGATCGTCGCGATGTTCGCCACGACAGGCGTGACATTCACCATGATCGACGCGACGTCCGCCACGATGTGCGGCAACGTCGCCGCGGTCGATAATCAGAGCTGGGAACGAAAGGCCAAACCATTCAGAATCATTCTCCGAGGATCAAAAAAAGGCCGGCTCCGTGCGGGGCCGGCCTTTTCTTCGTGTTGGCTATGTGATTTAACGAATCGAAAGCGGTCAAAAATCTATATGGCCTTCGAAGATGCGCACGGCTGAACCGCTGACGCGCGGCACCAGCTTTCCTTTTTCGTTCGCAACCTCGACATGAATTTCGCTGGGACGCCCCATCTCAATGCCTTGCGTTATCGAGAGATGTTCGCCGGCTTTCAACTTGTTGTAGCGCACCAGATACGCGCCGAGTGAACCGCCCGCGGATCCCGTCGCCGGATCCTCGGTAATTTCCCATGGCAGCATCCCGCGCGCGAAAGCTTTCCCTCGCCCGCCGAGAGCGAAGCAATAAGCCATGGTGCTGTCGCCATTGAGCACGTGAAACAGCGCGCGCATGTTCATGTGGATGCGCTTCAGCGTCGCCTTGCCTCGCAGCGGAACCATCAAATTAAAAATTCCCGTGGACACGCATTCGATTGGCAGATCGGAATCGATGTCGCCCGCGCGCAGGCCCAGGGCTCCGGCCAGAGTTTCGCGCGAAAACTTCGGAGTCTTAAAGCGCGCCTCTTTCTGCGTCATCGTTACGCGCACAGGCCTTCCGCCGCGAAACGTGATCTCGACCGGCAAAATTCCCGCGCCCGTCTGCTGCTGAATTTGCACTTGGCCTTCCGAGGCCGGCACAACTCCGAGTTCCGCGAGCAGAAACCATGTGCCAATCACGGGATGCCCCGCCAGCGGCAGTTCGCGCGTCGTGGTAAAAATTCGCAGTCGCGCCAGCGCGCGATTGTTGGTGGGCCGCTGGACAAACACGGTCTCCGCCAGATTCATTTCCCGCGCAATCGCCTGCATCTGCGGGCGCGACAAATTGTCGCCGTCGGTGATGACGGCGAGAGCGTTCCCTTCGAACGGCTTCGAGGTGAAAACGTCGAGCTGGTACAGGCGTCGTTTCAAATCAATCTCCGTGCGGCCGGTGAAGATTCGTTAAATGCGCTCCAATTCTGCCACTGGTTCTGTCGTTTTGCGCATTATGGTTTTCATTATCGGTCCGATGCCAGCAGGACAATTTGGTTCGTCGGAATAACGGGATACTACAGCTTCTTTACGGTCGCGCAGACATCGTCGAGCACGCGCTTCGTCGTTTCCTCCCGTGTCGTCTCCGCATAGACGCGCAACATCTCTTCCGTTCCGGAAACGCGCACCAGCAACCAGCCGATGTCACCCAGAAATAGTTTCTGGCCATCCATGTTTTCTTTGCGCACCACGGGCCATTCGAGTAGCTTCGCCATTTTGGCCGAACCAAAAAGTGCAATAGCTTTTTCCTTCTGTCCGCGTAGTAATTCCAGGTCGATTCTGCCGTAGTGATGTTCGCCATATTCTCTTTCGAGCATGCGCACCAGCTCGCCGAGCCGTTTGCCATGCCATGCCATCACTTCGGCGAGCAGCAGCGCGCTCACCGTCGCGTCGCGTTCCGGCAAATACAATTTTGTAGCGATACCGCCGCTCTCTTCTCCGCCGATCAAAATGTCGCGCTCAAGCATCAACTCGCAGATGTATTTGAAGCCGATCGGCGTCTCGTAAACCTTTCGGCCAAATCTGCGGGCGATCTGGTCGATCATTTTCGTGGTCGAAAATGTCTTCGCCACGTCTCCTTCGAGTTTCCTTGTGCCCGCCAAATGCCAGAAAAGGATGGAAAAGATCTGGTGGGGCGTGATGAACGTGCCGTCCGCGTGGACCGCCCCGATGCGGTCGCCATCGCCGTCGGCGGCAAATCCCGCGTCGTAGCCGCCTTTCGTCACCGCCTCTTCCAGCGCGGCAATGTGTGGTTCAATCGGCTCGGGATTCACGCCGCCAAAAAGGGGATCGTATTCGCCGCGAATTTCGTCGCACGCGACACCGTGCCGTGCGAAAAGCTCGCGCAAGAATCCCGCTGCGGAGCCGTGCATGGGGTCGGCCACGAAACGGAATTTCGTCCCGCGCAGGCGTTCCCAATCGACCAGCTTGTCGAGCGTGTCCAAGTATGGCGCGCGCACGTTCAGTGAATGGATTAAATCTTGGCGCGGAGGCAAGTCGGTTGCGTCGCTCTTGAGTATAGCCTCCAGCTCCTTTTCGATCTGCGCGGTAATCGCCGGAGATGCTGAACTTCCGTAGCTCGCTTTGTACTTCACGCCATTCCACCGATACGGATTGTGGCTGGCTGTGATCATGATTCCGCCGGCGGCGCCACGTTGCCGCACCAGCAGAGAAATCGTAGGCGAGGGACACGGTCCGTCCGCCAACCAAACAGGCGTTCCTGTGGCGGCCACGACTTCCGCAGCGGCGCGCGCGAACAGCGGTCCGCCGAATCGCGTGTCATAGCCGATCAGCACGCCATTTTTTGCATTCTCGGCGCGAATCACGTACCGCGCGATCGCCGCGGCGACTTTGCGCACGTTCGCGACCGTGAAATCCTCGGCGATCACGCCGCGCCAGCCGTCGGTACCAAAGCGGATTTGCATCACAATTAGAAAGTATATGCGATACAGCTTAGCGCGGAAAGGAATCCGCTGTGGAAGTACTGACCCACTTTCATCGCGGCCCCTGTCATGCCTTCCGGTTGTAAGAAGGAGGCTAGAGCGCTACGATGGCCAGGCTGAACGACTGACTGGGAGCAGATTGCCGGGACTGATTTATGACTTACGGAGGGGATGCAGCGATCATTGTAATCGTCGCGACGACGATTTCGAGTGGGGTCATCGGTTTTAGGATGAGGCGGAAAATCAGAAAAGTGCTTGGACGAAAAGCTACTGATGCTGACCTTTCGTCGATTGATACGTGGATGAAAGTGGAGGAGGAGGAGGAGGATAAGGCTCCGTTAGATCGAAAGTGATTCACTGCCACTATGGGCAAGCTCGAAATTTGAGCCGTCAAGAGGTACCCGCTAGAGCAAATCGTGGCGCCGCTTTTCTTCCAACCATTTCACAATTTTGCCCACGTCTTGCGCTCTTTCACGCGGGCAAATCAGCAAGGCGTCGTTCGTCTCCACAACGACCAAGTCGCGCACGCCGATCGTCGCCACGAATTTCTTGCGGCTCCACAGAAAATTGTCAGTCGCATCGAGAGCGAACGAATCGCCCGTCGAGACATTCCCGCCCGGCTTGCGCGCTAGCAGTTCGTGCACTGCAGCCCAAGATCCAATGTCGCTCCAGCCGATTTTCGCGGGCAGCACAAAAACGCGTTCCGTTCCGCGCTTCAGGGATTTTCCGTGCGCGGCGCGCGAACGAGTCGCCGGCTCCATGATGGCGTAATCCACGGAAATGTTTTCGAGGCGCGGATAAATTACTTTGAGCGCCCGCGCGTACCGCGGCGTGCCGACGAATTGTTGCAGTTCGCCAAGCGCATGCCACGTTTTCGGCAGATATTTCTGCAGGCATTCCAGAAAAGTGGAAACGCGCCAGAAGAACATTCCCGCATTCCAGAAATATCGTCCCGACGCCACATATGTTTTCGCGCGCGCTGCATTGGGTTTCTCTGTGAATCGCCGGACGTTATATGCGGGAATTCCCTCGACCCGTGTTGCCGCGCCAGCGCGCTCGATGTAGCCGAATCCCGTTTCCGGACGGGATGGCGGAATTCCCAGCACCACAAGGCTTCCCGGACTGCTGGCAATCTTCATCGCCGCGCGGACAACCTTGCGATATTGCGCCGCGTCCGCAATGTGATGATCCGCCGGCAGCACGGCCATCAGCGCGTCGCCATGCGCTTGCGCCAAATGAATCGCTGCGAGTCCGATAGCTGCGGCGGTGTTGCGTCCAACGGGCTCGGCTAAAAGCTGTTTGCGTGGCACGCGCGGCAACTCGCGCCGCACGCCGGCCGCCTGCTGCTCATTGGTCACCACCCACAGCCGATTCTCTGCGAAAAGCGGAGCCAGGCGATCCACCGTTTCGCGCAACATGCTCTTTGAACTCACAATGTCCAGGAGCTGTTTCGGCGTTCGCGTCCGGCTGCGCGGCCAAAAGCGCGTGCCTCTTCCGCCGGCCAACAGCACAGCGCACGCAGTGATGTTCTTGGAGTTTTTCATATCGAGAGACCGCCCGGCACATGAGCGTGCAGCATTGTCGTTCGTGTTGTTGGTATAAAGCGAAGATCGCGCATCACCGCCGGCACGAGCCACGCCTGCGCGGCCGCATATTCTATTTCCGCATCCGGAGCGGCGATCTTTCCAGTGCCTTCGATAACGATCAGGACCTCCATCAAACCCACTGGCTTTGTTCGATGTTCCGGAGCGGCGAAAACGGATTTCATCACGGCGAAATAAGGACACTCGACCAGCATGTGGACCGCATTGTGAGTTTCATTCAGTTCCGCCCGCGCGATTTTGCCGCCGTGTTGTTCGCCAAAACGAATCACATCCATGGATTTGTCAACGTGCAGCTCGCGCGACTTCCCTTCGGGCGTCAGCCGATTGAAATCGAAAACCCGATACGTGATGTCTGAATTCTGTTGGATCTCGCAAATCGTCATGCCCGGCCCAATTGTGTGCACGGTCCCTGCGGGAACGAAAATCGCGTCGCCTGCATGGACCGCGACGTGCTCCAGGCATTCTTCGGCCCTCCCGTCGGCAATCGCGCGCTGAAAACTCTTGCGGTCCACGCCCGGCCGCAGCCCCACGCGCACTTCCGCACCCTTGCGCGCGGAGATGATGTACCACATTTCCGTTTTCCCTACGCCGCCGGCCGCAGCCTCATGTTTTCGCGCGTGACCGTCGCCGGGATGCACCTGCACGGAAAGTTTTTCTTCGGGGAAAATGAATTTCGCCAGCAAGGGAAAAGCTTTGTCGCGCGAGACGTTGCTTCCCGACCAATCGTCGTTCATGCGCTGCCACGCGTCGCCGAGTTTTTCTCCTGCGAATAGGCCGTCGGCGAATCGGCACTCGCTTCCCGTGAGCCATACTTCGCCGATTGGTTCTGGCAGCGACTGCTTGCCGGGAAAAAGCGGCGCGAGGCTTCGCGCGCCCCAAATGCGCGGCACGAATTGCGGTTCCAGCCGGGCGGGCCGCGGTTTCACAACTTATCCGCGCATCGCGGCCGAGCTCACGGCCGTCTCGGCGCGAAAAAAGCTGGACATCCGTCGGAGGCCCTCTTCAATACGCTCCATCGACGTCGCATAAGAAAGCCGCAAATAGCCCGGCGCGCCGAAGGCTTCGCCGGGAATCACGACAACGTGTTCGCGTTCGAGCAACTCTTTGGCCACCTGTACCGTATCGCACGGTGATGCGCCGGTCCTGCTTCCGGTGGTTGCACCCGCGACATTGGGAAAAACATAAAAGCTTCCTTCCGGCTCGTGGCAGCTAACGCCGGGAATTTCGCGCAGGCCTGCGATGATTCTTGCGCGCCGCTTCGCAAATTCCGCGACCATCATGTTCACCGAGTCCAACCCGCCGCGAAGCGCCTCGAGTGCCGCGTATTGCGCGATCGAAGTTGGGTTCGACGTCGACTGGCTCTGCAGTTTAAGCACTGCGTCCGCAAGTTGCTGCGGAGCGAGCGTGTAGCCCATTCGCCACCCGGTCATCGCGAAAGTTTTCGAGAGCGACCCTGAAATAATCACGTGGTCTTTCGCGCCCGGCAGACCGGCAATTGAAAATGGCTTCGCCTTGCCGTAGACGAAATGCGAATAACATTCGTCTGAAAGCAGCCAGATGTTGTGTTTCTTCGCGACGTCGAGAATCCTGGCAAATTCGTCCTCGGGAATCACGGCGCCGGTCGGATTCGATGGCGAATTGATGATCAGAAGTTTCGTGCGGGGAGTGATTGCCTTTTCGATCTCCGCCGCGCGCGGTATGAAACCGTTCCGCGCATCGGTCTCCACGATCACCGGCGTGCCATCCGCGCATTTCACGATATCCGGATAGCTCACCCAGTACGGCGCGACGATCAACACTTCGTCGCCGGAATTGATCAGCGCCTGGGTCACATTGTAAAGGGAATGCTTCCCTCCGGCATTGATGATGCATTCTTTCGCTTCGTAATGCGTGCCCAGATATTTCGCGTGCCACTCCACTGCGGCCTGCCGCAAGGGCATGATCCCGCCCGACGCCGTGTATTTCGTTTTGTTTTCGTCCAGCGCCTTTACGGCCGCGCGCTTGATGTAATCAGGCGTCGGAAAATCCGGTTCGCCCGGACCGAAATCCACCACGTCGATTCCGCGCGCCACCAGTTTTTCTTTTTCCATCAGCACAGCCAGCGTTGCCGACGGTTCGATGCGTTTCACCCGCTCTGAAAGTTCCATTTTCATCCACCCCGTGGGTTGAAATTCACCCTACTTTTGCTTTCAAGCGCTCTTCCACCACTGCCGGGACCAGATCTTTTACCGAACCGCCCAACCGCGCAATTTCCCGCACCAGCCGCGAGCTCAGGTAGCTGTACGTTTCGGCCGGCATCATGAAGACCGTTTCGATTTTCGGCTCGAGCTTGCGGTTCATCAGCGCCATTTGCAATTCGTATTCGTAATCGGAAATTGCGCGGATGCCGCGCAACACCACTTGCGCGTTTTTCTGCCGCGCATAGGCCATCAGCAACCCTTCGAAGACGTCTACCTCTACGTTGGGCCACGGCCGCGTCACCTCGCGCAGCATCTCAAGGCGTTCGCTCACGGCAAACAGCGGATCTTTTTCGGCATTCTGCAGCACGGAAACGATCAGGCGGTCAAAAATCTTCGCGCCGCGGCCAATCAAATCGAGATGTCCGTTGGTGACTGGGTCGAACGACCCAGGATAAATCGCCAGTATGGGTTTGGCTCCCACGCTCATCGAGCCGCATTCTAACCTAGAATCTCGCTGGCCGCCGCCAGAATTCCGCGCACACCGCGTCTTTACTGGCTGGATTCGCGGAGGACGACAACGTCAGAATCGGAGTGGCCGCGAACGATTCCCAATTTCTTGCCATCCGGCGACCAATGAAAATCCCATATCTGCTCGGACGCGAAATGTGTGATCTGGTGTCCCGGCCCGCCTTCCAAAGGCTGTTCCCAGAGGTTGTCCACTCCGTTCACGCGGATGGGATACACAATCGCTCGTCCATCCGGGCTGAACCTTAAGGCGTAGGGGGCAAGGCGCGGATCGATATTCAGCACGCTCAAGATTTTGCCCGTGCTCGCATCCTGCACGTTCGCTTGCAGGTTTTGGGGGCCGGCGGCAAGGGTCACCAGCATTTTCCCATCTCGGGTGATATCCAATGAACCGTCTGTATTCATCCCAGAGTATGTTGCGAAGTCTCCGAAGATTTTCGCCCTTCCGCCTGCAAGCGGCACGCGCATCACTTTACCGCGGCCAATCGAGTCGATATAGAAAATCCATTTTCCGTCCGGAGAGCAAACTGGTACTGCGTCATTTTTCCCTGCGGTCAAATTTTGCAGGTTGCCGCCATTTGCGTCGACTCGCCACAGGGGCGCAGACGTCTTCTCCGGCCGTCCCACCGAGCCAAATACGACTACATTTCCATTTTCGCAGACGGTCGGCTCAAAAGACGCATGCAGCTTGTCGGCAAGAAAGACAGTTTCGTTTCCCGTTGTGACGTTGATCCGCTGCAGATCCAGCCCCTGTTTTACAATCACGGAATCATTTCCCATCCAACTGAAGGAATGAACTGTTTCGCCGGAGGAAATCTGCCTGGCATCGCTCATTTGTTTCGCATCAGAAGGCAGGACGAACATTTGGAAGTTCTGCTGATTCATGACTGTCACGAGATTCTTCCCGTCACTGGAAATGCTCAACGCGGGATAATTATTTGTGTCTCTCGTGATTTCGTGGAATTGCCCGCCGGGATAAGAAAGAAAGCCCACTTGCTCGCGGAGGTAGTAGTCCGCATCCACGCGATCAGTGAGGATAAACAGACCTTTTCCGTCCGGCGCCCAAGTGGGATGTCCAAACGTGTGTTCCTCCGAACGGATTGCGTGGACCTGCTGGCCCGTGGTCGAGTCGACTGCAACCAGGCTGCCAAACGATTGCTCAGCCAAAAACATCGAGCCGATAATTAATTTTCCGTCAGGCGACCATGCGATATCGTCCATCTTCGGCAGGTTCCCCTCGAGCAACGTTCTTTCCGCCGTTCCGTCGGCATTCGCGAGAAGCAAGATGTACTTTCCAGTCGCCGGGTTCGTTCGGACGAAAGCGATGCGCTGCCCATCGGGCGAAAAGGTGATATTGCTGCTGAGATCTTGAACGATTTGCTGCGGAGTTCCGCCCAGTATCGGCGAGCGATAGAGGTTGCCGAATGCATTATTTCCGGCGGTCCCGCGGACGAAGTAGATGTAGTTCGCGTCGGGCGAAAACTGGAGCGCAAAATAGTGAGTTTCCGCCGGTGCGTTCACTTGCGTGTCGCTGTTCGTTGGCACGTTGCGCAGCCACAGGCTCTCCATGCCGTTCTCATCTTGCACGTTCAGCACGTACTTGCCGTCCGGCGAAATCGCCGCCAGCGCCGCCTTGCCCGTGTTCGTCAGCTTGGTGATGGTGAAATTCTGGAAGGGAACGGGCGCAGCGCGATTCAATAACGCGTAAATCCCGTATCCCGCCGCGGCGATCAAAATCAACACGGCCGCCACGGTTGCAGCCGTACCGAATTTGTGCGCACGCGCCACGGCGGCGACGCTCGAGCTCCCCGATCCGTGCGTGGAGGCGACAGCGGTTGTAGCGCGCGTCTGACCTGACGGAGACTCTTCCGTGGCTCTCCCAGCACTGATTTTCGTTTCAGAACTTGCGGCGTCAGTTGCGATCAGCGGGCTCGAGCTTGTATCGCGTTTCAGCCGCGCCAGATCCGTACGCAAATCAGCCGCAGTTTGATACCTCATCCGCCGGTCTTTTTCGAGCGTCTTCGAGATGATCTCTTCGAGTTTTGGGGGAATATCGGGATTCAGGCGTATCGGCGCCACCGGCGTCTTTTCCAGAATGGCGTGAAAGATAACCGCCGTGGTGTCGCCGCGAAAGGGCAGCGAGCCCGTGGCCATTTCGTAAAGGACCGCGCCAAAACTGAAAATATCGGTCCGGGTATCGAGCGTTTCACCGCGCGCCTGCTCGGGCGACATGTACGCGACCGTGCCCATGGCCTGCCCGGGGCTGGTCAGGTGCGCTTCATCAAGCGGAGCGGCATCGCGCGTCATGCCGGAGGCTGTCTGTCCCGTGGCGCCCAGGGTTTGTTTCGCCAACCCAAAATCCAGAATTTTTGCGTGACCTCGCAGCGTGACGAAAATATTCGCCGGCTTGATGTCGCGATGGATGATCCCTTTCGCGTGTGCGACATCGAGAGCGTCAGCGATTTCCGTGGCGAGTTCAATCGTCTGTTCGCTTGGCATTGCGCGGCCGGCGATCAGATGCTTCAGCGTCTGGCCCTCCAGATACTCCATCGCGATGAAGTAGCGGTCATCGTCGCGGCCGATTTCATAGATCGTGCAGATGTTGGGATGGTTTAGCGCCGAAGCGGCGCGCGCTTCGCGGCGGAAGCGTTCAAGTGCGTGTGGGTCGGCGACAACATCTTCGGGCAGGAACTTCAGCGCAACCGGACGATCCAGATCGGTGTCCTCGGCTTTGTAAACCACGCCCATCCCGCCGCCACCGAGTTTTTCGACGATGCGGTAGTGCGAAATTGTGCGCCCGATAAAAGGCTGATTGTCTGGCATGAACGCTGCATCTTAGGGCGCACGCCGCACAGAGTCAACGCTGCGCATTGCGGCGAGGACTACAATGGTTTCGTGCTGAGGCGACGTGCTGGAACCGGGCGCGGATGATGGCTGATGATGACGCATGGACACATTGCCTTGCTCGAAATCGCCATTGCCGAGGCGCGACTTGGTCTTGTCGAAGGCGGCATTCCTATTGGCGCGGCGCTGTTCGATCGCGAGGGAAAACTTCTCGGGCGCGGCCACAACCGGCGCGTTCAGGAAAATGATCCCGCAATGCACGCGGAAACGGATGCGTTTCGCAAGGCGGGCAGGCAGCAGAGCTATCGCGACAAGATTATGGTCACCACGCTTGCGCCCTGCTGGTATTGCAGCGGCCTCGTTCGCCAATTTCGCATAGGCGCGGTCGTGGTGGGCGAATCGGTGAACTTCAGCGGCGGCCTGGATTGGCTGCGCGAAAATGGTGTCGAGGTCATCGACCTTGCAAATCAGGAATGCATTAATATGTTAGGTGCTTACATCCGAAAAAATCCCGCCGTCTGGCACGAAGACATCGGCGAAGAGTAAATTCGAATCAACCTACTGCAAAGGGGTAAAAAAGGGGTCAAAAGGGGCGCTTTTAAAACGCCTTATACTAGACAGACCTGTCAGTCTAATTGTCGTAAAAGTTACTACTCTCTACAGTCATCCCTTATTGACATGAGAGAGGCGCGGTCTGGCCGACAGGATGATTAAAAACGGACGTTTCGCGAGCAAATCTGGCGGCCAGTAAGGGAATCTGGAACTCTTCATTGTGAGTGCTAGCAGCCCCTGAAGCGGCATCTCTTTTTTTTCAGCAAACTGCTGGAGGCTAAACCGCTAGGCCCTCGCCGCTGCTTCTCTCACTCATGACGCAGCGCGGTCATGGGGTCGACGCGCGTCGCCCGCCACGCGGGTATGTAACATGCCACAAGAGCAACTATGGTTAGGACAGTCGCCACGCCTGCAAATGTCAACGGATCGGTCGGGGTCACGTCAAAAAGCAGACTCGCCATCAAGCGCGTCAGCGCAAGCGCGCCGGCAAGGCCGATGGCGATCCCGATGAGCGCCAGCTTCGCTCCCTGCGTGACAACCATGCGCACCACGTCTTGCCGCTGGGCCCCGAGGGTCATGCGGATGCCAATTTCGTGCGTACGGCGCGCAACGGTGTAGGACGTCACGCCATAAAGGCCGACAGCGGCGAGTATCAGGGCGGCGATGCCGAAAAGCATGGTCAAGCTCAACTCGAATCGTTGCGGCCCGAGATATTCGGAAGAGACATGTTCCATGGTCTGAACCCGCGAAACAGGCAGAGCGGGATCGATCGATGAAAGGGCGCTGCGAATCGCAGGCACGAGCGCGGCGTCGTCGCGCGCGCGAACCACCCAGTCCCGCAGCGTGTCTCCGATACCCGGATCCTGCATAGCTGGAAAATACATTGCCGGGCGCGGCGGGCCGGTCAGTTGGGCTTGCTTCACATTGCCAACGATTCCGACGACGGTAATCCATGGCACGTTATCACTCGCCGCGCCGAGCTTGAATCGTTTGCCAATAGCGTTGCCCCCGGGCCAGAGGCCCGCCATGCTCGCACTGATGACGGCCACAAGCGGCCTGTTCGGAGTGTCGCTCCATGAAAAACCCCGTCCTTGAACAATCGAGATACGCATGGCGGCGAAATATCCAGGGGAGACGGAGCGAAAGTCTGCAAACGGCAATTCGCCCAGCGCGGCTGGTGGCTGACCCTCCACACTGAAGGCACGCGTGCGCCCTTGCAACGTGAGCGGGAGAAAAGTAATGCCGCCAACTCCGCGGACACCTGGCAGCGCGCCGACACGGTCCACAACCTGCCGATAAAACGCGGCCTGTTGCGCGAGAGTCGAGTATCCGGGCCCGCGCAAAATCGCCCGGAAGGTAAGGACATTCCGCGGCTGAAATCCCAGGGGAATTCCCTTGAGATGGACGAAGCTGCGCAGCAGCAGGCCGGTCCCGACCAGTACCAAGACTCCCAGGGCCATTTCCGTCACGATGAGCAGCCCATGCGAGCGGCGGTGCGCGCGGGGAACCGATTCTCGCGCTCCCTCCTGCAAAACGCTTGAAAGATTGAGCCGCGAAGATTGAAATGCAGGCGCCAGTCCAAAAATCACGCCGGCAACAAGCGACACCGCCAAAGTGAAGATACAAACCACGGCGTCCAAACGAATCCCAGGAAGGCCCAGACTTACTGGCGCATACGAACTCAAAGCGTAAATTCCCCAAAACGCAACGGCGAGGCCCAAGGCTCCGCCGGAAAATGCCAGAAGCATGCTTTCGACGAGAAGCTGCCGCACCAGTCGAACGCGGCTTGCGCCCAGCGCTGCACGCACCGCAATCTCTCGCGCACGGACCGAAGCGCGAGCGAGCATCAGGCTCGCAACGTTCGCGCAGACCATCAGTAAAAGCAATCCGACCACGCCCAAAAGTATGAAGAGCGGCCGACGCATGTTGCCCGCGACTTGCTCGCCGAGGGAGACTACGCGCACTCCCACTCCGGTGTTGGAGTCAGGATATTGCCGCGTCAGGCGCCTGGCGATGACCTGCAAGTCCGATTGTGCCTGCGCTACGGTGACTCGCGGGTTCAATCGGGCGACAACGCGCAAATAATGGCTGCCGTGGTTTGCGATCGCGTCCGGGCTGAGCGCCAAGGGCACGTAAAGCTGATCGTCTGGATCGGGGAAGCGAAAACCGCGTGGCATTACACCGATCACGCGATAATCCGCCCCATCGAGTTGAATCGCGCGTCCGACAACGCTCTTGTCGCCGCCAAAGTGGCTCATCCATAAGCCGTAACCAAGCAGAGCGACATGCGAGGCGCCAGGGCGATCTTCTTCAGCGGTGAAAGCGCGGCCCGCGATCGGGTAAGTTTGCAAAACGGAGAAAATGTCCGACGAGAACGCTTCGCCCTCGACGCGCACGGGCTCTCCGCTGCCAGTCAGGTTCCAGCTTCGATAACCGATGGCCGCCATGCTGCTGAAAACGGTGCTCTGTTTTTTCCAATCCATATAATTCCCGGGCGCTGGTGTATTTTCGCTGTTTTGATAATGCGGCAAGTGCACGTCTTCCCAGACCATGACGAGCTGCTGCGGATTTGGGTAGGGCAATTCGCTTAGCAGAACTGCATCAATCATCGAGAAAATGGCGGTGTTGGCGCCGATGCCGAGGGCTAGAGTAAGGACGGCGACGGCGGTGAAGCCGGGGGACTTGCGCAACATGCGCGCGGCGAAACGAACATCCTGCCAAAGGGTTTCGAGGAAATGTCCGGCGCGGACGCCGCGGACTTGCTCTTTCACTTGTTCGACGCCGCCCAATTCCATTTTCGCCTCCCGGCGCGCTTGGGCCGCACTCATGCCAGCGCGAATTTTTTCTTGTGCGAGCAAGTCGGCGTAGCCGCGCACTTCTTCATCGAGTTCGGCGTCCGCCCGCCGCTTGCGCCACCAATTCCGAATTGCGTTTTTCAGCCACATGCTCGTTCCTCATTTACTGATTACGGCTTCATGTCCTGATTTTGCTCGCCATTTATCACTGGCCACTCGCCACTGTCTTCACTCACGCTTGCAGCGCGCGCGCAATCGCCAGGGAAATGCGTCCCCAACGCCGGGTTTCGGTTTCGAGCTGCCGTCGACCCTTTTTCGTGAGCCGATAATATTTCGCGCGACGATTGTTTTCCGATTCTCCCCAGGAAGCGTTCAACCAGCCTTCCTCTTCCATGCGGTGCAGGGCGGGGAAAAGCGAGCCCGGCTTCACCTGAAATGTTCCTTTCGTGGTCTGTCCGATGCGCCGCGAAATGCCGAGGCCGTGCATCTCGCCCAGAGCGAGCGCCTTCATGATCAGCATGTCGAGCGTTCCTTGCAGCAGTTCGGTTTGCACCGGTGACATTCGTTCCTCCTATAGATGTTCTGTAGCACCAGAGGTTAGCTCCGCTCCTATCGAATGTCAATACGTAGGTGCGCGCAGGGATGTTTTTTTGATCTGTTGAAACGGACGTCGAAGCAAAGTCGCTGGACTGTAGTCCGTCTCATGGACGCCCTGGCCGAGTGTGCTTCGGGCCTCAGAGGTTAAAACCCCTGAAATTTCAGGACTCTTCGGCACGGCTGAAGAGCCTGCGCGAAGACTGCCAAATCGTCACCTCAGCGGTTAAAGCCGCGGTGACAGCCCACCGGTTACGGCACGGTTGAAAACCGTGCCCTGACGCAGAAACCGAGGTTCTCACACAGACTCTGAAGCCGCGCCCTGACCAAGGCCGTTTGTGAGATGACTGGACGACTTCTAACTTGCGAGCAGGGAGGGAACCACAGGGAAGGAACTACCGCGAAGAAAATCGATGAGAAATCAATGATTCAGCGCTTGGGCATCAGGCGGTTGGCTTCGGGGAACGGCATTGCATCTGCAAACACGGAGAAATCTCCGCTGTCGCGAAGCTGTTTCGCGATGCGCGAAACAATCGTCATGGTGACGCGCATAGGCCCGCCGCCGACGCTGACGCGCGCGACGCCGAGCTTTTCGAGTTCACGCGCGGGAGGCGTTCCCGCCCGTCCCAAAATATTCAACGGTCCGCGCACGCCGCGCACGAGGCGTTCAATCGTCGCCACGTCGTTCACGCCGGGAGCAAATAAGCACGGAGCGCCAGCGTCTCGATAGGCGTTCAGGCGCTCGATGGTGCGTTCGGCGCGCGTCGATGGCTCGCCGACTTCTTCCAGATAAATATCGGTGCGCGCGTTCAGGACCAGATCGACGCCCATTTTCTTGCCCGCGGCGAGCATGGCGCGGATTTTTTCTTTCTGGAGTGATATTTCAAACAGCTTGCCGGAACCTTCGCCCATCGCATCTTCGAGATTCAATCCCACGGCGCCCGCCCCGATTGCGGCGCGAGCAGTCGCAGCCATGTCGTCGGGCGTTTCGCCGTAGCCTGCTTCCATGTCCGCCGTCACTGGCACGGAAACGGCGCGAACGATTCGCGCCACCACTTCGAGCATTTCGTCGCGGCGGATTATTTGGCCGTCGGGATATCCAAGTGAATTTGCGATTCCGGAACTTGTGGTGGCGATGGCAGGGAAGCCGGCGTCTTCGAAAATGCGCGCGCTGGCGACGTCCCATGCATTCGGAAGCACAAGAATGTGCGGACCATGATGCAGCGAGAGAAAAAGCTTGGCTTTTTCGGCTTGTGTGAGGGGCGGCATGTCGATCAACGTGCGCGGATGCACGAATGCGAGTGCGAAATGTTTAGTGTTTTTCTTCCGCCGAATGCGCGCCGACTGTTTCGTCCGGAACGTCGCCAACGCGTCCCTTAAGGCGGTCGTAAACGGAGTAAGCGCAGGTTGAGCCGAGCGCCTCGTTGTAATACGTGGGCACGCCGAGCGCCGAGCGAAGCTCTTCGTTGAATCTCCGCAGGTCCGCAAGCTCGCTGACGATGGCCGGCAGTTTGCGTTTGTCCCTGGTGATCAGAAATTTCTGGTAGCCGGCATCCCACAGTTGCGTAAACTGCCCCATTTTCATGATAGCGGGCAGCTCGGTCATTTGATACTCGCCGTCGGGGGCTTTGCGAAATTCCGCGCCGCAATTATATTTCTCGACGCGCGCCACTCCGCCGGAGCTGCGCACGGTGAATCCGAATTGCGGCAGCGCCGCTTCGATTTGTTTCGCCGGAAATTTTGCGTTCACATACCACATAGCCACACTAGAGTAAGTATTTCGATGCGGAGTTGTAAAGCGCCAAATTTCGTGATCCATCCATTTTAGTGTGCTTGAGATACTAAGCCCTCGTCATATAATCGGCGCGTTTCTGCATTCAAAAAGGGCGGTGTTTATGTGGTGGAGGCGCGCGGGGCGTAAGAAAGTCTTACCGGCACCCAAGTGCGACTGCGAATGCATCCGTTGCGGAATCGGAGAGCATTGCGGCAAAAAACCGGCCTGCGGTCATCCAACGTGGGCGGACTTGTACTCTACGCCTGAGCGAAAGAAGCCCGAGAAGTAGAGTCCGACGTTTTTCTCGTTTCCTTTTGCATCCATTCCGTGAACAAAACCTGAAACTCGTCGTGCGTGTAAACGCCCTTGTGAATCAAAAGAGTGTTCATCGCGTACACGGTCGCCATAAATCGTTCATCCCGACTAGCGATCCTCAAGGCTTCCTCATAAGACACAAAGCACCTCCACATAAAATTCCAGGCAGAAAAACTTAGACGTAGAATTCTGCGAACATTTTCGATCGAGTAAACTACCCAGCACGGTTCCCACCAGCTTACGATATATCAGTGCATTTCTGATTCCCACCACTTTCTGTCACTTTGTACCACTTTCTATCGCTTCGTGCCACCTTGTTGCTCCGCAAGGAACGCCGTTTTCCCTGTGAACATAGGCCGGCCCTGCACAATTCGCACCGGATACGCGGTCACGAAACAGGTTCGTTGGTGTCAATCCGTCTGCAAAAATCAGCGGTGCTGGTTCTTGAGACTCGAATACTCATATGCTATGGTTTTCGGCATGAATCCCTACGCATCGCATTTGGGGGACCGAGACCCTCAGCAAGTGATCGCCGCGACCGCCGGTCAGCTCGCCTCCGCGATTCGCACGCTCGGCCCGGAACGCGCCGATCAGCCGCCCGCGCCGGGAAAGTGGAGCGTACGCGAAATCATCTGCCATTTGGCGGATTGCGAAATC